>NZ_JBHUIZ010000003.1:146241-1068213 GCF_042683165.1 Tigheibacillus halophilus
AAGGCGCCGCCGTTTCAGTTACATAACAAATAAATAGTTAAATTAAATTTGGAAAGAATTAAAATAATCATTGACGGATGAACATTCCGATATTATAATGAATGACAATGATAAAAGGAAGGGAGGTCACAATGATGGAAAAGAAAAATGTGTTGTTCAGTATCATGAATCAAATTCATATGAATCATCTTGTGGCCTTCTGCGGTGCCAGATAAACATATCTGGGATTTCTGCCAAAAGGCCGTATCGTCACGGCGTTTTGGCGGATACATAAGAAACCGTTGTATATTGCGGTCTCCTTTGTTGGCATACGTCCATGGACGTATGCTTTTTTGTATGTGTATAGGGCAGGCAATGCAACGACGCTGCCATTTATGGCGTTTCTTATGAGGATAACTGCAGAAGGACATGAAAATATTGGAAATCGGTAGAGAGAGAAAAGAAGGTGTTTACATTGTTTCAGGTATTTAAAAAGCTGGATTGGTTTTTCAAACATTACTGGAAGCGCTATATTTTTGCAATCATCGCTTTAATGTGTGCAAGTGCGCTTGGTCTGATTCCGCCAAAGCTGGTTGGATTCGCTATTGACCAAATCCAGTATGAGACATTGACGAAAAAATTATTGCTTATCCTGGTAGTCGGTTATTTGCTGCTGGCATTTATCCACTATACGATTTCGTTTTTATGGGATTATACATTGTTCAGTGGAGCAGCAATTTTAGAGCGCTGGACGAGAAGCCGCTTAATGGGGCATTTTTTGAACATGTCACCGACATTTTTTGGAAAGTACAGGACGGGTGACTTGATGGCAAGAAGTACGAATGATTTAAAAGCGATATCGCTTACGGCTGGCTTTGGGGTACTGACATTAGTTGATTCTAGCATGTTCATGCTGATGATTGTCGGGGTGATGGGCTTCACCATCAGTTGGAAGCTGACGGTTGCGGCATTGATTCCGCTGCCGGTGATGGCGGTAGTGATGAGTAAATACGGAGCGGCAATCCATGCGAGATTCATGAAGGCTCAAACCGCATTTGGTGATATGAATAATAGCGTACTGGAATCTATCCGAGGTGTTCGTGTCATTAGGGCTTTTGTGCAGGAAAAACAGGATGAACAGCGTTTCGATGATATGACGAGAGATGTTTACGATAAAAATATCGAGGTTGTGAAAATTGATGCCCTCTTTGAGCCGACGATGAAAATTCTTGTTGGCCTCTCTTATACAGTCGGACTCGGGTATGGAGCCATGCTCGTATTTGAAAATGCGATCACTCTTGGTGATCTGGTGACATTCAATGTGTATTTAGGGATGCTAATCTGGCCAATGTTCGCAGTTGGTGAGCTGATCAATATCCTTCAGCGAGGGAATGCCTCGTTAGATCGTGTGAATGAGGTACTGGATTATGAAGCCGATGTCAAGAATGCAAAATCTCCCAAACTGGTAGAAGAGCTTAGCAGCATCGATTTCAATGAAGTTAATTTTCAGTACCCGGCTTCCAATATCAAACAACTCCAAGGGTTCAACCTGCATGTGAACAAAGGGGAAACGATCGGTATCGTTGGAAAAACTGGAGCGGGCAAAACAACGCTTTTCAAATTGATGCTACGCCAATTTCCTGGCATTGAGGGAAGTGTATCTTATGACGGTGTTGAAATGGAAAGAATAGACATTGCTCAGCTTAGGGGATGGATTGGCTATGTTCCACAAGATCAAATCATGTTTTCCAAAACAATTCGGGAAAATATCCAATTCGGTAAACCGGATGCGAGCGATCAAGAAATTTATCGTGTGATGGAACTGGCTCATTTTCTAGATGATATTAAGCAACTTCCAAATGGATTAGATACGCAAGTAGGCGAAAGCGGCGTGACATTGTCAGGCGGGCAAAAGCAGCGGGTTGCACTGGCTCGGGCATTCATTAAGAAACCAGAGATTCTTATTTTGGATGATGCTATGTCCGCAGTGGATGGCAAAACAGAAGCGAAAATCATCCAACATTTACGACGTGAAAGAATCAATAAAACGACATTTATTGCTGCACATCGTATGTCAGCGGTTATGCATGCGGACCAGATTATCGTTTTGAATGAGGGGCAAATCCTCGAGAGGGGTACGCATAGTGAATTGATCGCACAAAATGGCTGGTACAAAGCGCAATACGATATGCAACAGCTTGATGAGGGCGAGGTGAAATCATGAATAAAAAGACAACTGAAAAAAGATTGTTGCAATATGCTATGCAATTTAAAAAAGGAATCCTTATTGGTATCGTTTGCCTGGTTATCGCTACAGCATTGGAATTGGCAGGTCCGCTCATCGCCAAGAAAATGATCGATGAACATATTGTAGGTATTGAAGGAACGTGGAATCTGGTTGCAAAGGGGGACGATCATTACACCGTTTCATTTCACGATAACTTCTATAAACGGGCAGACCGGATGAAGGATCAAGAGAAAGTATTTGGAAAAAATACAATACTGATGGTCGGGAAAGATTATTTTCTGGTGGACGGTTCAGTGCCACTCACGGGTAACAGACAATTCAAAAACGGTGAATTGCAGATAAAAACATCTTCTGCGACAAACAGCTATGCAGCCCAAAAACTGGCATTAGATGAATTATACACTTTTTTCAAACCTGAACAGCGGCCAATCATCTATTTATTGGGTTTATATGTATTGTTATTGATTATCGCGGGATTTTTCCAGTTCAGCCAAACATATTTGCTGCAAAAAACCTCCAATCAAATCGTACGCAAAATGCGTAAAGATATTTTTGCACATACACAGCGAATCCCGATCGATTATTATGTGAATCAGCCCGCTGGTAAAATTGTGGCCAGAGTAACAAATGACACAGAGGCAATCCGTGATTTATATGAGCGCGTGTTGTCGATCATTGTCACGAGCATCATTTATATGGGTGGTGTCATGATTGCATTATTCATCCTGGACGTAAAATTGGCAGCCATCTGTCTGGTGGTCATTCCACTGATTTATTGCTGGATGAAGGTATACAAATATTTTGGTTCGAAATACAATAAAGTAATCCGCTCCACGATCAGTGCTATTAACGCCAATATCAATGAAGCGATACAGGGAATGCCGATCATACAAGCATTTCGAATGGAAAATAAAACCAAGGGAGATTTCGAAGTTTTGAACGAACGGAACTTCACCTACCAGCGAAAATTGGTCCGATTAAGTGCATTGACTTCATACAATCTAGTCACAGTATTTCGCAATTTGGCGTTTGTGCTCTTTATTTGGTATTTTGGCTCATCATCCCTTCATTTGGAAGGCGTTCTTTCCATTGGAATGCTATATGCCTTTGTCGATTATCTGACAAGGTTGTTTGAACCGGTGGAAAATATCGTTAACCAGCTGCCGTTGATTGAACAAGCACGTGTCGCTGGCGGGCGTGTATTCGAATTGCTGGACCATGAAGGAGAAAATGTAAAAACAGAAAATGTTAGCCGATATCAAGGAAATATACGTTTTGACAATGTTTCTTTTGCATATAATGAAAAAGATTATGTGCTCAAAAACATTTCCTTTGAAGTGAAGGCTGGTCAAACTGCGGCGTTCGTCGGACATACAGGTTCAGGGAAAAGCTCCATCATGAATTTATTGTTCCGATTTTATGATCCACAAAAGGGAGATATCACCATAGATGGCGTGAAAACGACCGATTGGTCACGTCAGCAGGTGCGCAGTTATATGGGTATTGTACTTCAAGATCCGTTTTTATTTAGTGGGACGATTTTATCCAATGTCACGATGAATGACCCTGCAATCACGAGAGAATCTGCTATTCGGGCATTGAAAGCAGTCGGAGCAGATCGCTTCATTGAAAAAATGCCGGATGAGTATGATGAAGAAGTGACTGAGGGCGGAACAACTTTTTCTTTAGGGGAAAGACAACTCATTTCTTTTGCTAGAGCACTCGCTTTCAATCCAGCAATCCTGATTCTGGATGAGGCAACTGCTAATATTGATACGGAAACAGAAAGTATTATACAGCAGGCATTGGAAATCTTGAAAAAAGGCAGAACAACACTTGTGATTGCACACAGGCTGTCGACTATCCAGCAGGCCGACCAAATCTTTGTGCTGGAACAAGGCAGTCTGATGGAAGAAGGAAACCACGAAAAACTTATTAGTGAGAAAGGGATCTATTATCAAATGTATCAAATGCAGCAGGGGAGTTCCCGACAGGCTGTTTAAAATTTTTTTATAATATGCATTGCATAGAAGGATGTTCCTGATGGGAGCATCCTTTTGAGATGAAAGAAAGCAAAACCATAAAAGCAAGGGAATAGACAGTCATTTTTCCAAAACGATATTCAAAAATGCTAACCGTCATGATAAAATGCTTGTAACTGGTGGATGTTGAAGAATGGAGGAATTGTGGTGGGAAATTTGAAGCGTAACCTATTGTTTGCTATCCTGTTTTCTTTCCTGGCGATTGGACAGATGCAACAGGTAAATATTTCCCAGGAAATGGATATATATGACAACCCGTCTGTTTCAGCTTATCATGGCGGGATTGTTACAAACGCCATTCAAATGAACGCTCATTCCAATTTACCGGCCCACCAGCCTGATCTCTTACACTTTCCTCCCCGGGCAGTTTGGAGCGGCATAAGAAAAGCAGACTTTGATTCTACACGGGGCTATGTACCTAATGTGCCTCCAATAGATACAACGGGGTTTCTGTCCGCGAGAAAATACCAGTCGGATTATCTCTCCTGATTCCTGTTCAAGAAGCAACTTCACCAAGGTGCATCTAGTTCAGAGAAAAGGAGAAAATTTAAATGAAAAATCCAAAGAATACCCACTGGAAAGATGTAATTATTTGTTATGTGGTCATTTTTTCTTCACTAGTTTTGTTTTTTGCTTATATTGGCATGTGCAGCTGGCTGTCAGGGACAGATGGGCTTTCATTATTGTTTTAAAACGGCTCTTCCTGAATGCGTGTTTGTTACGCGTAATGTATTATTTAAAGCGGCTATCCAATGTGATGTTGTAAGAATTGCGTATCAAACAATGATGGTCCTGTTCGTAGACTTTGCAGATGGCAATTGAAAACCGGCTTCAGATTAACAGGAAGAAATTCGGTGTAAAAAGCAAATCTCCAAATCAAAAGGCCAAAATGTCCTTAATTCAAATGGACGTTTTGGCTCTTTTCATGTGTGCCACTATAGAAGGATTGGGATCGCTATGCTGAAAAGCACTAACTGGAAAAAAAGACTGATGGCATTTAAAGGTATTTTCATCAACTTTTAAATAAACTGTAATTGTTTTGAGATGGCACTATGTATCGTGCTGGGGTACTATAGGATAGTATCTTCTCAGAAACAGAAAAAGATGGTGGAAGACTTAATGATAACAAATATAGCAATTAACCATAAAATAATGAAACGAAATTTGAAACGATATAATAATGATCATACACCCACAAACGATATTAATATAACGAAAATTATAAAGGCTGGAGGTGTTCCAGTTGTTGTTGCATAAGCCTTTACGTAAGATGCCTTTAGAGGATAAGATTATAAAGGCGCAGCAAGGGGACGAGCAGTTGATGAATGAACTGCTGAAAACGTACCAACCTTTTATTGCTAAATGTGTTTCAGAGGTATGCAAACGGTACATCGATACAAGCAGAGATGATGAATTCAGTGTTGGATTGTTCGCTTTTCATAATGCGATTCAAACTTACCGTCCAGACCGCGGGAGTTCTTTTTTGACATTTGCCAAGCTGGTGATCTCACGAAAAGTCATCGACTATATCCGATATACAAAAAAAGGCCCGGAAGCGGTTTCTTTGGATGAGAGCTATGATGAAGATCAAATGGAAAATCCTATGGAAATAGCGAAGGTGAGAGAACAATACCAGCTGGAGCAGGAAGCTTGGCAGCGCAGGCAGGAAATCGATGATTTTAAACAAAAATTGAAAGAGTATAAGCTGACGCTTGCTGAATTGGTTGAGGTTTCCCCGAAGCACAGGGATGCACGTGAATCAGCCATAAAAATTGCTCGAATGCTGCATCGTGAACCGGAATTCCATGATTTCGTCATGAAAAAAAGAAAGCTGCCCATCAAGGAGATGGTGAAGGTCGTTGATGTCAGCAAGAAAACCCTGGAACGCAACAGGAAGTATATCCTGGCAATTTTTATCGTGCTTGAAAATAATTATGTTTATCTGCAAGATTATTTGAAAGGGGTAGGACATGAGTAAGGGCATCGTTATGGAACAGCATCGAAAATATTTGATTGTCTTGACGACTGAAGGCATGTTTGAAAAAGCTGTTCCCGTATCAGGTGCGGATGTCGGGGCGGAGATTGCCTACCAGCCGTTACGTCCGGAAAAAAATATTATAAATATGCTAATGCAAAAAAAGAAAAAAGCAGGGCTGCTGGTAATCGCCTGTATGCTCGTAGTATTGCTTTTTCCGGTTTATTTTCTTAGTGATGCGACGAAAACATATGCCTATGTCAATGTTGATATCAATCCAAGCTTGGAACTGACAGTCAATGGCGATATGAAAATTCGTTCCATCAAGCCTCTGAATGCTGATGCAAAAAAACTGATACATCAAATGAAAGAATTAAAGGGACAAAAACTTACTGACGGCCTCAGAATAATTATGGCAAGCAGTGAGGAACAGCATTTGATTAAAAATGGCAAGCAGATGCTTATCGGTGTCAACCAAAAATCGGGGAAGATTGAAGTGGCAGAACGTATTTCTAATTTGCTCAACTCTGACAACGGTTGGCAAATTGCGGCAATCACCATACCTGATCATCTGAGAGAAAAAGCAGAGGAAAAACATGTTTCTATGAATAAAATGGTTGCTGAGCAAACACTGGAACCGGATGCAAACACTGCTGAGAAAGAAACGAAAGTGCACATTACTGAAAAAGAAAGAGCAATTATTCATCATATATATAAACAACCGGATCAACATAAGGAAAAGGTCAAAACGCAGCAAACATCCACAACCAGCAAAAAAAAATCAGTACCCAAACAAGACACAGATGAAGTTGAAAAAAAGAATAAAATCAAGAGCGGTAATAAAACAACCGAGAATAAACCGATCCAGACGAAACATGCTGCCTCCAAACACCAGCAAAATCAATCTCAGCATGTAAAAAATAATGACCAGCTCCAGCAAAATCCGGCAAAACAGCAAAAAAAGCCGGATCGAAGTCATGCTGCCAAAAAGCAGCTAAAACATATACCAAAGGCCCCCGCTAACCACAAACATATCAGGGGACATCATAAATATCATAATGATCCTAAAGTACATCGTAAACAGAAACACAAAACAGGTCCTGCTAACAAAACAGGACGGGAACACTATCGGCAAATGAAAAAAACCCATGGTCCTGTCCATGGCAACCATCATGGCCACCGATGAAAAAAGGGAAGGCTGCTCCCAGCCTTCCCTTAAGGTGTTTTTCTACAAATGCAAGAGAGCTTCCTCAGAATCATATTTCATGGCGTGATCCAAATAATATAAAAGGTTATCATGTGACTGAATCACCTTTGTTTCATCTCCTGCATAGTGAAATGCGTGCAGGAAATGCTGGATTTTTTTGGAAAGCAAATCATCTTTCGTTCTTACCATCAAAACAAGCAAATCATCCCATTGCCCCCACAACATATAGTAAAGTGCTTTATCATAGTCCATCTGATCCATCCATTTCCCCCTCCTTCATTTCAAGGGATACATGCTGCAGCTGCGGTCCCTGAATGAGGAACCCTTCTGTTTATTGTCCCCGCATTATAATATATTTTCCCGCACAAAAATGGTGAGCATGCCAAAAAAAGGATACAGCCTCAATCGTATAATTTCCATCGCGCAATCCAAACTAAAATCAAATTGAAAAGGAGGAATAAAGTAATGAAATTCAAGTGGAAACTGTTCGCTATACTTGCTGTGCTACTGGTAGCATTGGCTGCATGTAATACGAATGGGAATAATGATAATACGGGTAAAAACAAGACGAATACAGAACCGACCCGCTACAATAATAACGATCATTACCGTACAGATCGCAACAATACAAGGGATCGTATGGATGGGTTACAAAATGAAGCAAATGATCGTTTCCGTGACAATGATCGTATCAATGATGAGAATTATACGCGAAACGATCGTCATGGGAAAAATAGCCATTATCGTGTAGCCAAGGAAGCTGCTGACCGTATTACAGATCGCGTTCCTGGCATCAAGCGTGCTTACGTGTTGACTACTGACAACAATGCTTATGTTGCTGCACAGTTGGACACGAATAACAATAACGATAACGGCAATAATGGTACAATGAACAATGGTACTAACAATAATAACAGGTTGGGAAATGCAACGGATACGGGGCATGAACTGACTGATGATGTGAAAAAGGAAATTGCTGATATCGTTAAAGGTGTAGACCATGACATCGATAATGTTTATGTTTCAACAAACCCTGATTTTTTCAATTTGACTAACAACTATGCTACCGATACAAACAATGGAAAGCCTGTACGCGGAATGTTTGATCAACTGGGCAATATGATTGAACGCATTTTCCCGCAAAACAGATAATTAGCGAGGGAACAGCCTGGGTCTGTAAAACAGAGCCAGGTTTTTTTTTACTTTTATCACACAAGCCGGTTCTGTAAATTAATTTCAAATTTAAAATTTTCATTTCTTGGCGTTAGCGTGGACTGATCACTGAATCTATATCATTTTTTATTAGCGTATTCAATATTTCCTATCAGTTGGAAGTAACATAGCTATTTTTTCAGTATATGGCCGGGTCTTCACGCTTCTCTATGCTTCACACTACTATCAGCTTTTGGTACAATGATGGCATATGGAGAAGGAGGAGGAATCATCTTGCCTGAAAAAATGAACGTGGAAAGCTTCAATTTGGATCATACAAAAGTGAAGGCGCCATATGTACGACTGGTGGGAGTCACAGAAGGCGAGCACGGGGATAAAGTATATAAATATGATATACGTTTCAAACAGCCGAATAAGGCTCACATGGAAATGCCTGGATTACATTCATTGGAGCATTTGATGGCAGAAAATATCCGAAACCATATGAATTCGGTATTGGATATCGGGCCGATGGGCTGTCAAACAGGTTTTTACTTGTCATTGATCAATCATGATCATTATGATGACGTACTGAACGCCATTGAAAAAACGCTTCAGGATGTGCTGAAAGCGAAGGAGGTTCCCGCATGCAATGAAGTCCAGTGCGGATGGGCAGCAAGCCACAGCCTGGAGGGCGCGAAAGAAATTGCTGAAGAAATGTTGCAGCATCGAAATGAATGGCAGGAAGTTTTTGCTTCCGAAAAATAAATAAAAGAGATGTATCCCGTTATGTTGTCATAACGGGATTGTCTCCTTAGGTCCAAAAATGACTAAATTTACGCTATAATTTACCAGATAATTAGCAATGTTCACCTAAAGTGAATGAATATAAAAATATGTTAAAATGAAAAAAATGGAGGTGCTTTAATGAGTGATCAAGTATTGAACTATTTAACGGAAAATCGTGATCGTCTTTTGAATAAACTAAAGGAGTTTTTGGCTATTCAAAGCATCAGTACTGACAGCCTACATAAAAGTGATGTGCGGCAGGCTGCCGATTTTTTATATGCTTACTTAGAAAATATTGGATTCGACCAAATGGAAATCATTGAAACCCCGGGACATCCCCTCGTTTTTGCGGAGTACAATCAAGCGGGAAAGAATGCTCCTACCGTATTGTTTTATGGTCATTATGATGTTCAGCCAGTCGATCCGATAGAGGAATGGAAAAGTGATCCGTTCAGCCCAGAGGTTCGCGATGGACGTCTGTATGCGAGAGGGTCAAGTGATGACAAAGGACAGGTTTTCATGCAGCTAGCTGTTTTTGAAGCATATATGAAAACCAAAGGTAAAATTCCTGTCAATGTCAAAGTTTGCATTGAAGGAGAAGAAGAAATCGGCAGTGAACATCTATACCAAACGCTGTATGATAAAAAGGATATTTTTGAAGCGGATTTTGCGGTTATTTCTGACTCGGGGATGGTTGCCAAAAATCAACCGACCATCCTCTATGGACTTAAAGGCTTCACAGGCATAGAAATCAGAGTGGACGGTCCTGATCATGATCTTCATTCTGGTATGTACGGTGGTGCAATCCGCAATCCGAATATGGCACTGGCGCATATACTAGCATCCATGAAAAATATGGATGAAGTTGTGACGGTAGATGGCTTCTATGATGATGTGGAACCATTGTCAGATGCGGAGCGTAAACTGATTGAAACGGTGGCAGGGGAAGATTATGCGCAGGCTACCGGAGCTCCGTCTACTGCTTCAGAAAAGGGTTATACAGCAAAGGAGCATACGATGGCGAGGCCGACCTTTGAAGTCAATGGCATGTATGGCGGCTATCAGGGCGAGGGGACGAAAACGATCATTCCTGCCAGTGCGACAGCAAAAATTACGTGCAGGCTTGTTCCAGGCCAGGACCCAATAAAAGTTCAACAGCTTTTAAAGGCACATGTGGACAAAGCTGCTCCTTCGGGAGTTAAAGTAACTGTCAAAAAAGAAAAGCTTTCTGCCAATGCCTACAAGGTAGAGCCGGATCATCCACTGATCAAAAAAGCGGCTGAGAGCTATACAAAAGCCTTTGGCAAAGAGACAGTGTATGTACGGATGGGCGGTTCGATTCCGGTAGTGGAATGGATTGAAGGCTTATATCATATCCCAATCGTACTGCTTGGTTTTGGCACACCGGAGGATCGCCTGCATTCTCCAAATGAAAGTTTTCCACTAGACAGTTATGATAAAGGGATGGAAACATTGGTCTATTACTGGGAAACTTTCACAGAAAATTAATCAACTTACCAAGCCTCTCCGATGTGGGAGGCTTTTGACAAAATAGTGCATACATACCACGCAAAACGGGTATATACGGTTATTACATAATAAAAACTGACTGATATCTGCTCAGTAAATGAAAATCATTTAAAAAATATAGTTCAGGGGGAAGGAATTTGGAAGAAATAGCAATTATCACAGGTGTATCCAAAGGATTGGGCGAAGCGACGGCGAAGCTGTTTTTGCAGGCAGATAAGAAGGTAATTGGCATTTCGCGATCCGTTTCAAGGCAATTAGAGAAATACGCGGAAGAAAATGATTATGAATATCAACATTTCACATGTGATTTGGCGAATATGGAGCAGTTGTTGGATACGGCAGGAAAAATAGAAAAAGAAATTGCCGATTCTAAGCCTGAGACCATGTATTTGATCAATAATGCCGCAGTGATTGAGCCGATCAAACCGGTTGGCAAAATCGAAGGAAAAGACCTTAATCATCACGTCAATGTCAATATAAGCGCGCCAATGCTTCTTTTAAATGAATGTTTAAGAATCGCGGATCGCAGTGAAAGTGATTTTTCATGTGCTATGGTTTCATCCGGAGCAGGAGACCGTCCGATTTTTGGATGGGGCGCCTATTGCAGCGCAAAAGCTGCTGTCGATATGTTTGTAAGAACAGCGGCTTTGGAACAGAAGGAACTGCAGACACAGCACAAGATCATTTCATTTAACCCGGGTATCATGGATACTGGAATGCAGGAAACCATTCGCACCCAAACAGCAGCGGACTTTGCGGACATCAAAACATTCACCGCTTACAAGGAGAATAATCAGTTGAAAAATCCGAATGAAATTGCAGAGATTTTGTTCGATTTGATAACAGATGAAAGCAACCTGGAAAGTGGAAAAAAATATCAAGCAAAGGACTTTTTCTGACTTTTTGAAGTGAAGGCTTTCCCAAATAAAACCAGGCAAGCCAGGATTTCTGCATAAATGTAATGAATGTGATAAAATAATGAAGAGCTTTCAGGCCGGAAATTGGAAGATACCTTTGCATTCTGCTTGGTCAGTGAGGAAAGTGAAAATCCCTTTCCTGCTTGCATACATTCAATAATAGCATTCATGAAGGATGCTTGGTTTTCTAAGAAAGTTGAAAGGAAGAGTCAAATGATCACTAGAAAAAGCAAGCGTGAAATTGAGGAAATGCAAAAAGCTGCCGATTTGCTCGTGCTTGTCCACAAGGAAATCGCTAAGATGATCAAACCTGGTGTCACCACTATGGAAATTGATACATTCGTGGAAGATTTTCTGAGGCAACATGGGGCAACACCGGAGCAAAAAGGTTTTAACGGCTATAAATATGCCACATGTGCTTCTATCAATGATGAAATTTGCCATGGATTCCCACGAAAACAAAAACTTGCAGATGGCGACATTGTCACAATCGATATGGTCGTGAATGTGAATGGCGGACTCGCAGATTCTGCCTGGACATATGGAGTCGGTGACGTAGATAGTGACGGCAAGCGCCTGATGGGGGTAACACTGAATTCTCTTTATAAAGGAATTGAGCAAGCAAGAGATGGTAATCGTATTGGTGATATCGGCCATGCCATCCAGACTTATGCTGAAGCCGAGGGATTTTCTGTAGTCCGTGATTTCACAGGCCATGGTATTGGGCCGACGCTTCATGAGGAACCGCATATTCCTCATTTTGGTAAGCCTGGCAAGGGCTTGCGATTAAAAGAAGGTATGGTCATCACCATCGAACCGATGATCAACGAGGGAACATGGCAAAGCAAGATGGACAACAATGGGTGGACAGCACGGACAATAGATAAAGGCAGATCTGCTCAGTATGAGCATACAATTGTTATAACAAAGGGCGCACCAATTGTATTGACCGAACAAAATAGATAAACAAAATAAAAAATGCTTGAGCACAAATATAGGCTCAAGCATTTTTTGCAATTTCCCAAAAGAAGCTATCTTTTCACCCATTCCAAGTTGTTTCTTTACATAGCTTTATCATTTTTCGCCGCAGGTGAACGTCCGCCAAAAATAATGGTGATGATCGGACTCAACAGACAGAAAAATGCGAATGGCAGATAAGAAAGTACTGATACGCCAAGCACATCGGCAATGAAGACGCCGCAGACGCTCCATGGCACAAGCGGGTTGATGACAGTGCCTGCATCCTCAAGTGTCCGGGACAATGCCTTGCTTTTTAAACCGGCTTTTTCGTAAAGACTCTTGAATGTTTCCCCTGTCAGCAAGATGGACAAATATTGTTCACCGATCAGTACATTGATACCGATCGCTGTGGCTGCGGTCGCTGCAATAATGGAACGGATTCTTTTCAATTTGTCCTGAATTGTTTTCAGGATTGACGGTATGATTCCGGTAACGAATAGCAGCCCGCCAAATCCTAACGCCAGGAGGACCAGTGAAATGGTAAATAGCATACTTTCAATCCCGCCTTTGGATAACAATTCATTGACAGGTTCAAAACCGGTATCCGCTTGATAACCAGAAAACCAAATGTCCCAAGTGTTTTTCCAGCTTATATTGTGGTGTATCAGTCCCAATGCTGTTGCCAGAAGGCTGGTACAGCCAAGTGAAATGAAAGCTGGTATTTTAAAAAACGTGCATGCAACCAACAATCCCAATGGCAGCCAAGAAGTCCAGTGAATTAATCCGGTTGCCTGCAACGCATGCTGATAGCTTTCGGTTTGGGCGGGCGAAATGGTTGTGTCGGGCGAAAGGATCATATAAACGACAAAGGAAATGATGAATGCCGGAATAGTCGTTAAGCTAATATGCTTGATATGCTCGAATAAATCAACACGGACAATGGTTGAAGCGAGATTTGTCGTGTCAGACAGCGGAGACATTTTGTCACCAAAAAAGGCGCCTGAAACGATTGCCCCCGCAGTAATTGCGAGCGAAGCATCCGTTGCATGAGCAATGCCGATAAAAGCTACCCCGATGGTTGCGGTAGTAGTTAACGAACTTCCCAATGAGACACCAATGACAGCAGTAAGAGAAAAAACGATTGCGTAAAATGCGGTCCCGCTGGAGAATGAGAAGCCAGTTGAGATGAGAACTGGGATAGTTCCGCTCAAAATCCAGCTGCTGATCAATATTCCAATTAAAAAAAACAGAAAAACAGCTCCCATGCCTGTTTTGGCGCCTTCCACCATCCCGGTTTGCAAATCAGCAAAGGATATCCTCTTGATCAGCCCGAAAATAATCAGAACAAAAATGCCAAGTAAAATCGGTATATGCGGGTTTGATCCAGTACCAATGATGAAATAACTGATCATTGCCACCAATAGGATAAAAAAGATAAATGCTTCAGCAAATGATAAGTTACACTTCGGTTTTACCGGGAACATAAGAACACTCCTTTTCTTGATTGATACTAGGGTTTAGGGGAACACAAATAAAAAAAGCCCCATCCCTTGATAGGGACGAAGCCTGACTCCGCGTTACCACCCTGCTTGCTGCCAAAGTTGCACATGACAGCCACTTACAGAAGACATATCCTTCAAACAAATTGTGTAATTCAACTATTTTCTGCCAAAGCTTTCACCAACCGCTTTGTCTCTATTGCTGCTTAGAAAACAATCTACTTCGCAATTCGGATATCCATTATTTGATTTTCATGACGTGAAAATAATTAAACCGAATATACACCCTGAAATAAAATAAGTCAATTACTATTTTCATCGTTCAAAGGCCTTTTTTATTTATTAGAAATCCGCTATAATTGTTGCAATTCATGGAAAGGAAAGATATATGGTGGAAACAGCTAAATTGAAAAGTTCTCATGATAACCAATCATCATATATGTTTCGTCAAGGTTTCCTTGTCGGTTTTCCCATCATGATAGGTTACCTGCCGGTTGCTGTGGCATATGGCGTCCTGGCGAAGCAGGCTGGATTGTCCCTGTTCGAGTTGACAACAATGAGTGTCCTTGTTTTTGCTGGTGCGAGTCAGTTCATGGCGGTCAATATGATAGCAGTAGGGACAGGTATGCTTGAAATCGTTATCGCTGTCTTTATTTTAAATTTCCGTCACTTTGTAATGAGCTTGTCTTTCATGAACCGGATGCGCCCAGTGCACCTTAAATGGAAAGCGCCGCTTGCATTAGGATTGACGGATGAAACTTTTGCAGTATCATCGCTGCACCCGGAAAAAGCAGCGAAAAAACAAGGGAGCTTGTTTTATGTCATCTTATTTTTAACAGCATACATTGCATGGATTGGGGGTTCTTTCTTAGGAGGTATCCTTGGTGAAATAATTCCGGAAAGGCTCAGTCAAAGCATGGGTATAGCACTTTATGCCATGTTTATTGGCTTGCTTGTGCCCGCTGTGAAGAAACAGTGGCGGCTGGCTTTGATCGCTTTGATGGCCATGCTGATCAATGTTATATGTTTGGAAGGTATTCATATGAGCTCCGGCTGGGCGATTGTGCTTGGTACCGTCATTGGGGGCGCTAGTGGTGTGTTCTTGTTGAAGGAGGATGACGCATGATTCTGGCAATTATTATCGGTATGGCAGCAGTGACCATGATTCCTCGAGTCATTCCTGCATTTGTAGTCGAGAAACTGCAATTTCGCGGTTGGGTCAATCGCTGGCTGAATGCCATCCCTTTTGCTGCACTGGGTGCGCTTATCTTTCCAGGTATCTTGTATGTCAAGGAAGGAACTCCCTTGGTCGGGATTATTGGAGGGGTTGTAGCGATTGGATTGGGCATGCTCGGGCTGAATGTTATTCTAGTCGTGGCTGGTGCGATCCTTACTGTGTTCCTGTTACCGTTTTAAGAAGGAAGCATCATTGCGCTTCAATAGTGCCTTGTTTAGGGTTCAGCAGATATTGATTCCCATCCTTGCAGGATGATTGAACAGGAATAGCCTGAATGGTATGCTGTATGCTATACGGATTAAGACCCGAAGATGACGGGAGGAAAAGATATGCTTTTAAGAGGAATATTGTCCATTGTATTAAATGCAGTTGCTTTGCTGGTAGCCGCCCAAATTTTCAGCAACTTCCATTTGGATGGATTTTCCACAGCGATTGTTGCCAGTATCATTTTGGCGATATTGAACGTCATAGTCAAACCGATTTTAATTATATTGACGCTGCCGATTACAGTGCTGACGATGGGACTGTTCTTGTTTATTATCAATGCTATCACATTGATGATCACCCAATCCATTATGAAACCAGCGTTTGAAATTGATGGGTTTGGCACAGCGGTGATAGCTGCATTGGTCATTTCACTCCTCAACTTATTCTTAAACAAACTGATAAGAGATACGATGAGAACGTAGGCGTTACGCCTGCGTTTTTTCTTGGGAAAGCGGAATTTTCACGCTTTGCGTAAGATTTATTGGCACCTGAGGCCCTCTATTCGCAGGAAGTCTTCCAAAGAGGAGAAAGTAACAGCCTGATTTATTTGTTTCGGATAGTATATGAATGATTCTACCGTTTGCTGAAATATGCTACAATGTAAAACAGTTAGGAATAATGGAGGTGCTCCATATGACAATGGTCGTACGCACACAGGATTTGCTTGGACAATTCAATTTGACGCTTGTTGCTGGAAAAGATGGTGTACATAGAGAAATTACAACGAGTGATATCTCACGTCCGGGAATTGAAATGACAGGTTATTTCAAATATTATCCAGCTGAAAGGCTGCAATTGATTGGAAAGACAGAAATGGCCTATTTTCTGGATTTATCAGAAGAAGAACAGTGGGATCGGGCGAAACGTCTATGTACAGATGTAACCCCGGGGATTGTCATTTCCAGAGGCATGGACATTCCACAAACCATGATTGAAGCCGCAAACGATTCTGGTGTCCCCATCTTGCATTCCCCAAGAAAAACAACGAGGGTTATTAGTCGGCTGACAAATTATTTAGAGTTGAAATTCGCTCCCTCTACTGCTATCCATGGCGTGCTGGTAGATATTTACGGGGTGGGAGTTCTCATTACCGGCCAATCCGGGGTCGGCAAAAGCGAAACGGCATTGGAATTAGTAAAAAGGGGACATCGGCTGGTTGCAGATGACAGTGTAGAGATTCGTCAGGAAGATTATGATACATTGATAGGGAACTCCCCCGAATTGATCGAACACTTGCTGGAAATTCGTGGTCTTGGGATCATTAACGTCATGAAGTTATTCGGTGTAGGGGCTATCAGAAATTATAAAAAAATCTCTTTTATCGTCAATTTGGAGATATGGGATGAAAAAAAACAATATGATCGTCTGGGCCTTGATGAACAGACATTGAAAATCATGGATGTCAGTCTCCCGATGGCAACCATTCCTGTCAGACCAGGCAGAAACCTGGCTGTCATCGTCGAAGTGGCTGCAATGAACTTTCGCATGAAAAAAATGGGCGTCAATGCAGCTGAGGAATTTTCACAGCGATTGACCACAATGATTGAACAGGGAAAAGATGAAACGGAATAAGATGGGAGTGTTTTGATGTATTGTGACGCACCGACATACAGCCGTGTTTTTTTACAAATTGGATCACTGCCGATTTATTGGTACGGTGTCATTATCGCCGCAGGCGCGTTCTTAGGGCTGCTGCTGGCCACGAGAGAAGCAAATCGGCTTGGCATGCAGAAAGATTTGATGGTCGATTTAGTCGTTTTTGCTATTCCGATTGCCATCATTTGTGCAAGAATTTATTATGTCATATTCGAATGGAAACAGTATACAAGCGGACCTTGGTGGAAGCCATTTGCTATTTGGGAAGGCGGTATCGCTATTCATGGGGCTTTAATTGGGGCTGTCCTGACGGCAATTATCTATGCCAAAGCAAAAAAAGTTTCTTTTTGGAAACTGGCAGATATCGCTGCGCCAAGCCTCATATTGGGACAAGCCATCGGCCGCTGGGGAAATTTCATGAACCAGGAAGCCCATGGAGGGGCGATGACTGAATATGCGTATACACATTTTCATCAATTTGTCCCTGACTTCATTATGAATCAAATGTGTATCGACGGTATCATGTACTACCCTACCTTTTTATATGAATCTATATGGGATTTGCTTGTACTCATCTTCTTATTGGTTCTTCGAAGAAAGAATCCATTGAAGGGCGTCGTGTTTTTAAGTTACTTGATCGCATATTCCATCGGCAGATTCTTTATCGAAGGGCTGCGCACGGACAGTTTGTATATCATTGGCTCGCTGCGTACTGCGCAAGTGATTTCTATCGTGTTGATTCTAGGGGCGGCCATTTTAATGATTTACCGCAAATTTTCCGGGCTCGCGGACGAACGCTACAACGGTGAAAAAGTTTTAAAGAAATAAGTCTATTAGGAAAAAGAACTGGGAATTCATAAAATAACGAGGGGAGCCACTCCATGAAAATAGATACGATACTATTCGATTTGGATGGGACATTGATCGATACAAATGAATTGATCAATCAATCCTTTCTATACACATTCAAGCAGTATGGCCAGCGTTTCAGCGATGAAGAAATAAGGGCTTTTAATGGCCCGCCTTTGCTCGATACGTTCCGTGCGATTAGTGAAGAAAAGGCCGAGGAAATGATTGCGGCATACAAGCGCCATAATCTGCATTTTCATGATAGGTATGTTACTGCTTTTCCGGAAGTCATAGAGACAATCAGGAAATTGAAAGATGCCGGCATCAAAACAGCCATTGTCTCAACAAAGGCCAGGGAAAGTGTCCATAAGGGATTGAACCTGGTCGGTCTTGACGGAATGTTTGATGCTATTATCACATTAGATGAAGTAACGCATGCAAAACCGCATCCTGAACCGATCCATAAAGCACTTGGCCTTCTTGACAGCTCTGCGGAACATGCCCTGATGGTCGGCGATAACTATCATGATATCGAAGCAGGAAAAAATGCTGCTGTTGCTACTGCCGCTGTCGCCTGGTCACATAAAGGAGAGGCGTTTCTTCAGACATTCAAACCGGATTACATGCTGCATTCTATGGCGGATTTACTGGATATCACAGGGTGCTGTTATGCGAAAAACAGATAGATACCCTGTCGATCACGCCAATTCCTTGTGGAAAGTGTACCATACTGTTTCTTTTTGGAAAGTGGCCAGGAATTTCATCGTCATACAAATGGCGAGAATCACACCTTTTTTTAGCGTGAAAAACTGGATGTACCGTACATTTCTCGGGATGCATGTCGGTGAACAAACAGCGTTTGCGCTGATGGTTGTCCCGGATGTGATGTTTCCAGAGAAAATAACTGTTGGAAATAATTCTATTATTGGCTACGATACGACCCTGCTGGCGCATGAATATTTGATAGGAGAATACCGGCTTGGTGAAGTTCGTATCGGGGATCGAGTCATGATTGGAGCGAATTCAACCGTGCTTCCCGGTGTAACGATCGGTGATAATGCCATTATTTCAGCAGGTACGCTTGTGCATAAGGATGTACCGCCAGGCGCTTTTGCAGGGGGTAACCCGATGCGCATCATTTATACTGCCAAAGAGATGGAAGCACGTCGCCAGGAGCGGAAACCATGAAAGGAAAGATGCTGAGATGGAAATTCCAAGAGGTGTTCTGCCTGCAGTCAGGCGTATGAAAGATTTTGAAGATGCCTTGCAGACAAAGCAGGAGACCATTGTCCTGCTAGAAACCAGGATTTCGCAGCTTAAGAGTCTTGTCACCTATGCCAGACGCACTGCGAAAACAGTTTTGTTGCATGTGGATTTGATTCAGGGACTGAAGACAGATGAGTATGCAATGGAATTCCTGATACGGGAAGTGAAGCCGGACGGTATCCTATCCACCAGAGGCAATGTCATCAATCTTGCAAAAAAACATGGTTTGCTCACCATACAGCGCATTTTTTTGTTGGATAGTCTCGCATTAGAGCATAATGTTAGTCTCGCGAAAAAACTTAAGCCGGATTGTGTGGAGGTTTTACCGGGTTTGATTCCAAGTATGATCGAGCATATTCATGATCAGACTGGTTTACCAGTCATTGCAGGCGGCTTGATCAAAAGTGCCGAGCATATCGATATGGCATTGAATGCTGGTGCTGTAGCTGTCTCCACATCAGATAAACACTTGTGGAACAAATGAGTTGATAAACCCCTTATACCGTGGTAAAATATAATTAAGTTAATAAACATAGGCCGGAGATACGGAGAAACCGCGACAGCTGAATGCTTGGCATTTGGCATGTTTGCGGTTTTTTTGTGCAATATAATAGATGCGAATCGTCCTTTCATCACGTGAAATGGGTGGCGATAACCTTACACTTTTCAATGTGAATGAAATGCATTTGCTCGTTCAATCAGTAAATGAGGAGCTGCTCCGTCCCTGTGTGAATCATACATCCATACATGATTTTCCTGTAAAAAGGGTATAGTCGTAAAGGGTGAAAGTACGTGAATGGGCACAGCCCGGGAATGAATATTATAAATATAGGAGTGACTGGCAATGGGTGAATTTTCAAGTTTTGATCGTGAAAATATCAAAGAAAATATTAAAAAAACATCATTGGATGTACTTGTCATTGGAGGAGGCATTACGGGATCTGGAATCGCATTGGATGCAGCAACTCGTGGCTTGAATGTTGCTGTTTTTGAAATGCAGGATTTTGCTGCTGGTACATCTAGCCGTTCAACCAAACTCGTACATGGAGGTTTGCGTTACTTGCAGCAATTTGAAATCAAACTTGTTGCTGAAGTAGGGAAAGAACGCGCAATCGTGTATGAAAATGGTCCGCATGTAACCACACCAGAATGGATGATGCTGCCATTTCACAAAGGCGGTACATTCGGCCCTTTCACGACAAATATTGGTCTGCGTCTGTATGATTTTCTGGCTGGTGTCAAAAGATCGGAACGTCGCACAATGCTCAGCCCGGAACAGGCACTGAAAAAAGAACCACTGATCAAAAAGGATGAGTTGAAAGGCGCAGGCTACTATGTCGAATATAAGACAGATGATGCACGTCTAACTATAGAGGTAATGAAGAAAGCAATCGAAAAAGGGGCCTTGGCGCTAAATTATATCAAGGTGACCAACATGCTTTATGATGATCAAGGTAAACTGATCGGTGTGCAAGCAGAAGACCAGATATCCAAAGAAAAAATGGAAATACACGCCAAAAAAATCATTAATGCTGCCGGACCATGGGTAGACAAACTGCGTGATCTGGATAATTCCAACAAAGGAAAGCATCTGCAATTATCAAAAGGGGTTCATTTGGTATTTCCACAATCAGTCTTTCCGCTGCAACAAGCCATTTATTTTGATACACCGGACGGCAGGATGGTTTTTGCAATACCTAGGGAAGATAAAACGTATGTAGGGACAACAGATACTTTTTACGATGGTGATATTGCGCATACCACAATGACGACAGAAGATCGTGACTACATCCTTAAAGCGATCAACTATATGTTCCCTACTGTCAATTTGACAGCAGACGATATGGAGTCCAGCTGGTCGGGTGTCCGCCCGCTGATTTCAGAAGAAGGTAAAAAACCTGGTGAAATCTCTCGTAAAGATGAAATTTTCATTTCTGATTCAGGTCTCATTTCCATGGCTGGCGGTAAATTGACTGGTTACAGAAAAATGGCTGAGCAAGCAATTGATACGGTTGTGAAACAACTGAAAGACGAAAGCGGGATTCTATATCAAGATTCGGAAACAATGCATTTGCCGATTTCAGGTGGAGAAGTCGGCGGTTCCAAAGGGTTCATCTCCTTCAAAGAACAAAAGATACAAGAAGGCGCAAAACTTGGCATTGAAGAGGCTACTGCTGCCCATCTTGTACAAAAATATGGTTCAAACATTGATGCGATCTATGCGTATTATCAAGAAAAACAAAAAGAGGCCGATACGGAAGGTATCGATCCTGTCGTGTTCGCTCAGCTATTGTACGGCTTGGAACATGAACTTGTATATAAGCCGGTCGACTTTTTCGTTCGCCGGGCGGGTGCATTGTTCTTCCATATTCAGTGGGTGAGAGATCATAAAGAAGCTGTCATTGCTTATATGGCAAAAGCCTTGAAATATAGTGATGCACAATTGAAAGAATATACGGAAGAACTGGATACTCTGCTTTATGAAGCAACACATCCGGTAGACTGATGTAATGGATAACAAAGCTCCAAGAATACTGCAGCAAGCAGTAAATCTCTTGGGGCTTTGTTTTGGCTGGATGACGGCCTTGGTCGGGGTATGCTGCTGTTTAAAAGCCCAATGCGAAACATCCAGCATTATACTGTATAAAATGATTGTAATCTATGTTATACTTGTCAACAGAAATCAAGAAACGCACGAAATAAATGGGGTAAACATACTATGCAGCAATCGCAAAGCAAAACAAATCCGACAAAAAACCAGAAGATAATCCCTTTTGTCCCGGAAGGCGATTTTTATTTTGTCCGGGGAGTCAAAGCTTTTCAAAGAAGGAAATTTGACGCAGCGACAAAGTGGCTGAAAATCGCAATTGGCAAAAATCCGAAAGATCCCGTATTCAAATGCCAGCTTTCGGTCGTATATACTGAGATCGGTGCCTATCATGAAGCGAACCAACTGTTGACGGATGTATTGATGAACGCCAAAGACGTTTACGTAGATTGTTATTATCTGCTGGCAAACAACTATGCGCATTTAGGTCTCATGGATGACGCGAGAAAATACGCAAACCAGTATTTGAAAGAAGATCCTGAAGGTGATTTCGTGGAAGAAGCGAAGGATTTACTGGAATTGATTTCTTTTGAAGAAAGTGAAGAGGAAGAAAACGCAGAATGGGATTTGGAGGATGAAGATGAGCTGTTGATTTATCAGGAGACAGCTTTTTATTATGTAGAAAGCCGTCAGTGGCACAAAGCACTTCCTATATTGGAACAACTGCTTGAATCTTTTCCACAACATCAACAGGCGAAGCATGAGTATGCGCAGGCGCTTTTTTTCAGTGGTTCGAAGCAGCAGGCAATGGATATCGAAGAAGAGAATCTTGCCTTGAACGATCATTCGTTATACAGTCATGCCAATCTGGCACTGTTTTATTTCCTGGATGATCAGGAAGAAGCATATGAAAAGCATATTCGTGCATTACTAAATGTATATCCGATGCATGAACAACAGAAGCTGATGGTTGCCTGTACCCTAGCAAGGACCGGCCATTTGGATGAAGCTTTTAGGCGGTTTAGAAGCTTGAAAAAGGGAGATATGGATAGTCAGCTCTCCTATTTTCGCTGGTACAGTTATACACTTCACATAACCGGAAATCATGAAAAAGCTGTGGCCCTTTGGGGAAAAGGGCAGGCGAAACATCCTATTTTAAATATGGAGAATGCGCCTTGGGAATGATGAGCAGATAAATGGACGAAAAACGCACCATCCTTTAAGCTAGGGTTTGGTTAATATAGAAGAAAAGAGGCGACAAACATGTCAGAAGAAACAATGTATGATGTGATCATAGCGGGTGCGGGCCCGGCGGGTATGACAGCAGCCATCTATGCTTCACGCGCCAATATGGAAACGTTGATGATTGAAAGAGGAATTCCAGGCGGGCAGATGGCGAACACGGAAGATGTCGAAAACTTCCCTGGTTTTGAAAATATATTGGGCCCTGACCTATCTAACAAAATGATGGAGCATGCTAAGAAATTTGGTGCAGGGTATGCTTATGGCGATATTAAGGAAATCATCGATCATGGCGACTACAAGACAGTGGTAGCTGGAAAAAAAGAATACAAAACAAGAACATTGATCATCGCTACGGGAGCTGAGCACAAAAAACTGGGCATCCCGGGGGAAGATGAATTATCTGGACGTGGCGTCTCCTATTGTGCAGTTTGTGATGGCGCGTTTTTCAAAAATAAAGATCTGGTTGTCATCGGCGGAGGAGACTCTGCGGTGGAAGAAGGCATGTATTTGACAAAATTCGCGGACAAGGTTACTGTCATCCATCGCCGTGATCAATTACGTGCACAAAAAATTATCCAGGAACGTGCATTTAACAATGAAAAAATGGACTTTCTCTGGAATAAACAAGTGAAAACCATCAATGGTTCTGAGGGAAAAGTCGCCAGCGTCACTCTTGTTGACCGAATGACTAATGAGGAGACGGAGTTTCCAGCCTCAGGTGCATTCATTTATATCGGAATGCTGCCATTAAATGAACCATTCCGTTCCTTGGGAATCACAAATGAAGAAGGATACATCCTGACAAATGAAAACATGGAAACAAAGATTCCAGGAATTTTCGCTGCAGGAGATATTCGCGATAAAAAATTGCGTCAAATCGTGACTGCCACTGGTGACGGAAGTATTGCCGCAGAAGCAGCACAGGGATATGTAGCAGAATTAAATGACAGACTGAAATCTGCCGCAGCTGAGTGAGAAAGAAAATGTTGTCCGAAGTGAAAAGTAATTTCATTTTAACTTAGCTGTAACACCACCGCAATAAACTTTGGGTACAATATAAATAACTAATTGACCCCCTTTTTTATAAATAGAATTAGTTGTTTTGCACAGATGCCTATCATCTGTGCCTTTTTTTTTGCCCGCTTTGAATACAGCTTTTCTTCATACAGTTCACCGCATGATTTGTTAGAAAAAATGTATTTCGAAAGTGTTTTTTGCAGGATTGTCGCTTGCGATGACATTTCCCTGTATAATGGAATCAGTATGATTTTGATTGAAAAAGGTGGTCTTGCTATGCAACGTGTTGCGAATTGTATATTAATGCATGAAGGGCAAATACTGCTGCTGAAAAAACCGAGCCGGGGATGGTACGCGATGCCTGGTGGTAAAATGGAAACCGGAGAGACAATCAAGGAAGCTGCGGTTCGTGAATATAGAGAAGAGACCGGCATTCACCTAAGGGAACCTCAGCTTGCCGGCGTGTTCACTTTTAATATTTTTAACCAGGACCACTTGGATGATGAGTGGATGATGTTTACATTTGTGTGCAAAGAATTTTCTGGAGAACTGAATGCTTATTGCAGAGAAGGTGAGCTGGAATGGCAGCCGCTGGAACAAATAGCACATTTACCAATGGCAGCAGGCGACAGAAAAATTTTTGAACATGTGCTTGTTTCCAACAAGATACTATATGGAAATTTTGCTTATACAAAAGATTATGAATTACTGCATAGCCGGCTTGACCCGCAGCAGATGGATAATGGGTGAACATAATTAAATTAAATAAATAGGAAAGGAATGAAGTCGATGGCAACTGAACAAGAAACAAAATTAGTTATCATTACAGGTATGTCAGGAGCAGGAAAGACTGTTGCCATTCAAAGCTTTGAGGATTTAGGGTACTATTGTGTCGACAATCTGCCTCCGGCACTGCTGCCAAAATTTCTTGAATTGATGCGTGACACAACCAATAACATTCATAAAGTTGCATTGGTGATGGACTTGCGAGGCAGGGAATTCTTTGATTCGCTGGTTGAATCACTCGATGTTGTGGGTGATGAGGATTGGCTCCATGAGCATATCTTATTCCTGGATGCTCATGATGAAAAGCTTGTAAGCAGATATAAGGAGACACGGCGTTCCCATCCATTGGCTGTTGGAGATCTTCCTTTAAAAGGGATTCGACAGGAAAGAAAGCTTTTGGATGAACTGCGGGGCAGGGCACAGCGGATTATTGACACGACGGACCTGAAGCCGAAGGACTTGAGAGAAAAAATATTACGGGCTTATTCTGAAGAAAAACAAGAAATTTTTTCTGTTCATATGGTGTCCTTTGGCTTCAAATATGGCCTGCCAATCGATGCGGATCTGGTTTTTGATGTTCGCTTTTTACCTAATCCGCATTATGTTGCCACTTTGCAGCCTTTGACAGGGTTGAATCAGGATGTGGCTTCATATGTATTCAAGTGGAACGATACGCAGCGTTTTCAGGAGAAAGTGCTTGATTTATTGAGTTTCATGCTTCCACTTTATAAAAAAGAAGGTAAATCACAGCTTGTGGTCGCTATTGGATGTACAGGCGGACAGCATCGATCTGTCGCTCTGGCAGAATACTTTGCTAAAAAACTATCTCCAGAGTATATAACGCATATTAGTCATCGTGATATCGACAAAAGAAAGGGTCATTAATATGGACGAAAAAAAGCGAATCGTAGTAATTGGCGGGGGCACCGGGATGCCGGTCCTGCTTCGTGGGCTTAAAAATTTGCCAATTGATTTGACTGCACTGGTTACAGTTGCTGATGATGGCGGAAGTACCGGCAGACTTCGCAGTGAAATGGATATCCCTGCACCTGGCGACATCCGCAATGTGATTGCAGCCCTGTCGGATGTAGAGCCGATGTTGATAGAGCTTTTCCAGCACCGTTTTGCAAATGGGAATGGCTTGTCCGGGCATTCCATGGGAAACCTTTTGTTGGCCGCGATGACCTCTATCACCGGTGATTTCTATACCGGAATCAAGGAGATCTCCCGTGTGTTGAATGTAAAAGGTACCATTTACCCCATTTCAGATGAAAACCTTTATTTGCATGCTGAGATGACCGATGGTTCCATCGTTTCAGGGGAATCCAATATTCCGCTGGCACAAAAAAAAATCAAGCGTGTCTTTTTAAGTCCGCAACTGATTCATCCTTTTCCAGGAGCATTACAAGCAATTGAACAGGCTGATCTTGTCGTCATTTCTCCGGGGAGTCTTTATACGAGTATTATGCCGAATCTGATCATTCCAAGTGTGGATAAGGCAATTCAAAAAACGAATGCCCAAGTGGTTTATGTCTGTAATGTGATGACACAGGATGGAGAAACAACAGGTTACACTGCATCTGATCATGTGAAGGCGATCAGCGCTCATATCGGCAATGGCACTATTGACAAAATTATTGTACAGGATGAACCAATCAGCAAAGCGATGCAAGAGCGCTATGCAAAAGAAAATGCAGAACCAGTCATCAATGATGTTGATGTGCTAAAGAAAATGGGTCTGGACGTCATTGAAGGAGATATGATAGATCACCAGCGATCAGCCCTAAGGCATGATACAAAAAAAATCGCAAAACTGCTATATTCCATTATGTCGCAGAAATGAGGTTGGTTTATTTATGTATTATGTAAGAATCACCTTTCCGCATAAATAAAATGCGGTATTAGCAAAATCTGCATGGCATGTTTTCCGGTCTCCAATTACTACATACCAGATTGGCAAAGTCATTGGTACAACCAGAAAAAGTATGACCTGTCCCATGAATGCATAAAGAAATGCGGCAGGCATTTTAAATAAAGGGGGGCATCAGCTTGTCCTTTGCTTCAGAAATTAAAAAGGAATTGACGACGATTGTATCAGATCCATGCTGTATGCAGGCTGAACTGGCCGCATTGATTCGAATGAACGGCGTCATCTCTTTTTCGCAGCGCAGGTATACACTTGATGTGCAAACAGAAAACGCAGCTATCGCACGACGGATTTATACGCTGATTAAAGCGAAATATACGATGCCGCTTGAACTGCTTGTCCGCAAGAAGATGAAGTTGAAAAAAAATAATGTCTACATCGTCAGATTGAAAGAAGAAGTGCAGGAAATGCTTCAGGATTTGGAGATTTTCCAAGGACCATACCAGTTTTCTCGGAGTATTCCCAAAGTTTATGTAGAGAAGGACTGCTGTCTCAGAGCCTATTTAAGAGGAGCGTTTTTAGCAGGCGGCTCGATCAATAACCCCGAAACTTCCTCTTATCACCTGGAGATCTTCAATATTTACGAGGAACACAACCATGCTTTATGTGAGGCACTGAACCGTTTCAATCTTAATGCAAGGGAACTGGAGCGCAAGAACGGCTTTATAGTATATATGAAAGAAGCTGAAAAAATCACGGCCTTTCTGAGTATTATCGGGGCACATAATGCATTATTCAAGTTTGAGGACGTTCGTATTGTGCGTGATATGCGCAACTCTGTTAACAGGCTGGTAAACTGCGAAACGGCCAATTTGAATAAAACGATTGGTGCAGCATTTCGCCAAATAGAAAATATCAAGTTTATCGATGAATCTGTCGGTTTGCATAAATTGCCGGATAAATTGAAAGAAATTGCCATTGTTCGGGTGGAGCATAGTGATGTTTCCTTGAAGGAGCTCGGTGAGTTGATTCCGAGCGGTAAGATATCCAAGTCAGGAGTGAATCACCGTTTAAAGAAAATCGACGAATTCGCTGAAAAAATCAGACAAGGAGAAATTGTTTAGTTTCTTTGTTCATAATGAAAAAGATTCATGATATAATATGGACAGTAAATACTGTTGCCTTAATTGATTCTACATATGGGCGGCAGTCTTTTTGTACAAGATTGACAGCGTATACATGGAAAGGATGATGGAGTTGGTTGAGAGGTCTGTGACCGTCACGCTTGAAACCGGACTGCAGGCTAGGCCTGCTGCACAGTTCGTACAAGATGCAAATCGATATGCTGCGCATTTATTTCTGGAAAAAGACGGAAAAAGGATTAATGCCAAAAGTATTATGGGATTGATGAGTCTTGCTGTAACACAAGGAGAAACGATTTTGCTAATAGCGGATGGTCCTGATGAAGAGGATGCTTTAAACTATCTCACCACATTCGTTGAACAAAAGGAAGCAATGAGCGAAGAACAGTGATAATATAGCATAAGAAAAAACCCTACCAGCAATATGCCGATAGGGTTTCCATATTGATTAGTCAGGTTTTCTCTCCAGTACTTTGTCAATCAACCCATAGTCTACTGCATCTGCAGCATCCATGAAATTGTCACGGTCCGTGTCACGGTTAATCACTTCAATTGGCTGGCCGGTACGTTCAGACATAATTTGATTTAGTTTTTCACGCATTTTAATAATTCTTTTTGCGTGAATTTCAATATCTGTTGCTTGGCCCTGTGTGCCGCCAAGTGGCTGGTGAATCATGATTTCACTGTTTGGCAGCGCAAAACGTTTGCCTTTCGCGCCAGCGTTTAGCAAGAATGCTCCCATCGACGCAGCCATACCAGTGCAGATAGTGGAAACATCAGATTTAATGAATTGCATCGTATCATAGATTGCCATCCCTGCAGTGATAGATCCACCTGGGGAATTAATGTAAAGTGAAATATCTTTCCCAGGATCCTCAGCTTCCAAGAATAGTAATTGTGCTACAATCGTGTTGGCAACATTATCGTCAATCGCGCTGCCAAGCATGATGATGCGATCTTTCAACAGTCGGGAATAAATATCGTATGCACGTTCTCCGCGGTTGGTTTGTTCGATGACAGTAGGTATCAAAGCCATAAGTGTTTCCTCCTTATTTTTCGTTTAATTTTTATCATATTTACATGATAGCTAAATGGTCAATAAAGGTCAAACAATAACGCTTCAAAAATTGAAGAAATTACCTGCAAACATATTCTCCATTTTTCCCTTGGGAAACGCAAAATAAACCTTTATCATGCCCAGGTTTTAATTTCTGGAAAAGCAATCGTAAAAAGCCTTGTACATTCTGCACAAAGGAGTTATAATAGCCTATGTGCCCAAAATAGTAATAATGATGCGCTCGTAGCTCAGTCGGATAGAGCAATGGTTTCCGGTGCCATGTGTCGGGGGTTCGAATCCTCTCGAGCGCGCTAGTAGCAAACCTAATGGTATCAAGGGATAGAGCAATTATCCTTTGATACTTTTTTATTTATAAAATTCATTTTTCTAACCGATTTTCTGCCCTCCGTGTTTCGAATTATTTTTTTATGCACGTATAAAAGGAGGAAATTCAGTCTGCAATTATTCCGGCAACGGCAACGAGGTCATGATTCTTAGTATAGGGGAGAAGGGGAAAAAGGTTTTAATACACTGTTGCTCCACATATAAATAAGTACAAGCACGACAAGGGGGGCGACGAGTTTTGTGGTCGGATTTCAAGGCTTTTGCATTAAAGGGAAACGTATTGGATCTGGCAATTGCCGTTGTTATTGGCGGTGCTTTTGGAAAGATTGTTACATCATTGGTGGGAAACATTATCATGCCGCTGATAGGTGTATTATACAGTGGGGTGGATTTCACTCATTTAAAATATACGTTTGGTGATTCGGAAATTTTGTATGGCCAATTTATGCAATCTGTGTTTAATTTTGCAGTTATTTCCTGGTCTATTTTCATCGTGATGCAAATCATTGCGAAATGGAAACATGAAAAGGAACAGGGAAAAGAAAAGATCCCAAAACAGGATAAAAAAGAAGTGCTGTTAATTGAAATCCGAGATTTGCTAAAAAATGGATTGAAAAAGGAAAATATGATTATACATATTGGTACGCAAAAGCATAAAAGTAACAAAAAATAGAAGAGCCAAGGCAGTTGCTTCACCATGGCTCATGACCCATTGCCTAGCTTAGCAATGAAACAAATGTATCAGCAATGATGCTGCCTGCAGTTTTTGGAGCTACTTTCCCAGGCAGACCGAGTGCATGAATGGTCCTGATCCCTAACTCATCAGCAACTGAGAAATCGACGCCTCCAGGACTGGAAGCTAAATCTATGATCAGAGCCTTGCTGGAGACGATGTTCAGCAAAGATTCATCCAAGACCAAATCGGGGACAGTGTTAATGATGATTTGATACTGGCCAATTTCTTCGGACAGATGGTGCGTGTAAAGTGGTTTCAATCCCATTTCACGAACTCTTGCAGCTGCGGAATTCTTGCGTATTGCGACTGATACGTTGCAGCCGACGGCTGAAAATAACCGCGCTGTTGTCATGCCTACTTTTCCAAACCCCAGCACCATGACACTTGCGCTATGCATCGTATAATCAGTCTGCTCCATTGCAAGCTGTAATGCTCCTTCCGCAGTCGGGATAGAATTGTAAATGGCAATATCCTCCCTGGCCAAAATAGAAATGATTTCTTTTTGGAATTTTGAACCCATCCGTTTCAAAAATGATCCAGAGACACCTGTATATATCTTGCATGAGGGCGGCAGCTGTGAAATCATTTGCTCCGTGAGACACAATTGCTGATCAGTAAACGATGACATGGTGATGTTTCCTTCTCCATCTGTACCCGATACCGGGAGTAAGATAGCATATAAATTGGAGAAATTGACATCCTCCAATTTACTTATTTGTACACGCCCTGATGATAGCCCGGCTTTATCATATCCTGCCAGGACAACTGACGCTCCCAAATCATCTAACTTTCTAACCACTTCTAAATATCGCTCGTCTCCGCCAATCAGCAAAATTTTTTTATCCTTCAAATTCATTCCAGCACCTCCGCAGTTTTTACAATCAGTGATTTCTCCCACGATATTAAATTATGCTGTGATACCAGTAAACATAACATATGCTGTTTCCTTCACGACAGCAAGTTAATTTTCTTTGGAACAGGGAATAGTAGCAAAAGAGATTATTTAGTAAAAATAAAGAAGGGTGAACCATATGGCTACATTTAGTATTAAATTAAAGAAAAAGAAAGAAATAGCTGCGGATACATTTGCTTTTTATTGGCAAGTCCCTGAAGATTTCACATTCAAAGCGGGTCAATTTGCTGATTTCACACTGATCGACCCGCCTGAAACCGATGAAGAAGGAAACACAAGGGCTTTTTCATTCGTTTATGCACCACATGAAAATGAACTGGTGACTACCACACGTATTCGAGATTCAGCTTACAAAAGAGTGTTGCGTGATTTGAAAGAAGGTACAGAAGTTTCTTTTGATGGACCGCACGGTGGTTTCACTTTGCATAAGACGGAAAGTACGCCAGCTGTATTTATCATTGGCGGGATCGGTATTACACCTGTTCGCAGCATGATTGCACAGGCATTGAAAGAGGGGACATCCCACCAAATTACACTGCTGTTTTCTAACAAAACTTTAAAAGATGCACCATTCTTAGAAGAATTCGAACAGCTGGCCAAGGAACACGATAATTTCACATTCGTACCTGTGATGACCAGAAGCAACGAAGATGAATGGAACGGAGAGCGGGGGCACATCAATGAGGAATTGCTGAAACGTCATGTCAAAGATGTAGAGGCGCCCATATATTATTTATCAGGACCTGCCGATATGGTTCAAGCTATGCAGGAGATGCTGATTGCAGCGGGAGCCAATGAAGATAATATCCGGATGGAGGAATTCTCGGGATATTGACCAGGAACGCCAGTTACTACGGAGTTTATTTTTGCTCCCATAGCCAAAAAAAGTTATACTATAATCTAAGTTTTCGATAAGGATGTGGAGTAAAGTGGAAAAGAATATTCGCGTAGGTATTGTTGGCTATGGCAATTTGGGACGCGGGGTTGAAACAGCGATTGAGAAAAATCCCGATATGTCGCTTGTGGGTGTTTTTACCCGTCGTGATCCAAATAGTCTTCAAACAGCAAGTGATGCATCTGTATATTCATATGACAGTATCAAAGCGTTTCAAAATGACATCGATGTGATGATACTTTGCGGTGGATCAGCTACAGATTTGCCAGAAATGACCCCGGAAATTGTCAGCATGTTTAATATCGTTGACAGCTTTGATAATCATTCCAAAATACCTGATCATTTTGCAACGGTCAATAAGGCTGCAGTGGGCGCTAACAAAATCGGCGTGATCTCCGTCGGATGGGATCCGGGCCTTTTCTCCATGAACCGCTTGCTCGGTGAAGTTGTCCTGCCAGAAGGGGATACATTCACATTCTGGGGCGAAGGTTTAAGCCAGGGACATTCTGATGCAGTACGTCGTATTTCCGGCGTGAAAAAAGCAGTGCAATATACAGTGCCTATAGAGGAAATATTAGAAGATGCAAGAAAAGGCATTGGTGCTGACTTATCGTCTGCTGAGCGTCACAAACGTGTTTGCTATGTTGTGGCGGATGAAACAGAACAATCAAGGATCGAACAGGAAATCAAAACGATGCCTGATTATTTCGAGCCATATGATACAACGGTACATTTCATTTCTGAAGATGAATTCTCCGCGAACCATCAAAAAATGAAGCATGGCGGTGTAGTCATTCGCAATGGCAATACAAGTGCTGACAACAAAGAAACGGTTGAGTTTTCGCTTAACCTTGACAGCAATCCAGAATTCACTGCGAGCGTACTTGTCGCTTATGCCAGAGCCGCTTACCGACTGAATCAGGAAGGCGGTCACGGTGCGAAGACTGCATTTGATATCCCGCTTGCATACCTTACTCCAAAGTCGCACGAGGAAATTTTGAAGAATTTGTTATAATGTGGAACAGCCATCCGCGCAATGTGGGTGGCTGTTTTGTATTCACTCAATTCCAGGCTAAAATAGCAAGTAAACCTTGACTGGAGTGGCCGTTAGAGCTTATTTTGTTTATGAGAAAGCTGCGTTATTCATTTTATTTTCAGTCATTCGTGTAAAACCATGCGACGATGAATGGTATTCCATAGCTAAACGCTACAAGTTCAATCATTTCTTTTCTCTACAAAAAGTAAGATGAAAGTGGCCAGTGGTCCTGTAAACAATGAAAGCACAAACCAGTTAAATCCTGTACGGTTTTTCCCTTGCGCAAGTGCAGCATTAATCAATGCCAATGTCCCCCAACCCACAAAATATTCTTGACTCAATGATGACACCCCTTTATGAAAACTACATAAGTTCATTGTATATCTGGGTAGATGTTTATTCAATTGTTCAAATATACAAATCAATTCGAAACGGGAGGGACTTGCCGAAATTTGTCACCACCATCATCTTCTCACTGCGCATATTTTACTTCAAACAAGCTTGGAGAATTCTGTTTTTTGTGGCAGAATAAAAGAAAAGACCTGTGGTGATATGTTAGGAGAAAAATGATTATGATATTTGATTATCAAGGTTCAGTTTGTTTAATTGTCCCAAATAATCCTAAGACCATTATCTAGGAACTTCACGGAACATCCAACTGATTGACATATGATGCAGATATAAACTCATGGATGAAAAATTCACAAATTGCGTTACCTGAAACGAAAGGTGGCGACTCCTGTTGGAAAAGCATGAGCCTTGAGCCCCTACAGCGAACGTTTTTTGTGGGCGAGAAGGCTCAAGCCATACCCACGGAAAGCGTCCGCCTGTAGTGAAAGATAACGGGGCTACACAGCTTGTATATATCAGAATGGATAGGTTGAAAATCAATGTCTAAATATACTATACGAGGGGTAATGGGGTGAGAGAAATGCAGCCGAGATTGATACAGGAACAGTCTTTGCAATGGAAGATGAATCAATCTTTATTGCAAGCGATTCAAATCCTGCAGTTTTCCAGTGTGGAACTTCTTGATTATATTAAGGAGGTTGCCAATGAGAATCCCTTGGTGGATGAAATAGATACAAACTATAATGTCTACAGTGAATTAGGAGGAAGCGGATCGCAACCAGATATCGGGGAGATCAATTCTGCTGAACTATCCATGTTTGAAAGACTAAAGCGGCAGTTATTCACCTTGAATATGCCGGAAGAGATGCTTCCTGTTGTGATTTATGGTATCGATTCGCTGGATGAATCGGGTTATTTGACCATTGATTTGCAGACATGGGCAAACGATCTGCAAATCTCGCCGGAAACAGCCTTAGAAGCGCTGTCACTGCTGCAATCCCTGGATCCTCCTGGAATCGGTGCTCGGACATTAACGGAATGTATCCTGCTGCAGCTGCAAAAAACTGCTGGTATAAATAACTTGGCTGCTGCGGCTGACTTGCTGCACAATCATCTGGATTGGGTCGCGGATAATGATCTGCGAGCAATTACCAATGCATATGACGTGGACGAAAAACAAGCTGCAGATTTAATAGAGCATATACGCGCTTGTCACCCCAAACCAGGTAATTTACTGGCAGATAAGAAAGCGGACTACATTATCCCGGAAGCAGCAATAATAAAAGAAGACGGTCGATGGAAAATCTCTTTCTACAAGTGGAGCAAGCCGACAATTTCCTTGAACCATGACTATGAGAATTTGGCAGGTCTGAAAGAGGAAGATAAAACTTATTTGAAAGAAAAAAAACAGCAGATAGAGTGGCTGAATAATGCCATTGATTACCGTATCAGTACACTTGAAAAAATCATACACTTTGTAGTGCAAAAACAGCTGCTGTATTTTGAAGAAGGCACTGAAGCCCTAAGACCTTTAACCTTGAAGGAAGCCGCAGGCGAATTGGATATCAGCATTTCCACAGTAAGCAGATCTATCCAAAATAAATATGTGCAAACAACTCAGGGTGTTACACCTATCAAGTTCTTTTTTGCACGTGGGATTGACCAGGGAAATGGGAATACTACTTCCACATTTGCTATCAAACAAACAATCGCAAAAATCATTAATGGGGAAGACAAGGGAAAGCCACTGTCTGATGAGGGGATTAAGCAAAAGCTGGCGAATGAATATGATATTCATATCGCCCGGCGAACTGTAATGAAATATCGGGAACAATTGCGTATTCCATCCTCAATGAAACGAAAATGAATAATGGAGGGAAAAATATTGCGGGTAATTTTTTATACAAAAGAAAAATGTTCGTTATGTGAGGATGCCAAGGCTTTACTTGGCATGCTGCAAAACGAATACGCGTTTGACATGGAGGAACGGGATATTTATACAAACGATTTGTGGCTGGAAAAATATCAGCTGCTGATACCATGTGTGGAAATCGGGACGGAATTTTTGGATTGTGAACAGATGAATTTGCCCCGTTTAGAGAGAGTAATACAGGGTAATATAAAGAAGTGAGAAAGTGGAGCGCTCCAGGCGCTCGCGAATGCGGGGCGGCTGCTCGTAAAATCAGAGTAGTTGCTCGCGCCTTTGGGTTGTTGGTCGTAAAAGCAGGGCAGCTTTCCGCAGGGTGTCAATCCGGCAAGCCAATCTATTACTCACCTGCAAACAAATTTACATCTTCAAATGCATTTTCGTTGTATAATTTCTTTACTATGTTACAATAATATATAGAAAAGAAGCTTACTTCTTTCATTTTTTTGCCGGTTGTGGGGCAAAAATGTACCACGTGGGACTTTATACGACCAACAAAGGGAAAAAGGAGCATCTTTTCATGACGGCTTTGGTTAATTTGCTGAAAAAAATATATCCGGATATTCTCCATGAAGTTCAACAGCGGTATCGTATTCTGCAAAGTGTGGAATTACTTCAGCCTGTTGGAAGAAGGGGTCTTGCGGAGCAAACCCGCTTGACTGAACGCAATATCAGGGGCGAAATTGACCTGTTGCAAACCCAAGGGCTGCTTACAATCACGCCAAAAGGTATGCATTTGACGACAGAGGGCACCTTATTATTGGAACAATTATCCGGTTGGATGAATGAAATTAACGGTTTGAATGTTTTAGAAATGCAATTGAAGGAAAAATTACAACTGAAGGATGCTGTAATTGTTTCCGGAGATAGCGATAAGGATGCCTGGATTAAAAAAGACATGGGAAAAGCAGTTTTTTCTCTGTTAAAAAAAATCGTCAGGCCGGATGATATTTTTGCGGTTACCGGTGGCTCGACAATGTTCGCTGTTGCAGAGGCAATGAAGCCATTTGCCTTTGAAGGAAAGAATGTATTCGTACCAGCACGGGGCGGCATTGGAGAACAGGTGGAGAATCAGGCCAACACAATAGTTGCAACCATGGCAAAAAAAACAAATGGAGAATACCGCATGCTGTTCGTCCCGGATCTATTAAGTGAAGCATCTTATCAGTCGATTATTCAAGAGCCGGCAATTCATGAAATCTTAATGCAGATTCGATCTGCTGACATTGTGCTCCATGGTGTCGGGGATGCTATGAGAATGGCTGAACGGCGCCAAGCCAGTGCAGATATTATATCCGCACTGCGAGAAAAAAATGCAGTGGGTGAAGCTTTCGGTTATTATTTCGATGCTTCCGGCAATGTGGTCCATAAGGTCCAGACTGTCGGTATGCAGCTGAAGGATTTAGACAACGATAAATATGTTGTCACTGTAGCGGGAGGCAAGTCTAAGGGAAGGGCTATCGCTTCTTATTATAAACAAGGTAAAAGCGATGTGCTAATCACCGATGAAGCTGCAGCAAAAGAGATTTTAAGGGATTAATCCCTTGAAAATATATTTGCCAAAAAATAATCATACTCATAGGAGGAATATAAAATGGCTGTAAAAGTAGGTATTAACGGTTTTGGACGTATAGGAAGAAATGTGTTTCGTCAAGCATTGAAAAATGACGAGGTAGAAATTGTGGCAATCAATGATTTGACCGATGCTAACATGCTCGCACATTTACTGAAATATGATTCCGTACATGGTATTCTGCAAGAAGAGGTTTCAGTTGATAACGATAAATTGATCGTAGACGGAAAATCAATCGAAGTATTGGCAGAACGCGATCCAGCAAACTTGCCATGGGGAAAATTAGGCGTCGACGTTGTCATCGAATCCACTGGACGTTTCGTAGACCGTGAATCTTCTCAAAAGCATATTGACGCCGGTGCGAAGAAAGTAATCATCTCTGCACCAGCCAAAAACGAAGATTTGACAGTTGTATTGGGTGTTAATGAAGATCAATATGATCCTTCCAAACACCATGTGCTTTCTAACGCATCATGCACAACAAACTGTTTGGCACCATTTGCAAAAGTGCTGCATGAAAAATTCGGTATCAAACGCGGCTTGATGACAACTGTTCACTCTTATACAAACGATCAGCAAATCTTGGATTTACCACATAAAGATTATCGCCGTGCTCGTGCAGCTGCACAAAACATCATCCCGACAACTACAGGTGCTGCAAAAGCTGTCGGCAAAGTATTGCCTGAATTGAACGGTAAATTAAATGGTATGGCAATGCGTGTGCCAACTCCAGATGGCTCCATTGTGGATCTTGTTGCCGAATTGGATAAAAACGTAACAGTTGAAGAATTGAATAACGCATTCAAGGAAGCAGCTGAAGGCGAATTGAAAGGTATTCTTGAATACAGCGAAGAACCACTTGTTTCAACTGATATCGTGGATAACACTCATTCCTCTGTTCTTGATGGTCTCTCTACGATGGTATTGGAAGACAATATGGTAAAAGTTGTTTCATGGTATGACAATGAAATGGGTTATTCTTCCCGCTGTGTTGATTTGGCAGCATTCATGGCTAAAAAAGGCTTTTAATAGTATCTTAAACCTTATTTGACTGTCATATAGGGAGGAGGAAATACCTCCTCCCTATTTCCATGAGGGAAAGCAGTCGGATTTATTCGTACAAATATACAAATCCGGACCAATAGAGCTGATCAAACTGCTTGAAATTTGGATACCGGCAATAACTCCACTATAATGATAGTGGTTAATATGTGAAGGAGGCTACTGCAATGCATAAAAAGACGCTGAAGGATCTCGAATTGCAAGGGAAAAAGGTATTTTGCCGCGTCGACTTCAACGTACCAATGCAAAATGGCACGGTGACAGATGATACGCGCATTAAAGCGGCCTTGCCGACAATTAAGTACTTATCTGAACATGGCGCAAAAGTGATACTCGCTAGTCATTTGGGCAGGCCGAAAGGGGAAGCAGTGGATGAATTGCGTCTCGATCCAGTTGCCCAGCGCCTGAGCGAGCTGCTGGACAAGCAAGTGTTGAAAACCGATACGGTTTATGGGCCCGAAGTAGACGAAGCAATTTCCAAACTTGCTGATGGAGATTTACTTTTGATTGAGAATGTGCGTTTTGAACCAGGAGAAACGAATAATGACCCTGAACTGTCCAATCATTTTGCCGCAATGGCCGACATCTATGTCAATGATGCTTTCGGTGCCGCACACCGCGCTCATGCGTCAACTGCTGGCGTAGCAGAAAAACTGCCATCAGCCGCAGGATTTTTGCTGGAAAAAGAAATTAGTGTACTTGGCAAAGCCTTGGAAAACCCTGAACGACCGTTCACAGCTATTATTGGTGGAGCAAAGGTGAAGGACAAAATCGGTGTGATCGATAATCTGCTGGAAAAAGTGGATAAACTCATCGTTGGCGGTGGACTTGCTTATACATTTGTGAAGGCGCAAGGTCATGAAATTGGCAAATCTTTGCTTGAAGAGGACAAAATCGACATGGCGAAAAGCTTTATGAAAAAAGCTGAATCAAAAGGTGTTCGATTCCTATTGCCTGTAGATGTGGTAGTGGCCGACGATTTTTCCGGGGATGCCAATAAAAAAGTGGTTGACATCGATGAGATTCCTGCTGACTGGGAAGCTTTGGATATTGGTCCAAAAACACAGGAACTTTACAGTAAAATCGTATCCGAGTCAAAACTAGTCATTTGGAACGGCCCTATGGGGGTATTTGAAATTGACGCATTCGCCAAAGGTACAAAGGCTGTTGCCGAAGCCTTAGCAAATACTGACGGATATACGATTATCGGTGGCGGTGATTCTGCTGCAGCGGTAGAGAAATTCGCTTTGGCAGATAAAATGGATCATGTCTCCACTGGCGGGGGCGCCTCCCTGGAATTCATGGAAGGTAAAGAGCTTCCTGGCGTTACCGTGTTGGATGACAACGAACGATAGATAAGATATTAAAAATAGTCCAAATGATGAAGGAGCGTTTTTCATGCGGAAAAAAGTAATTGCTGGTAACTGGAAAATGAATAAGCTTGCGGCTGATGCAAAACAGTTTGTTGCTGACGCGGCAGGTAAACTTCCGAAATCGGAAAATGTGGAAGCAATTGTTTGTGCACCATTTCTTTACTTGCCGGAATTGGTGAAGCAGACAGAAGGAACAGATTTGAAGATTGCTGCGCAAAATATGCATTATGAGGAAAATGGCGCTTTTACTGGTGAGATCAGCCCAAGTATGTTGAAAGATTCAGGTGTGACACATGTCGTAATCGGGCACTCTGAGCGGAGACAATATTTTGCAGAAACAGATGAGACAGTCAATAAAAAGGTGCATGCTGCATTTGCCCATGAATTGACCCCGATTGTTTGTGTTGGAGAAACCTTGGAACAGCGAGAAGCGAATGAAACTAACTCACATGTGGAAAAGCAAGTGAGGGCCGCTATTGCGGGACTAGCAGAAGACCAAGTTGCTGAAACAATCATCGCCTATGAGCCAATTTGGGCGATCGGTACTGGCAAAACAGCCACCAGTGAACAAGCGAATGAAGTTTGTACGCACATTCGCCAAGTAGTTGCGAAAAATGTGTCCGAGAAAGCTGCAGAACAATTGGTCATTCAATACGGCGGCAGTGTCAAGCCTGCGAATGTCGACGAGCTGCTGGCTCAATCCGATATCGATGGTGCTTTGGTTGGCGGCGCAAGTCTTGAAGTTGATTCCTTCCTGCAATTGGTGGAGGCTGGTACAAAATGACGGAGGCAAATAAATTAGCAGCCATTATTATTTTGGATGGCTTTGGTATTCGCGGCGAAGAGAAAGGCAATGCTGTCAAACAAGCACATAAGCCGAATTTCGACCGTTTTTGGAAAGCATTTCCCCATAACCAGCTTGAAGCCAGCGGTGCGGCTGTAGGCTTGCCGGCAGGTCAAATGGGCAATTCTGAAGTGGGTCATTTGAATATTGGTGCAGGAAGAATTGTTTATCAAAACTTGTCCCGAGTGAATTTATCGATTGAAAATGGTGAGTTCTTCGAGAAAGAAGTTTTTTTGCAAGCAATGAGAAACGCCAAGAAAAACGATAAAGCACTTCATATTTTTGGTCTGCTAAGTGATGGAGGCGTCCATAGTGATATCCATCATATGTATGCTTTATTGAAACTGGCCAAAAAAGAAAATCTGGACAAAGTGTATATCCATGCATTCCTGGATGGACGTGATGTCGATCAGCAATCAGCGAAAGTGTATATTAAGGAAACACTTGAAAAAATGCAGGAATACGGTGTCGGCGAATTTGCCACCATTTCAGGCAGATACTATTCCATGGACAGGGATAAACGCTGGGATCGTGTGAAAAAATCCTATAATGCCATGGTTTATGGGGAAGGACCTAAATACCTTGATCCATATGAATTGATCGATGATTCTTATAAAAACGGCATTTATGATGAATTCGTCATTCCATCTGTCATGACAGATAAAGACGGGGAGCCGGTAGCAACTGTAAAAGACGGCGATTCCATCATATTCTACAATTTCCGTCCTGATCGAGCCATCCAGATTTCGAGAACATTTGCTGATAAGGATTTCCGCGGTTTTGACCGGGGAGAAAATCCGCCAGAAGATTTGGATTTTGTGATGCTGACGAAATTCGATGAGTCTATCGATGGCTATGTCGCATATGAGCCAGTAGGACTCGACAATACGATTGGCGAGGTTTTGGCACAAAATGACCTTAAGCAGCTGCGTATTGCTGAAACAGAAAAATATCCGCATGTCACTTATTTCATGAGCGGTGGCAGACATGAAGAATTTCCGGGTGAGAAACGTATACTGATCAATTCGCCTAAAGTGGCAACATATGATTTGAAGCCGGAAATGAGTGCATATGAAGTGACAGATGCTTTAGTGGCTGAACTGGATAAAGGTGAAATGAATGCTGTCATCCTGAACTTTGCAAATCCCGATATGGTAGGCCATTCGGGCATGCTTGAGCCAACGGTAAAAGCGATAGAAGCCGTTGATGAATGTCTTGGAAAAGTTGTAGACAAAATATTGGAATTAGGCGGACATGCCATTATCACAGCGGACCACGGGAACTCAGATGAAGTGGTTACAATGGAAGACAGACCAATGACGACACATACAACCAATCCAGTGCCAGTCATTGTCACGAAAAATGATGTCGACCTCAGAGATGGTGGAATACTTGCGGATTTATCACCAACTTTGCTTGATTTGTTGGATGTTGAAAAACCTAAAGAAATGACTGGAAGCTCTTTGATCAAAAAATAACAACTATCAAAAGGAGAGAATTTGTTATGCCATACATTACAGATATTTATGCACGCGAAGTACTGGATTCCCGCGGAAATCCTACAGTAGAAGTTGAGGTTTATACAGAATCAGGTGCTTTTGGTAAGGCATTGGTTCCAAGTGGTGCATCAACAGGCGAATATGAAGCAGTTGAACTGCGTGACGGCGACAAAAGCCGTTACCTTGGCAAAGGCGTTCAAAAAGCAGTGGATAATGTCAATGAAGTGATTGCTCCTGAATTGCTTGGTGTTGACGTAACAAGACAAAATATCATTGATAATATCATGATTGAGCTTGATGGTACGGATAACAAAGGTAAATTGGGTGCAAACGCGATTTTAGGTGTATCCATGGCTTGTGCACATGCTGCTGCAAATTATTTGGAACTGCCGCTTTATAACTATCTTGGAGGTTTCAATGCCAAAACATTGCCAACACCAATGATGAACATCTTAAACGGCGGAGAGCATGCCGATAATAACGTGGATATTCAAGAGTTCATGATCATGCCTGTCGGCGCTTCCGAATTTAAAGAAGCATTGAGAATGGGTGCTGAAATTTTCCACGCATTGAAAGGTGTATTGAAAGAAAAAGGCTACAACACTGCAGTGGGTGATGAAGGCGGCTTTGCGCCAAATCTTTCTTCTAATGAAGAAGCACTTGAAACAATTGTAGAAGCAATCAAAGCTGCTGGTTACAAACCTGGTGAGGAAGTCAAATTGGCAATGGATGTTGCTTCTTCAGAAATATATGAGGGTGGAAAATACAACCTCAAAGGAGAAGGCGTTGTTCGTACTTCTGAAGAAATGGTACAGTGGTATGAAGATATGGTTAACAAATATCCAATCATTTCCATTGAAGACGGTTTGGATGAAGATGACTGGGACGGTCATAAACTGTTGACAGAACGTCTTGGGGATCGCGTCCAGTTGGTAGGAGACGACTTATTTGTAACAAACACAAAACGTCTAAAACAAGGTATCGAACAAGGTGTTGGCAACTCTATCCTTGTTAAGGTGAACCAAATTGGAACTTTGACGGAAACTTTTGAGGCAATTGAAATGGCTAAACGTGCAGGTTATACTGCTATCATTTCCCACCGATCAGGTGAAACAGAAGACGCGACGATTGCTGATATTGCGGTTGCAACAAATGCCGGCCAAATCAAAACTGGTGCACCTTCACGTACAGACCGTGTAGCGAAATATAACCAGTTACTTCGTATTGAAGATGAACTTGCTGGTCTTGGTGTTTATGGTGGTCTTGATGCGTTTTACAACTTGAAAAAATAAAGTATTTGAAACAGCTCCTTTGATCAATGATCGGGAGCTGTTTTTTATGGAGATCGTTTATAATTGTATTTGGCGACAAAATGTATATCTCTCCTCTACAAGTTGTCAGATCATGATTTTAATAAAATGCTTGAAGTCATAACAGCATCAGTGAAAGAAATATCCATCAAAAAAAGAGCCCGCGGGCTCTTTTTTTTGATTTGCACCTATTATTCTGCCGTTTTTTCCCTGATGAAGGCGACAACTTCTTCTGCAGTGCCCATCGAGAGGATTTTGTCCTTATAGGATGCCAATTTCTCTTTGGACAATTTGCTCATTTGTGTTCTTGCAGGGAGAATGGAAGTCGCACTCATGCTGAATTCGTCCAGTCCAAGCGCCAAAAGTAATGGGATAGCAACTGGATCTCCTGCCATTTCTCCGCACATGCCGGCCCATTTTCCTTCTGCATGGGCAGCTTCAATGACATTATTGAGCAAGTTCAGAATGGCTGGGTTGTAAGGCTGGTATAGATAAGAAACACGTTCGTTCATCCTGTCAGCAGCCATGGTATATTGAATCAAATCGTTCGTACCTACACTGAAGAAATCTGCTTCCTTGGCAAATTGTTTCGCAAGAACTGCTGTGGCAGGTATTTCTACCATGATGCCTATCTCGATATCATCAGAGATAGTGACACCCTCGTGCTGCAGCTTTTCCTTTTCTTCAAGCAGCATTCCTTTTGCCTGGCGGAATTCGTCCAATGTGGCGACCATCGGGAACATGATTTTCAAGTTGCCATGTGCACTTGCTCGCAACAATGCCCGCAACTGTGTACGGAAGACAGTCTGTTCATCCAGACAGAAACGGATCGCACGGAATCCAAGGAACGGATTCATTTCTTCAGGCAAGTCGAGATAGCTGATTTTTTTATCGCCACCTACATCCAGTGTACGGACTACGACTGGTTTGCCTTCCATTTTTTCAAGAACTGTCTTGTAAGCCTGATATTGTTCTTCCTCTGTCGGCATTTCATTTTTTCCCATGTAAAGGAACTCTGTACGATAAAGTCCGACACCTTCACCACCGTTGGCTAGGACGCCATCAGCATCTTCAGGGGTGCCAATATTTCCGACCAGCTCCACCTGCTCGCCATCTTTTGTAAATGTAGGCTCATCTATTAATTTTGCCCATTCTTCTTTTTGTGCCTCATAGGATGCTTGTTTGTCCCTATAAGCAGCTAGTTCCTCTTCGGAAGGGGCGACAACAACAGTGCCGTCTATCCCATCAACAATGACCAGTTCATTATTAGAAATTTGCTTGGTGATATCCTTTGTTCCGACTACAGCTGGGATCTCCAGAGATCTGGCCATAATAGCTGAGTGGGAAGTCCTTCCGCCAATATCTGTTGCAAATCCTTTGACAAATTGCCGGTTAAGCTGAGCTGTATCGGACGGAGTCAGGTCGTTTGCCAGAATGATGACCTCTTCGTCGATCAGCGCCGGGTCTGGGATGCTCACCCCAAGCAAATGCGCCATCACTCTTTGTGTAACATCCGCAATATCTGCAGCACGCTCGCGCATATATTCGTTATCCATCGCTTTGAACATCTCGATGAATGTAGTGGCCGTTTCCTTTAAAGCGGTTTCTGCAATAACGTTGTCAGCCTGGATTTTTTCCTTCATCGGTTTGATCAGTTCCGGATCACTTAAGACAAGTAAATGTGCAGAAAAAATTTCTGCGTGTTCGTCACCCAATGTTTCCAGTGTATGCTCTTTTATTTTTTGCAGCTCTTGTTTGGATTTTTCCAGTGCAGTATCCAAACGATCTATTTCCGCTTTCGGATCATCCGTCTTTTTATTTTCAAAAGTTAAATCAGGTGCAGTAAGCTGGTATGCTTTTGCAATTGCTATGCCGTTGGAGGCCGCAATACCTTTTGTGGTAGCCATAAACTATTCACCTTTCTCCTAAATGTTAGTCTGCAATCTTATTGTAAGCTGTTTGTATTCACTGATTCAAGCATTGCGTGTTGTTTTTATGATGTAAACGTTTTATTCATCCGATATATGATAATATGTTATCGGATAACAGGTTTTTATACAAATAGTGTGTCATGTTTTGGCAACTTTTGTGGTTTTGATTCTGTCTCTTTTTGTATTATTCAGGCTGTTTTCGTTACATACAAAAAATACTTGCCATCTCTATAGTATTAATGCTAAAGTAAAGAATAGATATCATCGTGAATAGTATATTTTGCACTGATTTTCGAAGGATTTCTGGGGGGTATCTGAAATTGATCATGCTCGTTAATATTTTGCTTGTGATAGACGCAATCATCATGATTGTACTTGTTTTATTGCAAAGTGGTAAAAGTGAAGGTTTATCCGGCGCTATTTCCGGTGGAGCTGAGCAATTGTTCGGCAAACAAAAAGCGAGAGGCCTCGATTTGGTGTTGCATCGCGGCACAGTAATCACCGGTGTACTATTCTTCGTACTTGCATTTTTGAGTGCGTTCATACTGCAATAAACAAAGAAACCCTTATCTTACATTTGATAAGGGTTTTTAGTTTGTATAAATCCACTGAAAGGGTAAAGTAATGTTAGCATAGAAGATAGTGTAAGGAGAATTGAAAATGAAGATAAAGAAACCAGAACCGTTTACATTTGAAGCAGGACCGAGAGCGGTGTTGCTGCTTCACGGGTTTACAGGTAATTCAGCGGATGTTCGCATGTTGGGGAGATTTCTGGAAAGACAAGGATATACCTCTCATGCACCAATTTACCGCGGCCATGGTCTGCCGCCGGAGGAATTGACCAAAGCGAATGCAACACAGTGGTGGGAGGATGTACTGCAGGCATACACCCATTTAGAGGAACTTGGCTATAAGGAAATTGCTGTCGCTGGTCTTTCATTAGGCGGGGTCCTTGGACTCCGTCTCGCGTATTCTAAAAAGGTCAAAGGGGTGATACCGATGTGTGCACCGATGTTTTTTGATAATAAAACACAACTGACAAAGGGATTTCGTTTCTTTGCCAAGGAATACAAAGAACTGGAAGGCAAAGAAGCTGCAGTCATCTCAGAAGAAGTGGACCAGTTGATGGATCACTCCGAAGAGATGTTTCAGGAAATTGCTGATACCATTTCGCAAGTGAAAGAAAATGTCGAGTTGATTTATGCCCCTTCCATGGTCGTACAAGCCAAAAACGATGAAATGATCAATATGGACAGTGCAGCATATATATATGATAATATTCAATCTGATTCGAAGGCTATTAAATGGTATGATGCTCCGCATGTCATTACACTTTCAAATGCTAAACAAGCACTGCATGAGGATATTCATATGTTTCTGGAGTCATTGGATTGGGAACAATAAGTAATGTTAATTAATTGGAATAGATTATATCTACGTAACCAATGTAAACAGAAAGAAGGTGCAAAATATGGACAAGGATGCTATTAAAGTGAAGGTCAGGGCTTACTTTGCACAAAATGATGCAAAACCGCTTGCGGTAGAAGAGCTCGAAGAAGAAATCGGGGCGTCAGATGCTGAAACGTTCAAATCTCTTGTCGTTTCCCTTAATGAATTGGAAAGTGCTGGTGAGCTTGTCAGAACCAGGAAAAACCGTTTTGGTCTTCCCGAGAAAATGAACCTGATCCGAGGCAAAATCCAGATGCATGCCAAAGGCTTCGCCTTCCTTATTCCAGATAACGATGACCAGCCTGATGTATACATACATCATTCTGATTTGGCTTCGGCTATGAATGAGGATAAAGTGCTGGTCAGGATTGAGAAGACATTGGAAGAAGGTAACCGGCCGGAAGGCAAAGTCATCCGGATACTTGAAAGATCTGTCAGCCAAATTGTTGGCACATTTGAAAACAATAAAGCGTTCGGCTTTGTGATAGCTGACGATAAACGGATTCCAAATGATATTTTCATCCCAAAGGGAAAATTCAATGGTGCTGTCAACGGCCATAAGGTCATTGCCAGGATTACCAAGTACCCCGAAAAACAAAAGAGCGCAGAAGGGGAAATCGTCCAGATTCTTGGCCATAAGAATGATCCAGGTATTGATATCTTGTCAATCATTTATAAATATGGTATTTCCATTGATTTTCCTGATGAGGTACTGGAACAGGCTCGTGCAACACCGGAGAACATCTCAGAAACAGATCTGGGAAATCGGCACGATCTGCGTGATCAAACAATTGTTACCATTGACGGTGCAGATGCAAAAGACCTGGATGATGCTGTAACAGTCACAGAAATGGACAACGGCAATTACAAACTTGGCGTGCACATCGCTGATGTCAGCTATTATGTTCCAAGAGGCTCCGCCATTGATAAAGAAGCTTATGAACGGGGAACAAGTGTATATTTGGTGGATAGGGTTATCCCGATGATTCCGCATAGGCTGTCCAATGGTATATGTTCTTTGAATCCGCAGGTAGACAGACTCACGCTTAGCTGTGAAATGGAAATTGATCCTCAAGGGACTGTTATCAACCACGAAATCTTTCCAAGTGTGATTAAGACAACAGCTCGAATGACGTATCATGATGTAAACAAAATACTTGTCGATGACGATGATGAGCTGAAAAAAAAATACAATCCACTCGTTGACATGTTTAAGAGAATGGAAAAACTCGCAGCTATTTTGAGACATAAACGAATGGGCAGGGGAGCCATCGATTTCGATTTCAAGGAAGCGGCTGTTCTTGTCGATGAGAAAGGAAAGCCAAAAGATGTTGTCATTCGGGAACGTTCTGTCGCTGAACGTCTGATAGAGGAATTCATGCTTGCTGCGAATGAAACAGTTGCGGAACATTTTCACTGGATGGATGTGCCTTTTATCCACAGGATTCACGAAGATCCAGATGAAGGCAAGCTGCAGCATTTCTTTGAATTTTTAGCTGGACTTGGTCTGAATGTCAAAGGCAAAGCAAACGATATTCACCCACAAAGCCTGCAGAAAATCATTGAAGAAGTCAAGGATGAACCTGAAGAAATGATCGTATCCAAGCTGATGCTTCGTTCCATGAAACAAGCCAAATACGATCCGCAGAGTATTGGACACTTTGGACTTGCGACAAAATTTTATACGCATTTTACTTCACCGATCCGCCGTTATCCGGATTTGATCGTTCACCGCTTGATCAGAACTTATCTGGTCAATGGTAAGCTGGATAACAACACGTTAAAATCATGGAAAGATAAACTGCCGGAAATCGCCAAGCATACATCAGAGATGGAACGTCGCGCGGTTGATGCTGAACGTGATACAGACGATCTGAAAAAAGCCGAATTTATGAAGGATAAGGTTGGAGAAGTTTTCACAGGCGTCATCAGCTCTGTCACCAGCTTTGGCATGTTTGTTGAATTGGAAAACACGATTGAAGGCCTGGTTCATGTCAGTTATTTGACAGACGACTATTATCACTTCGATGAAAAACACTATTCGTTGATTGGTGAAAGAACGAAGAAAATTTATCGCATTGGTGATGAGGTCAAAGTAAAAGTGGTCGGTGTGAACGTCGATGAACATGTTGTCGATTTTGAATTGGCCGAAAATAGGGTGAAGCGTAGGAAAAGCAGCGGAAATCATGTTGCAAACGTTGCAAAACATACTAAGAAGAAGAAAAAAAGAAGATAATTTGGCAAGAGTCACTTAAGCGTGGCTCTTTTTTTAATTTGCGATCAGCAGCCAGTTCTATCTCGATAAAATGACCGAAACAAGCAAAATGCCTGAGATAAACTAGAATTTGAAAACAAACCGTTTTGCACCAGGATAAACTTGCTCTATAAAGTGCTATAAACGCCTATCGTGGAAAGTTAATTTACTTGCACTAGTTTGTTTCTATTTTCAGGGGACGTATATTTTAGAAATATATTCATGCGTTTGTACACGTAAGTTTCCTTAGGGAAAATTAATTGTTGACATTCAAAAATTAATCTTTTATACTACTTTATAGAGTCAGGACACGAAAATGAATGATGAAAGAAAACGTAGCACTTTTATTTAATGTTGCATAAGGTAAATTTATATAATGAAGGTAAAACTAAAAATTATAAAGGAAAAAATTTACGGAATTTATCACTATAATGCAAACAAGTGTATTTTTGAGTAAATGTTTCCTTGAGTGAAAATAATTGAAAGGAGTTAACATACACATATTTTTACGAAATTTTGCATGTACGTCATGCAAGGTCAAGTAAATTGAAGTTTGTTTTTATCGAACAGGTATATAGTGATTTTTATGATTTTGTAGTTAGTCGTGAAAAAGGGGTGGAACAGAACGATGAACAACGCAATAACAGTAAATAACCTTTCCGTATCTTACACCGGGAAAACCGTAATCCGGAATATTTCGTTTTCATTTGAAACGGGAAAATTGGTTGGAATTATCGGCCCGAATGGTGCGGGAAAATCGACATTAATGAAGGCGATGCTTGGATTGATTCCAGCGGACAGTGGCAATATATCCGTTTTGGGTAAGAACATCAAACAGATGCGCAGAAAAATTGCTTATGTTCCACAAAGAAGCATGCTTGATTGGGACTTTCCAATCAGTGTACGTGATACGGTGCTTCTCGGTACCTATCCGTCACTAAAACTCTTTAAACGCCCGGGTAAAAATGAAAAAGAACTAGCGGAAAGCTGTCTGGAGCAAGTCGGTATGGCTGACTATGGAAAGCAGCAAATCGGGGAATTATCAGGCGGACAGCAACAGCGTATTTTTTTAGCAAGGGCATTGGCACAGCGGGCGGAGATCTTTTTTCTGGATGAACCGTTTGTCGGTATCGATGTGTCCAGCGAAGAAACGATTATTCGTATTTTGAAGAAGCTGCGGGATGAAGAAAAAACAGTTTTTGTCGTCCATCATGACTTAGCGAAAGTGAAGGATTACTTTGATGAACTTGTTCTGATCAATCAAGATTTAATCGGTGCGGGAGCGGTACAGGAAGTTTTTCGCCCGGAACAGATGACCAAAGCTTATCGCGGTAATTTTTCCTTTTTGGAACAGGTTGGAGGTCGTTTGTAAATGGAATTTATTCAAGACATAATAAATTATGGATTCTTGCAGAAAGCCTTATTTACTTCCATCATGGTTGGCATCATTTGCGGTGTAATTGGTTGTTTTATTGTCCTTCGTGGACTGTCGTTAATGGGTGATGCTATCTCACATGCTGTTTTACCCGGTGTTGCAATTTCTTTTATGCTTGGTATCAACTATTTCTATGGGGCGGTTGTTTTCGGGTTATTGACAGCAGGTGGAATCGGATTCGTCAATCAAAATAGCCGCATTAAAAGTGACGCTTCCATCGGAATTGTATTTTCTGCTTTTCTTGCATTGGGGATTATTTTGATGACACAGGCGCAAACAGCGATTGATTTGACGCAAATTTTGTTTGGTAACGTGCTTGCTGTTCGATCTTCGGATATGTGGCTGACATTGGCGATTGGCATAGTAGTATTAGCAGTGATTACGCTTTTGTATAAGGAGTTTTTAATCACCACATTCGATCCGGTTGTTTCCAAGGCATACGGCTTGCCGACAAAATGGATTCATTATCTGCTGATGATCTTATTGACATTAGTTACAGTTGCTTCTTTACAAACGGTTGGCGTTATTCTTGTTGTTGCAATGCTGATCACACCTGCGTCAACTGCCTACTTATTGACAAACCGTCTTTCCATCATGATTGCCTTATCAGGTTTTTTCGGCGCATTATCTTCAGTGATTGGACTATACATGAGCTTTAAATATAATTGGCCGTCTGGTCCGGTGATTGTTATTGCGACAACACTTATTTTTATATTCACTTTCTTATTTTCACCGAAGCAAGGAATTATAGGGCAAGCAATACGCACGTGGCGGCGTCGTTCTGCGGCATAAAAAAATTATAGGAAATACAGGAAGGAGAAAGAGAATGAAAAAAAGTTTTCTATGGATTGTTTTTTTGTTAGGGTTGGCATTATTACTCAGTGCTTGTGGAAAGGGTAATGAAAAAGGAAATGAGGATGGGAAAAAAGGTGCGGATGATGGTTCCTTGAAAGTAGTTACTTCGTTCTCTATCTTGGACAACATGGTGAAGGAGATCGGCAAGGAGCACCTTTCTGTTCATAACCTTGTTCCAATCGGAACAGACCCACATGAGTACGAGCCACTGCCGGAGGATATAAAGAAAGCGACGGATGCCGATTTACTATTTTACAACGGCTTAAACTTGGAAGGCGGAGACAGCGGTTGGTTCCATAAATTAACAGATTCTGTAAAGCAATCGGATGAACATATTTACCAAGTGATGGAGGGCGTGGAACCGAAATATTTGAAAGGTGAAAATGGGCATGAATCAGAAATCAATCCCCATGCTTTCATCGACCCAAATGTAGGCATCAAAATGGCAGAAAATATCCGCGATGCATTGATGAAAGCTGACTCGGATCATAAGGGTGACTATGATAAAAACGCGAACGATTTCATTGCTAAATTAAAAGATATCGAAAAGGAGTATGCCGAAAAATTTGCTGAAATCCCGGATGAAAAGCGAATTTTGATAACGAGCGAACGTGCTTTTCAATATTTGGCCGACAGTTATGACATCAAAGAGGGGTATATTTGGGAAATTGATACTGAAGAAAACGGTTCGCCAGAGCAAATCAAGTCATTGGTAAAGTTCATTAAAGATAACCCAGTGCCTGCACTATTTGTAGAATCCAATGTGGATACAAGGCCGATGGAAACAGTCTCTAAAGAGACAGGAATAGACATCTATAAGGATTATATCTTTTCTGATGAAATCGGCAAGAAAGGTAAACCGGGAGACACCTACATCAAATACCTCGAATGGAATATCGATAAATTGTATAACGGGATGAAGTAATAAATTGTATCAGTATTTTGATCTGTCAAAGATGCATGAACTATTCATGCGTTCTCCCTCTTGTGAAAGAGCCAAATGCATTTGTTGGCTTTGCCGGCAACTTTTGATAGAATAGGCATACACATAACGTGGAGGATGTAACATGCCAAAAGGACACGGAAAAGTTTACGCACAGAATAAAAGAGCGTCTCATGATTATTTCATTGAGGAAACCTACGAAGCGGGGATTGTATTGCAAGGGACCGAAATCAAATCGATCCGCAATGGCCGGGTGAATCTGAAGGATGCGCATGCGCGCATTGATCGCCGTGGTGAAGTGTATTTAATCAATATGCATATTTCCCCGTATGAACAAGGGAACCGTTTCAATCACGACCCGACCCGTTCGAGAAAATTGCTGCTGCATCGCAAACAGATCGATAAGCTGATCGGGATGACACAGCAACAGGGATACGCGCTCGTCCCTTTGAAGCTGTATATCAAAGACGGTTATGCTAAAATTTTGCTCGGCCTAGGTAAAGGGAAAAAGAAATACGATAAGCGGGAAGACCTCAAACAGAAACAGATGAAGCGCGATATTGACCGGGCGATGAAAGAGCATGTCAGGTAAAAGTTTTGCCGGAACTTATGTTTCTTTGATTTTCCTGTTATCAATTGAATCTGCTGTACAAAAAGCCATCACGAACTACAGGATACTCACCTATCGTTTGCTGGTGGTTTTTGTATATCCAGGTCTATCAGTTGTCCTGTGTACGGATTGGCTTTGCCTAAAAAGGGAACCTAAAAGACAGTGAAGAAAAGCACCCATACTGAGTGAGGGGGAAGTTCTGATGGCAGCTGTGCATAAAAGTATGTTTTCAAGTGAGGATGAATTGCTTGCTTTGACAAAGCGGCTTGTACAAATGAACAGTATCGTTAATACTGAAGGGGAAAATGTGATTGCCCATTCTATTTATACGTATTTGGCGTCCTTGGCTTACTTTCAGGAAAATCCCACTCATCTGGCTATTGTCCAAACGGAAGATGATGAGCTGGAACGTTGTAACGTACTGGCTTTTGTTAAAGGGGAAAAAATGAAAAATAATCGGGCCGTGGTGCTGATGGGCCACATGGATACAGTCGGAGTCGATGATTTTAACCAAGAACAGGACTATGCGTTTTCTCCTGATGAATGGATGAATTATTTGAGAAGCGGAAAGCTTGATCTGCCGAAGCCAATCAAAGCACAGGCTTCTTCAGATGATTGGCTGTTTGGTCGTGGTGTGCTGGACATGAAAAGCGGACTGGCGGCGAATTTATATCTTATTTCGTATTACGCAAAGCACCCTGAGGAGTTAGATGGGAATTTGCTGTTATTGGCGGAGTGTGATGAAGAGGATAGTTCACACGGTGTTTTGTCAGCCTTGAAGACGTTGAAACAATGGAAAAAGGAACATGATTTTCATTATGCTGCAGTGGTTAACAGCGATTTTGTGGCACCTTTATACAAAGGAGACCCACATCGATATGTGTACAAAGGGACTGTCGGCAAATTACTGCCTTCTTTTTTTGTAACTGGGGCAGAAACGCATGTAGGTGCGCCATTCGAAGGACTTGATCCTAATTTTTTGATAGCTGAACTGACGAAGCAAATCAGCTATAACTTGGATTTGTGTAACGAAGCTTTAGGAGAAACGACCATGCCGCCGGTGTCGTTGAAACAAACGGATCTGAAGCCGGTTTACACCGTACAAACAGCGTTGTCCGCCTTTGCTTACTATAATTTCTTCACACACTCATGGACTCCGGAAGAAGTATTGGAGAAATTGCGAGGCCAAGCAGAAAACGCTTTTGAAAGTGCGGTGGCACAATACACTGAACGTTATCAAGCCTACTGTCAGATGCATGGATATCCAGTGGAGTCTTTGCCGTGGAAAACACGCGTTTTCACGTATGAAGAAATGGATAAAATGCTGACAGCACTGCATGGAGATGCCTACACGAGCCATATGGCAGCTTTCAAACATGATTTGATGTATGACGAAACATTGGATGGACGCATGTATGCCGCCAGAGTAATTGAAGAAGCGTGGAAATGGATGGAAGATAAGCGTCCTGCTATCTTCGTATTTTATACTTCTTTATATTCTCCACGTGTAAAAATGGGGGAGGAAACAGAAGACGAACAAATTTTGGCCGATGCGCTTGAACAAGGTGTCAAGCATGTGCAGCAATCCTATGACCATCCAATCGTCATTAAGCATTTTTTTCCTTATATTTCTGATATGAGTTTTGTTGCGATGAGTGATGGTATGGATGATATCGAAGCCTATAAGCGTAACAATCCTGCATGGGGGACAAAGTTATATGTCGCCTATGAAGATGTGAATGATCTGAATATCCCAGTCATAAATATTGGGCCGTACGGTATGGATGCGCATAAAAAATATGAGCGGATGGAGATTACCTATTCCATGAAGGTGGTACCGAATTTGATTGACCATGTGGTGCATGAGGTGCTTCGGAAAGGGAAAAGAGGATAAAGCTTCCAGGCGGCTCAGGTTGATTTTCAACGGCAATATGTTATAATGAATATTGTAGTTAGGACACACCAATGCTTGACTGTCGTAACTCCTTTTTATGAAGGGGACGTTACGGATTCGACAGGGATAGGTTGAGCTTGGGTGGCGCGTCGAGGTTACGTCTCGTAAAACGTTAAACGCCTATAATAACTGGCAAAACTAACAATCAACCAGCTTTAGCTGCTGCGTAAGTAGTGCTTTAGCGATCCTTCCTGCTATCGCCCGTGTGGCAGATCGAAGGGTCTCAAATGAAGCGGGCTATACTGTTGGCCACCGTCTGAGACCAATAGTTGAAACCAATCAGACTAGCTGCTTTGGAAGCCTGTTGACAGGCTGAAAAGACAGTGAATGATAATATGTCAACTACACGCGTAGAAGCCGAAGTGGCAATATCTCTGGACGTGGGTTCGATTCCCACCGTCTCCACCAATACATAATTGGTGGTTTTTTTGTGAAAAAAAATGACAGGAACCATAAAATTTCCGTTTGGAAACGTTATGGCTCCTTTTATTTTACGGGTTTAAAAATCAAAGCAATAAAACTAATCATAGCAAATAGGATAAACATGGCTTTATAACCTACAACTCCTGCAACACCCCCTCCAATCAGTGAGCCAAACACTTGACCTAAAGCTAATAATAAAAACGGTAAACCGAGCCCGAATGAAGGGTTTGTTTGAAAAATATGGATACCCCAAATGATCAAAACACCTGTCATGAATATATAAGAGCTTCCAAAAGAAATTGCTGAAAAGACAACAGGGAAGATGTTTGTAAATAAACCTATTAATAAGGAAGAAGCCCCCAGCAAAATGACACTTAGCCGGTAGGAAGGCACTAATCCGATTTGCGAGCTAAAGTATCCGTCCAACCCATCTGATACACCTGCAATGCCAATGATAATCCAACAGCCTTGTGTGAGAGCATTCAGGAACACTGTCCATTTGAAACACAGAATCCCGTGAAAATGTCCAGTAAGCCGCGCTCGAAACCCCTAATAGTAAAGAAGACAGAATAAGCGTTAATGAGCTCCTTTTTTGCCACTTGGAAGATCTGGGTCTCAACGCAATTTTCGTTCTTATGCTTTGTTTGAGGAATGATCTTATCATTAAGTATTAATATAACGATTGCTATGAGTGTAAACAAAAGGTACGTCAATCTCCAGTTGGCAGCCAAAAAATAACCATAACCCCTGTTAATGCAGTTCCCAAACCAACCATGCTTAGTTTTTTTGGATTCATTCATAACACCTCTCAATATATAGAACGGTCATTACAAAAAAACATAGGATCACTTCTGTTGCAATGTTATCAACAATTTCCTGCTGTCTATATCCTTTGTATTTATTCTATCCCTTGGTATCATTTATGGGGAAAGTAGTATTGTTTTTTGGATAACGATCAGTCCTACACTTTCCTGTGATAAATCATATTTCATTTGACATTCAGTTCCAGAATGGTGTAAGGTAACTTTGAAAACTAAATACGATTCTTCGGGGCAGGGTGCAATTCCCGACCGACGGTGACAATGGAAAACCATTGAAGTCCGTGACCCGCTCGAGCAGCGGTTGACCCAGTGTGAGTCTGGGACCGACAGTATAGTCTGGATGGGAGAAGAATAGAACGAAAATGACGTTTCATACATTTTTGCAGTAAGGAAGTATAATTCTTTTTCTGCATGTAACTAAGGCATTTGCAGAAGCTAATGCCAAGTTTTTTAAATGTAGCAATGCCTGTTTTAGGTGTTGTCTATGTTTTTTCCTGTATGAAATCTTATTTGGCGATCACATATTTATGCCCCGTATTCACTACGGGGCATTTTTGCGTTTTTAGGAACATGTCCTGAAGATTTCCTGGAATGCAGCCAGGCCAATCGCTACGGGCCCAGCGGTTGCCGGCAAGTTTTTAAATGAGGTGACACCATGACAAATGAACAGCTGATGATGTTAGCGATGAAAGAAGCTGAAAAGGGACGATTGCACACGTATACCAATCCGATGGTCGGTGCGGTTATCGTAAAAGGTGGTGAAATCATCGGCAGGGGGTATCATAGTCATTTTGGCGGAGACCATGCTGAAATTGACGCTATGAAAAATGTTGCCAATCGAGATCAATTAGCCGCTGCGAAAATGTATGTGACGCTTGAGCCATGCTCTCACACAGGAAAAACCCCTCCCTGCTGTGAGCATATTGTCGCCTCCGGAATAACGGAAGTCCATATTGCACAGCTGGATCCAAACCCGCTCGTTGGCGGCAGAGGCAAGAAGTTTTTGGAAGCAAATGGCGTGAAAGTTTCAGTTGGAACGATGGCGTCTGAAGCAGTTGCTTTAAATCGAATGTATAATTTTTACCATCGGAAGAAGAGGCCATATGTCACATTGAAATATGCAATGACTCTTGATGGTAAAATCAATCGCACACCGGGTGAGCGCAGTATCATTACAGGTGAAAAAAGCATGATGGATGTTCAGCAACTGCGCAGCCGATACCAAGCCATTTTGATTGGAGCAGAAACGGCTCTTGTAGATGATCCACAGTTGACAGTCAGGACGGTAACTTTGCCATATCCGCCGATTCGGATTGTAATCGATCGGAGAGGAAGGCTCACAAACAACCTGAAATTGTTCCAGCAAGGCGAAGCACCGACGTGGATTTTCACTGAAATACCACAGTATCCGGCACATGACGCGCAGACGACGCATGTAAAGGTATTTACAAATAAGCGTTGGACTGTTGAGCACGTGATAGAAGTATTGGCAGAAAATGGGGTGCAGTCCGTACTGGTTGAAGGGGGCGCGCAGATGCATCACGCATTTTTGGAAGCTCAACTGGTTGATCAAGTTACGGTATACATCGCACCAAAATTGTTCGGCGGCAACTCTCTTTCTGCTGTCCAAGGGAAGGTTTTCGGACAAAGAGAAGTAGATTTCCAGAATTTGGAGGTAACAACGCTTGGAAAGGATTTGAAAATCACCGTCTATGGAAGGGAAGAGTTCACATGTTTACAGGAATCATACAAGACATTGGGCGTGTCAGGCAAATAGCGAAACAAGGTGATACCATCAGGTTGTCCATCAACATGAACAAGCTGGACCGAAACAATTTGGATGTAGGCGACAGTATTGCGGTGAACGGTGTTTGTTTGACAGTTTCCAGCTTATACACCGATGTATTTACCGCTGATGTGATGCCGGAGACATTTCATAAAACAAATCTTGTTTATCTACAGCGTGACTACCCGGTAAATTTGGAACGTTCTCTGGGAATAGCTGGTCGCTTTGACGGGCACATCGTCACAGGGCATGTGGATGCTACGGTGGAGCTGCTAAATAAGAAGCGCGAAAGCAATGCATTGACATTGCAAATTGCGCTGCCTGAACAGCAGCGGCCACAGATTGTCGAAAAAGGATCAGTTGCTTTGGATGGGACCAGCTTGACCGTCATTGATGTTAGCGCGGATGGTTTTTCCATATCGTTAATACCACATACACAGGAACATACGATTTTGGCAGATAAGCATCTCGGAGATTTGTTGAATATAGAAACAGATATTTTAGGAAAATACGTTACGACATTGATGAATAGTAAAGAATCGGGCCCTCGTATTGACAAGTCTTTCTTGGATACGAACGGGTTTTAGAGAGGGGAAAAACGATGCAGATGGAAAATGTGGAAAAAGCGATTCAGCATTTGAGGGAGGGAAAATTGGTCCTGGTTGCCGATGATGAAGATCGTGAGGCTGAGGGAGATCTGATTGGAATAGCTGAATATGCCACGCCCGAAACGGTTAATCGGATGATTACTTCTGCCAGAGGTTTGCTTTGTGCCCCCATTTCAGCTGACATTGCACAAAAACTTAAGCTGGATCGGATGACACAGCATAATAGTGATCCGTTTGGGACGAATTTTACGATAAGCATCGATCATAGCGAAACGACAACAGGGATTTCTGCAACGGAACGTGCAAAAACAATCTGTGCTTTAGCTGATGATGCAACAAGCGAACAAGATTTTCTGCGGCCTGGTCATATTTTTCCGCTTGTGGCAAAACAAGGCGGCGTATTGGAACGCCGCGGACACACGGAAGCCGCAGTTGATTTAGCAAGATTGGCAGGGGCGGCACCAGCCGCTTATATCTGTGAAGTTTTAAAAAAAGACGGTACGATGGCTCGTCGCAAGGATTTAAAAGCCCTGGCAGAGGGATTGCAAATCCCGATGATTACAGTGGAGGACATTGTAAGGTACAGGTATATTAACGATCCGTATGTGCTTCAGCGTGAAATAAAGGTGCAATTACCGAGTAGATATGGACGCTTTGAAGTGGAAGCAATCAATACAGTCAAAGACGATCAAACACAATTGTTCATCAGTAAAGGCGATATGGAAAATAAGCAGAATCCTCTTCTGTTAAGACTTCATTCCGAATGTCTTACCGGCGATGTGTTTGGTTCCAGTCGCTGTGACTGTGGGGACCAGCTGCATATGGCGCTAAGGAAAATTGAAGAAAACGGACACGGTGCTGTATTGTATTTACGCCAAGAAGGACGGGGTATAGGCCTGGTCAATAAATTGCACGCATACGCCTTACAGGAAAAAAAGGTAGATACTTTTGAAGCGAATATTCAATTAGGATTCCAACCGGATGAAAGGGATTATGGTATTGCTGCAGCAATGCTCCATGCCAAAGGAATCAAGCAGGTTCGGTTGATGACGAACAATCCGGATAAAATGGAAAAGCTGGCATATTACGGCATTGAAGTCGTTGAACGAATACCACTGGAAATGGCAGCGAAAGAAGAAAACATCCATTACTTACAGACGAAAAAAGAGAAATTTCATCATTATTTACATGTGGAGGGGTACAACAATGAGAGTATTATCAGGTAATCTAATCGGCAGGAATATGAAAATTGGTATCGTGGCAGCAAGATTCAATGAATTCATAACGAGTAAATTATTGTCCGGAGCGGAGGATACCCTGATACGCCATGGTGTGGAAGGCGATGACATTGAAGCAGTATGGGTCCCTGGTGCGTATGAAATCCCGCTGATAGCGAAAAAAATGGCTGACAGCGGACGGTATGACGGCATTATTACTTTAGGTTGTGTCATTCGCGGGGCGACCTCACATTATGATTATGTTTGCAATGAGGCTTCCAAAGGTATCGCAAATGCCAGCTTGAATAGTGGCGTTCCTGTGATATTCGGCCTGCTGACAACAGAAAATCTGGAACAGGCGATTGAGCGAGCGGGAACGAAGGTAGGCAATAAAGGAGCTGCATGCGCTGAAAATGTCATTGAAATGATTGAGGTCTGCAAGCAGCTGGATTCATCCAGGTAAGAAACTGCCGCCTAAGGGAAGCCTTGGGCGGCAGTTTTAATCAGATCGCAGGTGTCGGGGTAGGCTCTGCGTAGCCTTCCTTGTATGCTTCATCGATTGCCCTGCGAATATCCTTTAACGGGGTTCCATCCATGGATTGACTGATGGATTCCGCCGCAATATCGAGACAGGCTTGGCATCTTGTGGCATGATCATCCCATGTTACGGATTCTTTTCCGTTATCGTGTATGAAGCAGTCATAATTGCTTGTATGGTCCGCAGATTCTCCGCAGCCGCAGTAGCAAGGGATTTGCTCTAATAATTCCCGATGGCTGGCAACTGCAAGATAAAGAGTTTGCATATTCTTTTCACTCTTACTGAGAAAATCAGGAAGATCATCCTTTGAAGCTGTTTGTTCCCAACTATCTCCTGTTTTTGGATTGTGATCTTTTTGGCTTGTTTCGCTGTCATTTTTTCCAGAACATGCTGCCAATACAGCCAGCAGCAGAATACATACGATAAGTATTGGTTTGCGCACGATTATGAAAACCTCTTTTCTTCATGTTATCAAGCATTATTCATCATGATAGCATGTTTAAAAGCATTCTATTCAAGAATTTTTGACTTTTTTTCAAAAATTTCCTGGGCGTTCCAGAGCATATTTCTTTGTTTAAATCAATGTGCTATCTGAGAAAGTTTGATTTATCTTCGTGCGGCTGTACCAGGGTTTACTGCAGAAAATATGTGTAGAACTTTTTAATGAATTTATTTCGTGCCGCAGTAATATCTGTTGAGTGTGGACGCATTTCAGGCTAAACTTGAGGCAGAGTACATGAAAGGGGAGTACATATGACATTTAAACCTGATACAAACGAAACCAAAGAATTGATTAAACAGCTTGTCTCTATTCCGAGCCCGTCAGGTTATACAAAACAAGTAATTTCATTTGTAGAGGAATTCCTGAAACAGTACAATGTGGAAACAAAACGGAATCGAAAAGGCGGCCTGATTGCAACGCTTCCTGGGGAAAATGATAACGAGCATCGGATGTTGACAGCACATGTAGATACACTTGGTGCCATCGTAAAAGAAGTGAAAAATAATGGGCGTTTGCGCTTGGATCTGATTGGAGGCTACCGTTATAATTCCATTGAAGGCGAATATTGTGAAATTCACACCAACTCAGGAAAGATCTTTACTGGAACCATATTGATGCATCAAACATCTGTACACGTGTACAAAGATGCTGGCAAAGCGGAAAGAAACCAGGAAAATATGGAAGTCCGTATTGATGCGAGAGTGAAAAATGCCGATGAAATCAGGGCACTAGGCATCGAAGTAGGGGATTTTGTCTCACTTGACCCACGTGTAGAAGTTTGCGATAACGGTTTTATCAAATCACGTCACCTGGATGATAAGGCAAGTGTTGCGATTTTGCTGCAGCTGATTAAGCATATTCAGACAGAAGAAATAACTTTGCCGTATACCACTCACTTTTTGATTTCCAATAATGAAGAAATTGGGTATGGCGGAAATTCCAACATCACACCCGAAACTGTAGAATATTTGGCTGTAGATATGGGTGCTATGGGGGACGGCCAGTCAACGGACGAGTATACCGTTTCGATTTGTGTGAAGGATGCCAGCGGGCCGTATCATTATGGATTGCGTAAGCACTTGACCGGAATCGCTCAAAAGAATGATATCGGCTATCAGCTTGACATCTATCCTTATTATGGTTCAGATGCATCGGCTGCAATCAAATCCGGACATGATATTATCCACGGACTGATTGGTCCCGGGATTGATTCTTCCCACGCTTTTGAACGTACACATGCAGATTCACTTGCATGTACATTGGAGCTGCTTTACCACTATGTACAGTCCGATATGCAGCAATATTGATAGGAAGGGCGTAAGCGCCCGTTCAGCGCGTACAAACTGGAAAGCTTCTGGGACGCGGTTACTCCTCCCACCAAAAAACCTGCTAGTTGCTGAGTGCTGAAACTGGATATAAAAAACGCGGATCTGCTAAACAGAACCGCGTTTTTTTATATCACATATCCAAATATGCAGAAAAAGTGAAATAGGGTACCAAACATGATGAAAATATGGAAAACCTCATGAAACCCCATATATTTAAATTCAAGGAACTTTGGTTTCAGCCAGTAGATAAAACCGCCGATTGTATAAAAAATCCCGCCAATGATAAGCATCGTGATGCCACTGGTACTGATAATGGCAGCAAGCTTTGGGATGACAAGGACCACAATCCAACCCATGGCCAGGTACAGCAAGGTGGATAGCCATCTTGGTGCATGAAACCAGACTAGTTTATAAATAACACCTAACAGTGCTAGTCCATTGACGATACCGAATAATGTCCAGCCGAGTGTCCCATTGAGACTGATCAGACAAAGGGGGGTGTACGTGCCAGCTATCAATACAAAAATCATTGAATGGTCTACTCGCCTGAAAAAAGCGATGACACGATCTTTGGCAATCACCATGTGATATGTTGCTGATGCGGCATACAACAAAATCATGCTGATGCCGAACATGATAACGGCCATGACAGCCAACGCGGATTCAGTTGTTGTGCTTGCTTTAATCACTAATGCCAGCAACCCTGCAAAAGAAAGTAAAGCACCAAATAAATGTGTCAGTCCATTGATTGGTTCCCGAATATAAACGTTCATGTTTTTAATCCCTCCACTTATGTAGTTTCGATTACTATGTTAAATGATACACGTACTCCATCAAGTAGTCAATGATTGTATTGTGTTTTTTTTTCGGTATAATGGATATACAGATTATTTGAAGGAGAACGGAATCTATGAAAAAAGATGCAAGCCAGCTGCTTGAAGAAATGAATCTTGATCATTATTTATCCTTAGAAGATATTCCGGATATTGACTTATACATGGATCAGGTTATCCAATTATTTGAAAAAAAATTCGCTGGTAGTAAGCGGAATGACGAAGAAAAAATTTTGACCAAAACAATGATTAATAATTATGCAAAAGGGAAATTGTTTTTTCCAATACAAAATAAACGCTATACAAAGGAGCATCTGATATTAATCAGCTTGATTTACCAACTCAAATCCGTGCTTTCAATTAGTGATATCAAGGATTTACTGGGGCCGCTGAACCAAAAAGTTTTTGAAGATGGACTGGATTTGGATCAGTTGTATGAAACATTTCTGCATATGAGAGAAAAGGATGCGTTTGGAACAAAGAAAAGCATGCAGGAAAATGTTGAAATTCTCGATAGCATGCTTAAAGAATCCGATGCCGCTGATAAAGATGATATGCATCGATTGTTGCTGATTACTTCATTTGCCAATATTAGCAACTTCTATAAACGAGCAGCTGAAAAATTGATAGACGACATGAATGAAACGAAAGAACAAGATACTTCAAAATGAGCGTACTCGTTGCAATGGTTTTAAGGTGCGGTCCCAAATCCGTGGGATCACACCTTTTTCATTGTTTGTGTGTATCATGGTGCAAGGCATAAAGGCATACCTTCTATTGTTAATTCTCTTGAAAATGCACACAGATGGCAGTCATAAATTGGATAAAACTTGCTATATTTAAGAAAAGGACAAGTTTAAATATCATAAAAAGAGGTTGATTTTTTTGCAGAACTGGATTATGGAAGTGATGGAGCAGTTTGGTTATGCTGGCATTCTACTGATGATGGCTCTGGAAAATCTGTTTCCCCCCATCCCGTCTGAGGTGATACTTCCTTTCGGCGGGTTTATGACAAGCTATACTTCAATGACATTCACTGGTGTTCTGGTTACATCGACGACAGGTTCCTTGCTGGGAGCCGTTATCCTTTATGTGGCGGGAAGGATGTTATCCGTAGAGAGACTCGGGGACATGGTGGACCGGCATCGCAGGATTTTTCCATTCAAAAAAAAGGATTTGGAACGCGGTAATGACTGGTTTTTGAAATATGGACCATGGACAGTGTTGTTTTGCCGAATGATTCCATTAGTTCGCAGTGTGATCTCCATTCCTGCTGGTATGACGAAAATGAACGTTACCTTGTTTACAACGTTGACGTTGATTGGAACACTGATTTGGAATTTCCTGCTCGTATACATTGGCGTATTACTAGGCAATTCCTGGACAAAGATTTTCTACTACATGGAAATTTACTCATCAATTGTATACTTATCCCTCGGTGCAGGTATTCTCCTCTTGCTGGTCGTTTGGATACGCAATAAAATGCTGAAGCAGTGATCCCAAGAGATTACTGCTTTTTGGGTTGGATTAATAGGTGTCGCACGAAATGCATTTGGGGCGCTCATGAATCCGGGAAGCTGTTTGAAATCGATTAGTTTCGCTCGCAGATCCTGAGTTTGCTCGAAATAGACCCAGCTGCTCAACTTCGTTGCATTGAAAATCCCCATATATACGCCTTAAGTCTTATACAAAATATGCCTTAGGTACATTATGAGGTTTCCATCTATTTCGTATGATAGAGATACGGAAGGAGGAAACGATATGAAAAAGTTTTTATTTTTTGTCGGTGCATTGACGGCTGGTCTCGTGCTTTTATTCAACATTGGGCCGATGATCTTGCTCGTCGCGGGAGTGGGATTACTTTACATCGTGTTCAAACAATTTATGAAAAGCGAATCGACAGCAGGTAAAATTGGTTGGTTCATCGTTGGTCTGGTTGTTTTATCGGTGACGCTTGCCAATGTGTATGCTGTAGTCGGTTTTGTAGCGGCTTATGTGTTGTATGTCTTGATTAAGAAGTGGAAAAAGACAGATAACATCATAGATGCGGATCCCAAGGACACCGATCCTTTCAATCAATTTGAACAGCAATGGTCACAAATGAACCATTATTAATGAAGAAGGAGCGAATAATTATGACAAATGTATTCACCAGAATAAAGGACTCGATTTCAGCAGATATTCATCAACTGCTTGATCAAAAGGAACAACGCAGCCCGATTACTGCGTTAAATCAATATTTGCGCCAAAGTGAACAGGAAAAAGAGAAAGTACGTCGCTTGATTGAACGCCAACACCGTTTGAAGGAGCAATTTGCCAGTGAATATTTGAAGGCACAGGAGCTAGCGGACAAACGCAAGAAACAAGCTGACATCGCAGAAAGAGCGGGAGAAGAAGAGATGCGCGACTTTGCTGTAAAAGAATTTGAAGAATACAATGCAAGAGCTTCCCGGATGAAGACAGCTAAAGACGATGCAGCAGCACAGCTTGAATCTTTAGAGCGGAAATATGAAGAAATGAAACATAAGCTCAAAGATATGCACTTACGCAGGATGGAATTGATGGGCAGAGAGAACATGATTCATGCCAATCACCAAATAAACCGGGTATTGGATGAATCATCGGATAAACCTTTTTCAAAGTTTGCTGAATTAGAGAGATACATGGAAAACCTGGAGTATAAAGTGAACAGTGCATACTATAGAAGTACATTCGACAGTAAAATTGCACGTCTGGAAAAAGAGATGGACGAATCCTGACCGTGCAGCAATGAGCCCAAAAAACCTCTCCTATACGGGTCTCTAACCGATGCCGGCAATTGAAAAACATGCTATACTTAGCAGGCACAGGACATGTGTCTGCTTTCCTTATTTTGTCAGTTACTTGCTAAGGAACAATTATTTTGCATTTTCTAGCAACTGGCACAAGAGAATATGATATTTATAAAGGCATAGTGATCCTTTTTTACACAACGTCATGTATACTGCTTTGTAGTACTATGCAGTTAAGTAAGCATCAGTATTTGCAGAAAGGGGATTATCACTTGTTTGACAGACTTTCCACTGATAGATTGAATTGGATTCTCATCATAGGGGTAATCCTTTTTCTCGTTGAAATTTCTTTTTTTCATGGGGGCATGATCATTCCGGCACTTTTTTCTGCTTGTATGGTCTATATCGGTTATAAACATTTTAGGCAATTATGGGGGAAAATCTTATTTTGGATTGGTGCAATCATATTTGTTTTTTCCGTGCTGAATTTGCTTGCAGTCAGGTTTTTGCTTATCGCAGCAATTGTCTGGTTTGTCCTGGAATACTGGCATAGGAAGAAAGAGGCTGATTATATACAACCGACAATCGAAATGAAAAGCGCTGATGAAGAAGTCTACGAAGTAGCACCTTTGTTTGATTTGCGATTGTTCGGAACACAAAAAACGTCGGACCATGCATACAAGTGGAACGATATTAACATTCATGGCGGAATCGGCGACCGTATCATTGACTTGAGCAATACAGTGCTCCCTGGGGATACTGCAGTCATTTCCATTCGGCATCTTTCTGGAAATATTGAGATACTTGTTCCTTATGAAGTAGAAGTCTGCATCCACCACAGTGTCGTTTTTGGACGATTCCAAGTTTTTGGGAAACGACATCGTAAGCTGGCAAATCAAACGGTCACCTTTAAAACAGAGAACTACGATCAGAAAGGCCCGCGCGTGAAAATCGTAACAAGTTTGTTTTCGGGTGATATCGAGGTGAGGCGGATATGAATACCTTCCTTCGTCACGTGATCACTTCTATCATATTCAGCTTTCTGTTGACAGGAATTGTTATCGCCATCATGCTGGCAGCTTTTCCGCTGAAACATATATCATTGCTGTGGACAATTTCCTTCTTCGATATTCCGTTTATCATCGTTGTTGCAAGTCTGGCTTTGGTGGCCGGACTAGTACTTGGCATCTCGCTTGCTTGGTATTGGCAACAAAGAATGAAGCATGTAGAAAGAAGATTATCTGAAATCGTCAAGGGACAGCTGACAGAGGAACAAAATCCATATACAGAGCTGGACAAGATAGAAATACAAATGCGTTTTATTCAGCAAAAATTACAACAACACGCTCAGCTGGCACGTAAAACCGCGACTGAAAGAGTGACAGAAAGAGAAAAATTCCAGGATATCGTTCTGCAGGAAAGAAACCGTTTGGCTCGCGAATTGCATGACTCTGTCAGCCAGGAATTATTCGCTGCTTCGATGATGATGTCTGCTATTATTGAAACGAATCCTCCGAAAGAACCGGCACAACGGCAATTGAAGCTAGTCGAAAAAATGATTCAACAATCTCAGCTTGAAATGCGGGCGCTGTTGCTTCATCTCAGACCTGTTGCATTGAAAAATAAAACCATACAAGAAGGAACAAAACAGCTGCTGCAGGAACTAGCGCAGAAAGTGCCGTTGCAAATCACATGGAAAGTGGAAAATTTTGCAGTGGAAAAGGGTGTGGAGGATCAGCTTTTCAGGATTTTACAGGAATCTGTCTCTAACACTTTACGCCACGCCAAGGCTTCCAAACTGCAAATCATGCTGATCAAACGAGATGAACACATCATTTTGCGTGTGGTAGATGATGGTATCGGTTTCGATTTAGCCAAAGCGAAAACGGGATCGTATGGATTGAATAATATGCAGGAAAGGGCCGAGGAAGTTGGGGGTATATTGAAAATCATCAGTTTGCCTAAGGAAGGAACTCGTTTGGAAGTCAAAATCCCACATATCGGCAAGGAGGAATCGACAGATGATTAGTATATTGTTTGCAGATGACCACGAAATGGTTCGAATAGGGGTAGCTTCTTATTTAAGTGCCCAGGCGGATATGGAAGTAATCGCAGAGGCGGATGATGGGGCTGAAGCTGTTGAAAAAGCACTGCAGCTCAAGCCTGACATTATTTTGCTGGATCTTGTCATGAAAGAAATGGACGGGATCGAAGCAACCAAACATATTATGGCAAAATGGCCAGAAGCAAAGATTATTATCGTCACAAGTTTTTTGGATGACGAAAAAGTTTATCCTGCATTGGAGGCGGGGGCCACAAGCTATATGTTGAAAACGTCTAAAGCGAGCGAAATAGCTAATGCAATACGCAAAACATATGGTGGTGAACCCGTTTTAGAGCCTGAAGTTACCGGGAAATTGATGAATCAGATGCGGCGGCAGAGCAGTCCAATGCTACACGAGCAGTTGACGAGCCGAGAGATGGAAGTACTGCTGCGGATGTCCGAAGGAAAATCGAACCAAGAAATCGCGGATCAGCTTTTCATCTCCCTTAAAACTGTCAAGGTACATGTCAGCAGCATCCTTGCTAAGCTGGAAGTGGCGGATCGTACGCAGGCTGTCATCTATGCCTTCCAACAAGGATTGGTATAATCGGTCCAGCAGATATTCCAAGTTTTAATAGATAGACAGGAATTTGTATTGTAAAATTCTTCCTCCATGGAAGACTTGATAGGAAAAAAATAATACTTTTTTATGAAGATGTTTTAGAATCTGCTTTATTAAAATAACGCAGGCTCCGTCATACGACAAAATCTCCCCAACCCCCATTTCATCAAGCTTTTATTAAGACAATTTTCGAGTGATTTTGGTGAAAAAAATGCAAATGTAATGGGTATAACTGTGAAAAAAGCCGATTTTCGTATCTTTTGAAATGTATTTGTAACATTATCATAACAATAGTGAAATCATCACATGTTATACTTCATTTGTGAAATCGATAGAGATCACAATAATAATACATATACATATTGTCTCACTGCAATTACATAGATGATCACATCATATGAATAGATAGAGATAGATGCAGGTGCGGCAAGGGGGAAGCGGGGAAAAAAGATTGAAGAAAACAATTATGACATTAGCTACAGTTTCTGTAGTTGGTTTGAGCAGTGCTCTTTTTACACAGCCTATCCATGCTGAAACACTTGATCAATTACATAGCAAACAATCAGAAATTCAAAATGAACGTTCTTCTGTCAAGTCGAATCTATCAAAATCTGAAGCTAAGATTACGAAGGTGTTGATGGATTTGGAAAAACTTCAAAATGAAATTTCCAAAACAGAGGCTGCTTTGCAGAAGAACTCAGATAAAATTGGTGAAACAAAACAATCTATTAAATCTACTAAAAATAAAATTGATGAGCTGCAAAAATCAATCGATAAGCGTTTCGAGATTTTGAAAGAGCGTGCTTCATCTTATCAAAAAAGCGGCGGTAACATCGGATATCTGGATGTGCTGCTTGGTTCTAAGAGCTTCAGTGATTTCATCGGCCGTGTGTCAGCCGTTTCTAAAATCACAGAGTCCGATCAGGACTTGATGAAACAAATCGAAAAAGATAAAAAACAAGTCGAAAAGAAGCTTGGCGATCTGAAAGACATGCAAGCAGAATTGAAAGGCATCCAGCAAACAATTCTGAGCCAGAAGAAAGAAAATGAAAGTAAGAAAGTAACGCTGAAGGATAAAAAAGCAGAGTTGGAACAGAAGAAAGATGAACTTAAAATAAAAGACAGCAAGCTTGCTTCTCTGGAAGCTGATGTAAAAGAAAGCATTGCTGAAGCAACTGCACCTGCACCAGAAGTACAGGTTGCAAGTACGACCGCTGAGAAGAATGATGCTGACACTGCCGATTCACCAGCTGCATCAGAACCGGCAGAAACAAAAACAACTGCTTCGACATCAAAGGCAAAAGCAACGACATCAAAAACAACAACATCTACTAAGCAAACCAATGCTCCTAAGACTGTTGCTAAAGCAGCATCGAATCCTGCACCAGCGGCACATGGCGGTTCTGCCATCAGCGCTGGCTACAGTGTAGTAGGTACACCTTATGTATGGGGCGGAAAATCTCCAGGCGGATTTGACTGTTCAGGCTTTGTGTCATGGGCATATGGTCAGGCAGGAGTATCACTCCCATCCAGTACATCAGCTATGTCGGGTGTTGGAACAAAGGTCTCTTATAGCAATATTAAACCTGGTGATTTGGTATTCTTCAACACTTATAAGCATGACGGACATGTTGGAATCTATGTAGGCGGCGGAAACTTTATCGGTGCCCAAGATAGTGGCGTGGGCGTTGCAAGTATGAATAATTCATACTGGAAGAGCGTTTTTAGCGGACATGTACGCCGTGTGAATTAATGAAATATGAAGTAGGGACTGTCCCGAAGTCTTCCTCAAGGCTTCGGGACAGTCCTTTTTGATGGTTCAAATGCGTGTTTCCCTTTTGAGCATAATGTTTCTCACTGTATGGGCTATCTAGTATAATCTATAAAGGCTTCTTTTTTTGAAAAATATCAATTCATATATTTTCAGGAGGTATATACGTGGATTTATTGCAGGAAATACGTAAGACAGCATATCAGATCGATCCGATTTATACGAAGCGCTGGTCTCCAAGATCATTCTTGGATAAAGAAGTGCCCAATGATGTGTTGCACAGTTTATTTGAAGCGGCAAGATGGGCCCCTTCAGCAGCAAATGTACAGCCGTGGCGCTTTGTATTTGCCAGAAAAGACGAGGACCGTGAAAAGTTCATTTCATTTATCAATGAGTCAAATGTAGTTTGGTGTAAAAAAGCCCCGGTACTTGTCGCTATTATTTCAAAAACAGATGAAGAGCGATTTGGCGGAGCGAATCCGACACATTCATTTGATACAGGGGCTGCTTGGGGATTTTTGGCTCTGGAGGCGACACGTAAAGGGCTAATCACTCATGGAATGGGTGGATTTGACAGGGAAAAGGCGAAAGAGGCGTTGGGCATCCCTGAGAATTATTTCGTCAATGCTATCGTCGCTGTCGGCTATCAGGGAGAAAAGGAATTGCTTGAAGAAAGCTACCATGAACGTGAAAAACCATCTGACCGGAAACCGATTGAATCGTTTGTTTTCGAGGGAGCATTTCAAGAAAAATAGAATGTAGAGAAACACCAAAAAAACTTTCCTTACTTATATAAGGAAAGTTTTTTTGAAACCTTTTTATTTGATGTACGTATGTAGGATTAGTATTATTATTTAGAATAATTAAATGATGAACGGGATTATATTTAAGAAACCGGGGTGCTGGGATGTGGAAAAAAGGAGTGACTTTTAATCCTTCTGTCAATATGGATTTTTTGTTGATAGGCCTTGTTTTCCTTCTGGTGGGAGGGATGATTTTCAAATGGACGATTCTTTTAGCGTTTGTATTGCTCTTGTCGGGATATTTTTTGCTGCATTCCTTTTATGACCGTCAATTGGATAAAAAACTTTCCATGAATAACGAACGGAAAACAATTCGTCTGTTTCCACAAGATGAAACAGAGTTGCCTTTTATATTTGCAAATAATGCCGTATTTCCGTATTTGAACGGTGTTTTTCGTTTTCAGTCTGGGTCTTCTATCACTTCAGTGGATTATCTGCATTCTAAAGGCAGATATATACATACATATGAGATCCCGTTAACGATCGCAGCGAAGGGCAGGACAAAGCTGCAGGTGCCGGTTCAGGCGCAAAAGCGCGGTGTTGTCACACTGAGAAATATTTCTTTTACATTTGCCCACTTGACAAGCTTTCATTCAGCCGAGCTTACTTATGATGCATTTTACCCTCTGGAAATACTCATTTATCCCGAGCCGCGGCAAGTAGCAGGGATAGAAAAGCTGGTTAAAATGAATGAGGGAACAGCCGTAACCAATATGGCCATGTTTGAGAATATACAAAACAGGATTGGTGTCAGGGATTATCAGCCGGGAGATCCGTTTTACAGAATCAACTGGAAGGCCACTGCGAAAACACAAGAATTGCAAACGAATGTTTTCGAAAAAGTGGTGGATAGATCTTATGTTTTTATGATTAATATCGCCCCGGAGCCATCTTCCATTTACGGGAGCACAAGCAGCAGGCTTGAAGACTTGCTTGCATATACAGCTTATCTCTGCCAATATGCTTACAAAAACAATCTTCCTTTTTCTATGTATATCAATGCCCGGACATTTAGTGAAACCGATAGGAATGGTTGCGTTAAACTCCTTGAAGGAGAAGACAGGGTACATTACATGCAAGCCCTTGATATGCTTGCGAGAATACATACGCAAGGAATGGTGCTGCCTTTTGAACAAATGCTGATGTCTAACAGCAGTCAGTCTGGACGATCGAAGACAATAGTGATTGTTGGGCATACGGATAACCAATCAAGTGATATCCTAACGGCCTGGGCCTGCCAGACTGGTATTTATCAAGTGAACGTCCGCGATGGAACCCCGGTACTGGAACGGTTCTTGGTAAAGGAGGCAGTCACAAATGGATAATAGACAAAGTTTAGTGATAAAAGCTGCTTATCATTTTCTTTGTGAGGCTTATTTACTGTTTTTGTTGTTCATCCCTGTCATGCATTATCGCTATAGCTTCATCCCATATTGGCGTTATCTTTTGGTTCTAAGTGCTGTATGTCTTACGATAACGGTTATTAGACGAAGGACTAGTGTAAAGCTGTTCACTATCTTTTTAGCAATGCTGCCGGTATTGTTGTTGCTCTTTATTGCAAGTGGTATCCCAATTGGCTTATCCGCTGTATTGGCTATTGCGTTGACTTGGCGCTATATGTCTATCAGCAGGGAGGCTGGATTGGAAAGAGAATTGTTTTATCTGAAAGCAGCCTTTTTCGTAGCTGCCTTTGATATTATAGTAGTAAAAGAGTCCATGGCGTTCGTTTATACTTGTTTCATTTTTTTAATCGTGATAAGCGGCTATTTTACAAGCCAGTTTATTGCTGTGGATAGAAATTCACGCAAAGAGACTGCAAAAATATGGAAAACCGTACTATATTTTCCTTCGCTGCTGCTTGGGCCGGTATGTTTATTCCTGTGTGTTAAAGGCGATCAGTTTCTATTTTGGCTGTGGAATAAAATAATCAACACGCTGATTTACGTGGCAACATTGCCACTATATTTGCTGCAGCTGTCAGATTTTGACTTCCAAAAGTTCAAAGCGAAAGAGGTAAAAACGCTGGAAGATAATGGGGAAAGGCTTTTGCCGGAACCGGGTGACAACGGGCAGACCATATCGGAGCAAGCTGCAGCCTATGTAAAATGGATGTTTATTGCCCTTTTGCTGATTGCTTTGCTCTACCTGGTTGTACGTGTTTTGAAACGGAAACATCAGGTATATGATACGACAGTCAGCCAATTGCCCCGGATGCACTTTGAAAAAGAAATGAAGGAAAAAGAGGCGCACAAAAAGTTCAAACATAAACTGCGGCAGTTTGCTTTGAAACCGCGTCATCCTGTCCGCAGGATGATGCTGGCATTTGAGAAGGGAATGCGGGAGCAAAAATTCGGGAGAAAGTACAGCGAAACAGTCGAAGAGTGGCTAAGACGGATCGGCTTGGATGATCAGCTGGAAGTCTATCAAAAGGTCCGGTATGGAGAAAAAGAAGTCAGCAAAGATGAAATAAATGAATTAACAAGCAAGCTGCGCCTTTTTAAACAAAAAATGAAAGAGGGGACGAAGGATGAAAAAAATAGAAAAAGCTAAAGAAGCCCTGGATCATGTCATTTATACAAGACCCAAAATAATCGAGCTTATATGGACTGCCCTGCTGGCGAAAGGCCATGTGCTGTTGGAGAGTGTGCCAGGCACAGGGAAAACGAAGCTTGCGAAAACCTTTGCGAAAGTTATCGATGGCGAATTCCGCCGCTGTCAGTTCACTCCCGATGTTCTGCCAAGTGATTTGACTGGAATCAGGTTCTTTAATCCTAAACATCAGGAGTTCGAACTGCGTGTCGGTCCAGTTGTAACGAATATTTTACTGGCAGATGAAATCAATCGTGCCACACCGAAAACACAATCGAGCCTGCTGGAAGTGATGGAGGAGTCACAAGTGACTATTGATGGGGAAACAATAATGATTGATCAGCCATTCATGGTGTTGGCGACGCAGAACCCAGTCGAAAGCAACTACGGCACTTTTCCACTGCCGGAAGCCCAACTGGACCGATTTTTGTTCCAAATCGATTTGGGGTACCCGCAGCGTGCCCAGGAAAAGAACATTCTGGAATCTTACCGTACATCTGATCCATATGGTGACATATCTTCCGTTTTGTCTTTACAGGAAATTGTTGCGATGCAAAATGATGTCAAACAAATTCATGTCGGTGAGACAGTGATGGATTATTTACTGGACCTGGTCAGCCAGTCACGAAATCATCCTGATATCGAGCTTGGTATCAGTCCAAGAGGTACGCTTGCTTTCATGCGCGCTGCTCAAGCGTATGCGTATATTCGCGGGAAAAATTTTGTTACGCCAGCTGATTTGAAAATGCTTGTTCCATATGTATTTACGCACAGATTGCGGTTGACCATGGAAGGAGCAATGAAAAAAACAACAAAGCAAGTTGTGGAAGAGATTCTAAGCGATGTGCATGTTCCTGTAGAAGAAAAGGTCGTCCTGAAGTAGTATGATCATTTCTATTTAAAGTTTAATTTTATCCCTATTAGGTTAAATAGATATTAAAATATCCATTTATTAACCAAAAAAGGGGTGCAGACAACGGATGACTCTTGAAAAAATACTCAGTCAACTGGAAAATGTCAATAGAGAGGGAAAAAATAAGATATTTACGATGTACTTGAACACCGATCCGACAGATCCTGATCAGCAAGGCGGCAAATGGCGGTTGCAATTCAAGAACGGTATGCGAAACTTTGAAGAATATCTGCAGAAGGATCAAGATAAGGAGGAACTGCATAGCTTCCAGCATGTCAAACATAAAGTAGAAAAATTCATGGATGAGCATGAACAGCATTTGCAGCGAAGCGTGATTGTTTTTGCAACGGCGGATGAAGAAGTGTGGTTTGCCCAGTGCCTGCAAGTGAGGGTTAAGTCAGAATTTTATTGGCAAGAAACTGCGGAGACTGCGCAATTGGAAACTATCTTGCAAAATTATCCGATGATAGGAGTTGTACTTGTTCAGCAAAATGAGATTAAAGTCGTTGAAGCGAAGTTGAATAGTATTGAAAACACATCACATTATGAATTTGATATCGATCAGGAAAACTGGCATGTCAAGCAAAGTACATCAAAAGTAGGCCAGGCAGCGGCAGCCAAACAAAAGGCTGGTGCCCAAAAAGATAAATTCAGGGCCAAATTCAAAGCGAATTTGCAGAGATGGTACAAAACCATCGCACCAAAGCTGGACAAGCAGGCAAAAGAAAATGAGTGGCAGCAGACGTATATTGTTGGAGAAAAAGAAGTAACCACCGCCTTAAAACAACAAATGAACCAGCCTGTTCAAAGTACCATCTACAAAAATATGTTGGATGCGGAGGGTGACAAGGTTCTGGCGGAAATATACGGTTGATTGGCAAGAACTTGTTACACTGATACAAACACTGCGTACGAATTGCATGGCTTCGTAACTAAATTTATCTTGACTTGAATAAAGCCGGCCGATCCAAAAACATCGAAGATCGGCCGGCTTTATTTTTATTGAATTTCAGCCATCAGAAATGCTCTCAGAAAGGAACTAAGTTAGCGATCAAGCAGTTTTACATTGTGGGCAAATACCATAAATTTCAAATTTATGATTTTCTATGACACAGCCGGGCAATAGATTGTTGATGTCTTGCATCGGACATACATCGATTTCTTTAGTCTTGCCACAGCGGCGGCAGATGAAATGATGATGATGGTGATGCGCGCATGCGATTTGGAAATGTTTCTCCCCATCCAGTTCAGTCGATTCCAGGATGCCCATCTCGTGAAAAAGATGTAAATTGCGGTAAATCGTGTCAAAACTTACGGCCGGTTGTTTTTGTTCGATAAAGGCAATTAATTCCTTTGCTGTCCGGTAACCATCCGCCTCAGCAAAGAATTTCAAAATATCTTTGCGTCTGCCAGTAGTTTTATAGCCTTTTTCTTTTAATAGCTCGATAGCTTCTTCCATGTTCATTGTTTATTCCCCGCCTTCAACCAATTTTTCTGGAAAGATTTATAACCAATCACTGTAAGCAGCATGATGATGGAAGCAATCACGATGGTTCCACCTGGTGGAATGCTGAAATAATATCCGCTAACTAATCCTATCATAACAGCTAATTCTCCAAAAATGACTGAAAAAAAGACAGTTTGTTTGAAACTTTTTGCGATACGCATGCTGGCTGCGACAGGAAGGGTCATTAATGCAGACACGAGCAGCACTCCGACAATGCGCATAGAAGCTGCAATTACCAAGGCAGTTAGAATGATGAACAGCAAGTGAATGCGCTTGGCATGGATGCCGGAAATAGACGCGTGTTCTTCATCAAAAGACAGAACGACGAGTTCCTTATAAAAAAGAACAATCAGGATGACAACGACAACAGCTATCCCCAGTATGCTTAAAAAGTCATTGTAGCTGACAGCAGAAACAGAGCCGAATAAATAGTTGAAAAGATCCGTATTGAACCCATTCGCCAGCGAAATGAAAATGACACTTAAACCGACCCCTCCTGATAAGATGATCGGAATCGCAATTTCCTGATATGCTTTGTAAAGTCCGCGAAGTTTTTCTATAAATATGGAGCCGGCGACGGAAAAGAACATGCCTCCATACATTGGCGTAATGAAGCTGACAGCAGTTTTCTTTTCTAGAAATAAACCGAATGCAATACCAGCCAGCGTCACATGTGAGAGTGCATCTGCAAGCAATGACAATCTCCTGACAACAATAAAGGTACCAAGTAATGGAGCGATCAAGCCGATCAGCAATCCTGTATAAAAAGTATTTCGTAAAAAATCAAATGCAAAAAAATCATGAAGCATAGCTAATTTCCTCCAACCTCAATGGTCATGTACGACTTTGTTTACATTGTAGCCGTACATATTCGATAAGTCAGCTTTATTCAAAGCCCTATAGGCATCCGGTTCGCCATGAAAATGAATCGTTTGGTTCAAGCAGGCAATGTCTGTGGCAAATTCTGTAATGATGCCAGTATCATGTGTGATCAGAAGCATCGTGATGCCTTGGTCCTTGTTGAGGCGATGCAGTAATTCATAAAAACGTTGTACGTTTGCAGAATCGACTCCTACTGTAGGCTCGTCCAAAATCAATAGTTTGGGATCACTGACCAAAGCCCGGGCAATGAACACACGCTGCTGCTGCCCACCTGATAATTCCCCGATATTTGTATGAATATAATCAGTCATTCCTACTTGTTCGATTGCACGTAAAATAAGTTGCTTGTGTCTTCTGGTGAAAAACCTCAAGTATCCGACCTTGGCAGTCAACCCCATAGAAACGACTTCGTATACTGTTGCCGGAAAGCCTTTATTAAAAGCATTAGACTTTTGCGATACGAATCCGATACTGTATTTATCTTTAAATTGAGCTGCGGGTTTTCCATATAAGCGGACAGAACCGTATGTGGGTTTTAACAATCCAAGGATCAATTTGACTAAAGTAGTTTTGCCGCCGCCATTCGGCCCAAGCAGTCCTAAAAAAGCACCTTCCGCAAGCTCAAAATTTATATTTTTCAAGACTAATTTTTGATCATAGGTATAACTGACATTATTCATTGAGATAACTGAATTCCCCATGTTTCGTATCCCTTCCATCTTCTTTAACTCTTTCATTCTGATATATTAAAACAACATACTCTTATTGTATCGTAACCATTACGTTTTGTTAAGTGGAAAATCCTGATCATCGGACTTTTCGGCTCATTTTTATAAGACGTTATTTCATACAGTAGGATTTTTCCATTTGAGTGAATCCATATATGCAGCAGTGTGCAGAAAAAAATCTTTAAAATGCATTTTGTCACTTGCGAAATATCTGATAATAATTTATAGTTATAAATAGACAGATAGGAATGACTATCTTTTCTTTTTACCATAAAATGAATGAGTGTTCATTCAAATTGATTGGGGGATAAAAAATGAAATGTTCGATCAAGCGGGCGGCAGTACTAGGATCCGGGGTCATGGGTTCAGCGATTGCAGCCCATTTGGCAAATGTCGGCATACCCACCTTAATGCTCGATATTGTCCCGCGAGAACTGACAGCCGCAGAACAGAAAAAAGGAATGACACTGGAAGATAATACGGTAAGAAACCGAATTGCAGCACAAAGCAAGAAGGCGCTTTTGAAGCAAAAGCCGTCACCGATCACTTCTATGAAGAGTATGGATTTAATCACTGTAGGCAACATGGAAGACGATATGGAAAAATTGGCTCAGGTTGATTGGATTATTGAAGTGGTCGTAGAGAATCTCGCAATCAAGCAAAAGGTCTTTGAACAAGTGGAAAAATACCGCAAACCAGGAACCATTGTTACCTCGAATACGTCAGGCATATCTGTAGAAGAGATGGCTGAAGGGCGTTCAGAAGACTTTCGCAAGCATTTCATGGGTACGCATTTTTTCAACCCGCCACGCTATTTGAAGTTGCTGGAAATCATTCCTGCAAAGGATACTGACCCCGAGGTACTGGCCAAAATGAAAGCGATCGGCCAGGATGTATTAGGAAAAGGTGTTGTTGAAGCAAAGGATACACCGAATTTCATTGCCAACCGAATTGGAACATACGGTTTGCTTGTCACGGTCAAAGCCATGAAAGAAGGAAATTACAGTATCGGCGAGGTAGACTCTGTCACAGGTCCATTAATCGGCAGACCAAAAAGCGCCACGTTCCGAACATTGGACGTTGTTGGCCTTGATACATTTATCCATGTTGCCAAGAATGTTCATGACCAGGTGGAAGGAAAAGAAAAGAACGTGTTCGAGATACCCGATTTTATGAAAAAAATGCAGGAAAAAGGCTGGCTTGGTGCTAAAAGCGGCCAGGGATTTTTCCTCAAGAAAAAAGGTCAGGACGGCAGTGTCATTTATGAATTAAACCCGGAAACGCTGGAGTACCAGGATCGAAAGAAATTGAAAACTGCTGCTGTAGAAACAGCGAAGCAGCAAAAGGGTTCTAAAAATAAATTGAAAACGCTTGTTTATGCAGAAGGCGATCGTGCATCGGATTTGATATGGTCGATTATCAAGCCGGTACTATGCTATTCAGCTGAACTTCATGGAGAAATTGCAGATGATATTCCTGCTATTGATCAAGCTATGAAATGGGGTTTCGGCTGGGAAATGGGACCATTTGAAACATGGGACGTCATCGGTCTCCGTAAATCAGTAAAGCGGATGCAACAAGAAGGAGAGAAAGTGTCCCAGTGGGTCCTAGACATGCTGGAAGCGGGAAATGATACATTCTATAAAACAGAAAATGGAAACGTTTACTATTATAATGGCAGCTCATACAGACAACAGCAATTCAACCATAAGGAAATCAATTTAAAACGCCTGAAGGACCAGAAAGGTGTCCTGAAAAAGAACCCCGGTGCAAGTTTAATCGATATTGGCGATGATGTTGCCCTGCTGGAATTCCATTCCAAAAGCAATGCCATCGGTTTGGATATGATTCAAATGGTAGACGAGGCGTTGCATGAAGTGGATAAAAATTATAAAGGATTGGTGATCGGCAATCAAGGCAAGCACTTTTGTGTAGGTGCCAACCTGGCTATGATGCTATTTGAAGCCCAGGATGACAATTATTTTGAACTTGATATGGTTGTCCGCAAGTTTCAGCAGATGGCTTTAAAAATCAAGTATAGCGAAAAACCGGTGGTTGTCGCACCTTTCAATATGGCTGTCGGAGGCGGTGCGGAAATCTCTCTGCCTGCCGCTGCCATTCAAGCTTCAGCTGAAACATATATGGGTCTTGTCGAATTCGGTGTGGGACTGATTCCGGGTGGCGGCGGAACCAAAGAGCTTTACTTGAAGATGCTCCGGAACATGCCACATGGCGTGAAATTCGATTTGACGAAGGTTGCTAATGATGCATTTGAAAAAGTAGCTATGGCAAAAGTGTCGACATCTGCAGAAGAAGCAAGAGAAAATGGCTTCCTGAACAGCAAGGATGCGATAAGCAGCAATTTCGACCATTTAATATTTGATGCGAAGCAAAAAGTGCTTGCACTTGCTGCCACCAGTTACCTGGCACCAAAAATTGAAAAAATCCCGGTAGTAGGTGAGCCTGGTTATGCAGCAATGCTGCTCGGGGCGAAATCACTGCAATTCGGCGGTTATGCCTCAGCGCATGATGTCAAAATCGCGGAAAAACTTGCTTTTGTTTTGTCTGGCGGCAGAGTACGCGAAGGTTCACTCATTGCAGAACAGGATATGCTTGATCTGGAAAGGGAGGCATTCCTGAGTCTGATAGGCGAACCAAAGACACAAGCAAGAATGCAGCATATGCTCGTTAAGGGAAAACCATTACGCAACTAAGGAAGAGAGGGATGAACGTGAAAGAAGCAGTAATTGTTGCAGGCGCAAGGACCCCTGTCGGAAAAGCGAATAAAGGGTCGTTGGCACATATGCGACCGGATGATCTGGCGGCCCTGACGATCAAAGAAACACTGAAAAGAGCTGGAAATTATGAGGGCTGCATAGATGATGTCATCATCGGGTGCGCCATGCCAGAGGCAGAACAAGGTATGAATATGGCGAGAAATATCGCCGGGCTAGCCGGATTGAAAAATGAAGTTCCCGGTATCACAATTAATCGCTATTGCTCTTCTGGACTGCAAAGCATCGCCTATGCTGCACAGCAGATTATGTCCGGATTTGGAGAGACGATTCTTGCAGGTGGTGCGGAATCGATGAGCCTGATTCCAATGGGAGGGCATGTCATCAAACCGAATGCCAGACTAGTGCAGAATGCTCCAGGCTACTATATGCAAATGGGCCATACGGCTGAAGAAGTGGCAAAGCGCTTTGATATCTCCCGGGAAGATCAGGATGCTTTTGCTGTAGAAAGCCATAAACGGGCAGCACAGGCAATTCAAGATGGCAAATTTAAAGAGGAAATCGTCCCTGTTGAAGTGACGGAAAACATATTCAGCAAGAATCATAAAATAGAAGAAAAATCCTTCACTTTTTCGCAAGATGAGGGTGTAAGACCGGATACTTCCATAGAAGTGCTGGCAAAGCTACGGCCGGCATTCAGTTTGAAAGGTTCCGTCACGGCAGGAAACGCATCACAAATGAGTGATGGCGCTGCAACGGTGCTCGTCATGAATAAGGAAAAAGCAAATGCAGAAGGTTTGCAGCCATTGGTGAAATTCCGTTCCTTCGCTGTTGCTGGTGTGGAACCGGAAATTATGGGCGTGGGACCCGTGGCAGCGGTACCGAAAGCGGTTGAACAGGCAGGCTTGTCTTTAGCTGATATTGGCTTATTTGAGCTGAATGAAGCCTTTGCTTCGCAATCCGTCAGAGTGATACGTGCACTTGACTTAGATCCTGCCATTGTCAATGTCAACGGAGGAGCGATTGCACTTGGTCATCCGCTTGGAATGACGGGGACAAAATTAACACTGACTCTCATCCATGAGATGAAACGCCGTAACACGCAGTTTGGTGTAGTCACCATGTGTATTGGTGGTGGGATGGGAGCTGCAGGTGTATTTGAACTGCTTTAGCTTAGAACGCTGATAAGCAACGTTAAGAGGGTAAAATATCATTCTAAGGAGAGAAGGATGAAAAATGAGCGAAACAAAAGAAAAATTATTTAAAGGCGGCGCCTTTTTAATAGAAGATCTGGACAGTGATGATATCATCACTCCAGAGGACTTCACAGATGAACATAAGATGATCGCTAAAACAACGGAGGATTTTGTTGCAGGCAAGGTATTGCCGGTCATTGATAAGCTGGAAAACCACGAGTTCGAATATTCTGTTGACCTATTGAAAAAAGCTGGCGAACTTGGCTTGCTGGGTGTGGATGTTCCAGAAGAATATGGCGGGCTCGGCTTGGATAAAACCAGTTCATCCGTAGTGACAGAAAAAATTTCCCGTGCTGGCGGTTTTTCTATCAGTCACGGTGCACATGTGGGTATCGGTTCATTGCCAATTGTTTTTTTCGGCAATGAAGAACAAAAGAAAAAATATCTGCCAAAACTTGCTTCCGGAGAATTACTGGCTGCTTATGCATTGACAGAACCGGGTTCAGGCTCTGATGCACTGGGCGCCAAAACAACAGCTGTCCTCAATGAAGCGGGTACACATTATATGTTGAACGGTGAAAAACAATGGATCACGAACTCGGCATTTGCTGATGTATTTACGGTTTACGCCAAAATCGATGGGGAGCATTTCTCTGCTTTCATCGTCGAGCGGGATTTTCCGGGAGTTTCCACCGGTGCGGAAGAGAAAAAAATGGGTATCAAGAGTTCTTCCACCCGTACATTGATTTTGCAAGATGCTGAAGTGCCGGTAGAAAATCTGCTTGGTGAAAAAGGCAAGGGACATAAAATCGCATTCAATATTTTGAATGTCGGACGTTATAAATTGGCGATTGGCGGTGTTGGCGGATCAAAACACGCGTTGGAGGTTGCAACAAAATATGTTAACCAGCGTAAGCAATTCGGCAAAGCTATATCTAGCTTTACATTGACACAGGAAAAACTTGCGACGATGGCATCTCATATTTATGCTAATGAAAGTGCGGTATACCGTACAGTTGGCTTATTCGAACAACGCATGGGAGCATTAAACAATGAGCAACTAAAAGATGGACGCGAAATAGCTAAAGCTATTGCTGAATACCAGATTGAGTGCTCCATGAATAAATATACTGCAACTGAGTGCTTGGATTATGTAGTAGATGAAGCGGTACAAATGCACGGAGGCTATGGATTCATGCAGGAATACGAAGTGGAGCGCATGTATCGGGATTCCCGTATCAATCGCATTTTTGAAGGAACAAATGAAATCAATCGCCTGATTGTACCTGGAACATTGTTGAAAAAAGCGATGAAAGGTGAATTGCCTTTGCTGCAAAAAGCACAAAGCCTGCAGGAGGAACTGATGATGATGATGCCGGAAGAACCGGGGACTGAACCATTGGGTCAGGAAAAATACTTGCTGAAAAATGCGAAGAAAATCATTCTGCTCGGCGCTGGTCTTGCTGCACAAAAGTATATGCAAAAATTGGAAAATGAACAGGAAATCCTTGTGAACCTTGCAGATATGACAGCTGAAGTATATAACATGGAAGCGGCTGTTCTGCGTACTGAAAAAGCTATGGGGAAATCGGGAGAAGAGAAAAACAAGCAGAAACTCTTATACACCCAAATCTATGTCCAAGAAGCCTTCAACCGGATGGAGGCGTGGGCGAAGGAAATCCTGGCCGGAGTTGAAACAGGAGACAATTTGCGCATGATGCTTTCCTCTTTAAGAAAGCTGACTCGTCATACTCCAATTAATGTTATCGCTAAAAAACGTGAGATTGCAGCAAGTATTATTGCAGCCGAAAAATATACAGTTTGACAAATGAAATGGACGGTGTTTGTAGAGATGAAGGGTTTTCAGCCAGTCCCTTGCAGGCAAATCAGCATCATTTCACCAGCGTATGTATCAGGTATGGCCCGGCGTATTGTTTGGGCCATACTTTTTTATCGAATGCAATGAGTGCGAGGTTTCCTCTGTCGTAATTGACAGGAATTTTTGATATAATACAGTTAATACATAGCATGGAGGGAATTGCATGACGCTGAGATTTTACTGGTATCCGAATTGCGGAACGTGCAAAAAGGCAAAAAAGTTTTTAGATGAACATCATGTTTCCTACCAGAGCATACACATCGTGGAGAATACACCGACCAAGGATGAAATGTTGAAGCTAATCCGGAAGAGTGGCTTGCCAGCCAAGAAGTTTTTCAATACAAGCGGGAAAAAATACCGCGAAGGGAATATGAAGGAAAAGATTGCCAATGCCTCTGAAGAAGAGATGGCAGCAATACTTGCCTCAGACGGCATGCTGATCAAAAGACCGATCGCAACAGACGGTCAGCGTGTAACTGTCGGTTTTAAAGAAGATACATTTGCAGCAGAATGGTTGTAATGAAGCAGAAGTACTGGTAAAAGGCTTTGATAACTTGTATATTAAGATTGCATGGATAGGTTGCAATTTATGGAGGGATAAATGATGGAAACACCAAAGGAATTGCTTTATTCTGAAGAACATGAATGGGTCAAAAAAGAAAATGACAAAGTCCGAATCGGCATTACGGATTTCGCACAAGATGAACTGGGGGATATCGTTTTTGTTGAACTTCCCGAAGTCGGAGATGAGTTGAAAGCTGATGAGCCATTCGGCAGCGTTGAATCTGTGAAAACCGTGTCTGAATTGTATGCCCCGATCAGTGGCAAAGTGGTGGAAATCAACGAAGACTTGGAAGATAGTCCTGAATTTGTTAATGAATCTCCATATGAAAAAGCCTGGATGGTCGTGGTTGAACCCTCAGATGAAGCAGAATTTGACGAGTTGCTTTCTGCGGATCAATACATTAAAGCAACAGAAAATGATTGATTGTAAGTGATGGAAGGCCGACTGGTATTTTTTATGAGTCGGCCTTTTTCTATATATTGTGAGATGCCTTCATACGATTACAGTCTGGTCCAAATGATAATTATTTCTAGCGCAAAATCATATAATATGGAAACAACGGTGTTCGAATATTCATGATGCGAGGTGCTTTATGTGGGTCATGTTGATGCTGACAAAATAATTATTGTGGAAGGATTGACAGATAAACGGCAGATTAGCAAAGTAATTACCGAACATGTTATTATTGTTTGTACAAATGGTACATTCGGAATTGAGCGCTTTGATGAATTGCTTGAGACATATCATCTGGATGAAAAGGAAGTATTCATCCTGGTGGACGAGGATGACTCCGGCATAAAGCTTCGAAAACAGCTTGGGCAGGAGCTCCCTCATGCGAAACATATATATGTAAGCAGTGAATTCAGAGAAGTGGCTAAAACTCCGATCCATATTCTGGCATCCATCTTAACGAGAAAAGGCATCGAAGTGGATCCGTTGATTTTAGGCGGTCCTGGACTTGCTTGACATTGCATAAGTGAAGGTGATTTAGTGGAAAAAGCGACAAAGGATATGCTGCAAGCGGATCATTATATATTATTTATACATTCACCTTTTTGCGGTACCTGCCAGCTGGCGAGATCCATGCTGCATCAAATCGAAGAGGTACATCAGCAAGATATATTTTTGGAAATGAATGCATCGCTTCATCCATCATTCATGCAGGAAAACAAAATTGAAAGTGTCCCTTGTCTATGTATCAAGGATCAGGGACAAATAAAGGAAAAAGTCTATGTCTTTCATTCCATTGCAAATATATATCATATCCTGCTGCAATATGAGCGGAAATTGTTTGTAAACAGCCATTGAAATGGGTCTAAGCCTCGATTGGCGCATCCAAAATAAACATTGACTTCAGATACCAACAATGCTATTATTTAATCTATCAATTTACTATTAAAACTGAATGAATGTATTTCTCTTATCTTGAGCGGTGGAGGGACTGGCCCTGAGAAACCGCGGCAACCTTTGGACAGTATTTTGTCTGAAACGGTGCTAATTCCTGCGAAGCAATGATGCTTTGACAGATGAGGGAACATAAAGATGATATTGATGTCTTTCTGTTCGCTTACAGGAGGACATCTTTTTTTAGAGGCAAAGGATACAGTCCTTCATGTCTATTCAATTCCATCAGAAAGGGACGTGCTATGATGAAACACGGAGCGTCCAGGAGGTTTTAACATGATAAAGATTGATTCCCTGACAAAGGAATTTACAATTGGGGAAAAACAAATCACTGCTGTCGATCAGCTTACCATGGATATTCAGACTGGAGAAATCTTTGGCGTGATTGGCTACAGTGGTGCCGGAAAAAGCACGTTTATCCGTATGCTTAACAGGCTGGAAGATCCGACTTCAGGTACTGTTACGATCGGGGAACAAGAAATTACAAGCTTATCCAAAAACCAGCTGAGAGAAGTAAGACAAAATATCGGTATGATTTTTCAGCATTTCAATTTGCTATGGTCACGGACGGTGCGGGAGAACATTTCTTTTCCGCTGGAAATAGCTGGAGTCAAAAAATCGGAAAGACAAAAGCAGGTCCAGGAATTGATCGATTTAGTCGGTTTATCTGGGAGAGAAGATGCATACCCGTCCCAGCTAAGCGGAGGGCAGAAGCAGCGTGTAGGCATCGCAAGGGCACTGGCCAATAAACCGGATGTCTTGCTATGCGATGAAGCGACGTCGGCACTGGACCCGGAAACGACGAATGCTATTTTGGATCTGTTGGTAAGTATTAACCAAAAACTTGGATTAACCATTATCATCATCACCCATGAAATGCATGTCATTCGTAAAATTTGCAATCGGGTGGCAGTGATGGAGAATGGAAAAGTTGTGGAACAAGGGAATGTGCTGGAAGTTTTTTCCCGTCCAAAACAGCCTGTCACAAGAAAATTTGTGGAGCAGGTAATGGGGAACACAGACGCGGATACGGAAGAAATCCATCAATTATTTCAGGCTGGCAGCGGAAAGAATATCATTCGTCTGCATTTTATCGGAGAGACGACAAATCAGGCATTGATCAGTCAACTGGCTAAGCGATTCGATATTGATCTGAACATTCTTCAAGGCAAGATCACTCATACACAACACGGGGCCTATGGTACGTTGTTTGTGGAATTGATAGGCGACCAGCAAGAAATAGACCGCGCTCTCGATCATGTTGAAAAGCAGACCTCAATAGAAATGGAGGTCATAGATAATGAAAGATGAATTCTTTGCGAATCTGGATATGGGCGAATTATATCAGGCCATTTACGAAACGTTTTATATGACAATACTAAGCTTGATCGGTACTTTTATTTTGGGGATTATGCTTGGGCTGTTGCTCTATTTGACGATGAAAGGCGGCATTTGGCAAAATAAGCTAATTAACTTGGTAACCGCTGCGGTAGTCAATATTTTCCGGGCGATACCATTCATTATCTTGATTCTGTTACTATTTCCTTTCACCAATTTCATTGTCGGGACCATACGCGGTCCGAACGCTGCGCTTCCCGCATTGATCATCGGTGCAGCGCCATTTTACGCTCGCCTGGTAGAAATCGGGTTAAGGGAAGTGGACAAAGGTGTTGTAGAAGCAGCAAAAGCGATGGGTGCCAAAACAAGTACTATCATTTTCAAAGTGCTGCTGCCTGAGTCTATGCCGGCACTAATATCCGGCATCACAGTCACAGCTATCGCTTTGATCGGATATACTGCCATGGCAGGAGCCATCGGAGCCGGCGGGCTTGGAAACTATGCATATTATTTCGGTTTTCAGCGACGTGCTTTCGATATCGTATTTGTTTGTTCTGCAGCAATTGTCGTGATTGTTTTCATATTCCAATTCATTGGTGACTTCATAGCAAATAAAATAGACAAAAGGTAAAAGGGGATAAAAAAGAGATGAAAAAGATACTGCTTTTAATCAGTGTAGTGCTTATTTTAGGATTGGCTGCCTGCGGCGGCGATAAAAAAGATAATGCAAAAGGCGAAAAGGAAATCATTGTAGGAGCTTCCAGTGAACCGCATGCGGAGATTTTGGAGAAAGCAAAGCCGATCTTGAAAAAGAAAGGTATTAAGTTGACAATCAAACCTTATCAGGATTATGTGCTGCCAAATGACGATTTAGCAAATGGCGATCTGGATGCTAATTATTTCCAGCATATACCATATTTAGAGCAAACCAAAAAAGATACAGGTTATGATCTGGATTATATAGACGGCATCCATATCGAGCCGATGGGTGTTTATTCTAAAGATATCAAAAATGTCGATGATATCAAAAAGGGAACAGAAGTCATCATGAGTAACTCAGTGGCTGACCACGGCAGAGTACTTTCCTTATTTGAAAAGCAAGGACTGATCAAATTGAAGGATGGGATTGATAAAACGAACGCCACAATCAAGGATATTGCCGAAAATCCAAAAAACTTGAAGTTTTCGGCGGATAATGAAGCTGCGTTCCTCCCTGAGCTTTATAACAGCGAGAAAAACGTGCTTGTTGCAATCAATACGAATTACGCTATCGGAGCAGGCTTGAATCCGCTGAAGGATGCATTATTCATTGAAGGTAAAGATTCACCTTATGTCAATGTTATCGCTGTTCGTGCAGAAGATAAAAAGAACAAGGAATTGAATAAGCTTGTCGATGTGCTGCATTCGAAGGAAATTCAAGATTTTATATTGGATAAATATAAAGGTGCCATTGTTCCGGTAGGCGGGGATAAGTAAAATCTGCCGTTTGCTTCATATTTATAGGAATAGCGAGGAATTCGTCAAAAATGTGGCGGATTCCTCGCTATATATTGGTGAGCGCGTGAGAGCATGCATCAGCAGATGTCATCCGTTTATTTGAACTTTGAACAGGGTATTGTCTCTGTGTTAACATTTTATTTAAGGTTCAAGAAAGGGATGGTTCACTATTCTTAGTGGCATAAAAATGAACTACACTCCAGAAATGGAGAAAGCTATGCAACAATCTCATAATATCAGCTTCGCTGAATATGGGAGGAAACTGACAGAACGGATCACAGTTGAAAAAAGACGGCAAAAAGAATACCAGCAATCAAAATATATTCGCGCACAATTACAAGCACAATTACCAAGGTGATTCATGCGTATACCGGCATCCATATATCTAGAATGCCGGTATATTTTTTTATGTTTCCTCATAATATGGTTCGATATGAATTTGTGCGTACGAAATGTGATGTTTTTCTTCAAGCAGTCCTTCAATATTCTCTGTAATAGCGTGACTTTCGGTCACATTCAGTGTTGGATCCACAAGTATAGTGATATCCACAAAGGCCTGGTTTCCCAAAATCCTCCCCTTGATGTCTTTTACTTCCTTTACTTGTTTTACATCTGTGACGCTTTCACGGATTCTTTCCAGTTTATTTTCGTCAAAGCCATCTGTTAGTGTTCGAGTCGAATCTGCGAATATTTGCCATGCAGTATGGCAAATGATGACGCCGACAATAAGACCGGCGAGTGGATCCAGCCAGTATAGCCCAAATTGTGCGCCGATAATCCCGATAAAAGCGCCAATACTGACAAGTGCGTCAGATTTATTATCCTGGGCAGCTGCATGAATGGCACTGCTGTTGATTTTTTTCGCCAGTGATAAATTGAAAAAGTAGACGATAAACATGATAGCTGCTGCACCGATGGCAGTCCAGGCGGTAAGCATGCTTGGCTGCTGGGTTTGGTGGCTGAAGATTTTTTGGATGGTGTCAATAATAACTTGTATTCCAACCGCAATCATGATGAATGCTGCAAATAAGGACGCAACTGTTTCTGCACGGTAATGGCCATAACGATGTTCTTTATCTGGTGGTTTTCTCGATATTTTTAATCCGACTAAAATGGCGATGGATGCCACCACATCGGTTGAGTTATTCAAGCCATCAGCCCGAAGTGCATCAGAATGGCCCATATATCCAATGAAAAGTTTCATCAAAGCTAAAAAAAGGTATGCAAAGATGCTGATGATTGCTCCTTTTTCTCCGCGCTTGATATCTTCTGTATGATTCAATGCATGTTCCTCCATTAAAATTACTTTGAAAAATGCTTACATGACAGCTATAACATTTTAACAAATCGTATAACGGTGAGTCTAGAGAAACATAACAGCCTTCGGTTATATCTGTTGGCATGGGTAAATCCTTTTAGTATCCTGCCAATAAAAAGAAAATGTTATTTACCTATTGCAATTATACATAAAATTTCAGATAATAGAATAAAGGAGACTAGGGGGAGTGTCCCATGAAAAAAGAAAAGGTCATTTATCGGTTTAATCGGTATATTGGAAAAACGCTCTATGCGAAAAAAGAAATGCCTTTTGAAATTAGTCTCAATTCCCGAATGCTGCTTGATGAATTATGCTTCAAGGAAAATAAAAAAAGATTAGAGCAGCAGCTGAATACCGCACTCGATCAAGGTAATGCCGAAGCGTTTCATAAATTGAGTGAGGCATATAAGCAGTATGTATGGGAATAATAAGTGCCAAATCAGATAGCGTATAATATAAAAGCCCGCCAAACAGGGTGCCGCCCCCGAAAGTTAGAGTAAAAATCTAATTTTCGGGGATCGATACCCAAACAGGCAGGCTTTTTTGTGTGCAGCGAATTACATTGGTTGAGGTTTCTAAAGACGGCAAAAAATTTATCATATCAATTGGATTTTCCCGTCACTTCGGCCATGAATTCGGGTCCATTTTTTGATTGATCAGCTGGTATGTCAGTTAATTGTTGGAAAAGTTGTATTAAAACCGTTGGCAATGCATTATTGCTTTGGTCCCAATAATGCATGACAAGCGACAAAATCTCCAGTGCGGTACTTCTGCTTCTGTTGTATAAATCAAGGAAACTGTCTGTGCTTGTTTTACCAGTAGTCGGATGGTGCCATGCATGATGCTCAAGGTTCAGGTAATCCTTTCCTTGATCCAGCAGTTCATGGGAGAAAGGTGTGAAAAAGTGTTTGAAAAGCTTGTTTTTCCATCCACTAGGGTCTGCCAACAAACGCAAGGTAAGCTTCATTTCTCTGTAAGCCATTTGAAATTTTTTATCAGTAATTCTGGTAAAAGAAGGGAAATGGTCCGCAAACAGGCGATGAAGTAATGTGCAGATATCTTTATTGATGGAAAATCCGACATCTATTTCTTTATAAACACGTGAAGTCCATGCTTTAAGATTATGAAATTTCTCCATCATGATGGTATCAATAGCTATATCCATTTTATCAGTGGAATTCGTTATATTTTCAGCACCATATCTCATATATGGGCAAATATGTTTTAAGAGAATGAAATGCGTGATAAAGCCGAAAATATATGCCTTAGCTTCATCATCCATTTTTTTCGCTTCTTGAATCATATCTATTATTAATGCAGTTCCATTTGTCTGCAGTTCAAGGTCGCATTGTTTGAAGGGCAGTCTTTTTCCAAGCCAGAAATGTCGGAAATACAATGGGTTAGTTCCTTGTGATCCTAGCTTCATGTAGGTGTCATTGGCGAAAACGCTGTTTGGAACAGTTCGGATCGTATCTGCTATATCTTCACAAAACAGCATATGAGTCCAAATAGCAGGCAATTTGAAAAAACCTCCTTTTTGCCCTCTTTAGACGGCAAAAATATTACTATGAACAGTATAAAGGATAAAATCGCTTAGTGAATGGACAAAGCGTACAATTTTGTGTCTTTCAATATATTTCTGATACAATAGCTTAAGAAGTAACATTCACTTTGGGGAGGAATCTGATATGGAATACCGCGTGGAACATGATACGATAGGGGAAATAAAGGTACCTGCTGAAAAATACTGGGGAGCTCAAACACAACGAAGCAAACAGAATTTTCCAATCGGGAATGAAAAGATGCCTCAAGAGGTCATCCTGGCGTTTGCGATTTTAAAAAAAAGCGCTGCCAAAGCAAATAGTGATCTTGGATTGTTGGATAAACAGAAAGCCGAAGCTATTGCATATGCAGCAGATTTGGTTATATCGGGAAAACTGACTGAACATTTTCCATTGGTTGTCTGGCAAACGGGGAGTGGAACACAGTCGAACATGAATGTGAATGAAGTCATCGCGCATGTAGGAAACAAATGGCTGCAAGAGCAGGGAAGCGATTTGACTTTACATCCAAATGATGATGTCAATAAATCACAAAGCTCCAATGATACATATCCGACTTCATTTCATGTCGGTGCTGTTCTAAAGTTGGAAGACCAAGTTTTGCCGGCAATCAAACAGCTGAAAGCCACATTGAAAGAAAAAATGGATGCATTTGCAGATGTGGTAAAAATCGGTCGTACCCATTTGCAAGATGCCACCCCACTGACGTTGGGACAGGAAATCAGTGGCTGGCACCGTATGCTGGAAAGAGCGGAAATGATGGTGGCAGAAAGTGCCGATCATTTGAAAGAACTGGCTATTGGCGGAACGGCCGTAGGGACAGGTTTAAATGCACATCCCGAATTTGCAGCTCGTGTTTGCGCTGAAATCAGTAAAGAAACGAATAAAGAATTCATCTCTGCTCCGAATAAGTTCCATTCGTTGACAAGCTATGATGAAATGGTTTATGCGCATGGCGCATTAAAAGCACTTGCAGCCAATATGATGAAGATTGCCAATGATGTCCGCTGGCTTGCAAGCGGGCCAAGATGCGGCATTGGTGAACTTGTCATACCTGCGAACGAACCTGGCAGCTCAATTATGCCGGGAAAAGTTAATCCGACACAATGCGAAGCAGTCACTATGGTAGCTGTCCAGGTAATGGGAAATGATGCTGCTATCGGTTTTGCAGCCAGCCAGGGGAATTTTGAGTTGAATGTTTTCAAACCTGTAATGGCCTATAATTTCATGCAATCCAGCCAACTGCTAGCCGACAGCATTCTGTCTTTCGACGAGCGTTGTGCGCAAGGGATCGAGCCGAATCATGAGAAAATCGACAATCATTTAAATGATTCACTTATGCTGGTCACCGCATTGAACCCGCATATAGGTTATGAAAATGCAGCAAAGATTGCCAAAAAAGCATTCGCGGATAACACCACATTGAAAGAAGCTGCCATTGATTTGGATTTGCTGACAAGCGAGCAATTTGATGAATATGTGAAACCGAAGGAAATGACACAGCCAAAATAAATGATATCAATCATAAACATAAACAAGGAAAGCGGCCGGCTCAAAAGAGCTGGCCGCTTTCCTTTGGTATATGTAAAAGCAATAATGTAATGGCTAAATCATTGCAGCCACCCACTTCTGCAAAACAAATCAGGATGTTAAATTTGATTTACCATATTTGCGGTGAAGAAGCACAAATTACCAAGTGCTTTTTGTGATAAGTCTTAGAGATATGCAAACAATATGATTACAGGAGGTGATAGACATGGCTAGCAACAATTCAAATCAATTGGTTGTACCTGGCGTACAGCAAGCATTGGATCAAATGAAATATGAAATTGCCCAGGAATTTGGCGTGAACTTAGGTGCTGACACTACTTCCCGCGCAAACGGTTCTGTTGGTGGTGAAATTACGAAACGCCTGGTTGCAACTGCACAACAACAATTTTCTACTCATAAATAATAATGGCTAGAGGTGGAAGACCTCATAAAGGGGAAAGCTTAAAGGCTTTCCCCTTAAATTATGCGGTCAAAATTTTAACGAATTCTTCGTTCGGATGCTGTATCAAAGAAATGTGCGTTATTCATATTGAATGCCAAATCAATTTTTTCACCGCCATGAATGTCTGTACGGGAGTCGACCCGGGCAACAAAATCCTGGTCATTGATTTTCGAGTAAAGATACGTTTCAGCACCCATCAATTCAGCAACATCGATATGGGCGGTAATTTTTGTATCCGGTGTGGAATCGATAAATACAGGTTCGTCATGGATATCTTCAGGGCGGATCCCTAAAATGATTTCCTTATTCTCATAATCCTGCTCACGAAGTACCTTCAGTTTTCCTTCAGGGATTTTGACTTTAACATCTTCCATGACAAAGCAGCCATTTTCCAGTTTTCCAGATAAAAAATTCATGGAAGGAGATCCGATAAATCCGCCGACAAATACATTATCAGGATTGTCATATACTTCTTTTGGAGAGCCTACTTGCTGGATGACACCGTCCTTCATGACAACAAGCCGTGTTGCCATGGTCATCGCTTCTGTCTGATCATGGGTTACATAGATTGTGGTCGTTTGCAGCCGCTTATGCAATTTTTGGATCTCAGCGCGCATTTGTACACGGAGTTTTGCATCCAGGTTTGACAAAGGCTCATCCATTAAAAAGACTTTTGCATCACGGACGATAGCACGTCCCAATGCAACACGCTGACGCTGGCCGCCGGACAGAGCCTTTGGCTTACGGTCAAGGTAGGCTTCCAGCCCGAGTATTTTGGCTGCATCATGTACACGCTTTTGGATTTCTTCTTTTTTGAACTTGCGCAATTTCAGACCAAACGCCATATTATCGTATACGTTCATATGTGGGTATAATGCATAGTTTTGAAAAACCATGGCAATGTCCCTGTCTTTAGGTGCGACGTCATTCATTTTCTTATCATCGATATACAGCTCACCATCTGAAATTTCTTCCAAACCGGCCACCATACGCAGAGTGGTGGATTTTCCGCAGCCAGATGGACCGACAAACACGATGAATTCCTTATCTTGAATATGAAGATTGAAATCGTTGACAGCGACAACTTTTTTATCATACATTTTTTGAATATGTTCTAAACGCAGTTCAGCCATTTTACCATTCCTCCTGTTTGATGAAAACGCTTTAGCCTGATTCCATTATATAAATGTCGAATAATTACGTAAATGACAAAAATGCACAAAGATAGCAGCTTGTTTCGTGCACATTTACAAAAAGAACGGTTATCGGAAATGCTTGAATAAGATGCCCAGGTAAACGGTCACTGCTTGGTGGAAATCTCGGACATCAAGTCCAGTTTTCTGTCTGAATTTATCGAGCCGGTACTGCAGGCTGTTGCGATGCATATATAGCTGTTTGGCGGCTTCGGAAAGGTTCAGATTACATTGAAAAAAAACTGTCAATGTATCTAGAAATGGTTGATCATCTGCGAATTCTTGAAGAGTCATGGTGCTGACTGATTTGATGTCCGCGGCGTCTGTATGGGACAATACACTGAAAACGATAGCTTCCATATAAGTTAGCACATTTTTATCGGTCCTTTCAAACGCACTTCTCGCAAAAGTGACCAGTTCCTGGTAATAGGCAGGCGCACGGGTCAAATTTGATTGAAAGGGACCAGGAAGAAACTTGATGTTCACATACAAGTCGCTCGTCAGCGTATCAATAATCTGACTGTAGGAAATCTGGTCTTCTGCTTCATTGATTTCTTCGATCAATACGCCCTCATTAGGATGAAGCCAGAGTATTGGAGCTTCATAACCAAAGAGCACGTGTAAAGCTTCTTTAAAGGAAATTGGATCAGCCTGCTGTTCAGGCATAATGAAATATACAAAGCGATAAGGAGATGCGGTGCTTTGCGGTTGTTTAGATTCTTCAGTGTTGCTGATTCGTTTCCACCATTCGTTTTCTTTTGTAGTAAGTGAGGGCAATAGCGCCTCATATGGTTGTGTGAAAGCTTTCAGCAGCTGTAAATCTCGTTCTGAGAGTTCTGCTTTTTCCACACCAAATATCGTTTGATCTGGTGTAATGAACCAACGATATTTTTTTATGTTTTTGTCGCTGCAGTTTTCTTTCAAAACAAAACTTGAAAAAAGATTTTTTAGTTGTGTAAGCATTGCAAAATCCTCATTTCCATCGTCTTACAGCAATTATACCAGTGGATTTGCATATTTTTAAGTGGTCTGAATTTTTATTTTGTAATTTCGCATACTATACATTCATCAACGGGTTTGTTATAGTTAGTGCATGAAGTGACCCGTACCTCGGGGTTTTTTTCGGGTTAAAATTTCAACATACATAGAAACCAAAGGAGAGGTTTAAACGCTATGCCTAACATGTATGACAGTGCATATGACTTAGAAAAAGCAATTCGGGAAAGCGAAGAATTCAAGGAATTGCAACAAGCTTATGAGGCAGTCATGAGTGATTCGTCTGCGAAAAAAATGTTTGAAGAATTCCGCGATACACAAATTGCTCTTCAGGAAAAACAAATGCAGGGTGAAGAAATCACAGAGGAAGAAGTTGAAAAAGCCCGCAAAATCGTTGAATTGGTACAGGAACACCCCGGCATTTCCGGATTAATGGATAAAGAGCAGCGCCTTAACATCATTATTAATGATATCAGCCGCATTATCACAAAACCGCTTGAAGAATTATATGGTACTACCAGTGAAAATGATCAGCTGAATTAAAATAACGGAACGATAGAAAGAACTCAGTTAAATGAGTTCTTTTTTGCAAGTTGGAACACTCCTTTCCCAGGAGTGGTTAACATGTTATGATGAGTAATAAGAATAATTAAATAAATATGATAGGAGAGATAGGCCACTATATTTGACTGTACGGCAAAGGAAATAGTTTATTTGGCCTCACGTGGGCTGAGAAGTTTAGCTGGATTGTGTATCTAATTCGATTTAATAATGAAATGAGTGATTGTTCATTCATATATTCCGTATCAATGAAAAAGCGATTACTTTTCAGGCATGAAGAGACTTGCATATCACTGTACACGGATAGTGGTAAACAGCTAAAACATGTTTGATTGGTTCCGTTAACGACTCAGCGGGGAGAAAATACCACTGAATAATATTTCATTTTACTAGAAGGAGGAAATTATGTTGCGGACGGTCATATATCAAAGTAAAGAAGGTATTTCTTATATTCAACTGAACAGACCGGAGCAGTTTAATGCTTTGAATCGGGAAATGTTGGATGCATTGCTGCATGCCCTCCAGGAAACGGAACAAAACACAGATCGTATCATGATTCTAACTGGTGGAGGAAAAGCATTTTGTGCCGGCGGTGATATAAAGATGATGAAGGATTTCGCCGAAAAGAAGGAATTTGAAACAGTCATGAGCTTGATAGAAGAAATAGTGCTCACATTATACCGTATGCCGAAACTCACTATAGCTGCGATTCATGGCTCTGCTGTTGGGCTTGGGTTGAGTCTTGCGCTTGCGTGCGACTATGTGATCGCAAATAAGGAAGCACAAATGGGAATGCTGTTTATTGGTATTGGCCTTGCCCCTGATGGCGGCGGTCATTTCTTCCTTGAACAGCGAATTGGTTTAAATGCGGCTAAACAATTCATATGGAGTGGAAATACAGTTTCAGCTGCAGAAGCAAGAAACATCCAGCTTATTGACAACATCACAGAGGGAGAAGTGCTTAGTGCTGGGCAGAAGATTGCAGGAAAATTACAGCATTCGCCGTTGATTGCCATGCTCCAAACAAAGGCTCTTTATCATCATCAGAATATGGATAAACTGAAAAACATACTAGTGGCTGAAAAAGAAAATCAATGGTATCTGCGTAATACAAGTGACCATGCGGAAGGAGTCCAGGCGTTTCTTCAAAAGCGCAAACCTGTATTTAACGGAGAATGATACAAATAATAGGGGCTTTGCCATCCCTGGCCAAGCCCCTTCCCAGCTTTAGCGATGGAATAGAACAAGCTTGGCATCAGGGGAAACGCAACGATGTGTATGTTCAGTAAAGCCTTTTTCGTCTAGTTTTGATTGGCCAATTTCCTTTGCCTTTTCATCGTTTTCAGCAACAAAATTTTCATCAAGCAATTTTTCTCCTGATTTGTCAAAAACAGTTAATACATATGTTTTCATGTAAATACCCTCCTGTCTTAGGCATGAAATGGGATTTATCCCGCTTGCATGGAACTTGGGACATGCAGCTCTGCTGAATGAATCCCAAGTTCCATGCTTGTTCATCTGATTTTCAGCCTGGTTGCTCGAATTTCAAGTTTATTGTCTTGATCCAGGTCTGCGGACCTTTGAGCTTGTCGTTCATGGTGCTGACATATTTCATCCACAGCTTCATACAAATTAAAAATATCTTCATATCAAAATGAACAATCGTTCACCCTACTCATACTATTCGACAAAATTGACAAAAACTCCTGCTTGGATTTAAAAGTTGTGTGTAAAGCAAACTTGACAAGGGGAAGAGAATTTTTTATACTCATGTAAAGTTCACTACACAAGGGAAAGATCAGCTGTGAAGACATGTATCAGAGACAAACGCTTGCAGGCAAAAATGACACAAGAAGAACTGTCAGAGATATTGCAGGTATCCAGACAAACAATCATTTCACTGGAAAAGGGAAAATATAAACCATCTTTGGTGTTAGCACATAAAATGGCGCAGGTATTCGATTGTTTGATTGAAGAACTGTTTGTTTTCGAGGGGGATGAAAATATTAAGTGATATACGCAAGGAGAACCTGAAAAAGATGCTTGTTTTACAATTGTATCATTCCCAAAGGGACTGACCAAAGGAAAACACGAGGGGGGAAAGGTTTTGACTTTGTTTTTGCAGGAGGTAACAAAACGTTTTGGAAATTTAACAGCTGTCGACCAGCTTTCATTGGAAATACCGGAAAAGGAAATGTTCGGTTTTCTTGGTGGCAATGGGGCAGGAAAAACCACTACATTTCGGATGATTTTAGGGCTTTTGGACATCACAGAAGGAAAAATAACCTGGGATGGAGAATCGATCGGTTATAACAAAAGTCATTTGATCGGGTATTTGCCTGAAGAAAGGGGATTGTATCCAAAGCTGAGGGTTGATGAACAGCTTGTCTACTTGGGCAAATTGCATGGTATGACTAAAAAAGAAGTACTGTCAGAGCTTTCTTTTTGGCTGGAAAGATTTAAAGTACCAGAATATAAAGAAAAAAAAGTGGAAGAACTTTCTAAAGGTAACCAGCAAAAAATTCAGTTCATCTCTGCTGTCATCCATAAACCGAAACTGCTTATACTTGATGAGCCGTTTTCAGGGCTTGATCCAATCAATGTGGAGCTGCTGAAAGAAGCGGTAATCGATATGAAAGAACAGGGGACCTCTATCGTTTTTTCTTCACATCGGATGGAGCATGTCGAGGAGCTATGTGAGCATCTTTGTATTCTGCAAAAAGGTAAACAGGTTGTTCAGGGATCTTTACGCGACATCAAGCATTCCTATGGGAAAAAGAATCTGATCATCCATGCCGATTTTCCGCTGGAATTTTTGCAGCAGTATCCAGGGGTAGTGCAATTTAAAAAATCGGTTAACGGCTGTGAATTAAAAATTGGCAGCGAGGACGTGGCAAAGAGTATTTTTTCCGCGTTGGAGGGGAAAGGTTTTGTCCGCAAATTCGCGATTGAGGAACCTTCCTTAAATGATATATTTATCGAAAAGGTGGGTGCTTCTTATGAGTAAATTCCGCATCATCGCGTCTCATACTTTTTTGAACAAAGCGAAGTCAAAGACCTTTATCATCACGACAATTCTTACCCTGGCCATGATCTTAATTGTCGGCAATATCCAGTCCATTATTGATGTATTCGCAGACAATGGAAAGAATAAGGTGGCTGTTATTGATGAATCCCAGGCATTTTACCCACTATTGGAAAAAAGCATGGCAGGGAATGAAGACATCCAATTAAGTAAATATGAAGCTTCCATGGGAGAAGCGAAGGAAGCAGTGGCTGACGGCAAATACAAAGCTTTGTTAGAATTGAAAATGAATGATGAAAAATTGCCGGAAGCAACCTTCTATGCCAAGAATATCGCATCATCTTCCATTCAGGAAGATCTGGAAAAGCAAGTTCAGGATGTGAAGACTGCCATTGCAACACAGCAGGCCGGCATTGATCAGGAAACCGTCCAGAAAATATACCAACCGGCCGTTTTTCAAAAAGTAGCTTTGGATAAATCAGCTAAGACCGAGGAAGAGCTAAACCAGGCGAGAGGCATTGTTTATGTGATGCTGTTCATTCTATACATGGCAGTTATGATTTATGGGCAGATCATCGCAACAGATGTGGCAACAGAAAAATCGTCTCGCGTCATGGAAATCATCATTTCCAGTGTGTCACCGATCACACATATGTTTGCTAAAATTACCGGCATTGCGTTGCTTGGTCTGTCGCAAATTGTACTGATTGCCGCAATGGGATATGCTATGATCAGTTTGAAAAAGGATGAACTTGTCGGTGGTGTTTTCGAATTTTTCGGCATTCAAAATGCTTCACCGAAGATTTTCGTTTATGCGATTGTGTTCTTTTTGCTTGGATTTCTGCTTTATGCAACGCTGGCCGCAATGCTGGGTTCTCTCGTCAGCAGAGTTGAGGAAGCCGGTCAAATGGTGATGCCGATGACGTTATTGGTGGTTGCAGCGTTCATGATATCCATGTTTGGAATTGGTATGCCTGATTCGGGTTTTGTCACTATTTGCTCCTTTATTCCTTTTTTCTCCCCCATGGTGATGTTTTTACGGATTGGAATGCTGGATGTCGCTTTTTGGCAGGTAGGCCTTTCCCTGATCATATTGATTGCCACGATCGCTCTCATGGCATGGATTGGTGCAAGAGTCTATCGCGGAGGGGTATTGATGTATGGGCGTTCCAGTTCACTGAAGGATATTCGTAAAGCGTTCCAGTTGACTAAAAATGAATAATCCCTCTTATCCACTGCACAGGGCAGTGGAATACTGTAACGGATCATTTCAGAAACCGTTCAAAACGAAATAGAATGCTCGCGTGACAATAAGACCTGGCTTGAAGTTCAAGCCAGGTCTTATCATTATATAACAGGCAGTTAGATAGTAATTTCTAGCGAACGTGCATTCGCAACGGAATTTTGATAGAATAAGGTCATAGGAAAATATACGGGAGGTGCACCTGGATGCCAGAAGAAGTTTCCTTTATCCATGCAGCTGATCTGCATCTTGACAGTCCTTTTAAGGGGTTAATAGATATCCCGGAAAATATTCTGCAAGAAATCAGGGAAAGTACGTTCAAGGCTTTGGATCAATTGGTCGAACAGGCAATCAGGCTGAGGGTTGATTTCGTATTGCTGGCTGGAGACTTATTCGACAATGAGCGGCAAAGTCTGAAAGCCCAGTTACGGCTGAGGCATGCTTTTGAGAGATTGAAGACATATGATATACCAATTTATTTGTCCTATGGCAACCATGACTATCTACAAGGAAATATCCATCCAGTTTCCTATCCGGATAATGTTTACATTTTTCCTGATGGGCAAATCCGTCATTTCGTTTATGAAAAAAATGGTAAAAAATTGACTGCCATCTATGGTTTCAGCTATGAACAGCGTGCTGTGACAGAAAATATGGCAAAACGGTTTCATACGATGAGGGATGATGGGCAAATTCCTTATCATATAGCCATGCTTCATGGCAGTTTGGGTCACAGTACAGAACATGATACATACGCTCCCTTTCAAATCACTGATATGACAGAGAAAAGTTTCGATTACTGGGCACTTGGCCACATTCATCAGCGGGAAATAGTACGAGAACAGCATCCTGTTATTGTATATCCTGGGAACACGCAAGGACGCTCTATTAAAGAGAGCGGACAAAGAGGCTGTTACCATGTCATGATGCGCAATCAAAAAACAACGCTAAGCTTTCTTCCGCTGGCAAGTGTCGAATTTCACACATTGGAAATCACAGTAAACCACAGTAATGAAATTCATGAGCTGGAAAGGTTGATCCTGGAACGGATACAGCAAATCAAATCAACAACGGTGGCGCAGTTGGTCAAGTTAAAACTGATCGCTGAAAGATTTGATTTCTATGAAGAACTGATAGAAATTGTCAATGAACAAATTATGCATGATACCTGCTGGCAATATATCTACCGTTTCGAACTGCAAACACTTGACAAAGGGGCGATGGTTAAAGGACAGTCCTTTGTGGGAGAACTTGCAGAGCATTTTTCCGAAGTCTCTATCCAACCTTATATACAGGAGCTGTTCAGTCATAAAATAGCAAGGAAATATTTGCCTGCTGTCACATTTGAAGAGGAAAAAAGTTGGAAGGAAGAAGCGCAGGCACTGCTTTTGCAGGAACTATTACGCCAATAGGAGGGATAGGCAGTGAAAATCAAACATGCGTACATTTATGGATTTGGAAAATGGGTAGATTTTTCTTTTGATTTCTCAAACGGCAATTTTCAATTGGTATACGGAGAGAATGAGTCTGGAAAATCAACCTTGCATCATTTTCTCTTATTCATGTTTTTTGGGCTATCTCCAAAAGAGCGTGCTTTTTTCCATCCAAAGACAAGCAGCAGACTTGGGGGCAGGCTGGTTGTCGCAGATGAGACTTATGGTGAATACATTATTGAAAGAGTCGAACAGCATAAAAAGGCAGAAGCTGTTTGTATAACTGCAGATGGCCAATCTCATGATGAGGCTTGGCTGAAGGATCGGCTAAATGGAATGACAGCAGAAATTTACCAGTCCATCTATGGATTTTCAGCTGATGATTTGTCTGAAATTGAATACATCAAGGAAGAAAACCTTGGCGAAGTGCTGCTTGGCATCGGTTTTACCGGCGCCAGCAAGCTTCATCAAATTGAAAAACGTTTGTCAACAAAATTGGGAGAATTGTTTAAGCCAGGGGGAAAGCTTCCGGAAATTAACCGGGAGCTTGAAAAATTGGAGCAATTGCAGGAAAAAATAGCCGTTTATGATCATGAAGAATCTGATTACCTCGATAAAAAGCAAGAGATGCACGATTTAGAAAACCGGATTGATTTGCTGCAGAAAAAGCAAAAAGATATACAAGAAAAACATTTGCATTTGGAAAAACTCCAGCATGCACTTCCTGCACTAAAAGACTATCAAATAGCCAGGAAGCAATTGCAAAAAATGGCCGGTGCGCCTTCATTTCCGCAAGAAGGGGTAAAACGCTTGACAGCATTGAAGGACAGATTGTTGCCCATTCAAAGTGAGCTATCGGTACTTGAAAAAAATAGGAAGGCTGATCTTCATGAAATTCGCACCCTCAAAGAAAAAATAAAAGACTTTCCCCAAAAACAAGTTGAGGGGCTTCAACACGATTACATACAGTTTCAGCAACGTCAAATAGAAATAACGCAATGTAAACAGTTAATACAAGCAGATACGATCGGATTAAAAACAACCCTGGCGGATCTGGATATTGGTCTTTCCATCGAAGATGCAACGAAAATGCATTTGCCATTTCATATTGAGAAAACATGGGAGCAGCTAAAAAATGACCATGAAAAATCAGTGATGGAACAAGAAAATGTTGCCAAAGAAAAACGATATTTGGACGAGCAGCAATCTTACCTGGAGACACAGCTTCAGGACCTGCAAGCGGAATTGTTGTCCAGAGATAAACGCGCAGCCTTGGAACAGGAACAAAAAGCTTATCAGGAGTATGGAGGCCTGGAGACGACTGCAGCCGGTTCAGATCAGAAGGGATCTGAATGGACACAATTACTGCTTCGAGGGGCTAAAAAATCCAAAACTTATTTATACCTGAGTCTGATGATTTGTATTGCTTTCTTGGCTTGTGCGGTTATGACGGAACAGATTGGCTTTGCGGTTGCTGCAGCAGGAAGTGTATTGTTTGGAATCATTCAATGGAACTGGCAAAAAAATAACAGTATCTCTATAGAGAAAATAATGAACGAAATTCAGGCAGGAACGGATAAACAAACCGTTTCAAAGGAAGCGTACCAATATGGAAAATATTTATTGGACGTGGACGATCAAAATCTGCAAGATGCAGAGTCTCTATATGAGAAAATTAAAGAATTGGATATCCAGCTAATCAGGTGGAAGGAAAGTGAAAGACTTATACAGCAGCAAAAAGGACAAATCGTTTCAAGAGTGGAAGAGCAAATGAAACAGTATCCTTTTCTGAGCCATGTCGATCTCTCTTCTTGGCTGTCGCTATACCATGCGTGCAAAAATGCCCAGCGCATCGCTAAAGAAATTGAAAAACAAAAAATGAAATTAACACAGCTGCGCGGCTTAGATAATGATTTTCACCAAGGTCTTGCATCGTTTTTCCGAAAAATGAATTGGGGCTCAGATAATAGCGAAAAAAACGAAGATAAATCGGTTGAAACGCTCATGAAGAGAATAGTTGAGGCAGAAAAGCAGTTTCACGGATGGCAGCAGCGAGTGTCTGACATTGACAAGGCGCTCGAAAAAAATGATGCTTCCAAGGAGACGCTGGAGGAGGAAATGACTGTATATCAATCTGAAATGAAACGCTTATTCCAAACAGCCCAGGTAGAGGATGAGGAAGCATATTATAAAGCTGCTGAACAATCACAGTCATATGAAAACCTCAAAAAGGAAAGCCAGCGTTTACGAAAGCAATTTTCCATATCTTTTCATGATGAGGAATGGGAACAACTTGCCCAGGATATTCCGCAGCAAAGTGAACTGGCTTGGGATTATGATCAAACAGGTAAATTGTTAAACGAACTGGAGCAAAAAATGGTGAAATATCGCAAAGACCATGCCAAAGTCCAGGCAGAATTGTCACAGATGGAGGGTGCACAAGCCCATTCCGCATTGTTCCACCAGTCACAAATGCATCAAGACAAGGTAAAAGAATTGGCCAGGCAATGGTCCATTACAAAAATGGCTAAAGAAATGCTGGAGGAGACAAAACGAAGTTTCCGGGATAAACATATTGATCAGGTGATGGCACAGACCTCGATCTATTTTAAAGAATTGACAGGCAATGCATACGAAAGAGTAATTGCACCAAGCGGCAAACAGCCTTTTTCAGTGGAAAGCTGTGGAAAAACTGTTTACACAGTCAGTGAGCTATCCAAAGGTACGATGGATCAGCTGTATGTTTCTCTGCGGCTGGCTATCAGTGAAGTAATCAGTGGGGAAAATCCTCTGCCATTTTTAGTTGATGATGGTTTCGTCCATTTTGACATGCTACGTAATAAAAGGATGATGGGGATCCTGAAAAAAATGGCCGACAGAAGGCAAATCATTCTTTTTTCTTGCAGAATATACCGCTCCGTTCAGGAACATGAAAATGTCATTGAACTGTCGACTCCCGTTCGCATTTGACTGAAATCCATGGTAAACTAGTTTCGTATAAATGAATGTGAAACGTTATTCAGTGTCTTTTTCACTGAATATTAAAGGAACAAAGAAACTAATGGTCAACATCTATTGCAACCTTTACGACCTGTATCTTACTGGTTTCGTGTTGCGCTTTTCCCTTCAAAGGCTTGGTTTAAATTAAATGTATAGTGGGAGTTTTACAGCGCGAGAAGGATGAGAGGTTGCACATTTCTTGTTGGTTAAGATTCTACCCCTGTGTGTACGTCTGCAATGCAAATAGCATTCTTTTGCCGGCAACAGTTTCCTGAGGGAGATTATTTTCATTGATAACGCGTGGGGGAACGGGTTAGAATATGGCTAAGTAAAGAAATTGCAATAGATTGCAGTGTATGATAATAGCAGTTGGAGGGACTTCCATTGCCTGACAAACAGATGGAAAAAGAATGGGAAATATACGAAGATACAATTGAAAAATTTGTCCAGGTTATTGCGAAAAACATGAACCTGTACGGCATCACTTCATCAGTTGGGAGACTATACGGCACATTGTATTTTGCTGACGAACCGATGACACTAGATGATATGCGTGATGCCTTGGAAATGAGCAAGACCAGTATGTCGACTGGCGTTCGCGCGCTATCTGAAATGAAAATGGTTGAATCGACATTTAAAAAAGGAGTACGGAAAGATCTCTATCAGACAGAAGAAGACTGGTATAAATCATTTACTTCCTTGTTTGGGCATCGTTGGCGCCAATATACTGAAACTAATATTGAAGAGGCGGAAGAAGCGATCGATATTCTGAAAAAAATACAGGGAAGGACAAGCGATCCGTTATTGAAAGAGAAAATCGAAGAAGACTTCAATAGGCTTTATTACGCGATGAATTATTATAAATGGCTGATGCAATTTATCCAAATAATCGAATCTGGAAAGATTTTTGAATACATCCCTAAATATGATACACGACTGGATAAAGATTGATCACTGTGTTCATGTTTTGTGAAAAGAAATGGGGGAGGATGCATGCAAAAAGGAATCATGCAATATAAAATTGGCGATGCATTTGACGGTTTCATGATGATCAAGGAATCGGTGAAAGGATTAACTAGTAATGGAAAACCTTTTCTGACTTTAATTTTGCGGGATGTCTCAGGTCAAATCGAGGCAAAATTATGGGATGCGACAGCGGAGGACAGTAAAGTCTATACAGCTGAACAGATTATCCATATCAAAGGGGAAGTCATTCAGTTTCGTGACAAAGCACAGTTGAAAATATTTGGCATTCGTCCGGCGCAGCCGGCAGATGGTGTCCGGGTAGCTGATTTTGTAGAAAAGGCTCCTGTTCCAATGGAAGAATTACAGGAAAAATTGACTGCAGCAATATTTGAAATGGAGAACCCTGCCTTGCAGCGAATTGTAAGGGCATTTATTAAAAAATATCAGGAGCCTCTCCTGCTTTACCCGGCTGCGACCAAGAACCACCATGAGTATGCCTCAGGGCTTGCACATCATATTGTGAGCATGCTTGCGATTGCCCGCGAGCTTTCACTGCTTTATCCTGATATCAATCGTGATCTGCTATATGCAGGCATCATTTTGCATGATATCGGAAAATTGAAGGAGCTTTCTTCTGTTGCTACTCCAACATATACTTTACCGGGCAAATTAATTGGACATATTCCAATAATGGTAGAAGAAATTGGCAAAGTTGCTGCAGAGCTGCAAATTGAGGGAGAAGAGGTTCTTATTTTGCAGCACATGGTGCTAAGCCATCACGGCAAAGCAGAATGGGGAAGTCCGAAGCCGCCACTTGTCAGAGAAGCTGAAATACTGCACTTTATTGATTTGATAGACGCAAAAATGAATATGTTGAATCGCGCCTTAAAAAATGTAAGGCCGGGGGAGTTTACAGAAAGGCTGTTTGCAATGGATAATCGATCATTTTACAAGCCACTGTTTGAAGCAGAGCGCCTTCCATCCCAAAAGCAAGAATTGAGCCACAATCATAACTAGTTGATTGGGCTCTTTTTTGTTAGATTGAAGTTGAATAAGCAATATGCCACAGCCGAGTGCCGGAAAAAAACGTTATTTGAATGAATTATACGTTAGTCTTTTTTCATACTGCGAGTCATGGATTTGCAGCTTGTTTCATATACTTAAATTAAAGAAGACGGACAAGGAGGGTGAACATGATATTAGGCATGCCTTGGTGGATTTTCTTGATTGTGTTGTTGATTTTCCTGAGCGGGTATATGGCATTTCGTGCCATGCGGGCCGAAAAGCAGCTGGAACAGCAGTTTATTGAAAAAGAGGGCAATATCTATTTGCAGCGAATGGAAGATGAGAGACAGCGAAAGGCCGAAGATCATCGTGGAATTTCCAGTTGAGAGACGAATAATGCTGAGAAAATAATGTAGATGGATTGTCTTCGGAGAAATTGCCGAAAAAAACCTGTCCAGCATGTGGACAGGTTTTTACTTTATTATTGGGCAGCCTTTGTTTGCTTATCTAGATCTTTAAACATATCTTTGAATTGCTTAATTTCAATTTTAATGTCTGCATCCTTCAGAATTTTGTTCAATTTTTCTTGTTGTTTGTCTGAAGGAAGCTTTTGGTTGCGGACATCATTTTTGATTTTGTCTTTATTATCTTCGAAAGAGCCCACATCATTTTCTGATTTACGAGTGTCCTCCAATTTGATGATATGGTAGCCGTAATCAGATTTTACCGGTTTGCTGATCTCACCCTTTTTCATTTTGTAAGCAGCATCTTCGAATTGCGGCACCATGCTCCCAGCGGAGAACCATCCCAATTCGCCGCCTTTTTCAGCGGATGCAGTATCAGTGGAATACTTCTTAGCCAATTTAGCGAAGTCTTCTCCTTTATCAAGTTTCTTCTGGACATCTTTGGCGGTTTTTTCATCCTTTACAAGGATATGGCTTGCCTTCAAGTCTGTTTTCATGCGATTGTACTGTTCTTTCATTTCTTTATCGGTCACTTTGACGTTGGAGAAGATCGCTTTCTCCATCAGCAATGAGTTTTTCACTTGATTGCGGAAATCTTTCTCATCAGCGTAGCCTTGCTGTTGCAGATAGCCCTGGAACTGATCGCCCAGTTGATCTTTGATTGTTTTTACTTTCTTGTCCACTTCTTTATCACTGACATTATATTTGTCCCCAAGCACTTTGACGATGACCATTTCCTGGAGGACATTTTCTCCATACTGGTCTTTCATTTTATTATAAAAATCTTCTTTTTTAATATCGCCAGCTTTGGTCTTGACGACGACATCGGGATCTGATTTTCCTGAACTGCAAGCGGAAAGGGTGACAATTCCTGCGATAAGCATTACAGCGATCACTATTTTCTTCATGTAAACACTCCTAATCTGATGATTACCTTAGTGGGTGCAGTGGGTTCATTCAATAATACAGCAAAATCACACAGGATCTTTGAAGAGTGATACGCTTTTTGCAACCGCATGAATACGGGTCAAGTTTGCCCAGAAGCGATCGCGTGCCAGAAAAAGCTTCACTTTCTTCCATCTTCAGGTGGTTTACTTTATTGTTGAACACAAGCATATGGTTAAATATAACATATTTGCACGCTAAAAAAAATAATATGGTTGAAAGCGGTGTACAGATATTGAAAATTTTTCTTTATGTATACTTTGCTAATTTGCCGTGTTTAATACATCGATATACGATGTTACCAGCATAATCAAAATCATGATGTTGGTGAAGCGCAGTACACCGTTTTGTTTTGTTGATTTAATACCCATACGCAAGCAAAAACGCAGCATAAGGAAATTGAAAACAAGAAAAATGAATAGCCCATACACGGGAAAAACAATTGCCATTAATACCCCCCCTTACGCTCAAATAACTCATTCATCTAAAAACCATATGATCACTTTACCAGATTATCTGCATGTTGGGTAGGGGGGCGTTGCCTGCTGTATGGAGAGGGCTCATTCATATGAGGTGAGATGCAACTGTCTGCCAACAACAAATTGAGACAAAAAAATGGAGGGAAGCCAGATGCTTCACTCCATTTCTGTCAATATATCAAAGTCGTGTGGGCCGTTTTCGACAAATGATTTTTTAGGTGCTTTTGAAATATGGGCGACAAATAAGAAATCGATAAATGAAAACCCGATATGCGCGCTTGTGAATAATAAAATATACACATCATAATCTACGAAAAGATAACTGGCGAGCATTCCGGGAAAGGTAATAAAAAGGGTTGGCGCCAGTGCAATCGCTATCGACATCCGCTTGGATAAAAATTGCTGTGTATAGGCCAACGATGGCAGCAGCAAGCTTCTCGCACGGTATTTTTTTAGATTAATACGTTTTTTAACCAAAATTAATGGTAAAATATGCATACAGGCGTGCACAATCGGCAGGAGCAGTATTGCCGCAATAAAACCAATCATACCGATTTCTTTGACGGCATGTGTGCCGTGCATAATGGAAACAGGTACATACAGGATAATGAAAGACAGCAGACCAGTCAAAAATGAAATGAAATATAATCTGTGCAGCCCATATTGTTTCGTTACATTGATAGATTTCCAACAGTTCATTTTTGCGGTCACTCCTTAGATGTGATTTAAATCCTTAGATGATAGTAGTACGTTTGCAAGGAAAAATCAATAGTTTTTTATCCACTTTTTTCGACACTTGAAAAATTGTTAATTTCTAATTTTTTAAAGGGGTCTTACAGTAGCATAAAAGTAGTATGGGGGGTGCAGATGTTGCGGGCAAGTGAAGATGATCAGATTGCATTCCATTTACAGCTCCTAATGAATATCATAGATTTCAGCCGTTACCCTTTTACAAAAATGATTATTGAAAACAGGGTCGGCAGGCAAACCTATCAGGACTTGATGGAAAAGCTGTACGAGCTTGAACAACAATATCAATACCAAAAAGAAGAAGGACTGCTTGATTATTCTTCTCTTTTGCAGGAGTTTACTGCGCATTTACCGCGGCAACTGACAGCAGAGGAGACGCTGGCAGCTTTGAAAGCTGAAAATATTTGCCCAATGCTGATCAGTGAGTTCTGCCAAATTATATTAGAAAAAGATGACAGACTGAGCAGACTGCGTTCCAGAAAAAGAAAGCGCGTCATGAAAGAAGGAAGACGAAAATAAACTCCTGTACTGGTTGTACAGGAGTTTTCGGCTTCACGTTGCAACAAAATCAGCCCTCTTTCATCTCTTTAAAGAAATCTGCGACATGCTGGTGGAATTCAATAATATAATCCAGCCGTTCGGAGAAATTGGCGTACGAATGTAAATTAACAGGAGTTTCTATTTTGCTGTAGTCATCTTTAATTTGTTTCAATACTGTTTGCTGGTGGACGAGAGCATCTATCCATTTATTTGTGTAAGAGCTGATGAAAAGGTTGAACAACTGCGCATTTGCCTCATAAACATCCTTTCGAACGCCTTTTACCCATACTCTGCTTACCAGATTTAAATCGGCGAGGGCACGGATAGACGTGCTCATCGACGTTTTGCTTTTGCCGAGTGCCTCACTCATTTCATCGAGTGTCATGGTTTTCCCAGTTAAATACATATACGCGAATAGACGTGCTTCCAATGGGTTCAAGTCAAACAATTCAATGGTCTTCGCAAATTCTACGATAATTTTCTTTGTGGCATTTTCCATGTCCCGAGTCGTCATGATTGCCTCCTAAAACATTGGTATTTCAAGGTTACAATATATTCCCAAAAATCTCCAAAGGATCATTGGTCAGTATTTGAAAGCAAAATGGAGTATTTAAAAGGAAATACACTGATAAATTTGTACAGTTTAAACTGTACATAAAATATAAACGAAATTGACGGTTTATAAAGTTTGAAAAGTACAATGGAAACATTATATAGTTAATTGGCGGAAGGATTTACGACCAGTACGTTTAAATGAATAAGGTGCGGAAATGCAATAGGGCCTTGCTTAGCAGATGGTCTTTTGATGATAAGCCGGTTTTACCGGTTTTATGCATTTATCAAGTACTACCATTATCAACAGGGTTGGTAAGGGAAATTTATGCAGTAAGTCTTGAATCACAGTTCTTACAGGGCAGCAGATTGTCTCATTGCTTGTTTGCAGTTTTTCTACGATAAGTACAACGGAGACCTTCTCTAAGCGTGCCTGTGAAAAACAAGTGCTTTTTGTGCTTACTCGCATATAAGAAGCGAACGAAAGGGTGAAGACATGCCGATTATTGAGGTAGAAAATTTAACGAAAGTTTTCGGAAAAAATACGAAGCAAGCTATAAAGCTACTTGGAGATGGGTTGTCCAAGAGTGATATATTGAAGCAGACAGGGTGCACTGTAGGTGTCAACCGAGCCAGCTTCTCTGTAGATGCTGGCGAAATTTTTGTGATCATGGGTTTGTCGGGGAGCGGAAAATCGACGCTGGTAAGATTGATAAACCGTTTGATTGAGCCGACCCAGGGCTCTATTTTGATCGATGGTGATGACTTGTCCAGGATGGATAAAACAGCACTGAGAAAAGTCCGCAGGGAAAAACTGAGTATGGTGTTCCAGCGATTTGCATTATTTCCGCACAGAACCATCCTGGAAAATGCAGAATTCGGTCTGGAAATACAAAAAGTAGATAAAAATGAGAGGAAAAATCGTGCAAAAAAAGCCCTGGAAATGGTCGGGCTTGGTGGTTATTTGGAACAGACACCATCCCAACTTTCCGGCGGGATGCAGCAGCGTGTCGGACTTGCAAGAGCATTGGCAAATGACCCGGAAGTACTGCTGATGGATGAAGCCTTTTCTGCGCTGGATCCTCTGATCCGCAAGGAAATGCAGGATGAACTGATTGATTTGCAGGCAACCATGCAAAAAACGATCATTTTCATTACTCATGATTTGGATGAAGCCCTCCGACTTGGAGATCGTATTGCACTGATGAAAGATGGTTCGATTGTACAAATCGGCACACCTGAAGAGATTCTTGTCAATCCGGCTAATGATTATGTGGAGAAATTCGTAGAAGATGTGGATCGTACAAAAATCCTGACAGCGCATCACATTATGAAGCGCCCGGAAACAGTCAATATTGATAAGCATGGTCCGCGTGTGGCGTTGGAACGAATGCAAAAAGAAGGAATCTCGAGCATCCTTGTCGTTGATTCAAAAAGAAATCTGAAGGGCTATGTGACAGCCGATGATGCATCTGAAGCGAAGAATAAGGAAATACGCGATTTGCATGAGATATTGAAAACAGACATCGCTAAAGTAGAAAAAGATACCTCTATGCAGGACATTTTCAATATCATCAATGGTTCGCCGATTCCTGTCGCTGTTGTAGAAGAAGAAAGACTTTTGGGAATTATCGTCCGTGGTGCTGTCATCGCAGCACTGGCGGGAGACAGCGAGGTGATTTTGGAAAATGCTTAATATCATGGCGAAACTGCCCATTGCAGAAAGAACAGATTGGATAGTGGATAAGGTAACAGATAAATTATCATTTTTATTTGATTCCATCAAAGACAATTTTGGAGACTTCATGGAATTTCTCTCGGGTTCTCTTGCAGCAATTCCTCCGGTTGTCGTCATCATTATTGTCGCTGTACTTGCTTTTTTCCTGACTGGAAAAAAAATCGGCCTGGCAGTATTTTCAATTGTCGGTTTGTGGCTGATTCATAATCAGGAGCTGTGGGATAAGTTGATGGATACATTCACACTTGTGCTCATATCGAGTTTGCTTTCTGTCATTATTGGTGTGCCGTTTGGAATTTGGATGGCTAAAAGCCGCATTGTGGAGGCAATACTTAAGCCGATTCTGGACTTTATGCAGACAATGCCTGCATTTGTATATTTGATTCCGGCTGTGGCATTTTTTGGAATTGGCATGGTGCCGGGGGTGTTTGCTTCACTCATATTTGCCACCCCGCCGACAGTACGTTTTACAAATCTGGGAATTAGACAGGTCTCTGAAGAACTTGTTGAAGCTTCTGAGGCTTTTGGCAGCACGGGGGCTCAGAAGTTGTTCAAAGTGGAATTGCCGATGGCGAGACAAACCATCATGGCAGGTATCAATCAAACGGTTATGTTAGCCCTTTCGATGGTTGTCATCGCTTCAATGATCGGAGCGAAGGGTCTTGGAAGGGATGTTTTATCCGCACTGCAGCGTGCAACTGTAGGTTCCGGATTTGTAGCAGGTATCGCTATCGTCATATTGGCAATCATCATTGACAGATTGACACAAACTGCAAACAGCAAAAAAGACTAATGTGGTTATGAATTGCCTTGTAAGGCGAATGATTTTCATAAATAAATATAAAAGGGGAGTTATTTCATGAGGAAATGGAACTGGAAAAAATTCGGCATGGCAGCTGGCCTGGCTTTGACACTTGCCGCGGCTGGATGTGGTGCTGATGATTCAGCAGATAAAAATGCGGACGGTGAAACAGATTACAGTAAAGCGGTCGATTACCAAGTGACAGGAATCGAGCCTGGCGCCGGTGTCGTTAAGGCTTCAGAGAAGGCAATTGAAGAATACGACAACATGAAAGGCTGGGAAGTGGAGACATCTTCCAGCGGAGCTATGGCCACAGCATTGGGTGAAGCAATCAAGAAAAAAGATCCGATTGTGATTACCGGCTGGTCTCCACACTGGATGTTCGCCAAATATGACTTGAAATATTTGGATGATCCGAAAGGAGTTTTCGGTAAGGCGGAAACTATCAACACGATGACCCGTAAAGGATTGAAGGATGACATGCCGAATGCTTATAAGGTGCTGGATAATTTCAAGTGGTCCAAGGATGACATTGAAGAAGTCATGCTCGATATTCAGGATGGAAAAGACCCCGAAGAAGCCGCACAAAAATGGATCGATAAAAATAAAGACACCGTCGATAAATGGACAAAAGGTGTAGAAAAATCAAATGGAGAGAAAGTTAAACTCGTCTATGTAGAATGGGATACCGAAATTGCTTCTACAAATGTGATCGGTAAGGTTTTGGAAGATCTTGGTTTTAAAGTCAACATCACACCTCTTGATAATGCGGTCATGTGGAAAGCAGTCGCTGATGGCGAAGCGGATGGCATGGTTGCAGCATGGCTGCCGGCGACACATGGTGATTTGTACGAACAATACAAGGACGATGTGGATAACCTAGGTGAAAATTTGGAAGGGGCTAAAATCGGCCTTGTCGTACCGAAATATATGGACATTGATTCCATTGAAGATTTGAAACAGAAATAATAACAGCGAAATGATGAAGTCTGCACCGCAACAATGGTTGCAATCTCTCATTTGGAAGGAAGGATAGCTGGTATGCTTTCTTTCCTGCATAAAGGTGGTTGCAGGCATTCACAATTGCATGAGTGAATGCCTGCAATTTTTAGATAAAAATTGAAAGCGCTGACTGTACCTGAGTATTTGTATTTGGCGCTAAGGAGGAGAAAAAAGTTTGAAAGCAATGTATCTAAACCGGAAATGGTTGATGTTTAGTATCACTCTGTTTTTTATATTAGCAGTGGCTGCAGGCTGCAGCTCAGAAAGTAAAAACGATGGCAGCAAGAAGAATGATTCAGATGATTACGGAGAGGCAGTCGATTATACTATTACTGGAATTGAACCTGGCGCCGGAATCACCGTGACAACGGAGAAAGCACTGGAGGAATATGATAATTTGCAAGGTTGGGAATTGGAACAAGCGTCTACTGCAGCTATGGCGGCAGAGCTGGATAAAGCAATGAAGAAAAAATCACCGATTATCATCACTGGCTGGAATCCCCATTGGACATTTGCCAAGTACCCGGACATGAAATATTTGGATGACCCCAAAGGTGTTTATGGCGGGGAAGAAAAAATCAAAACCCTTGCCAGGAAAGGATTGAAAAAAGACAAACCAGAAGCATATAAATTACTTGATCAGTTTCACTGGGAAGTAGAAGACATGGAAGGAATCATGTATGATTCTAAAGAATCAGGAGAAAAGATCGATAAAGTAGCTAAAAAATGGGTTGCCGATAATCCTGATAAAGTAAAAGAATGGACAAAAGGAGTCCCTGATGTCAATGGAGTAAAAGTAGAGCTCGTTTCCACCCCTTGGGACTCTGAAAGAGCCTCCTCAAGCGTAGTGAAAGAAGTCATGGAGAAGAAGGGGTTTGATGTGACAGTCACACCAGTTGATGTTGCTGTCGTTTTTGAGTCAATTGCACATGGCGATGGAGATGCGACACTTGCTGCCTGGCTGCCGATCACCCACAAAGATTTTTATGATAAATTCAAAGGGAAATTCAATGATCTTGGAGAAAATCTCACCGGTGCCAAGATAGGACTGGTCGTACCGGAATATATGGATATTGATTCTATTGAAGACTTAAAACCGAAGAAGTAATCATGCGAAAAGAAAGCAGCCTGTCTTGAATGATATGCTGCTTTCGATTTGAAAACCATTGTTTTGGAACCGGAGAGAAACAATAGCTTTAAAGGTAAGCTGATTGTCCTCCCGTAAGTAATGAAAAAGTGTCCCGGCGAAGGAAAAATTCACGCCGGGACACTTTACTATACTATTCTTTTTTTACTTTTTCTTCCAATTCCTTTAAACTGCCTTCGATCTGTTCCAGATAGCTTTGAATTTTCTTCTGATGCGGTTCGACTGACTCTTTCCATTCCGTAACGGATGTTTTGATTTCCTGTGTCAAATCCTTGATCATGACCACACCTTCTTTAGAGGTTTGAGCAATTTGGTCTTTTAATTTCAGACCATCATTCTTTACATTTTCAAGCAGATCGAGCCATTCCGCTCCCTGTTGTTTCGCACGTGTGCGTAAATCCCTTCCGGACAATGGTGCTGTGAACAAAGTGGTCGTTGCACTGACTACGCCACCTACAGCAATACCGAGCAAAAAAGATTTCGTCTTGGACATTCAAATCAGCTCCTTTAATTTGCATGCACGGTTAATAAATATCGTGCACAAGTCATGTATTGTCATTATACTACATATTCCCATAAATACTTGTAATGACACATGTCTTCTAAGTAAAAAAATCCTCCGATCATCTGCCGGAGGATTTTGGATTTTACGTTAAAATCACACTGTTGCTGGTTTTGCCCGTTTCAATATGCCACGTACGACCGGAAAAACAACGATCATTACAAGCGTATTCACTGCAGCTGCAGGCAGTACGATGCCGATGAATAATGCCAAAAAACCTCCCTGCATCAGCCCGACGATAAACAAGGCTACGCTGAGAAAGATACTGCCGCTGATGATAGTACCAACCGCTGTCAGCACGGGTGCGGCAATATTGATATTGACAACATGCTTTAACATCAGAAATAATGCTAAAAATGCAAAAGCAGTAATAGGTTTATCGATCATGTTGGCAATTTGCCCGCCAGGTGCGTCTGTCGTCAAAGCGGAAATGACCCCTGTGGCAATCGCCAATACAATGACATATTTTGGTTTAGGAAAAAGCATAATCCCAAGAAACATCATGGAAAGCAGCATATCGGGCTTCATTCCAAACAACAACGGCGGCATAACCGCATGTAATACAGCACCAATGGCTACCAGTAATGACAAAATGACCAATACTCTTGTTTTCATATTCCATTCTCTCCTCTGCTCTGCTAAGCTCTTTCACTTCCAGCTGTACACTCACTGTCAACTGCAAAGTGTTTGAGTAATAGTATAACAAACTTTTCAGTTAATTGAAAGCATCAATCCAATTTTTTTCATCACTGTGGTACATTGTCATGGATATCTTTAGCAATTTGCTGAAGATCGTTCTGTGTGTATTCTTTTTCATGTATTGTCCAATTGGCGGAATAGCCATCACCTTTGCCGTATCTTGGAATCAAATGCATATGCAGATGAAATACTGACTGATCGGCAGGTGGTTCATTATTATTCAGCAAATTCATGCCAACAGGTTTGTATGTTTTTTTTATGGCATTGGCGATCTTCGGAATTCGGGCGAAAAATTCCTTTGCAACTTCGGCTGGCGTCTCATATATGTTTTTGGTATGTGTTTTTGGCACGACCAAAGTATGCCCTTTCGTAACCTGGCTTAAGTCGAGAAAAGCATACACATGCTCATCTTCATAAACTTTTGCTGATGGAATTTCGCCATTAATAATCTTGCAGAACACACAATCATCATGTTTTCCCATTCTTATCCATCCCTTCATGCTCTTTCTCTCATTGTAGGTTCTAAAGGATAGCCTGTCCAGTGAGGGGAAGGTACGTAATAAGGAAGACCAACCAAAACAAGCTGACCCAATAAGAGCCAGCTTGCAGGGAAGAAAGAGTCAAGTGCTAATGTCTTTTGTAAGTTGTTAAACGTTGCCTGCTTAACTGTCTACAAAAACCTTTTTGTCAGGATCTTAAAAAAGATTGCTGGCAAAAGGGTTTTCTCATTAGTTTTCTTTCGCAAACACCCCATTTGTTTTTAAAACAAATTTCATTGCAGTGATGGATACGCCAACACAAACACCTCATTTGTTTTGATACATTTGTGGTGAAGCAAATCATATCCTCTTTCTTCATTCATTATTGTGGCTCTTTATGCCATCATTTATACCAGTTTTTTTTTATTTGGTTTCATGTATTTTAAAAAGGAAGAAATGGCGAGGATGAGGTCACTTATTGTCATGACATTGTCTATTGATGGACTTCTCCTGTTCGTGCAAATTATTTCCTGTTACATAGGCAGCCCTGCTCGTCTATACGGAGATATCTTATTAGTTCTAATTTATCTTATTCTGGCGCTTGGCACTGTGTGATTGTCTAATCCTGTCGACAATGGCTTTCTGAATGGCTTTTGCCTGTGAAAGGTGTTAAAATTTGGGTACTTGGCGGTAAGGAAAGTATAATGTCGTTTCCTTTGACACAAGTGCAATTAGGCATTTGTCCACCTATAGTGGATGCCATTGTATGTTCAAAATAGATGAAAGCAAGCAGGGGGAGAACGTTTGTGGAACCTTTATTGCATATTGAAAATCTCGAAGGCGGATATACACATAAAAATGTTTTACACGGCATCTCATTTGATGTCCAGCCGAAAGAAATTGTCGGCTTGATCGGATTGAACGGAGCGGGAAAAAGTACAACTATTAAACATATCATCGGTCTGATGCAGCCAAAATCAGGGATAGTCTCGATTAACGGTAAAACATTGCAGCAGGATATGAAGGGGTATCGCAGCCAGTTGGCCTATATTCCTGAAATGCCGATATTATATGATGAACTTACCTTGTATGAACATTTGCGGCTTACGGCGATGGCCTATGAGATTCCCGAAGATATCTTTGAAAAAAGGTTAGAGAAGCTGACGAAAGAATTCCGAATGGAAAAACGGCTGCAGTGGTTTCCTGTCCATTTTTCAAAAGGGATGCGGCAAAAAGTGATGATCATGTGCGCATTTTTGATCGAACCACCGCTTTATATTGTGGATGAACCATTTGTCGGATTGGATCCGCTTGGCATTCAGTCTTATTTGCAGCTGATGAATGATATGAAAAAAGGTGGCTCGGGCATATTAATGTCAACCCATATTTTAGCAACGGCGGAGCGGTATTGTGACAGATTCATTATACTGCATGAAGGGAAGATCCGTGCAAAAGGTACATTGGAAGAACTGCGCAAGCAATTCGGTATGGCTGAAGCCACGCTGGACGAAATGTATGTCCAGCTGACAAAGGAAGATGGCCATGTTTGACGCTCGGGACTTTTTCAGAAAAAGATTTTCTGCCCATTTGAAAGAGACAAGCCGTTATCTGAAATACATATTCAATGGCCATATGGCTGTTGCGATGCTGTTTCTGGTTTCTGCTCTTGCCTTTTATTATCAGCGCTGGCTTGCTCAGCTGCCGGAAAATTTCCCTTCTGCTTTAATTATAGGTATTTTATTTGCTGCAGTGGCCAGCTACAGTCCTGTACGTACGATGCTGCAGGAAGCGGATTTAGTGTTCATTTTGCCTGCTGAGGATAAAATGGGAAGGTACTTCCAAAGTACGCTGATTTACAGTTTTGTAATCCAACTGTATCTAGTACTGCTTGTGGCCGCGGCATTAGGACCGCTATATTTCGCCACTTTTCCACAAAGGGAAGGTTCTGTTTATTTATTGATGCTGCTCGTGCTGCTCATTTTTAAAGTCTGGAACTTGTTGGCTAATTGGTGGATGCTGCAAATCAGGGACAAAAATGTCCGGGTTGCCGAACAGATTGTCCGATTCCTGCTGAATTTCGCCGTCTTTTATTTCGCATCAAAAGGAACGATGTTATTTGCAGGGATGGCCACAGTTTTATTCATTGGTCTGTTTCTGTGGGGGTGGTGGAATGCCAAACAGCAAACAGGGCTTAACTGGAATTTACTTGTGGAAAAAGATACTCATCGTATGCAGACGTTTTATCGGATTGCTAATATGTTTACAGATGTGCCGCATTTGAAAAACAGGGTAAAAAAACGCCAAGCACTCGTCCGCCTTGTCAGTGGAAAAATCCCGATGCAGCAAAAATCGACATTCGATTATTTGTACCGGATCACTTTCATCCGCAGTGGTGATTATTTTGGGATGTATGTGCGCCTGATCATTATCGGCGGTTTGGTTATGTATTATGTACCCAACTTTTGGATGAAAGTAATCTTCGCGATATTATTCTTGTATATGAGCATTTTTCAAATGATGACATTATATCAGCATCACCGCACGATCGTCTGGCTGGATATTTACCCGGTGGAAACGAAAATACGTCAGCAAGCATTGATGAAGTGGCTGTTGCAGTTGGCATTGCTTCAGCTAGTGATATTCACGGTACTGTTACTTCTATTGAAAGCATTTCTTGCCGGTGCAGTAGTGTTTGTCGGAGGAGCGGTTTTCGTTTTTGTGTTTATATTCGGGTATGTGAAACATAAAATTTCCGCGGTGTAACCAAAATAGGTCGGAGGCGGGAAGGTAATCCTTATACTTTTTTGTCTGCGGAGAATGAAGTGGAAAAAGTGAATATAAAAAGAATATTGAAGTTGATGAACTAAATCAGGGAGAAAATACTCCTTGTGTTATTAGAAATCCTTACTAAAAATCCAAAAAAGGAATTTTAGTGGGGATTTTAGTGTACAGAAAACCTATATCATAAAATAACCTTATATTTTCAGTGGCCTCAAAAAATCATAGAAGATTTTTTCTTATTTAACTAAAAGCAGCACAGACAACTAGCGTCTGCGCTGTTTTTTTAAACAGAATGTTTTTTTTGATAGGCCAGATATGCGCCAAATAGTGTTTTGGCCGCAATTGGCATGGCACGTTCATCGAAATCAAAATGCGGATGGTGATGCGGATAATGATTTCCTTCTTTTTGTGCTCCTGTAAAAAAGAAAGCACCCGGCTTTTCCAGCACGTAATAAGAAAAATCCTCTCCGCCCATCACAGGAGCCACATTTTCGACGTGGGCCACGCCGTCTACATCCTCTGCCGCACGTAATACAAGCGCTGCCTCTTCAGCATGGTTGATTAATGGCGGATATCCTTTTTCATAGTTGAACGTATATGTAACTCCATTCGCAAGACAGACACCTTTGACGATTTGTTCTATTTCTTTCATAATACCCTCCTGAGTGTCCTGTTTAAAGTAGCGAACAGTGCCGATTAAATTGGCCGTATCTGCGATGATATTGAAAGCATTGCCGGCAGTGAATTTACCAACTGTTACGACGGCGGTATCCAAGGGATCCATTTTTCTGCTGACAATCGTCTGCAGCTGAGTGACCAGTTGACTGCCTATCACCAGGGCATCTTTGGTTTCATGCGGGTATCCGCCGTGTCCACCTTGTCCTTGAATGGTAACTGCAAAACGGTCCGCTCCCGCCATAAAAGCTTCCTTAGAAGTTTGGACTGTGCCAAGTGGAGTCGTTGCCCAAAGATGGTTGCCAAAGACCACATCAACATCTTTCAGTGCCCCTGCTTCAATCATCGGCTTCGCACCACCTGGAGCATATTCTTCTGCATGCTGGTGGAGGAATATGATTGTGCCAGCTACTTCTTCTTGATGAGCCGCCAGTACCTTTGCTAGAACCAAAAGTGTTGCCGTGTGACCATCATGCCCACATGCGTGCATAACATTTGGGACTTGTGATTTATATGGGACATCCTTCACGTCTTGAATGGGCAATGCATCAAAGTCTGCGCGAAGTGCAACCGTTTTTCCTGGTTTGCCGCCTTTTAGTGTTGCGACCACTCCGTTGCCTCCTACCTTTGTCTGGTACGGTAAACCAAGTTGTTCATAAAAATCGGCAATATACGCTGCTGTTTGATACTCCTGAAAAGATAATTCAGGATGTTGATGCAAGTATCTGCGGATCTCAACCATTTCCGGATACAATGCATCTATCTCTTGCTGGATCTTCTTAAACAAACAAACCCCTCCCTCATTTTGTTCCATTATAATAGTTTCGTCGGAAAAATTCAGCTATTGTAAACTTGCGACAAATTTCTGTAGAGCAAAAGCATTGAATTTCTCGAAAAAATGATAAAACATGAAAAAAGCTGCCGGGAATCTTTGTCCCTAGCAGCTTCCTGTATTTGGAAATCATCCTAATCTTGCATCTTCCAATAAACGTTCAATTTCTTCTTTATGGTGTGTTTCGTCAGTGATCAAATCTTCCAGTTTGACGACAAGCTCAGTCATATGCAATGCTTCAGCTTGTTTTTTACGCTCTTCATAGCGAGTTATGGTGTCTTTTTCAGCTTGTAATGAAGCTTCCAGTAACTCCCTTACTTCTGTAGGCTGAGGAACCTCCGCCGATTCAGTGGTCGGGATGCCGCCAAGTGATTTGATTTTTTCAGATAAATAGAGGGCATGACCCAATTCATCATTGATTTCTGATTCAAAAAAAGGTTTTAAAGCACTGCGGTACAGTCCGCTGACTACGCTGGCGCTGTAAGTGTACTGAATTGCTGCTGCAAATTCATGAGCCAAATCTTCGTTCAAACCTTCAATTAATTTTTCCATATCTTTATCCATAGTATCCCGTCCTTTTTTCTTGTCTTCAGTATATCTATTCTAAAATTAATATTCCCCAACAAGTTCATTTGAAACCTTTTTTACAAGATTGCGGAAAGGAATGACTATACTTCTGATTTCGCATGCTATTGCGATTTTGAAAAAAGGCAGAACCAGAGCGAGAACTTCTCTGCTATAATGGTTACATTGTGAGAGGAGTATGTTTCATGGAACAAAAGAAATTTTGGAGCCGATTTTTGCTATTACTGGTTCCATTCTTGGTTTGCATCATTTGGGTGACTGAAATTAAAAGAGATTTTCTGCCATATACGGATCAACAAACTAGGTTTCTTGTCGACCAAGTGAAGGGAACAGGATTGTACGATTTCTTTCGTTTTGTAACGAATTTCGGTTCTACCTTTTTTATCTTGCCTTTGGTGATATGTATGGGGATTCTGTTGGTGTTAATGTATCGTGACTACTTGCAAGCAGTTGTGTTCGTTGGAGGGGTGCTATTTACATCTCTTATCAATACTGTTGTAAAGATAGCAGTCGCCCGCCAAAGGCCAAGTATCAATATTGGAGCAAATGCGGAAGGGTACAGTTTTCCCTCCGGCCACTCTGCAGTAGCGATCGTGTGCTATGGTTTGCTTACCTATTTTCTAATGAAAAAAGTAGCATCAATAACAGTGAGGCGCGTCGTCTTTGGAACAAGCATCTTGCTGGTTCTATTAATCGGGATAAGCCGTTATTTCATCAACGTTCATTATCTAACTGATATTTTAACCGGCTTTTTCCTTGGCGGTATGGTCTTCGTGGCGTCTAAACGTCTTTATGAAAAAAGTCAAATCCGGCGTTCTCGGTCTTGAGTCTGAATTAAAAGCATGCTGGGGATGGTGTTGCCGTTAGTTTCTGCGAGATAAAATGAAAACAGAAACTAGGAAGAGGTGACATCAATGGATACAACCATTAAACAGGGAAAAGCCATTGAAAAATTTTCACTCATGAAGAACCGTAATTATTTGTTTTTATTGCTAAGTGCCAGTTTTTCAGCTCCAGGGTATTATGTTTACTTGTTGGGCTGTGAATGGCTGATGCTTTCACTGAGCGACAACCGTTTCTATTTCGGAATGCTGTTTTTTGCAGCTGCAGTACCAAGATTATTATTTTTGACAACCGGGGGGCTGCTCGCAGACCGTATGAATAAACGTACCATTCTATTCATTTCCGATTTTTCCAGAGCATTGCTGATTGGTTTGCTGCTGTTGTTTTTATGGACAGATACGGTAACAAGCATTCATCTGATAGTGCTGGCAGCTTTGTTCGGCATCTCGGATGCATTCAGTTATCCAGCTTTGAATTCTATGGTACCAATGCTCTTGCCAGCTGAGCACTTACAGCGTGGTAATTCCATCATTCAAATGACTGGACAGATCAGCCCGATTCTTGGTCCGGCATTAGGAGGCAGTTTGATCGCTTTCATTGGATTCACAGGCGTTTTTACTACAGCTTTGGTAATGCTTTTTATTTCTGCCGTCACTGTGTTGCTGATACGTCTTCAAGAGGAAAAAGAGGTTATGGAAAAGACCCCCGCCTTTGTTGAACTGAAAGAAGGTTTTTCATATGCGCGAAAAAATAAGTTGGTCGTTTCTGTAATGGTCATGGCATTTTTCCTGAACTTCTTTTTTTCCGGTCCGCTTTCTATTGGCCTTCCAGTGATTGTGAAAGACGTATTCCATGGCACTGCAGGAAGTCTTGCAACGGTGGAAGTGTCTATGGGAATCGGTGCCTTAATTGGCGGAGCGATACTTGCAACTGTAACATTGAAAAAACCAGGTAAAGCCATGATCGCTGGATTGATTGCGCTCGGGGTCTTCTTTATGGTGGCTGGTTTCGCCGGTAATTTGTGGCATCTCGCAGCCCTCGTTGCATTGATGGCTTTAGTAACACAAATCGTCAACATTCCGTTGATGACCATGCTGCAGCAAACGACACCGAAGAAAATGCTTGGAAGAATGATGAGTTTTCTTATGACCGTTTCTACTGGTCTCGTTCCTGTATCATACGCAACTACAGCATTTTTACTGGCTACCGGCATTTCTATGCAAACCATTATCATCATCAGCGGAGTGGTTGTGACGCTGCTTGCAGTCTATCAATTAAAGAACAAAAGGCTGGTGGGCTTCACATTTGAAGGAGAAAGGAGGGGATAAAGATGCGCAAGGGGTTGGCAAATTATATCATCGCACTCATTTTGATCGGCATTGGTGTCATGTTAGTGCTGGAAAATATCGGTATTGCCACATTCAATATGAAATCAGCTTGGCTTTACCTTTACCCTGTTCTGTTTATTGTCATCGGGCTAAAGATGCTGATTGAACGGATGAGGTTTCGCGGTGGCAGCTGGATGGGTGGATCATTTCTGATTATCTTTGGAACGTTGCTTTTGCTTGACCGCTTTAACGTCATCGCTTTCACATTCGGGGATGTATTCAAGCTGTGGCCGCTGCTCATTGTTTACGTTGGATTTTTCTTTGTCCGAGGTAACGGCCTCATCATAAAATACAAGCAAAACGATCACCATGGAAAATATTATCAAAATACGACAATGCACGATGAAAACTATGGCAAAGGTTCTTTTTCCATGGTAGGAAATTTTGAGTACAATCAGCCGAATTGGAAGGTAGAGCCGATGAATCTAAGGAGTATGGCGGGAGATTTTTATCTTGATTTTTCCAAAGCCTTCATACCGGAAAAAAAGACGCCAATTCGCATCAACTCTCTTGCAGGCGACGTGCATATCCTTGTACCTGAAAATGTTGCTTTCAGAGTAGAAGCCTATGTAAAAGCGGGAGATATTGAAGTACTTGGTCAAACAGTCGATGGCATCGGCAGGTCCATGTTTTTTGAAACAAAAGATTTTGAAACAGCTGAACAAAAGCTTGATTTCTTCATCAAATTAAAAGCTGGATCGATTCGCATTGATCAGGTATAAAAAAGGGGGGAGAGGCATGTTCAGGCATATCAACGGTATTCGATATAGTTATATTCGTTCACATTTCTATGCCATGTTTATTACGACCGTCACCCTTTTGTCGGTTCTGCTTTCCATTTATGTGTTGTTTGAACCTACATGGCTTAGCGCTGCGAGTATTTTCGTCTTTATTAGTTTATATATTGTACTGACAGTCATCATTTCCATTTATGCTGGGTTTCGGTCGAGCGGCAACTTGAAATCGCGGCTTGATTCTTTGTCTGTGCTGATTACCCAATACGCCAACGGCAACTATGATTCCAGTATTTATACGGATAAGGAAGATGAGGTAACGAGGATAGTCAATGAGCTTAACGAACTGGGGGTTAAAATGCAAAACCAAGTCAAATCCATGCAACGCATGGCGGATGAAAAATCTGAATTTGCTAAATCTGCACACAAAACTGCAGTCATTGAGGAAAGGCAGCGTCTTGCGAGAGATCTACATGATGCTGTCAGCCAGCAACTATTCGCATTGACAATGATGTCTGAAGCAGCCCTGAAACAAATGGATCAAAATCCGCACATTGCTAAAGAGCAATTGCAGGAAGTAGCAGCGTCCGCCCTGCAAGCACAAACGGAAATGCGTGCATTACTGTTACATTTGCGTCCGGTTCACTTGTCGGGAGAACCGTTGACACACGGTGTGAAAAAGTTGATCAATGAATTGCGGCAAAAATGTCAAATCGATTTTCATCTATTATTGGATGATGCACTTGTTTTAAATGAAACGGTTGAAGAACATGTATTCCGCATCATTCAAGAATCGCTTTCCAATATACTGCGCCATGCGAAGGCAACGGATGTCAAACTGGAGCTTTACAAGCGGGAACATGAAGTTTTTGTGCACATTCGGGATAATGGGAAGGGTTTTGATACCACGAAAGACATAGATAAAAAAACATCCTATGGTTTGAAGACGATGCGGGAACGCAGTGAAGAATTGGGAGGCACCTTCACAATACGTTCCATCCCAGGGGAAGGAACATATATTGATATTCGAATTCCATATCAAGTAGAAGAAAGGGGAGTACGCTGATGATACATGTTGTGGTAGTAGATGATCACGAAATTGTGCGTAAAGGGATCATTGCTTATTTGCAGACAGATGATGAAATAGAAGTAGTCGGCCAGGCGGCCAGCGGCAATGCTGGGGCAGAAGAGGTGCTTGCCAAAAGACCGGATGTGGTATTGATGGATTTAATGATGGAGAACGGTACTGGCATTGATGCAACAAAACAAGTCATGGCAACACTGCCATCCTGCAAGATTATCATTCTTACAAGTTATTATGATGATGAACAGGTGTTTCCGGCCATTGAAGCTGGCGCATTCAGTTATATTTTAAAAACATCTTCCGCAGATGAAATCGTTACAGCGATCAAACAGGCATATCGCGGGCAGAATACGATCGAACCGAAAGTTGCCAGTAAGATGGTAAACCGGTTCCGCAATAATACACGGACACTCCACGATGATTTGACAGACAGAGAGATGGAGGTCCTTTTATGTATTGGCAATGGGATGACAAATCAGGAAATCAGCGAGAAACTGTATATTGGCATTAAGACGGTGAAGACGCATGTCAGCAATATATTATCGAAGCTGGAGGTCAATGATCGTACGCAAGCCGCGGTATATGTCCATAGAAATCAGTTGCTGCCATAGGGCGAGAACGCATTTGACAATCACATTATATAAGCTGGTTATTATTTGATAGTTTGTCTTTGTTTTTTTTATTCCCTCCTAGTATAATCAAAGCAGTACATAGAAATGGAGAGAAAAACCGTATGGAAAATGAACGAAAAAATGAAAATCCACTATTATTCATATGGGTCATCGCCTTGCTGGCTACTGCAGGAAGCTTGTATTTCTCCGAGATCAAAGGTTATGTGCCGTGTGAATTATGCTGGTATCAGCGTATTTTGATGTATCCATTGGTCATCATATATGGTGTTGCTTTATGGAAAAAACAGGTAGCGACCGCTTTGCCAGGTATCATATTAAGCGGGATCGGCATGTTTGTCTCCGCATATCATTATCTGGTTCAAAAATTGCCGGCACTGCATGAAGCGGGAAGCTCTTGTGGAATAGTCCCGTGCAATACAGAGTATATCAACATCGGCGGTTTCATTACGATACCATTTTTAGCAGGAGCAGCATTCATACTCATTTTTGCTACACATCTGATATTGCTTGTGAAGAACAGGAGGCATTAAATCTTGCAAAAAAAAATGATAGCCATCATAGCAGTCATTGTCGTATTATTGCTGGCGTTGTTTTTTGTAAATCAATATAAAAACAACAAGGCGATGGATGATAACGAGAATCCATATGGCAAGGAAAATTTAAAGCAATCGACTATTGATCAACTGGACGATCCGAATTATCAAAATCAGATCACCCCTGAGGAACTGCAAAAAAAGCTCGATAATAAAGAAGACATCACAGTTTATTTCTATAGCCCTGATTGTCCGCATTGTCAGCGAACAACACCAAAACTCGTTCCCCTGGCCAAAGAATTGAATGTGGATGTAAAAAAACTTAATATCCTGGAATTTGAAGAAGGATGGGAACAATTCGGCCATATTAGCGGGACGCCGACATTGATTCATTTTGAAAATGGCAAAGAGGTTGCAAGAATTGAAGGAGAACAAGATAAAGCATCCTTGAAGACATTTTTGGAGCAGGATGTATTGCATAAATGATATCCTCATGAAAAACATCCATCAGCACATGCTGATGGATGTTTTTTAGGGACAGATTGTCAATCCGTATTTTCTTCTTTTACCATATGATAGGTGCCTAAGAAAGGCTCATCAGCAAAATAGGCGGGTTTTTTGATAATCTGCTTGTCGTGAGCTGCTTTGAATTGTGGTGAGGCTTTCCAGTCTTCGAAATCTTTGGCAGAATTCCACTGTGTCAGCACGATGTATGTGTGGCCGCTGCACGGCTTCAACAAACGGAAAGCCTGAAACCCTGCTGCAGATTCAATATTTTCCTGGCGCTGCCTGAATTGTTCTTCAAATACAGGCTGTCCTTCTTCCATCACAGGAATGTTATTCATCGCTACGAAGCCTTCTTTCTTGATTTCTCCCTTCGTCAGCAATATCTCAAAATCTCTTCCTGATGAAAAAACACTGTTACCTTCGTCTTCATAATAAGCTAATGTGCCACCAGTACCCTGCATGTATATAAATTGAAGGTTGCGATGCTTTTCTGCGATTTTCTTTAATAATTCATATGATCCGGTTGTCATGAATGCTTTCATGATGATTCCCCTTCCAACATTTTACTTTTACCTGCTTACTACACAGATCGAATGGTATCTCTTAAAATATCTTACTCTCATTTATATCTTACCCGAAAATGATGGGAATTACTCCAGTGTGTTCACTGATTTGCTTGATAATGTATCGCTTTTGCTGTACAGAGATCTGTCGTATAATAGTTGGGTGAATGCAGGGATCAGATAGATATGAATGAAGACGTTTATTGCCGTTTCGTCAAGAGGTGAATAGATGAAAAAATACTGGAAAAAATGCTATGACTGGCAGGCTAAATACTCAAAAAAAGTAAAAATACCTATTGTTATTTTAGTTGCCATTATATGCTTCAGCATTGCAGGATATATGTTCATTTTATATGGTGGTGCGATAGTTGTCGAAAAAGACAAGATGATTCTTCCTGCAAAAACAACGGTGGAGACGACTGATGGGGAAATTTTAGGCGAGATATACCATCAAAATCGCAGTCTGACGGAGATAGAGGATATTCCGGAACACGTCCAACAGGCATTCATAGCTATCGAGGACAGAAGGTTTTTCCAGCATGGTGGTATTGATCTCAAATCGATTTCACGTGCGATATTCAAAGATATTATTGCCCGGGATAAAGTGGAGGGAGCAAGCACCATAACGCAGCAGGTTGTTAAAAATCTATTTCTGACAAACGATAAGACCTGGATGCGCAAAACAAAAGAAGCAATGGCTGCCCTCTATTTGGAAAGGCACTATAGCAAGAAGCAAATTTTGGAATTGTATTTGAATGATATTTATTTTGGCCAAGGCATTTATGGCATTGAAACAGCTGCACAGAAATATTTTTCGAAGCCGGCAAAATCACTGACAGTAGCTGAAGGTGCGTTATTGGCCGGCATGGTGAAGGGGCCTAACGGATATTCACCAGTTTCTCAGCCTGATAAGGCGTTGCAGCGCCGAAATGTCGTTTTAAAAGCGATGAGTGAATCGGGAATGCTCAGCACGAAAAAAAGATTGCAGGAGCAAGGCAAAACATTGGGACTCCATATGCAAAAAAATAAAGATAGACCATGGATGGACAGCTATATTGATCTGGTGATGAAAGAAGCTGCAGCCAACAATCAATTATCACTTGAGGAATTGAAGCGGGGCGGATATCGTATTATTGCAAACGTCGATGAGCAAATGCAAAAAATTGCTTATCAAGCTTTTCACCAAGATGAATATTTCCCTGGAAATACTGATGGAGTGCAGGGTGCGTTTGTTCTGACAAAGAACACATCGAACGAAATACTTGCTGTACTAGGAGGACGCCAATTTACATATGGCGATTTGAATCGTGCGGCCATTCAGAGACAGCCCGGTTCAACGATGAAACCGATTGCTGTATACGGTCCCGCACTGATGAACGATGCTTATCAGCCATATACGTTGCTGCCGGATCAGAAAATGGCGGTGAAAGGTTATACAGTGGGCAACAGTGATGGGAGGTATGATGGATATGTCTCCATGTATGAAGCGGTTATCCAATCGAAAAATATCGCGCCTGTATGGTTGCTAGACCAAGTTGGTATTGACAGGGCAAAAAGTTATTTGGATAAGATGGGCATCGATATTCCAGATAAAGGCTTGGCTATTGCACTTGGCGGGTTGAGCGAAGGAATTACCCCTTTGCAGGTCGCCGACGCTTACCACACATTTGCCAATCAAGGAACATATATCAAAAGCAGTGCGATTTCCAAGATTTTTGATCGGGATGGGCAGGCGATCTACCAATCTAAAATAAAGAAAAAACATGTGTTTAGCAAACAGGTCGCATGGGACATGACTACCATGCTGGAAACAACTGTTAAATCTGGGACGGCAAGTGCAGGAGACTTTTCCAAGGCGCTAGCTGGCAAGACTGGTACCACGCAGCATCCGCAAGCAAAAGGTAAAACAAAAGATGCATGGTTCGCAGGCTACACGCCAAATTTTACTGCTGTCATATGGATGGGGTATGACCATTCTGACAAACAGCATTATTTGCAAGGGGGCAGCAGTTATCCGACTGCCTTGACAAAACATATTTTGACTGAAATCAATAAACACCAAGATATGCAAGCTGCTTTTGATCAACCGGAAAATACAGAAGAGCTGCCAGAGCCAATTCATTTGCCGGAGATACGCGATTTGCGGGCAAATACATCTTTTGGCGGGTTTTCTATATTACAGGGAAAACTGTCTTGGGAAGGTTCAGATGATGACCGTGTCGTTTACCGCGTGTACCAAGAGACAGAAGGTATCCCCAATAAAGTTGGTGAAATCACTGGTAAGCATGAGTACACAATTAAAGGTTTTGACTTGCTTGGAGAGCGCCGTTATTTTATTGTTCCATACGATCCATTGACCAAATTGGAAGGAAAACGCTCAGAAATCGTAAAAATGTCATTTTGATTTGACAAATTCATGACAAACAAGTTGCATTGCTATACAGGTATGACAGAAATCGTTATAGTTAATAATTAGAATAATTATCATTTCATATTGATTGAAAGAAGATGATTCACAGTCTTGAAGGCACGGCTTTAATTCAGGCAAAGACATAAAAATGCTATTTTGGCTGAATGCTTTTAAACACAAAAAAGGGTGAACAATTCGATGAAGAAGACATTGAACGATACAATCATTCAGGCGTACCGCGGAGAACAAACAGGTTATGTTCCTGTTTGGTATATGAGACAAGCTGGTCGTTCCCAGCCTGAGTATCGCGAACTGAAGAAAAAATATTCGTTATTTGAAATTACACATCAGCCGGAGGTATGTGCTTATGTAACACGTTTGCCGGTGGAGAACTATGGCGTCGACGCTGCGATTTTATATAAGGACATCATGTCTCCGCTGCCCGCACTCGGAGTAGACGTGGAAATCAAGTCCGGGATCGGGCCGGTGATTCATAATCCCATTAAAACATTGGGTGATGTGGAAGAGCTTGGCGAAATTAATCCGGAGCGCGATGTACCATATGTGCTGGATACGATCCGTCTGCTGACGCAAGAACAACTGGACGTACCTTTGATCGGATTCAGCGGTGCTCCATTCACTTTAGCAAGCTATATGATTGAGGGAGGCCCTTCGAAAAACTATGCAAGAACCAAAGCGATGATGTACGCTCAGCCTGATGTCTGGTTTGCTTTGATGGAAAAGCTTGGAGATATGGTTATCGCTTATGTGGAAGCACAGGTTAATGCGGGTGCGGCTGCCATCCAGATTTTTGACTCATGGGTCGGTTCCCTGAACGCACATGATTACCGCAAGTATATCAAGCCTGTGATGTCACGCATCTGCTCAGAGGTCAGCAGACATCAGGTACCCGTTGTCCTGTTTGGTATTGGTGCAAGCCATCTCTTGCTTGAGTTTAATGATTTGCCGGTTGATGTAATTGGTTTGGATTGGCGCACATCTATTAAAGAAGCAAGGGAAATGGGCGTGACAAAAGTATTGCAGGGCAATTTGGATCCTGCTATTCTGCTTGCTGACCAGGATACTATTTTGTCAAAAGCAAAAGAGATACTTGACCAGTCATTAGCAGATGGTCGTCACGTGTTCAATCTTGGGCATGGAGTTACTCCGGACATACAACCGGAAACGCTGAAGAGACTGACAGATTTTATTCATTCCTATTCCAAACGATAAATTTTAAAGAGGTGCTCGAAATGGAAAAAAAGAAAATGGGATTATTAGTAATGGCATACGGAACGCCGTACAAAGAGGAAGATATTGAACGATACTATACGGATATCCGTCATGGACACAGACCTTCTGATGCACAACTGCAGGATCTGAAAGATCGCTATAAAGCAATCGGAGGGTTATCTCCACTTGCAAAAATAACCGAAGATCAAGCATACGGTCTGGAAGCCAAATTGAATGCCATGCAGGATCAATATGAATTCAAAGCATATATTGGGTTGAAACATATTGAGCCATACATTGAAGATGCTGTGAAGCAGATGGCAGCTGATGGATACAAAGATGCTGTCAGCATTGTACTTGCGCCGCATTATTCTTCATTTAGTGTAAAATCCTACAATACGAGAGCAGCGGAAGAAGCAGACAAACATGGCATCTCTGTCAAGTCGATTGAAAGCTGGTATAAAGAACCAGGCTTCATCAAATATTGGGCTGATCGCATCAACGGCGAATTCGCTAAAATGGACGATGCGGAACGTGAAAACGCCGTGTTGGTGGTTTCCGCCCACAGTCTGCCGGAGAAAATCCTGCAATATGGCGATCCATATCCGGAACAGTTGAAAGAAACCGCAAAAATGATTGCGGAAGAAGCAGGCATCACGAATTATGTCAACGGCTGGCAAAGTGAAGGAAATACACCTGATCCATGGATCGGCCCGGACGTCCAGGATTTGACTCGTGAACTTTATCATGAAAAAGGCTATCGATCTTTTGTTTATGCACCAGTTGGTTTTGTTGTCAACCACTTGGAAGTGCTATACGACAATGATTATGAGTGTAAAGTTGTTTGCGACGAGCTTGGTGCCAATTATTATCGCCCCGAAATGCCGAATGCAAAGCCTGAGTTCATTGCAGTGCTTGCAAATGCTGTGCTGAAAAAACTGGGCAGTGAAAAGGCATGAAAATGAAGAAAATCCTTATTGCAGGGGGCGGAATTACCGGACTGGCCACCGCTTACTACCTGCAAAAAAGCATGCAGGAAAACAATCTGCCGTATGAGATCAAATTGGTAGAAGCCAGCAACCGGCTTGGGGGGAAAGTTCAGACTGTTCGTCATGAGGACTTCGTGATTGAACGTGGCCCTGATTCTTTTTTGGAACGTAAGCAACCAATCATGCGTTTAATAGAATCACTAGGGATGAATGATCAGCTTGTACGCAATGCAACTGGGCAGTCTTATATCCTTGTGGATGGCAAGCTCCGAAAAATGCCGAAAGGGGCACATATGGGCGTGCCAACACAAATCAGGCCATTCCTGTTTTCCGGCATGTTTTCCACCAAAGGAAAGTTGCGTGCAGCCATGGACTATGTGCTGCCAAAAGGTAAAACTGGAGATCAGTCACTGGGAGGATTTTTCCGGCGTCGCTTTGGAGATGAGCTAGTAGAAAATTGTGTCGAACCTTTGCTTTCCGGGATTTACGCCGGTGACATCGATAACATGAGCTTGCTGGCAACTTTCCCTAATTTCTATACGCTCGAACAGGAACACCGTAGCTTGATTAAAGGCCTGAAGGAGTCGTCTACCGGCAGTAAAAAACAATTGAAAACAAAATCTTCTAAGAAGAAAGGTATGTTTCTGACGCTGCGAAACGGCCTTGAATCGATGATTGAAGAGCTAGAGAGCCAACTCGGCCAAGTCGATATTTCCTTGCGAACCAGCGTGGACCATGTGGAAAGAAAAGAACAAGGATATCATGTGTTGCTTAGTGATGGTACCGTTTATAAGGCGGATGCTATTGTCATGACCACACCACACTACACATTGCCGAAAATTTTCAGCCAGTATGATTATTTCCGGATGCTGGAAGAGGTACCATCAACATCTGTAGCTACGATTGCGATGGCCTTTGATGCAGCAGCCATCAAAAAAGACATGGACGGCACTGGTTTTGTCGTTTCGCGAAACAGTGACTATCGCATCACAGCCTGTACTTGGACGCATAAAAAATGGCCTAATGCCGCACCTGCCGGTAAAGCGCTGGTACGTTGCTATGTTGGGCGACCAGATGATCAGTCGGCAGTTGAACTGTCAGATAAGGAAATAATTGATGTTGTATTAAAAGATTTGAATAAAACGATGAAAATCAAGAAAAAACCGGAATTTTATGTGATTTCGCGCTGGAAAAATGCTATGCCGCAATATACTGTGGGACACATCGACCGGGTGAATCAAATTCGTAACGAATCAGCAATACAATTGCCGGGCATATTTTTCGCCGGCAGCTCCTTCGAAGGAATCGGCCTGCCAGATTGTATCGGCCAGGGCGAACAAGCTGTGGAAAGCGTACTTAATTACTTTCGAGATTGATTTTAAAGACGAGGCTGTCACTTTGTGGCAGCCTGTTTTCTTCTGGGGAAGAGCGGGCTTCGTTTGCAGAAGAATAATGCCTGAAATGAGTGTATACAAAGAGCCTCCATCCTGTATGGATAGAGGCATTAATGATCAACGAGCTATTTATTCGTAGCTTGCTCCCAATTCATCGACAAGTGACCCGACATGCGCAACGGCTTTACGGATGTTATTTGCATCGGTCATATCAATTCCGGCTTTTTTTATCAATTCGAGCGGCTTCAAGGTGCCCCCGGATTTCAGAACATCGAGCCAGCGATCTACTGCAGGCTGGCCTTCTTTGATGATTGCCTGCGAAGCGAGGGTGGATACAGTCAGTCCGGCTGAATATGTGTAAGGGTAAAGACCCATGTAATAGTGCGGCTGGCGCATCCATGTCAAGCCCGCCCCTTCATCAATTTTTACATCGTCTCCCCAGAAAGATTTTAAAACGTCGTAACGCTCTGCGCATAGCACATCTGCCGTCAAAGGGGTCCCGTTTTCAGCAAGGTTATAAACACGGCGTTGAAAGACACCTTCCAGTAAGTGTGTTACAAAATTGTGATAGTATGTGCCAAGTAATTGTGTGATAACCCATCGTTTTTTCTTTTTATCATCTGTCTGCATCAGATGGTTGGCTAGAAGCATTTCATTCATGGTCGATGGCGCCTCAATAAAATACGTGGATGGACGTGTGTTCATCAAGTTTTGGTTTTTGCCTGCCAGGTAAAAATGACCGGCATGTCCAAGTTCATGAGCAAGCACGAAGGCACCACGCATGGCATTGGTCCAGGTAATCAGGATATAAGGATGCGCACCATACGGACTGGAACAAAAAGCACCTGTGGCTTTTCCGATATTGTCAGCCCTGTCTACCCAACGTTCGGATAATGCTGTTTGAACCATGTCACTGTATTCACTTCCCATGATTTGCAATGCATCTTGTATGAGTTTCCCAGCGTCCTCAAAGGTTGTTTCTGGATTGTAAGAAGGATCCAGCGGCGCTTCTAAATCACAATAGCGGATTTCAGAGAGCCCCAATTTTTCCTTTTTCAGTTTTGCGAAACGACGCATATGTGGTGCCAGTTCTTCTCGAATGATATCAAGCTGGTTATGGTACATTTCCTTTGTCACCTGTTGTGAGTGAAGGAGCATGTCTGTCACAGAATCATAACCCCGCAGCTTTGCGATAGTGACCTGCCGTGTTACTTCTGTTGCGTAATTTGCTGCGATGGTGTTCTTGTATTGTTCGAATGTATGAATGAACGAATCATAGGCTGCCCGGCGTACAACCGTATCAGCAGAAATTTCATAACGATCTTCATATAGTGCAGCCGACATTGGCTGTTTTTTTCCATCACCATCCATAATATCATCAAATTGCATATCGGATGATTTGCTGCGTTCATAGAGCATATAAGGTGCATCATGGACCTCACTCAAAGCGGCCAGCACTTCTTCAACGTCGGGAGACAGTGTATAGGCTTTGTTTTCGAGCGTATCTGTAAGCATTTTGCTAAAGTGACGCAATTGTGGCTCTTCCTCCATAAAACGTTCGATTTGTGTCTTTGTTAGTGACAATAATTCATTTTGAACGAAGGCCAATTTAGCACCGATATTCGCCATAGCAGATGCAACTCTCGCTGAATCCCGCTGATTGGCAGAATCGCTGCCGTCCGCGCTGGAACGTAGGCTGGCATATGTAGCTGCAAGGATCAATCTGTTTTGATAGTTTTCCAAAGTTGTGAGGCCATCGCGTAAATTTTTTGCGTTTTCAGTTAATTTACCTTTAAAATGAGTGATTTGATTTACGTCCTTGATGACAGCATTCAATTCTTTTTCCCATTCCGTATGGCTGCTGAATAAAGCTGTCAGATCCCATTGTTGTTCTATTGGCACTTCAGAGCGTTTTTGTCTTGATGTTGGCATTTTGATTCCCCCTGCAAATTTATTTCGGTACACTAAATAAGTATAATATAATTTCAATTATAAAGATATCATTTTTTCGGTAAATTGATGCTGCTGCAGCATAAAAAAACAGCCAGTATGCACTAGCTGCTGTTGAAAGAAAGTTCGCCTACTAATGATGTTTATCTGGCTGGATGATCACATTCGTCACAGACATTGCCGTAGCAATCTGCTTTTTCATTAATTTCGTTACCACAAACTTTGCATTTCTTTTTTGGAAGATTTCTAAAAAACTCGAGCACGTTCTTCATAAAAATTCCTCCTTTAAAATGTGTGGTGATACAGAAGTTGTATTTCTTAATTGTATTATAACAACTGTTGAGATTATTGTATTACAACAGATGTTAAAATGTCAACCCTGTTTTAAAACAAAATTATCGACCTGTATCAGATAATCAATAATAATTGCTTGGCTTCCCCCTTTCCTATACACTAATAGTAGAAAAACGCAGGGGGTAAATTAAAATGAAGTTTATTGATAATCGGGGCATTACAGATCCGACCATCAATTTGGCGTTGGAAGAGTATGTACTTGAGAATTTTGGGGAAAAGGACACTTATTTGCTGTTCTATATCAATTCTCCTTCCATCATCATCGGCCGTAATCAAAATACGGTTGAGGAAATTAATACAGAATACGTTGATAGTAATCATATTAAAGTCGTTCGCCGGTTGTCAGGCGGGGGGGCAGTATACCATGATGAGGGTAATTTGAACTTCAGCTTCATTACCAAGGATGATGGCAACAGTTTCCAAAATTTCGCTAAGTTTACACAGCCTGTAGTGGAAGCGCTGAATAAGCTTGGGGTACCCGCGGAACTAAAAGGGCGCAATGACCTTGTAGCAGAAGGCCGAAAAATTTCCGGCAATGCCCAGTTTTCTACAAGGGGCCGTATGTTCAGTCATGGGACGCTCATGTATGATTCAGAAATTGAAAATGTAGTATCTGCATTGAATGTCAACAAAGCAAAAATCGAATCCAAAGGGATTAAATCAATACGCAGCCGGGTTGCAAACATTTCTGAATACATGGATGAGAAGCTCCCGATGGAACAATTCAAAGATATGATTTTACGCTATATCTTCGATGTGCAGAATGTAGCGGATGTACCTCGCTATGAATTGACCGAAGAGGACTGGAATAATGTAATGGCGCTGTCTGAAAAACGTTACCGCAACTGGGAATGGAATTATGGGAAATCCCCGTCTTTCAATTACCAGGAATCACATAAATTTCCAGCTGGATTAGTAGATGTACGCCTCAACGTAAAAAAAGGCATCATCGAAAATTGTAAAATTTATGGTGATTTCTTTGGGATAGGAGATGTCGGGTTCATTGAGGACAAGCTGGCAGGTGTTCGCCACGAGAGAAAAGCGATAGAAGTCGCTTTGCAGGATGTGGATATCCCGCATTATCTTGGGAAAATACCTAAAGAAGATTTTATCGGTTTATTATACTGATATAATTTTCACTCACTTGAAAGTAATTAAACAAAAGACCAAATCTTCAGCGGAGGTTTTGGTCTTTTTACTTACAGAAATCCTATTTTCTTTAATATTTTGTTATCGCTCCCTTGAAATGTTTGAAAAGTTACTATATACTGTAAAGCGTGTTAACAAATAGTCTCTTTTTGTACCAAAAATGAATGGTTATTCATTCATGTTCACCGTAAAGGGGGAATATTTTTATGAATCTATCCGATCAATTGTGTGAAACAGCAAGAAATCAGCCAGAAAAAACCGCTTATATCTTTGAAGATCGAGAAACCTCTTATGAAGAACTAGAAAGGTCTGTACGGCAATTTGCAGCACAATTACAAGCTTTAGGTTATAAGAAAGGAGACCATATCGCTCTTATTTTGGGGAATAGTCCGCATTTTATCATTGGTTTATACGGGGCGCTTCGGATTGGTGCTATTGTCATCCCTGTCAATCCGCTCTATACCCCCCATGAAATAACGTATATTCTTCAAAATGGGAACGTAAAGTTATTGCTGACAATGGATTTACTGGTGAAAAAAATGGATGCTATTATAGAAAAGCTTCCGCACTTGGAACATGTGATTATCTGCGAAACACGAAGTGATGCTGCATTTAGCCGCAAGTCCGATAAAATGAAATCGTTTACAAAAGTGATGCGGAATACTTCTGGTGAATTTATTCCTCCTGAAACAAAGAAAGAAGATGTTGCGCTGATTTTATACACATCTGGAACAACCGGGAAGCCAAAGGGCGCGATGCTGACACATAAAAATCTATTTTCGAATGCGAAGGATACAGCAGATTATTTACAGATATCAGGGCATGACAGGGTGATTGCCGCACTGCCGATGTTTCACGTTTTTTGTTTGACTGTTTCACTGAACGCGCCACTGATGAATGGCGGAACAGTATTGATTTTGCCGAAATTTTCACCGCAGGAATCGTTTCGACTGGCCAAGAAATTCAAAGCGACGATTTTTGCGGGGGTCCCGACAATGTATAATTATTTATTGCAAAGCGGTAAAGGATCAAAAGACGATCTGGCCTCTATCCGCCTATGCATTTCTGGAGGGGCAGCTATGCCTATTGCATTACTTGAAAACTTCGAAAAGGCATTTGATGTAATTGTTTCGGAAGGCTATGGGCTCTCTGAGGCTTCACCTGTAACCTGCTTCAATCCGCTTGACCGGCCGCGTAAGCCTGGTTCGATCGGAACGAATATCATGCATGTAGAAAATAAAGTAGTGGATGAATTTGGAGAAGAGCTTCCTCCCGGTGAAGTCGGCGAGCTGGTTGTTAAAGGGCCTAATGTCATGAAAGGCTACTATAAAATGCCGGAAGAAACGGCTAGCACGATCATCGACGGCTGGTTACATACTGGTGATATGGCGCGCATGGATGATGAAGGGTATTTTTACATTGTTGACCGCAAGAAGGATATGATTCTCGTAGGCGGTTATAATGTTTATCCGCGTGAGGTAGAAGAAGTACTGTTCAGCCATCCGCAAATAGCGGAAGCCGCAGTTATTGGTGTGCCTGATTCCAATAGCGGTGAGGCTGTACAAGCTTTTGTTGTTTCGAATGATGTGGAAATGACAGAGGATGAGGTGCTCATGTATTGCGGCAGTCATTTGGCGAAATATAAAATACCGACACATATCGTTTTCCTTGAGGAAATCCCTAAAAATACTACGGGAAAAATATTGCGCCGCAGTTTGCGGGAAGCAGTAAACGCCAGATGACTATCCCCTTTGGTTTTATCGAATGAATAGCGGCGTTTGCGTGTTGGACATCCGAAAAAAAGTGTGGGACAGACTCGTCCATGAGTAGCGCAAAACTGAATATTCCTTTCCACACTCCGGGTATCAATACACTCCCAGCAGGTTTTCCTGCTCCCGGCAGGTAAACAGTACCGTGGAGCAGCAGGGCCTGTGTTTTCCATTTGCAAAAAAATGCTGTGATATAGCGACAAGAAGGATAAATTGTTGGAAAAGTATTAATTTGGCTATACTTTTGGGGAGACATCTGGTAAATTAGTAAATAAGTCCTCTTTCTTTTCATTTAAACAATGAAAGGATGAACTAAATGATGAATACTTTCCAATCCTCATCGTATGAAATCACTCCTCTGACAATGGCTGTTATTGCCTGTGCGGACAAGCATGGTAAGACAGCAGCCCTGGCCCTGGAAGAACATGATGAATACAGTATCCGTTCCACCCCTAGCAAGTTGATCGACCAAGCCTGTAAATTTTTTGGCAGCAGCCTGAAAGGCAGGCAGGAAGGAACCAGGGATGTTTACGGTATCACGCATAAAGCCCCCGTCTCGATTGATCCCTTCAGCGGCATGTATTTCCTTCCAACCCTATCACCCACTAATCCCAATTGTTCGTGGATTGCCCATTCACATGTTAAGACATTATATAAAACAAAAAATGGCTGTGCAGAAGTGGAGTTCAGGAACAATCGCAGGGTTGTTTTTGACACCTCGTATGGCATCATGCTGAACCAGCTCGAACGTACGGCTCAATTTCGTTTTTTGCTGGAACATCGCATCAGACATTTGCAGCGGAGGTCTGATATGGTCGCTGAGCCTTTTGCATAAGTTCGCCCAGCAAGTCTTTTACTTTGCTACGAATGGCTGGATTAAAGTAATTACATTTTTCCTCCTTTCCTTGGCAGGTGAATAAATAGGATGTGAAGGATCCGTTCTGGTCAAGAGTTACCACCTGCATATGCATCGCTTGCATCTTTTTGCGGAGCAGCCGTCGTTCGTTAGTGGCCATTGTAATCATTTTTCCAATCAATTCAATGTAATTTTCTTTGATTTTCAGTGGTGATTTGCGAATATAGGCGCTATCCTGGTGCAACACGACAATAGCCATAGACAGAAAAAGGAAACGGTTGGCTATGTTCGCCTCTTCTTCGTTAAGCTGACGCATCTATATCCTCCTCCATGAATGGAACGTTTGTTCTATTATATACGAAACTGCAAAAAAAATACATGAATTATGAATGAATGAAAAGAAAGAGGCGCAGTTTGAAAATACTATCTGTTTTTTCAATTATGTTTTACAATGTATGGAGAGGTTTTCATTAGACAAAAATAGATAGAAAAGATGCTTTTGCCGTAAGGAGACGACCACATGTATGTGTTGAATATAATTGCAGATTTTCAGGTGATGATGGAGCAAGGAAAAATTGATGATTACATACAAGACCTGCTTGACCGTTACCAGAGTTTAGGACCATTGCCGGGGTTGCTGCTGCCATTCCTAGAAGCTTTTATCCCGGTTTTGCCGCTGTTCGTATTTGTATTTGCCAATGCGGCAGCCTATGGATTGTTTTTTGGGTTCATTTACTCTTGGGTGGGAGCTTCGCTTGGTGCAATGGGCGTTTTCTTTCTCATTCGGTATTTAGGCAAGAAATCATGGTTCAGAAGAATCAGGGAAAACAAGCAGGTACGCCGAATAACCCTATGGTTGGAAAAACATGGATTCGGCCCTTTATTCCTGCTTTTATGTTTTCCTTTTTCACCTTCCGCAATCATCAATGTTGTTGCCGGACTCTCAAAAATCAATTTCAAACAATTTGCCCTGGCTGTACTGCTGGGAAAAACAGTCATGATTTTTTCGATTGCCTACGTAGGTTCCAGCATTACATCTTTTGCAAAAAATCCTGTCAAAACTACCGTTATCGGAATATGTATTTTGCTATTTTGGATTTTCGGCAAATTTATTGAAAGAAGGCTGCAAAAAAATACAAAAATCGATTCAGGGGAGGTTCCATACCAAGATTGGCATCATACAAACAACAAATAACTATATGCGTACCCTGGTTTTTGCTAAAATAGTACATAAGGCAGTATCTTGTGGCGACACGTGCGAAAAAACAAGAAATACGTAAGCATGCGAAGATAAATGTCCGCTACGATAGATATGCTTTATGTGCTTTTTCTTTTCACTATTGGCCGGTCTTATTCAACTAGATCTGCTGCTGCATTTCAGAGGCCCTGTTTCAGGCCATTCTGACTGCATATACATCAATATAAGCGCGTCTATATAAAATTTCATGTCACTTGAAAGAAGCGTCTCAAGTGCGTAGAACAAATTACCATCTGTAAATGCATTGAAATAACACAGTTATGAGATAAAACCTTTAATCATTGGAAAAAGGGAGGAGAGTATTTATGGGAATACGGTTCGTCGTGGGAAGAGCGGGTACAGATAAAAATGCCTTTTTGACAGAAGAAATCAAGCAAAAATCGAAGGATGAACCGCAGGGACCGCCAATTTATTATCTTGTTCCAGAACAGATGACGTTTGATCAGGAATATGCATTATTTGGCGACCACGAATTCTGTGGCAGTATCCGTACGCAGGTATTCAGCTTTTCAAGGCTTGCTTGGCGTATTTTACAGGAAACGGGAGGGGCTACAAGGCAATTTATCAGTTCCATCGGTATTCAGATGATGTTACGGAAAATTATTGAACAAAAATCCGAAAAATGGCATATTTTTCAAAAGGCTACTGAAAAACAAGGTTTTCTTGAACAAGTTGAAAAAATGATCACGGAGTTCAAACGCTATCAAGTCACACCGGAGATTTTACAAATGCAGCTTGTCCATATGCAAGGCTTTGTACATAAAGAGCCGGGGGAACGAGCTCTGATTGAAAAGCTGGATGATTTGCTGTACATCTATGAAAAATTGAATCTCGCATTGGCCGGCAATTATATTGATAGTGAGGATCAACTGCAATTACTGGCGGAGAAGATTGGGCAGGCGGATTCATTGAAGCGGGCGGAAATTTATATAGCAGGTTTTCACCAGTTTACCCCTCAGGAGCTGGAAGTTGTGAAGGCTTTATTGAAGCAATGCCGTTGTGTGACAGTTGCTTTGACTACCGATATTGAAACACAAAGCCTGTCAGAGTTACATTTATTCCATCAAACGAGTGAAACGTATCATGCGCTTAAGCAGCTGGCAGAAGATAATGGGATAGCTGTGGAGGATACGGTCATTTTAGATACAAAACAAGGAAAGTTCATCAATCGTCCTTATTTTGCCCATTTGGAAGAAAATTTTGATACCCGCCCAGCTCCTGCGTACCGTGGGGATGTACCAATCAAAATCGCTGAAGCCGTTCATCCACGCGCTGAAGTGGAAGCAGCCGCACAAGAAATTGTCAGGCTAGTCCGGGAAAAAAAGTATCGTTTTCGGGACATTGTCGTTCTCAACCGTGAAGCCCCTACTTATCATGATTTGATTGCCACTATTTTCGGAGATTACGATATTCCGGTTTTTATTGATGAAAAACGGCCGATGATCCACCATCCATTGATCGAATTCATTCGCTCCGCCTTGGAGGCTGTTGAAGGAGATTGGCGTTATGATGCTGTTTTTCGTATGCTGAAAACAGGTTTTGTTCCTGCGGCGGATAAAAAATGTCCTTTAAACAGCGATGCTGTCGATGAGTTGGAGGACTATGTGCTGGAATATGGAATACGCGGCAGAAAACGTTGGTTTTCCGATGAACCTTGGGTTTTTCGTAGATTTCACGGATTTGACCAAAAAGCCCAAACTGACTCAGAAAAGAAGACACAGGAGCGGCTGAATATCTATCGGAAGCAGGTTTTACAAGGACTGAAAGAATTCGATGAAAATGTCAGAGGAAGAAAAACCATTGAAGAACGCTGTATCGCTATTTATACATTGCTGGAGAAAATCGATGTGCCACAGCGGCTTGAAACAATGCGCTCCGATTATGATGATGCGGGCGAGATTGAAAAAGGCAGAGAGCAGGAACAGGTGTGGAACGCACTGATTCAGCTCTTTGATGAAATCGTGGAAATGGCAGGAACTGAAAAAATATCATTGCATGATTTTGCGGCAATGCTAGAAGCCGGATTGGATACCTTGAAATTTGCCCATGTTCCGCCAAGCATGGATCACGTGATTGTTGGATCTCTGGAAAGGACGAGAATTGGCGATAAGAATTGTGCTTTTCTGCTCGGCGTCAATGAGGGAATCTGGCCCATGAAGCCGGCGACTGACAGTGTGATCAATGAACAGGAAAGAGAATTGCTCACATTGCAGGGAATGCAACTTGCTGATACGAGCAAGAGAAAGCTGTTGGATGATTGGTTCTATATGTACTTGGCACTGACCAGTGCAACTGATTATTTGTGGATCAGCTACCCTTTAAGTAATGAGGAAGGCAAAACGCTGTTGCCGTCCACATTGATCAGACGTGTTGGAGAATTATTCCCGGCTTGTGCAGAACATATTCTGATTCAAGATGCCGATGAACAACTGAATACGGAAAGATTCATCACGACGCCGACGAAAACAAGAGCTGCATTAACTGTACAGCTGGCGAGGCAGAGCAGGGGTTATCCGATCGAACCGGTCTGGTGGCATGTACTTAACTGGTATATCAGTAATCATGCAAAATACGGCTCAAGTTATACGGTATTGCAAAGCTTGTATTATAGAAATGAACCGGAAAATTTATCAAAAGAAACAATTGAAAAACTGTATCCAAAACAAATCAATACCAGTGTATCCCGGCTTGAGTCCTATTATCGATGTTCTTATCAGCATTTCGCCAAATATAGCTTGGGATTGTCAGAACGAAGAATGTACAAGCTGGATGCTCCGGATATAGGTCAGTTATTCCACGAAGCATTGAAAATGATAACGGAATGGGTGCAGCAGGAAGGCAGAGATTTCTCCGATTTGTCCAAAAAGGATGCGGGGGGTTACGCACAAAAAGCCATCAGTCAATTGGCGCCGGTATTGCAACATCAAATTTTGCATAGTTCCAATCGATATCAATATATACAAAAGAAATTGCAGGATGTCATTGCAAGAGCTGCATTTGTGCTTAGTGAACAGGCACGTAAAAGTCATTTCTCACCGGTAGGCCTGGAACTGGGATTCGGTAGTAACCAGCCATTGAAACCGGTCCAGCTCCGATTGGCAAATGGCTTCGAACTGGTGCTGCGTGGAAGAATAGACAGGGTGGATAAAGCTCTCCATCAGGATCAGTTGTTATTAAGAATCATAGATTACAAATCCAGCGATAGAGGATTGAATTTACTGGAGGTGTATTATGGGTTGGCATTGCAGATGCTCACGTATCTCGATGTTGTCCTGAGTAACTCGCTGGAATGGCTGGGCGCTCAGGCATCACCGGCAGGGGTGCTCTATTTTCATGTGCATAACCCCATGATCAATCATAACAATAAGCTTCATGATGATGATATCGAACAATTGATTTTCAAGGATTATAAGATGAAGGGAATGCTGCTGGATGATGTACCGGTTGCAAGAATGATGGACACGTCATTGGATAGCGGCCGCAGTGATATTTTACCGGTAGCCATCAGTAACAAAGAAAAATTTTATAAGAATTCCAAGGTGGCGGATGAAGAAACATTCCATGTCCTTCAGCAGCATATCCATGAGTTGATGATGCAAGCGGGCATTGATATCACAGAAGGCAAAGTAAATTTGAATCCATTTCAGCATAAACAAAACATTGCTTGTACGTTTTGTCCGTTTCTGTCAGTGTGCCAGTTCGATCCGCAGCTTGAAAGTAATAACTACCATCGTTTCATGGAAATGAAAGATGAAGACATTCTGCAAAAATTGAAAAAAGAAGGGGGAGAAGCGTGAATATGGTGAAGTGGACGAAGGAACAGGAAGCAGCAATCTATACAGCAGGGAAGGATGTGCTTGTCGCAGCAGCTGCTGGTTCGGGAAAGACAGCAGTCCTGGTAGAAAGAATCATCCAAAAGCTGATCAGCCAGCAGCAGCCAGTCGATATTGACGAATTGCTTGTGGTGACATTTTCCAACGCAGCCGCTCAAGAAATGCGAACAAGGGTGGGAGCGGCTTTAGAAAAAGCATTATCGGAAAATCCTGGCTCAATGCATTTGAAAAAGCAGCTCTCCCTGTTGCCAAAAGCATCCATATCGACACTGCACTCATTTTGTTTGGAGGTTGTCCGGCAACACGCTTATTTGCTGGATATTGATCCCGGATTCCGCATTTTGGATGAAATGGAAGCCGACTTGCTGCGCCAGGAAGTGATGGATGATTTGCTGGAATCCTGGTATGGCGGAGAGGGAGTCGATCAGAAGAGCTTTTTTGCCGTGGTCGACCGTTTTTCCAGTGATCGCAACGACATGGAGGTGGTTAAATTGATAGAGGATTTGTATCAGTTTTCCATTCAAAACCCATGGCCGGAACAATGGCTAAATGGGCTGGCAGCCCTGTATGAGATTCCGGATGACTGGCAAGAAGCAGATTTGGCATGGCTGGATATGATGAAAAAAGAAATTGTCGAAAAACTCGAAGGCATTATGCAAGAAATGGCATCGGCAATGGAAATCGCAAGAGAAGCGGATGGCCCGTATCTATATATCGATGCCATTGAAAAGGATCAAGTGATGGTGAAACAAGCAAGCAAGCTGTCATCTTGGCGTGATTTGCAGCAGTTTGTTGTGGAACAGGATTTCACAAGACTTTCCGGCAAGAAAATGGATTGCGACACAGATAAAAAGGAAAAAGTCAAAGCGCTTCGCAATGCATATAAAAAAGACTGGCAGGACTTGAAAAAACATTATTTCACCAGAAATCTGGAAGGGCATGTTCAGGATATGCAGGAGCTGGCACCAGTGATCAAGCAGCTTGCAGAGCTGGTGAATATATACAGCAGCCATTTTAAGAAACTGAAACGGGAAAAAGCAGTCATGGACTTTTCCGATTTGGAGCATTACTGTCTTGCATTATTGCTTGCTGATACGGCAACACCTGAAAATATCGAGCCCTCTAATGTCGCCCGTAATCTGCAGCAGCAGTTTTCGGAGGTGCTAGTAGACGAATACCAGGATACAAACCTTGTCCAAGAGACTATTTTGAAGCTTATCAGTGATCAGAACGGGGCTGGGAACATGTTTATGGTCGGTGATGTAAAACAAAGTATTTACCGCTTCCGGCATGCCGAACCGGGGCTTTTCATTGATAAATATAAACGATTTGCAGATGAGGGTATAGCAGCTGAGCGCATTGACCTAGCCAGCAATTTTCGCAGCAGAGAACTTGTCCTTAGGGGAACGAATTATATATTTCGGCAAATCATGGATGAAAGGCTAGGAGAAATCACATACGACCAGGACGCGGAACTGATTTATGCGAACCATATGTATGATGAGTTGCCATATCAACTGCCAAACCCTGAGTTGCTGATTATTGACAGAGAAAAACAAGAAGAAAAAGAAACGGAAGACGATGGGGAAAATTATTTGGATTTGGAAAAAGCCCAACTCGAGGCCAGGGTCTATGCGCAAAAAATCAAGCGATGGATTGGCAAAGAGGGCGAGAAGCCGCAGCAAATTTTTGATAAGACGACACAAGCGCAGCGCGATGTGCAGTACCGTGACATTGTCATTCTTATGCGCTCCATGACATGGGCGCCTGCTATCGTCGATGAATTGAAAAAACAAGGAATACCTGTCTATGCGGAACTTTCTTCAGGGTATTTCGCAGCAATTGAAGTGAAAGTGATGCTCAGCTTTTTAAAAGCGATTGATAATCCAAGACAGGATATACCACTTGCCTCAGTTCTCAAATCACCAATTGTCGGTATGAATGAAGAAGAATTGAGCTGTATTAGGCTTGCGAGCCCAAGAGGGTCCTATTATGATGCATTGACAAAATATAGCAGAGAAAATAATGGCGTATTATCTGAAAAGGTGAATCGCTTTTTATTGCAGCTGAACGACTATCGCAAGCTTTCCAGAGACGGTGCACTTTCAGAGCTGATCTGGCAAATATACAGGGAAACAGGTTATTATGATTTTGTTGGTGGGATGCCGGGAGGAAAACAGCGTCAGGCAAATTTACGTGCATTGTACGACCGGGCCCGCAGCTATGAAGCATCCTCATTTCGCGGATTATTCCGCTTTCTGCGATTTGTGGAAAGGATGGAGGAAAATGATCAGGACCTTGGTGCAGCTCGTGCATTAAGTGAACAGGAAGATGTTGTGCGGATTATGACGATCCATAAAAGCAAGGGGTTGGAATATCCGATTGTCATTGTAGGGGCGATGGACAAGGAATTCAACCAAAGTGATGTGAAAAAACCTTATTTGTTGCATAAAAATCTGGGGTTCGCCAGCAAGTATATCGACCCCGTCAAAAGGATCAGTTATCCAACATTGTATTATCATGCAATGAAGGATCAATTAATGCGGGAAGCACTTGCGGAAGAAATGCGTGTATTGTATGTAGCGCTGACAAGAGCGAGAGAAAAGTTAGTCATGGTCGGCAATGTGGCTTCATTGGAGAAGAAACAAGAGAAGTGGCAAAAGATGGCAGATCATGAAGAGTGGGTATTGCCTGCCCATTATCGGACAAAGCTAAAAACGTATTTGGATCTCGTCGCGGCGGCTTTGATTCGCCATGAAGATAATGGGCCCTTACGCTTAGAGTCAGTATCTGAGTACGTGCCAGAAGATATTCGCCTTGATTCGTCGCAATGGGATATTGCCATCATGCACGGCAGTGAATTAGCTAACCTGGAAGAAAATATCAAGGAAGAGGAGCAACAATTGAAGGCCAGTATCACGAAGTGGGAGCCCTTGCCTGTGGATAGTGCAAACTTGGATAGATTTGTATCTGACCGATTAGCATTTAAATATCCTTTTGCTGAAGCGGCTGAAGCGAGGGCTAAGCAAACTGTGACTGAAATCAAACGACAGCAGGAAGCAAAAGATGAATACAGTTCTGATCAGCTTGTTGCGGGCTTTCAAGCACCGATTGTAAGAAGGCCTGCATTCTTGCAGCGCGAGAAAACTTTTTCCGCTGCTGAACGAGGGACTGCCATGCACACCGTCATGCAGCACATTCCATTTGGCAAGAAAATGAATGCCGCTGAGATTGCGGAGTTTGTCCAAGGTCTTGTCCATAAAGAAATTTTATTGCAAGAAGCTGCAGAGACGATCGATATAGAAGCGATTGAACGTTTTTTTGAAACAGAGCTTGCTTCCTATATGGCAGAAACTGCCACCTGCATTTACAGGGAAGTTCCTTTCAGTCTTGCATTACCCGCTTCGGATGTATATGCCAGGTGGCAATATACATCTGAAGAGCATGTTCTGATTCAGGGGGTGCTTGATTGTGTCATACCAAAAAACGATGGCTGGATCATTTTGGATTATAAAACAGATACTGTCCCGGCAGAAGTGACGCCAAAGGTGAAAGAAAAATTGGCGGAACGTTATGCGGTGCAGCTGCAACTATATCGTAAAGCTTTGACACAAATCTGGCAGCAACCGGTTGAAAAAATGTATTTATATTTCTTTTCCGGCCAGTTACTGTTGGAAGTATAGATGAAATGGAACGGGGTACAAAAAGTGACCCCGCTCTTTTTTTTGGTAAACATAGAATGAAAAGTATTATGGAAGGCACGAGAAGAAATTGCCTGCAGTGGCGAGTGAGGAAATATTTCATGAATTACAGCACAATATGGGGTGCTGTTTTTTTGATGTAAAAAAACCGTTTTTGCAACAATTCATGCGAATGCTGCAGTTAGTGACTCATTACAAAACGCTTGGAAAATTGAATAGTCATGAACGGGTGTTGCCTAAATCACACCCTCAAGTGATGCAGTTCACAGAAGTGAGAAACACTCTCAATTACAATGGGGTTAACAAGAAGGAAAAGGGGGCTGATTGGTATGCACTCACAAAAAACTGCACAGGGAAAACCGGAGAATTATGACGAGGATTCACAAAAAGGCGCTTTTGTTTCGGTGCTGTTTGTCGGTGGATTCATTGCTTTGTTATACATTCTTTTTTACGCCATTTATTTAGTCAGATTCTAAAAATAAAAAGGAGGGAGTCTCATGCACCGATATGAGAAATTGTGGCTTATTCTTAGCAGTGCACTAATTATTGGATTTATGTCATTGACAGGGTATCAGGCGTTTGCCAAAGAAATGGGTCCAGCAACCCACAAGGAAATTATCGATTCGCAAAAAGTTGACCAAACGAAACCATTTGATCAACCAGGCGTCCATAAGGTTGGAAAGAATGAATACGAAGTTGTCATGACTTTGCAGATTTTTAGTTTTACACCAAATAACATTGAAATACCAAAAGGTGCAAAAGTAACGTTTATTATGACATCAAAAGATGTTGTTCATGGGTTTGAAGTGGCTGGTACCAATATCAATGCCATGGTCATGCCAGGATATATCCAAAAAGTGACCCAAACGTTTCATAAGCCTGGGGAATATTTGGTTCTCTGCAATGAATACTGTGGATCGGGTCATCAAATGATGAGCACGACCATTACGGTGAAATAATAAAGGGGGGTACAAAATGGCTGCAGTACCACATCTAATCAAGGAAAGAACGGGCAAAGTCATGGGGATTAATCCCAAGGATGCCCAAATTACGAAATCATATATTTCTGTTTCTTTTGCTGCACTGCTGTTTGGCGGATTGCTGGGACTTCTGCAAGGCTTGAACAGGGCTGGCGTACTGGAACTGCCTTCGTGGTTCAGCTATTATCAAGTATTGACCAGTCATGGTTTATTGCTGGTTGTTGTATTCACAGCTTTTTTTACAATTGGATATTTTAATGCCGCCTTATCACATACACTTGGAGGGTTGCTTCCAAAAGTAAGGAAAATGATTTGGACCGGTTTTGCCCTGAAACTTGCAGGTTTTGTCATGGCAGTTATTCCGATTGTTATGAACGAGGCATCTGTACTATATACTTTCTATCCGCCCATGGCTGCCTCTCCAATGTTTTATATCGGACTGGTATTCATTGTGCTCGGCATATGGATGAATGCTTTCGCGGGATTCATCAATGTCGCCAATTGGCGGAAAGCCCACAAAGGTGAACACCTGCCAATTCTTGCATTCTTCGGAACTGGTTTTTACGTATTACTGTTCTTTGGCACTTTGCCGGTTGCCATTGAGGTATTTTATATCATTCCATGGGCTTTCGGCTGGATAGACGGCATCAATGTCATGCTCACCAGGACGCTGTTCTGGGCATTCGGCCACACGCTGGTTAACATTTGGTATTTCACTGCCGTTTCTGCATGGTATATTGCTGTGCCGAAAATCATTGGCGGCAGAAGATTCAGCGACTTGCTGACAAGAGTAGTTATTATTCTATTAGTCATCTTAAATATCACCGGTGGTTTTCACCATCAGATTGTGGACCCGGGGATTTCGCTGCCAGTTAAATTTATGCATGTGTTCATGAGCTTGTCGATTGGTTTCCCATCTTTAATGACCGCATTTGCAATGTTTTCTGTATTTGAAAAAACGGGCAGGGCAAAAGGGGCGAAAGGATTGTTTGGCTGGGTGAGAGTGCTGCCTTGGAAAGATGTCCGCTTCCTTGCCCCAATGATTGCGATGATTTCGTTTATCCCGGCAGGTGCAGGGGGTGTCGTTCAGACAACAAACCAACTGGACAGTATTGTGCATAATACAATGTGGATTGTCGGCCACTTCCATCTGACAATCGGTATGTCTGTTGTTCTGACATTTTTCGGTATCAGTTACTGGCTCGTGCCGCACATTTCCGGACGTGTGCTAACGTCAACTATGAATAAATTCGGTGTAATACAGACGATTTTGTGGACAGTTGCCATGGGTCTGATGTCTGTATCGATGCACATTGTTGGATTATTCGGTTCACCGCGACGTACATCATTCACGACTTACGGCGATAATGCGACGGCCCTTGGCTGGAACCCGTATATGCTGCTTATTGGAGTCGGAGCGACATTACTGCTTATAGCAGTAATCATGCAAGTGTATGCAGTGTTTTATTTAATGTTCAAAGCACCGAAAGGTCAAACAGAATTCCCTATGGCAGAGGTTGAGGACGGTGCAACAAAGACACCGTACTGGACAGAACGCTGGAGCCGCTGGATTGTGTTGATGCTGCTTATCGTAGCTATGGCGTATGTTATTCCGATTGTGGATTTCATCAGCAACGCACCTCCGGGATCACCGCCATTTAGGACCTGGTAAATATAGTGAAGGGAGATGGACCTGATTATGGCGGTTATCTCCCTTTTCAAATAAGTCAAAAGGCTGGAAGTGATTTTGATGAAAAAGAACCGTCTGGCAGCAATCACTACTGTTTTGCTATTTGGTTTCGGATTATTCTTCTTTTCAACTGATGGATTCCAATCATTCACTGCAGAAAATGCCCGCACGCAAAAGCTGATAAAAGAAAAACCAGCGTTTCCGGATGTCACCCTGCAAGATAGCAAGAACAGAACCTATGCATTTGATACATTTAAAGGGAAATATGTACTGATCACATTTATTTATACTGCTTGCACAGATGTCTGTCCAAAAATCGAGATGAACATGGCCGATGTTTATAAGCAGATCCCCAAAAAATACATGGGCAAGGACATCGTGTTTTTAAGCATCAGTTTTGATCCAGAAAGAGATAATCCGCAAACACTGGAAAAATACAGACATTCCTATGACAGCGATGGGGACACATGGCGAATGGCACGTATTACAAACAAGCAGGAGCTTGATAATTTGCTCGATGCATTCGGAGTTGTCGTCATCCCTGATGACAGTGGCAACTTCACGCATAACGCTGCTTTTTATCTGGTGGGTCCGGATGGGAAATTGGACCAGGTGATGGATTATCAAAAAACGGATGATGCTGCCCGCCAAATTAAACATATGTTGCGACAGAAGGGCGGGGAAGTGGCATGGAACAAGTAAAATACGGCATTATACTGTTTATGCTTTTGACAATTCCGCCAGTTGTACATTTGATGGAATCCATTATGATTATACACATGCATATGCAAATGCCAATGATCGTAGTTGCGGGATTTTTGATGGCTCCGTTCTTTCAGAAAAAGTTTCCTCATTTTTTCTCGAAGTGGAATCAAAGCGGTATCCCGGGGATTCTGCTATTTTCCATTATTATGCTTTACTGGATGCTGCCAATAACCATGGATGAAGCATTAACAGAATTAGGAATGGAAGTATTCAAGTTTTTCAGTCTGGCTTTTTTAGCGGGAGTTCCGCTCAGAGATAGTTGGAAAAAGATGACAGATATGGCTAAGAACGTATTGCTCAGTGTTTTTTTAGCTGTATTTTCTCTGATGGGGTTGCTATACCTTTTTGCCCCGGTACAGCTATGCAATAATTATTTACGAATCGAGCAGATTACATTAGGTTGGGGATTTGTTGCTACTGCTCTGTGTCTCTTGATTTACTTATTGCAGCTGTACTTTATAGACCCCTCAGAATATGAGTGATTAACCATGATGAAAAGACCATACCCTATTGCTTTCTAATAGCGGTACGGCCTTTTACGTATTTCCAGTAATTAGCTGGTCAAATAAATCTGGATCAACCGGATTGGTGGAACTGAGCCCGTTATTCGTATTGATGAAATCGCCGGTATTGAATGATCCGGAACCGGATGCGGTCTTATCAGTACTTTTCGGAGATGCATAAAATGTATCACCGAAATTCACGACACCGCCTCCAACACTGTTGATTTTGACTGGTCCTACAATTGCCGGCATCAAAACCCACCTTCTTAAACTGATCTCAATAATAAAATATGAAAAAAACTATAAACCGTGCAGCAATGGAAAAACTGTTACGTGCTACGAGTGGGCGAGGCGAATGTGCATGATCCTGGCCTCTGCAGCAGCATGGTTCAGGCTTCCAATCTGTACCATTGCGCTTTGTGAGATTTCCCTGATTCCGATATTGCCAACACAAATCTTGTCATGGCGAGCGAATGTCCTTTTATTAACCTGATTTTCAGACTGCATGTGTCTGGTTTTACGAAAAAACACCGGATAGTTGTTAAAATCCGCTTCGCGCTGTGGGAAAAATACGGCGGTGGGCTGCTGGACTGAAAGAGCTTTCGACTCAGCGGTGGCAAAGTTGGCATCGCCTATTTCAAAAATAGAGCTGAAGGCGACTGTAGTGACAAAGATGTCATCGACAGACGCCGTGCGTTTTATCATGCTATCTCCCATGGACTCCCGCTCCTGCACCAGCGGCTGCTCCCCCAGCAACTCCCGTGACTCCAGGCACTGTTACAGCTCCAGTTACACCAAGCGGAGACAACGGAACGATATGCTGTAATGGATAAGACTCTGGAGGGGTATCGAATAAGGAAGATAACTGAAAAGATTCATTATCACCAACTAAAAAGACAGAAGAGGTGGCCACCGCATTGACTTGAATATTACAAACATCTAAATACCAATTATGGACATCCATTTGCATTACCTATCATCTCCTTTATGTGGTTGCTGCTGCTGCAAATAGCTAGCAAGCGATTGATCAATTTCTTTTTTTAGGGCTTCCATGACGTGTTGGTGTATATCCTCTTCCTTTGCTACGCCATTTTTTCTGGCTTCTTCCGTATGATAAGAAATTCTGGCGGGTAATTGTTTTTCAATATCCTGCAGCATTAAGGCAGTGTATCCTTGGTCGACAGGATACTGATAATTTTCGGCCAGACTGCGGATGGTTTGCGGGCCGTTGCGATACAAATGATTACTGATTTCGGTTAGTGTTTTCTGCATGGCACCAGCGTTCTGCTGCTGTCCGTCATTTTGTTTCATTGCTTGTAAATTTTCGATGTCCTCCAAGTTTTCGGGAGAAAGGCCGATGTGTAATGTGCCATTCAAATTCTCGATTTTAAGCTGATCAAATTTATATTCTATTTTTTCCACGCCCTGTCCCGGGAGTGTTCCCAACGTGTTTTGCATGTCATTGATTTGTTGTTTCAATGCACGGATTTCATCACTTTGTTCCTGATGCATTCTGTACAAATCATGCAAATATTGGTCATAATGCTGCATATGCATGCTAATGCCTCCCTTAATAATGGATTTCATTTACCAATTGCGGCCAAAGGAACAATCGGCCCGGTTGTGGGTGGTTCCGTGTAGGGAATCTCTCCTGCTGGCTGCGTGAATCCTCCTGTGTTATATGATTCAGATAATGCCTGTATGCTACCGGTGCTTCCAATTTGCAGGACAGAAGAGTTGGTAATTGCTCCGACCTTGATACTATGGATATAAAAGGACTGATGTATAATCAGTTGCAAGTGATCACGTCCCTATAATGGTTTGATCGAATTTATCGTTATCATTGACATATGTGTGGGAATCTGAGAGCTGGATGTGGATGCCGCTTCCTGTATTAAAAGAGCCTCCGCCAGCATAAGTTTTGGCGCTGCTTTTTGGGGCCATGGCATATACATCACCAATATGGAAAATAGAAGAGGCTGAAACATTGATTACTTTGACTGCACCGACAATCGCTGGCATATCGAACCCTCCTTCTCACCAGTTTATGTGGGCGCTGCAAAATTGTTCGCAGAGTAAATGAAAAGCACCACAGCGAATGTTTACTGTGGTGCTTGCTATCTTTTATCTAATTTTTCAACACTTCTTTGATTTTTTCAAGCGCCCAATCCAGCTCTTCTTCTTCGATAATGAGCGGAGGGGCAAAACGAATCACATTTTCATGTGTTTCTTTACAGAGGAGCCCTCTTTCTTTTAAAGCCTCGCAGTATGGACGGGCGGAAGTAGTCAGTTCCACCCCGATGAATAACCCTTTGCCACGTACTTCCTTGATCTTCGGATTATTGATTTTTTTCAGTTCATCCATCATATAATTTCCGAGCTCCAAGGATCGTCCGGGAAGATTTTCATCAAGAATTACATCGAGCGAGGCGAGCGACACTGCGCTTGCCAGGGGATTCCCTCCAAAAGTGGAGCCGTGTGACCCTGGATTGAAAACTCCCAGGACCCCTTTGTTTGCAACAATGCAGGAAATCGGCATCACTCCTCCGCCAAGTGCTTTCCCAAGGATGATCACATCGGGGGTGACTTTTTCCCAGTCACATGCAAATAATTTCCCGCTGCGTCCGAGACCGGCTTGGATTTCATCGGCAATATAGAGCACTTTATTTTGCTTACACACCTCATATGCTTCTTTTAGAAATCCTTCTGGAGGGATATTGATACCAGCTTCGCCTTGGATCGGTTCAAACAGAAAAGCGGCTGTATTTTCATTGATGGCGGCTTTCAATGCTTCCACGTCGCCAAAGGGAATTAGTTTGATGCCTGGTAACAGTGGATCGAAACCACGTTTGTATTCTTCCTCGGAGGAAAGGGATACAGCGGTCATAGTTCGTCCATGGAAGTTGCCCTCACATGCAATGATTTCCGCTTTTCCTGCTTCCACACCTTTGACATCATACGCCCACCGTCTGGCCGCCTTAAATGCGGTTTCGACTGCTTCGGCACCGGTATTCATTGGAAGTGCCATATCCTTATTGGTGAGCTTGCAGATTTTTTCATACCAGAAGCCAAGCTGGTCATTATGGAAAGCGCGTGATGTCAGCGTGACCTTTTCAGCCTGTTGTTTCAGCGCTTCGATAATCCGGGGATGACGATGACCCTGATTGACTGCAGAATAGGCACTCAACATATCCATATATCGATTGCCTTCCGGGTCTTCCACCCATACTCCTTCAGCGCGGGAAATGACTACTGGAAGCGGATGGTAATTTTTCGCGCCATACTCTTCGGTTTGTTCAATGATATCTTCACTCGTTATTGCCATATTATCCCTCCAGATGGAAAAATTGGTGAATTTCAAACAATCACAAGGTTAGTATAACAAGAAAAGGGACGAACTTGAAATATTCTTCATCGTATCACTTGAATTCCCAGTTTGTTTTTCACTTTTTTGGATAATTGCCATTACACATTTCAAATGTATAGTGCTTTCGCTTTATAAAAAAGCAGCAATTGGATGTAGAATCTGTTAAAATTCCACTAAACATTCTGGGAAAAAACCTGTTGAATGAAGTTTCACTTTATGCTTTGTCCATGGTATGATAGGTAGGAAATGCCATTTCTAATTGAGGTGAAAAAATATGACTACCCATTTGCACATAACTGCATGGGCACTAGCTTTGATTTTGTTTCTCATCATTCTGATTATGGGCAAGGGAAAAGGCGCGAAAATCCTGCAAATGATTTTGCGGTTGGACTACCTGCTAATATTGTATTCTGGCGGTGCATTGCTTTCGTGGTACTTTAAAAATGTGTCTGGAGCCATTTTGGGGGAAGCGATAGTCAAGGGTTTGGCAGGACTTTGGGTCATTATCGCACTTGAGATGATCAGTGTGAAAAAAACAAAGGGCAAACCGGCAAAGAGCTGGTGGATTCAGTTGATTATTGCATTGATTATTACATTGATTCTCGGTTTTGGCCGCTTGCCGCTCGGACTGCATTTTATGTCTTGATATGTGTGAAAAGGCTGTTCCATTCAGGTGGAATAGCTTTTTCTTGTTTTAGAGGAATACGACAAGGTTGCTAATCATTATGAAAATTTTTTGTTTGCGACACAAACGATTAACGCAATAAGGAATTCCGTCAGCGAGATGCGGACCATTTTTAAAAGTATGTCGTATTTCCAACAATTTTCATCATAAGATTGACTGGTGTTCCCAACAGTCGATAATGGTAAAAGGACACTATTGTTTTGGAGGATATGGAAAGATGAAAAAATCATTAGTAATGCTTTTTATATTGGCTTGTACATTTTATATGATCCCTTCAGCTGTTTCTGCGGCCCCAAGTGCCAAGGCATATGAAGAAAATATATATGATATCCTTGTCGATCGTTTTAATAATGGTGGACAGGTGCTATCTGAACAAGTCGATTTAAAAGATCCGAAAGCTTATCATGGTGGAGATTTAAAGGGGATCATCGAGAAGCTGGATGATTTGCAGTCTTTGGGATTCACGATGCTCAGTCTGTCACCGATCATGGCAAATGCTCCTGGAGCATATGAAGGTTATCAGCCGGTGGATTTTAAAAAGCTGGAAAAACAATTCGGTTCAATGAATGACTTGAAAAAGCTTGTAAAAGAAGCGCATAAACGTAAAATGAAAATCATGCTGGAATTCCCGCCAAGTTATGTATCAAAAGAAAGTAACCTATACAAATCCCCTGATAAACAGGATTGGTTCAAAGGCGGTACAAGTTCCAGCACTATCAAGAAAGCCCCGTGGCTTGAGAATACTGTGGTAATAAATCAGGATAATCCTGACGCGGCAGCATATTTAATGGCATCAGCCGATTTCTGGATTGACCAGGCTGGTATAGATGGCTTGAAAATAGTTGCTGCCGATCAAGCCTCTCACCGGTTTTTACATGCCTTTACCGATCATGTAAAACAAACAAAGCCTGGGTTAATTTTAGCGGCGTCTACATTATCCGGGCATGATGCAAAGCTGATCAGGGATCAACAATTCGATCTGGTTGAAAATGACACTGTCCATCAAGCTGTCGCAAATACATTTTTGAAACCGGACCAGCCAGTGAGCAGGATTTATGATACTTGGGAAAAATCCCAGAATAAAGGCGGGCTGGTTTTTGTTGACGATAAATTCAGTAAACGTTACACAGAAGCTTTTGCGGAGAATGGCCGGAACACGATGACGGTATGGAAATTGGCTTTGACTTATTTATACACGGCCCCAGGGGTACCAATCATATACCAGGGCACAGAAATCCCGATGCTGGGAAAAGATTACCCGGACAATCAGCATCTTGTCGATTTCAATGCCGGGGATTCGGATATGAAAGAATTTTTCACTCGGATTTCCTCCTTGCGATCACAATTTCCCGCTTTACGTCATGGCGATTTTTCAATGGTGGGCTCTGATAATGGAATGAGTGTCTTTAAACGGACATACAAAGATGAAACGGTTTATATTGCGATTAATAATGACAGCGAGTCAAGGGCCGTCACTATAGACGGCGAAGATTCCGGTGGACGTTTGCGTGGGCTGCTGGGTGACAATCTTGTAGGTGAAAAAAATGACCAATACAAAATCGGACTGGCCAGAGAAACTGCTGAAGTTTATGTTATCGAATCCGATAAAGGACTGAATTGGGGATTCATTCTGCCCATAGTCATCATTTTTTTGGCCTTTTTATTTGCAGTGATCGTGCTGAGCATGAAACAGAAAAAGCACAAAGAAGAAGAGGGTGCTTGATTAATCTGGAGCTATGACATGTATTGCGAATAATCATGAGAAGAGACGGCACCTCGTCCGGTCAAAAAACCTAATATTGTTTTATATTCATAGATATCCATTTTTCCTGATACGTATTTACACTGGTAAAAATCGAGAAGCATGTGGATGGTATCTGGCGTTTGTTCCTTTTCAGTGACATAGACGGAAATGAGCTTATTCATTTGCATATAGACATTCTCCTTCAGCTGTTTAGGTTCAATAGTAAATATATGTGGGAATCGCCCGAGACATGCCCTATATATTTTCTGAAGGAAAGGGAAGGGACTTGGAGAAAAAAGGCCGTCCTTTCGTCCTGGACGGCCTTTTTAACAAACGGAGAATCTAATTCCAATAAAATTATTGATACGTATCATTTAAAAAAAACAACGCCAATGTACCAGGCCCGGAATGGGAGCCTATTGCAGAACCGACCATTTCAATGATGATTTCCTTGCATCCGGTAGTTTCCTGAACCATTTCTGCGAGTTGCTGTGCCCGAGGTAAGTCATCACCGTGGCTAATGCCGATCACCTGGTTTTTTAGATCAACACCGCGCTGTTGCATGATTTGGATCATACGCCCAAGTACTTTTTTTGAACCACGGATTTTTTCAAGTGGAATCAGTTTTCCATTATCGACGTGCAGTATGGGTTTAATTTTCAATAAGGAACCAACAAAGGCGGCTGTTTTGCTGACCCGACCGCCGCGATAGAGATATTCCAGGTCGTCCACTGTGAAAATATGCTCCATATGCTTGGCATGATAGGCAGCCATGTCGATAATTTCCTGGACTGTTGCACCGTCTTTAGCCATTTTTGCTATTCTTAAAACGACGAGGCCGTAGCCAATGGAAGCGCATTTGCTGTCAATCACATGCAAATCTGCATCTGGATAGATTTCTTTCACTTCATTTTCCATCATTTTCGCAGTTTGATATGTACCGGAAAGCTCCGAAGAAAAGGCAATGTAGACCAAACTTTGTTTTTTCTCTGCATAAGACGTGAAGATATCTTTGAAAGATTGCGGTGAAACCTGCGATGTTTTAGGTTTTTTTCCGTTTCTCATGGCATCATATACTGATTTCGGAGTGATATTTTTACCGTCCATGAATACTTCTCCATCTAATTCAACTGTCAGTGAAGCAATTTCAATGTCATATTGCTGATATTGCTTATCAGCTAAATCACTGGCTGAGTCAGCCATAATTTTAACGTTCATTTTTTCACCTTCATTTACCATGTTTATATTTATTAATTTAAGTTTATAGCTATATAGAAATATAGTCAAAACAATTGAGCAAGTAAGGCGAAATGTTGTAGTATTACAGCTTGGGTGTTTATTTTGGCAGCGAAAAAATAAAAATCCTTGTTGCATTTGTGCGAAAAATGCACTTAAATTAAGCTTGGCGATTGCCAGGTGTTTCTATTTTTTTGGAGGTGAAGCGATGTTCTTCATGGAAACCAAAAGGTTTATCATCGTGGTATTGGGGGCTTTATTGAATGCCGTTTCATTAAATTTATTCCTGATTGGCGCGAATGTATATGCTAGTGGATTCGCTGGGGCAGCTCAGCTTGTTTCCAGCATATTCACCGATTTTTTTGGAATCGGAGTCAGTACTGGTGTGCTTTTGCTTTTATTCAATATTCCGGTTGCTATTATTGGCTGGCTGAAAGTCGGTAAAGGTTTTACCATTTACAGTATAGTTTCGGTCATTTGTACAACTGTGTTCTTGTCCATCATACCGATTTACAGTGTTTCAAACGATATTATCCTCAATGCTGTATTTGGGGGGCTTATCGGTGGAGCTGGTGTAGGTCTCACATTGAAATGGGGAGCATCTACCGGAGGAATGGATATTGTGGCAATGATTTTATCCAGAAAATCTGATAAACCTTTAGGTATATACTTTTTATCGCTTAATGCCGTCATTACGGCGATGGCAGGAATTCTTTATGAACCCGAGAATGCGTTATATACACTGGTAGCTCTTTATGTTTCTACCCGTCTCATTGATGCCATCCATACAAGACATGAAAAAGTGACTGCGATGATCATTACAAAGAAAGCAGCAGAGCTGCAAAAAGCGATTCATTACCGCATGGTACGCGGGATCACTATATTGCCCGCAAAAGGTGCATATTCCAATGAGGATAAAAGTATGCTTTATTTGGTCATCACCAGGTATGAATTATATGATCTGGAAAAGGTGATCAATGATGTGGATCCCCATGCATTTACGAATATTGTACAGACTGCAGGTATTTTCGGCTTTTTCAGGAAAAGCTAGTCAAAAAAGCGCCGCCATCCTTTTTACAAGATAGCGGCGCTTCTTTTGGGTATGTATCAAAGACCATGTTTTTCAAAAACTTCTTTTACTTTCGGTGTAAGCTCGTCCCATTCCACATCAAATTCTTTATTGACTGTGATAAAGTTTTGATAGCCGAATACATTTGCTACCCCATCCACGTTCATTAAGTCATTCATAATATCGTGTTCGCTTTCCTCACCCGGCATAACAGATATACTGTTCGTCCCTTCGAAAATCAGTGAATCTGTAGTGAATTTCAATGCATTAGGGTTTGGTGTTGCTTCTGCACGTACACTCATTTTAAATCCTCCATTCCAAACTTTACATGCTTATACCTATATTAGCAGATAAAGACATGTTAAAAAAGGGGAAAGAACCAACTTGGATATGTCTTCGTTAGAAAGGGGATAATCCCCCGCCAAAAGTAACACGGGGGATTATCAAATCCTGCTTGAAGCAACTCTTTGTCATTTTTGAAATGAATTAGCAATTGCCATCACAGTTATGAAAAGATATTTGTCCTAGCTGAAGTTCTCTTCTTGCAAGTGTTGCTCCAATTGCTGTAATTGCTGCTTTTCTTCAGGCGTGCAATCCTGATAAGCGGCTTGAATGGCTTGTTGTACTGCTTGTTTTTCTTGTTGGTCCGAGCCTCTATCTCCTTGCATGTTCGTGAAATTCATGACAGCATCTTTTGCTTGCTGGAATAGGTTGTTTTCCATTTAAAACCCTCCTACAGTTTGGTCTTCAGCTTCCTCTTGTTTACGTTCCGCTTCGGTGAAAGTTGAACGATAAGGAAAACGTTCAGCGTGCTTTTTCACTGCGTCTGAACCATGTTGAACGAATCGCTTGGATTTGCTGTTTTTTCCCATCGGAGATTCCTCCCAACAAAAAAGTGAACGTGTTGATACGCTCACTCCTAGTATGTGACAGCTCAGTTGTTTTATCGCTGGTCATTTCTCCCAATATCATTCCGTTATGGAGATAGATGCAGCAGCATCTAACTTTAGATAATCTGTCAGAAAATTACCGATGCCGTCTTTTTCATTTGTATCGGTCACGACATTGGCGATCGATTTCAATTCGTCAATCGCGTTCCCCATCGCCACGCCAACCCCGGCATAATCAATCATTTCCAGATCGTTATCTTCATCCCCAAATGCAATAATACGTTCTTTCGGGATATGATAGTAATAAGCGATTTTATCGACCCCAACCGCTTTATTAATTCCTTTTTTTACAATCTCGATAATATTCCACGGTGCACCCCATTTGCGGTGTTCAATCACTTCTGCATGATGGTCGTCCAGATTTTGCCGAAGATCGTCGATATAATCCGGGTGAGGATGGATCAGCAGGGAAGTCGGATCAGTATCCAGTTTGTTTTTGAGATTGCCGATAGTGTATGGCACATCGTCAGAAGTCTGGCTGAAAATATCAAGGATTTCCTGATCGTATTTATCCAAATAGACACTATCTTGCACTTCAGCGAGAATATTTTTTGCGTGCATGTTGTAGCAAGCTTCGACAATGCTCAATGCAGTACGCTTTGGCATCGGATTATGCAGTACATCCCACTTTTTATCATACGGATGATGGATAAGTGCGCCGTTGAAATTGACCATGGGTGTATCGAGTTTAAGCTCATGGTAGTATTGAATGCTGGCACGGTGCGGTCTTCCTGTTGAAATGATAACAATATGTCCTTGCTGCACCGCCTTGGCAAGTACTTGTTTGGTTTTGGTACTAATCTTTTTGTTATCGTTTAATAACGTTCCATCTAAATCAAGTGCAATCAAATGTTTTTTACTGTTCATACATTTCACCTCATTGACACAAGTTTATAAACAATTTACTAATAAGTAAAGGAGAAAATGCTTTTCAGTATTTTAAAAAGGTATTATCATGATGTTACACGTATCTTATGGGAGGAACCTTTGACATGATTGGGATTAATCCATTAGCAATAGCATCCATACCGGCTTTGGAAGTTGTCGATATAGATAAAAAAGATATTGCACTTCCGGTCGTTACATATTTTCACGGCTTTACAAGTGCTAAAGAACATAATTTGCCGTTGGCTTATTTACTAGCCGAAAAAGGGTTTCGTGTCATGCTTCCGGACAGTAAATGGCATGGACAGCGGGAGAATGGCGCGTCAACCCTGAAAAAACAGCTGTCATTTTTTGAAATTGTGCTGCAAAACGTTGCTGATTTGGAGACGATTAAGAACTACCTGCAGAAAAATCAGCTAATGAAGGGAGATAATTTTGGGATCGCCGGGACCAGCATGGGCGGTATCACCACCTGTGCTGCATTGACGAAATATCCATGGATTAAGGCGGCTGCGTGTCTGATGGGCTCACCGAAGCTGTCGGCATATGCGGAAGACTTGATTGCCGAAGTTGGAAAAAATATGCCGTTGCCAATTTCTGATGCAGAAATCAGAGGAATTTTAGTGGAACTATCCAAAATCGATTTATCTAAACAACCGGAAAAACTGCAGGATAGACCACTTCTGTTCTGGCACGGAGATGCCGATCCGGTCGTGCCGTTTAACCATTCGTCAGGTTTTTATAAGGAAGTGAGCATGCAGTATGGTGACCAGGAGAAAATCCATTTTATAAAGGAAGAAAAACGCGGACACAAGGTCAGCCGATTCGCCATATTGGAAACGGTGGACTGGTTTGTCACGCACTTACAAAGTTGAACTGTGATTTATATCATTGGAAAATAGACATAAATATGTTTAAATAATGATAGCTGGAAAAAAAGGAGGGCAATCATATAATGGAAGAAGCATTACAGGAAAATATTATTGGTGCTTTGGAAAATGTCATCGACCCTGAATTGGGAATCGATATTGTGAATCTCGGATTGATCTATCATGTCGATTTGGATGATAATGGTGTATGCAAAGTGACTATGACACTAACAGCAATGGGTTGTCCGCTTAGTGCACACATTGAGGCAGACATTAAACGCGCCTTGGCAGATATTCCCGAAATCAAAGAAGTGGATGTCGAAATTGTCTGGAGTCCGCCTTGGGGCAAAGATAAAATGTCACGTTATGCGAAAATCGCATTGGGTATACCTGACTGATTTTAAATTGCAACTATTTCTAGGGGGTTCATGATTGAACGCCCTTTTCATGTAAGAAGAAATAAACAAGCACGTAGGTTTTGAAAGAGGAGGGGAGAGAGTCCCGCATGCGGCAGGAATCTTTTTTAGTGATACAGGTTGTCGGGTATAAAAATGCTGGTAAAACGACATTAATTTCTGAGTTGATCAGCTGTTTGACTGCGCGGAATTATCGGGTGGCAACTTTGAAACACCATGGGCACGAGAGCAGCCTGCAAACAGTAGGAAATACCGACAGTACAAAGCACCACCAAGCAGGTGCTTTCATGGCCGGAGTGCGCTCTTCCTCTGAATTCCTGATGCATATCGATGGTGCGCAACCTTTGACAATGAAACAAATAATGACTATCTACGCCATGATGGATATTGATATTTTGCTGCTGGAAGGGTTCAAACAAGCAGAGTATCCAAAAATTGTTCTTCTGCGTGAGGAAACAGACAAAACATTATTGCAGCTCTCGAACATTATCGCAATTGGTGCCAAGAGAGATAACTTATTGCAAAATACCATATATGAGACGTTTTCGCTGAATGATCTGGACAAAGCAGTGCCACGACTTGCAGATTTATGTCTGGCAAATAAAGAAATCTGATATGTTCTTATACAATAAAATCTTTTTCCTGCATGCGGGGAATGTAAAGCACGGAGAGTAGGAGAACACAGGAGTTCTGAGCATCTGTTTTCAACGAAGGGGCTTTTCAGAAAGGGGAAACAATGAAAAAGAAATTCTGGCTGACGACTGAACCCATCACGATAAATGATGTGTATGAAAAAGTCGTCCGACCCGAGGCAGGGGCGGTTGCTACCTTTATAGGAACTGTCCGCGAATTTACAAAAGGAAAGCGAACACTCTTTTTAGAGTATCAGGCATATGTACCTATGGCTGAAAAAAAGCTTGCCCAAATCGGAGATGAGATTGCTGCAAAATGGGAAGATACACAAACAGCGATTGTCCATCGGACAGGAAAGCTTGCAATTAGTGACATTGCCGTAGCTATTGCTGTATCGACACCGCATCGTAAGGATGCTTTTGAGGCCAGCAGATATGCGATTGAACGAATAAAAGAAATAGTACCAATATGGAAAAAGGAAAATTGGGAAGACGGGACAAAATGGATCGGTGACCAAAAGGAAAAGGTTTCTTATGCCGATGAATTGCCTTCAAAGGAGGAAATGGAAAATGATTGAGGTTCTGTTTTTTGCTGAACTCCAAGAGGAGATAGGCAATAATAAAATATGGATGGAAGCAGCGGGTATGACTATTGCCGATCTCAAAAAACGATGCTTGGACAGATATAAGCTAACACAACTGGATCATGCTATGATTGCTTTGAACGAGGAGTATGCAACGGACGATATGTTGCTTGCCAATGGCGATACTGTCGCATTCATCCCTCCTGTAAGCGGGGGCTGAACAAAATAACGCCAAAGAAAAGGGGCTGTTTTGGAAACAGCCTTTTTGAAGCAGTGAAGCAAATTTTTTCTTCATAGAGATAAACTATTCGACTGACCTATAGTGATTGCCGGTTTTCGATATGTTGAAAAGAATATACTTCCGTTTTCAAATGATTTCCTCGTGCAGTTTATGAAAATCAATCACGATTTTATCTTGTCCAGTGCTAAGGACCATATTTTTTTTCTTAAGCTGGGTTAGTGTGCGGCTAACTGTTTCACGACTGGAACCGATCATGCTTGCTAGTTCCCGATTGGTAAATTGCGTCGTGAGCTGATAGATACCATCTTTTTTTTCCACGCCATGGCTTTTGCATAGACGCAATAGCAGTTTGATGATTTGTTCATACGTATTATCCAGTATTTTTTCCTCCAGCCTGGATTGTAAATCAACAATAAGATCGCCAAGCACACGGAATAACTTCACGCAAATCTCCGGATGAGTAATCAAAAAATCCTCGAATTGTGCAATCGGAATATAAATTAATACAGCATTTTCAGCAACTTCAGCATGTGCGGGATAATTGTCTTTACGAAAAAATCCTTGATGCGGAAACATATCTCCAGGCTGTAAAATATTTACGATTTGCTCCTTGCCATGAAAATCTGTTTTATAAATTTTTATTTTTCCCTCATAGATAAAGTATACGTTTGTTAGCGGATCATCTTGCATGAATATATGGGATCCCTTGCGGAAAGGCCGGTTTTTAGCCAAATCGACTATCGGTTCCATTTCAAAATCTGTTAAATCCTTAAAAATCATGAACCGATGCAAAAGATCTTTTATCGTTTCTTTCTTCAATTTTCAAAGCCACCTTTCTTCAGCTATGTCCTTAATGATATTCTACCATGTTTGTTTTCTATCGAATCAATCTTTTATGGCGAAAAAGTGGAAATGTGATATAAGTCATCACTATTTGATGTCAGTGCTCACAGCCGCAGAGAAAAAAGTGTTATATATTGGTGCCATAAGGAGGTTATAACAATGTACGAGAAGGGTGATTTTTCAGTCAGGATTTTTGCTCCTGCCATCGAGTCAAGCGTTCGCCACGAAAAAATATTCGCTGCATTTGATTTGCTGCGTCCTGGTCAGGTGCTGGAGCTCACTAATGATCATAATCCCAAGCCATTGCAATACCAATTTGCAATGGAGAGAGAGGGTCAATTCTCATGGGAGTATTTGCAGAGAGGCCCAGAAACTTGGCGTGTAGCAATTGGTAAGGAAAAATGATTATTTTTATGTTTGTATCAAGAGTATAACAGGTTTCTTAGGATGCTCATAAGTGCAACGAACGTATTCACTATTGTTTGGCAAAAATCATGCTTTCAATGATGAAAAGGCTGTGAAACAAATGAAAGAACGGGATTACAATCGAAATCCGTTTATTGTGATTTGGGAATTGACTAGAGCTTGTCAATTGAAATGTTTGCATTGCCGCGCTGAGGCTCAGTATCATCGGCACCCATTAGAACTGACTTTTTCAGAGGGAAAAAAACTGATTGATGATATCTATGCAATGGATAATCCAATGTTGGTATTCACTGGAGGAGACCCATTGGAACGAACAGATGTGTTTGATATTGCAGCATACGCGGTGAAAAAAGGTGTGCGTGTTTCCATGACGCCATCCGCCACACCGAATGTGACAAAAGAAGCAATGGAAAAGGCAAGAGATGTCGGTCTGGCAAGATGGGCATTCAGTATCGATGGACATTGCGCAGAAATCCATGATCATTTTCGTGGAACAAAAGGATCCTTTGACTTGACGATGGACAGGATCGCATATCTGCATGAACTTGGCATGCCTTTGCAAATCAATACAGTCATCTCCAGATATAATTACCATTATTTGGATGAGATGGCAGGTATGGTAGAAAAGCTCAAATGTGTACTTTGGAGTGTATTTTTTCTCGTTCCGACGGGGCGTGGAAAACAAGAGGATATGATTTCACCTGTTGAACATGAGAAAGTGTTCATATGGCTGAACAAACTGGCCAAACGTGTGCCATTCGATATAAAGACGACTGCTGCGCAGCATTATCGCAGGGTTGTTATCCAAAGTAAGATACGTGAACATAAATCTCTGAGCGGTAGAAATGATATCTTTTATGAAGATGCATTAAGAATGGGGAAGACAGGCTGGATTGATGGACTAGGCAGAGCACCTCAAGGGGTGAACGATGGCAATGGTTTTGTTTTTATTTCCCATACTGGCGATGTATTCCCAAGCGGTTTATTGCCAATCAAAGCGGGAAATGTCCGGCAAACACCATTAGCAGAGATTTACAGGGAGTCGGAGATATTTCGTAATTTACGCAATCCTAATAAATATAAAGGGAAATGTGGTATATGTGAATTCCGCCATGTATGCGGCGGATCAAGGTCAAGGGCATTCCACGCAACGGGCGACTATATGGAAAGTGAACCCTACTGTGTTTATATTCCAAGAGCCATGCGTGAACGTAAAAAAAAGATAGATTTCTGATTGCAGATGAGCTGGATCGTATTTCAGCAATTTTAAAAAGCTTTGAGAGCTGCCCGCTTTCAAAGCTTTTTAATTAGTTCACATAAAGATAAGTATCAATAATCCAGCTGCCAAGCAATAGTAAGCAAAGTATTTCAAATTTCCGCGAGCCATGATTCCCATAAACCACTTCAATGCATAGAAGGTGGCAAGCAGAGAAACCAGAAATGCAATGATGCCGGGAATCCACAGGAAATCAGCATCGCCTAATATATCAGGAATAGAAAGCAGCCCGGCACCGAAACTGACAGGAATATATAGCATGAATGAAAAACGGAGCGCGGTTTCCTGTTTTAACCCCAGCAGCATTGCCGCAACAAGGGTAGCGCCGGAGCGGCTGATTCCGGGTATCAGAGCCACTGTCTGAGCCAGTCCGATGATAATAGCATCCTTTAGCGTAATATCGCCATCTTGTTTCTTTCCACGCAAGTTTCGGATTATCCATAGCGCCACGCATGTTACGAGTAAAGTTACCCCTACTGTAAAAGGTTTGCTTATATCGCCTATTTTGTCTTCCAGTAGAAAACCAAAGATCCCGGCAGGAAGTGTAGCGATGGCCAGGTAGATAACAAATCGAAAATCGGGAGCAGCGTGTTCTTTTCTGGTCAGTAAAAAATGACAGGTGTTCTTTGTCAAACGGATTAAATCCTTGCGATAAATAATTAATATGGCAAGCAGTGATCCAAGGTGCACCAGCACCTCAAAAGACAGTCCTTTGATATCTACATGAAACAGATGACGAAAGATGATCAAATGCCCGCTGGAAGATACCGGGATTGGCTCAGTGAATCCCTGGATAAAGCCTAGGACGATATATTTCAGTAGGATATAAAAATTTTCCATTGTCTCTATATGTCATTCCCCCTTTTGGTGGGGACAGCTTTACCGTAATCATCATGTAAAACTGTCCCGGTAAAAAAACTGCTTGTACTTTAATTATGCTGATTTTCGTTTCACTTTCCTTTGGGCCAATGAATAGTCTATCGCAAGGAGGTTATGTGAAAATGAATCAGGGTCATAAACATATATACGATTTATGCAAGGATCATATGCATGCATATGTACTTGCGGAGCTGGAAAATGGAGATAAAATTGACGGCATTATCACGGGTTTGGACAATGAATATGTATATTTTGCTGTGCCTGTTAATGGAGAACAGGATATGGAATCCCATTCTATGGATGAGAGCCGTATTTTTGGCTATCCTGGCTTTGGATATGGGCCAGGATTTGGTTATGGAGGTTTTTATGGCGGATTTCCGCCCCGGAGATTCCGCAGAGTCATTCTCCCGCTGGCGGCTTTGAGTGCATTAACATTGCTGCCGTGGTATTAAGTACTTTCCACGAAAAAGAACCCTTGCCTGTATTCAGGCAAGGGTTCTCTTCAAGATTGGATATCAACTTTGCTTGTCTTCTTTCAAAAACCCTTCACCGATCACCCAGACCGCAATACAAAAAATGCCGGCCATGACGAGTGTAGCGGTTAAGCTGAAAGATTCTCCAGCCATACTGGAAAGCACGTATGAAATGGTACCGCTTAATAAAACAGCCCAAATGATTGTCCAAATAAAGCGCATGTTTCACACCTCGTTTACAAATTGCATGGATATAATCGTTACATTTAGTATATCATAGAATTTCTTTTTCCTCATATAGTGTATCAAAATTGTTCATAAATGGAAAGTAGTTATTTTTTGTGAATGGAGGGATTATCGTGAGTTATGCTGTCACGAATATATATGAATGGATGGGATTCGAAATTGCGGATTGTCTGCTAGCCTCAGGAAAAGAAGTGGTTGGAGCCGGTACAGCTGAAACAGACCAACAAAAATATTTGGAAATGTTTTTCGGGCGCAATGCAAATTTTCAGCAGGTGGATCAGCTTGTTTCTGCAGCACACCATGATGTGATTTTTGATGTGGGAGATATGCAAAAAGGAAGTATCTATTACGAACCTTCCACAAGAAAATTTGTAATTGGAAAAGAATCAGAAAATAGACCAGAGATGCAAGTGGTTATTCATATACCGATGTTGGTTGGAAGGTGGATGCCAATGAACGAAGAAGGGGTTTTCGTAAACGAACAACACATCCCTTTTTTCGATGAAAAGTTCCGAAGAAGTATAGCAATTGATTCGTTGGTCCTCTCCCTGTTGCAGTTGCCGGCCATCTCGAAGCTGCCTGAAGCAATCACGATTCTGCCAAAGAGCAGTCCGACACATGCAAATGAAGAAAGACAAACAATTTACATGATTGACGATTATAATGCTCAAGGGAAAAAAACGCGTTTACTTGAACATTTCCATGATCATCCTGAATTTTTTCAACTTTGCCACTGATTGCATCCCGCGACCCGACTCATTTTTGCTATAATAAATGCAAGATAGACAGTAAAGGGAGGCCTGTTCATGTTAGCCAAAGGAAAACATAATGATTTGACTGACGTTGCCGGCGTCAAAGTCGGACATGTGACACTATATGAGAAGTTGAATGAGCAAGATACAATATGTACAGGTGTGACAGCTATTTTGCCGCATAGTGGTAATTTATTCCTGAAAAAAACCCCAGCCGCGAGTTATATTATCAATGGCTTTGGCAAAACGTGCGGACTGGTGCAAATGAACGAGCTGGGGGTTTTAGAGTCCCCGATCATGTTGACCAATACTTTTTCCGTTGCACCAGTTCTTCAAGGCACATTAGCATACATGCTAAAAGAAAATAAAGAAATAGGGGATACCACGAGTTCGCTCAACATTGTGGTCGGTGAGTGTAATGATTCTTATTTAAACGCAATGCGCCTGCAAGCAGTTACCCCTGAACATGCAGAAATGGCAATCGCAAATGCGCGGGGAGAAGCTTTTTCTCAAGGTGCGGTCGGGGCTGGAAAAGGGATGGTCTGCTTCGGCCATAAAGGTGGTATCGGATCTGCCTCAAGACAAATCCCAAGGCAAGATGGCAAGTATTATACTATAGCGTGCCTTGTTTTAAGCAATTTCGGCAAAGCGGAACAGGCAAGGTTCGCCAATTTGACTAAAAAGAAAATCGAGATGGAAACTGCGGATGGATCCATCATGATGATTGTTGCAACAGATGCGCCTGTCTACGATCGGCAATTGCAAAGGATTGCCAAAAGATGTGTTGTTGGATTATCGCGGACTGGAAGTATCATAGCCAATGGAAGCGGAGACATTGCTATTGCCTTTTCAAATGCGAATCTGCAGCCACATTATACAGATTCATCTATTGGACAGATGGCTTTCATCCGTGATGACAGTGAAGAGATGGAGATGATTTTTCAAGCTATTGCGGAGGTTGCAGAGGAAGCGATCTTTAACGCTTTGCGGTATGCCGAAACAACAAACGGCCGTAAAGGGAGAACCGTTAAAAAAGCGCCAATATGATATTGCCGATGAAGGTATATTACAAGTAATGATTGCAAGAAGGGCAGATATACGATAAAATTAGTACCAAGTCATAATATTTGATAATAAGCGGTAAGGGGATGGAAATATGGGAGTAGGCGTTTTGGGATTAGCCCACTATGTACCTGAAAAAATTTTGACAAATGCTGATTTGGAAAAAATGGTTGATACAAATGATGAATGGATTCGTACACGTACGGGAATCGAAGAAAGAAGAATTGCCGGCGATGATATAGATACATCAGATATGGCATTTTTCGCGGCTGAAAAAGCGCTTAAGGATGCTAATGTGAATGCGGAAGAGATCGATCTGATTTTAGTGGCTACGGTTACGCCCGATTCACCATTCCCTTCTGTCGCTTGCCTTATCCAGGACAAACTGGGGGCGAAGAATGCTGCTGCGATGGATATTGGCGCTGCATGTGCAGGGTTCATGTACGGGATGATCACAGGAAAACAATTTATTGAAACAAAAACATATAAAAAGGTATTAGTCATCGGTGTCGAAAAACTTTCCAAAATAACTGACTGGGAAGACCGTAACACTTGCGTACTATTTGGTGATGGTGCAGGTGCTGTCGTATTAGGCGATGTTTCTGACGGGAAAGGTATTCTGTCATTTGAGCTGGGAGCGAACGGCGGCGGTGCAAAACACTTATATGAAAACGAAAATGGCCATATTATCATGAATGGACGGGAAGTATTTAAATTTGCTGTCAGACAAATGCCGGATTCATCGGTCAATGTTGTGGAAAAAATTGGTTTAAAAAGAGACGATGTCGATTACCTGATTCCACATCAGGCCAATATTCGTATTATGAACGCAGCAAGAGAGCGTCTTGGCATATCCGAAGAAAAAATGGCAACTACCATCAAAAAATATGGCAATAATTCTTCAGCATCAATTCCGATGGCTCTAGCAGAAAGTGTAGCAAATGGTAAAATAAAAGATGGCGATTTAGTTGTATTGGTCGGTTTTGGCGGGGGGCTTACTTGGGGAGCTGTCGCCATGCGCTGGGGAAAATGAAGTAGCATGCTGTCTCCAGGAAGCTTTGGAAGGTTAAAAAATTGCTTATGTCCTAAACTTAAAGTAGGATATTAAAGAAGGATAATTCGTATATAAATAAACTTAAACTGTCTTTATTTTATAGGATTTATTTATTGCAATAGGAGGATTGCAAAAATGGAACAAAGAAGAGTTGTAGTGACAGGGCTGGGAGCAGTGACACCAGTCGGTAATGATGTCCAGTCGATGTGGAAGAATATTGTAGCTGGAAAATCTGGTGTTGGCCTTGTAACGAAGGTCAATAGAGATGATTTTCCTGCAAAGGTCGCAGCGGAAGTGAACGACTTTGATCCGCTGAAATACATGGAAAAGAAAGACGCACGCAAGATGGACCCATTCACACAATACGCTGTAGCAGCCGCAAAGATGGCTGTGGAAGATGCAAATCTGGAAATTAATGAAAGTAATGCCGATCGCATTGGTGTATGGATCGGTTCCGGTATTGGCGGAATGCGTACGTATGAAGAACAGCATACTAAATTCATGGAAAAGGGTTATCGCCGTGTAAGTCCGTTTTTTGTCCCTATGATGATTCCGGATATGGCTGCTGGCCAGGTATCCATCCAATTGGGAGCAAAAGGGATAAACTCTTGTACAACCACAGCATGCGCATCCGGTGCCAATGCGATTGGTGACGCATATAGGGCGATTCAGCGCGGAGACGTGGATTACATGATTGCTGGCGGTACAGAGGCACCAATCACCAATATGTCATTTGCTGGTTTTTCGTCCATGAAGGCATTGTCTTTTAACGAAGATCCAAATACAGCCAGCCGTCCATTCGATAAAGACCGTGATGGGTTTGTCATGGGTGAGGGTGCTGGGCTGTTGATACTGGAAACGTTAGAGAGTGCACAGCAGAGGGACGCGAGAATTTATGCTGAAATAGTCGGCTATGGCTCCACTGGTGATGCATATCATATTACCGCTCCCGCCGAGAATGGGGAAGGTGCCTCACGGGCTATGAAACAAGCACTGGAAAATGCGAATATGGAGCCGTCAGAGGTAGACTATATCAACGCACATGGGACAAGTACAGATTTGAATGATAAGTTTGAAACGGAAGCAATTAAAAATGTATTTGGTGACCATGCATACAAGCTGGCGGTTTCATCTACGAAATCAATGACTGGTCATTTGCTTGGTGCATGCGGCGGCGTGGAGTCGGTTATTTCTATTAAAACGATTGTTGACAGCATTATGCCACCAACAATCAATTATGAAACACCGGATCCATTATGCGACTTGGATTATATTCCAAATGAAGCAAGAAAGCAAGACGTCAATGTAGTGATGAGCAATTCGCTCGGTTTTGGCGGTCACAATGTTTCATTACTATTTAAAAAATTTGTGGGTTGATGTGTAAGGAGTATGTTGACTCGCCTGATTGCAGGCGGGTCTTTTTTTGTTTCTTGACAAAGGGGAAAAGGGGTTCAGACCTCGGAAAAAGTTCCATTCAGAACCGCCACACTATTTTCATGTATTTTCCTACATGTATCCTCATAGATTTGTAATAGGACATGGACGAGCATTGGTGGTGTATATGTGGGAATAATCATTGTTTTTTTGGTTGGTTTCGGTTTGACTGTTTCCGGTGGAGTGACTGTAATAGCATATTTGAATTTTCTTCCTGCAGGTGTCTCCTGGATGGAATATCTGCTGTTCATCAGTACAAGAGTGGAGTGTTACTTTTTGCCTGCCGGGATCATCATCATGGCACTTGCTATTTCTCGTTTTCCCTCTAATTCATAAGCAAGCCTAGAATATAATTTTCTCATTTTGGTCATAATGTAGGATACATACAGGTTCAAAAGCGGCGCAATATGCTGACTCCCTTGGAGACATGAGCTTGTTTTAGACTGATTCCAAAGAGAGGGTTGTACAATGTTATATTTGCATGATGTCTGGGTGAACTGGTTTGAAGGAGAGGAAAACGGTTATAGTGTATGTCATTTTCATGAGTGGCGCAAAGAAGACAAAATCGAATTGCTGGATCAAGTTCCACTGCTATACATAACAACGCCGCTATTTAATTACATTGAAAATGACATGCAGGATTTGCCCAAAGCATTGCTGGATACGATACACAAGCGTGCGTTCATCCGCAAAGGGCCGCAGCGGAATGTGCTTGAATATGCTTGCGTGATAACGGATGGAAATGATGTATTGGCTTTGGATACTGTTGGATATCAAATTCCGATTCGCAAAAGCAGAATTATACCGAGACAAGAAATGCTTGTTTATGACATGATTGAAAACACCAAACAGCAAAACTTCAGATTTGATGAAAAATCGTATCAAAAAGAATACCACATGCTCTCCATGTCGCCGGAATTGATTTATGGGCTCACAAGAAGAGAGCGGCAGCTGAAGCAATTGTTGATGATGGCATTAGACCAGTTGAAAACGAGTGATAACCTGGAAGAGTTGCGTTATTGGCTTACGGAATGGGACCCCAAACAGTATCCTTATATACGCTACATGGATGAAAATCAGGCATGGGATTCATTATATGAAGGAGTCAAACATGGCTGGAGCCAAGCACATGAGGAACTCTGCCATAAGCTGGTGAAAGGGCAGCCATTCCTGGAGAAGATCTGGGAACTGGAAAACGACCAGGCAAACCAAAAGCAAAAATCAAAAAATCAGTGAGATGCCTCACTGATTTTTTCTATTGTATCTACATTATTTTCTAACTCGCCCAAGCCCCATCGCTTTTTTTGCTTTGGCAAGCATTTTATTTGCTTTTTTAGCTGCTTTTTCAGCACCACGATCAAGAATATCATCTAGTTCAGGTGAGTCGATCAATTCCGCGTATTTTGCTTGTATAGGCTGCAAAACACTGATGACAGCTTCTGCCACACCTTGCTTGAAATCGCCATACCCGCTTCCTGCATACTTCGATTCCAACATTTCAATCGATTCCCCCGTGCAAACAGACTGAATGGTCAGCAGGTTAGAGACACCAGGTTTGTTTTCTTTATCGAATTTTACTACGCCTTCGGAATCCGTAACGGCACTTTTTATTTTTTTCTCGATTTTTTTTGGCTCATCGAGCATGGAAATAAAAGCTTTATCATTTTCATCTGACTTGCTCATTTTCTTTGTCGGCTCTTGTAACGACATGATACGTGCCCCGACTTTTGGAATGCTTGCTGTTGGGATGGTGAAAATATCGTTGAACTTATTGTTGAAGCGCTGAGCCAGATTTCGCGTCAGTTCCAAATGCTGGGTCTGATCCTCGCCAACCGGTACAAGGTCTGTTCCATAAAGCAGTATATCTGCAGCCATCAGGTCTGGGTATGTCAGCAGTGCGGATGACACCGCGTTTTTCCCTGCAGATTTATCTTTGAACTGGGTCATTCTTTCCAGTTCCCCCATATAACTGATTGATTGCATCATCCATCCTAGCTGCGTATGGGCAGGGACTTCGGATTGAATGAACAGCGCTGATTTTTCCGGATCGATTCCCGAAGCGATATAGAGAGCCGCTAAAGAACGGATATTGTGACGCAGCTTGAGCCGATCCTGTGGGACAGTGATTGCATGTTCATCAACAATGCAGAAATAGCATTCATAGTCGTTCTGCAGCTTGGCAAATTGCTGCAGTGCCCCCAGATAATTTCCTAAGGTCAATATTCCACTTGGTTGAATTCCTGAAAAGATTGTCTTCATTTGCTTTGCTCCTCTTGAAAATAGTTTTAAATCAGGGGAGAAAGGCATAAGAAAAGGCCCATTCATCCCCTGGAAAAGGGACGAATGAACCGCGGTGCCACCCTTAATTATCTCACTGTAAATCAGTTAGATCGCTTGAATAGTTAAATTAGCTCCAAAGCCCAATTCCAATTTACCTTGATACTTGTTTGCACCAGCCACAAGCTCTCTAGAATTCAGCGGGTAATTGTACTCCATCTTTTTCATTGCTAAATCGTATTGATTTTATCTTATTATATACGATTTATGGAAAATAAATCAAGTATATGGAATGTCTCGCCTAGCATACAGTCTTTTTCCAGCAGTTTCCCGCACTGCTTTGAATCACAGAGTTAGAGCAAGCAATTGAAACGATAAGTGTTGCTGGAAGCATACACACAAGTTTTCAAGATTGCAATCATTTGGTTGACGTCTGGGTGTATATCGGCTATTATATACCCATGCGGGTATAAATGAAGGGGTGAGAGAATGGGCACGATAATCCAATGGATAATCGTTTTGGCAATCATTATCTATATCGCAAGCCGGTTCATGCCGGTAAAAGGGATTGAAAATATAACAGCAACTCAGGCCAAGCAAAAATGCAAGGATAAAAATGTACAATTTATCGATGTACGCACCCCTGGTGAATATCAACGAAATCATCGTAAACCGTTTCAGAATATTCCATTGTATGAATTGAAACAACGTTCGTCAGATTTATCTAAAGACAGAGAGACAGTAGTCATTTGTCAAAGCGGCCTGAGAAGTGCTAAAGCGGCGAAGATCCTGAAAAAACAAGGATTTCGAAACATATCCAATGTCAAAGGCGGTATGAGTGCCTGGTTATAAGGGTATAACGTTTGTATGCACCCTGTCAGTGACCAGGCAATCAATCGAATAGTGAAAGGAGTAAAAATGCATGTTTGATTATACGGTGGATACGAAACAAAGTGTGGCACAAGCAATTGAAACGTTGACAAGGCATTTGAAAGAAGATTCGTTTGGGGTGTTGTGGAATTTGGACATGAAGGCTACATTGGAAGGGAAAGGGTTTGAGTATGACCATGACTATCATGTGCTGGAAGTATGTAATCCAGAGGCAGCTAAGAAAGTACTTACTCAAAACCAGCTTGCCGGTTATATTCTGCCATGTAAAATTGCCGTGTATGAAGATGGCAGCACAACAAAGATAGGAATGCCCAAACCGACTGAACTGATCAATCTGGTCGGCGACCGCGCGTTGCTTGCATTTGCAAGCGACTTTGAAAAACGATTGAAATCTTGTATTAAGGCCAGTGCCAATGTTGATACGCGTATGAATGAGGATGAATGAAATGAAGAGACAATAAAGATGGTAAATCGTCTTTATTGTTTTTTTATGTCCGAAATCCGATAAAAGGAAAATATTACGTATGGGATTGAAGGATTGAAATGCGATTGGTGGCAAAAACTAAAGGATGAATAAATAAACAAAAAAAGACAATATTCTTCAAAGTTCATTTCAAAATACTGGATACTTCTCTATAATAGATTCATAATGTCAAAAAATTGAAAGAAAGGAGATCACATCTATGAAGAAACAAGCATATGCAGTTATCATCTTGGCCTCGATTTTATTTATCGTATCGGTGTCAGCTACCAAGCATGTACAAGCTGCGGATACGCTACCCTCCATTTTGCATTCGAAAATAAAATCCAACATTCAATTGCTTGATGAAAACCGGCCTTCCAAACGATACACATTTTCTTCCGGATATCATTTCGAATACCCGGACGCTGTCAAAGGGATCTATGTTACCGGAAATTCGGCTGGCGGGAGTCGTTTTCAATCTTTATTAGGCATGATTGAAAAAACGGAACTTAATACAATGGTCATTGATATCAAAGACGATTATGGTAATATTACTTTTCAGCCAGACAAAAATTCGCCTTATGCTGATGTGGCCACTGATTTTATCAAGGATCCAAAAAAAATGATGAAGGTCCTTGAAGAAAAGGGAATTTATCCAATCGCCAGGGTGGTTGTTTTTAAAGACACTCATTTAGCCAATAAACATCCAGAATGGTCTTTTAAGGAAAACGGAAAAGTTTGGGTGAATGGCAAGGGTGAAGCCTTTGTCAGTCCATTCCAAAAAGATGTGTGGAAATACAATGTAGGCGTCGCAAAACTTGCGGCAGAAATGGGTTTTCAGGAAATTCAATTTGATTATGTCCGTTTTCCGGAAGGATTTGAATCCCTGGATAAAACACTGGAATATAACAAAGGGGATTATGCTGACGGAAAACAAAATGATGTGAAACGTCGGGTGCAGGCTGTGACAGATTTCGTCTCATATGCGAAAAAAGAACTTTCTCCTTACAATGTGAAAGTCGGTGTCGATATTTTTGGATATGCGGCCACGATACCGGAGACACCAGGTATCGGCCAGAATTTTTCCAAGATATCAGAAAATGTCGATGTCATTTCATCTATGATTTACCCAAGCCACTGGGGGAATGATTATTTCAACATCTCCATGCCGGACAAAGAGCCTTACCGATTAGTCGATGAATATGCGAAGGTGGAGAAAAGGGTGCTTGGTGCACTTGACAATCCACCTGTTTCCAGGCCTTGGATCCAGGATTTCGATGCACCATGGTTGTACAGCGGACCACCGACCCATTACGGAAAAGCCGAAGTGGAGGCTCAAATCAAAGCATTGAAAAAACATGGTATCAACGAATTCTTGTTATGGAATGCTGGAAACACCTACACACAGAACGTTAACTATTCCCCATGATATGGCTAAAAAAATCAATCAGCTCTAATGGTAAAAAGGGCAGCAAATGCGATCGAGCAATGGCAGTTTCTCTCCATTGCTTTTTTGCATAGGAAAACTTTCGTATGCAATGGTCCAGGTACCTTTATTCCCGTGAAGGATATCGATCAGATTTTCGACAGGTTTTATCGGTGTGATCCCTCACGTAACAGGGATTCGGGTGATCCGGGACGAGGATTAGCCATTCAAAAGAAATGATAGAGCATATTATCATATTATGGACATATTGGCTGTGAAACGGATGGTAGAAAACTTCACTTCTGGTTTGAAATACCTGTCAGTCAGTAAAAACAGCACTGATGATTCAAAAATGTACAGCAAAGTTTTGCTCTTTTTCAAACTCAAGAATAAAAAAAACGGATAGTAAAAAAATAAAATGTATCTTTTAAGGGACATTTTAAAGCCATGTTGGTTTTTATTTTATTCGCTATGATTGCCGGCAATATAGGGGTTCCAGAGGACTGGGATTGGCTTGGAATTGGAAAACGATTTAACAAACAGTCAGAACTGCGTTATAATTAAAACCGACTAAAAAAATAAGGAGTAGATCAATGAATTGGTATGACAGGCTAAAAGAATATTTTCCAGTAGAAGAAATGAAGTCGAAAAGACATATGGACATTTTGCTTGACGAAAAAGGAGATGTCTATTACAAGGATGAGGGACCGCATCATGTGCTGATGTACGCGGAGTTCGATTCCTTTGTGTTTATCGATTATCTTTGGGTGTCATCAGCATCAAGAGGGCAGGGAATCGGACGTAAGCTCATCGAAAAGATGAAGGCAAAAAACAAGCCGATCATCCTAGAGGTGGAACCAATTGATTATGAAGACACAGATACTGAAAAAAGGCTTCGTTTTTACAAGCGCGAAGATTTCACCCACGCACAGTCCATTGGCTACATTCGGCGTTCATTGGCAACAAATGAGAATACCACATTGGAAGTCCTTTATTGGTCTCCAGATGAAGAATCAGAAAGATTTATCTTTAAACAAATGAAGAAAATGTATGAAACCATCCACACATATAAGGATGAGGAGATATACGGAAAGAACTACCAGGACGTTGATGAAGTATTAAGATTCAACGAAAAAAACAAAACAGAGGATTTATTCGAAGCTTTGGAGGCGCCTAAGAAAGCCTAATTATCAAATTTAGTAAAGAATATGAATCCATTACAAACAGCCAGCGTTTGATTTTTATCCATTGGAAACTGGCTGTTTTTCTTTTTGGAAGGACGATGGTACACGTTTTCTCTACAGGACAATGATGTAGGGACTGATTATACAGCATCGCAAGCGCGAAGCAATGTATTTCCTAAAAAAATATTGAAAGAAAGCGTTTATCCCATTCAGGATTAGGGTATCTTAAGGTTAAGAAAGAAAGTGAGAAAAGATTTAGAAATACCCTACCTTTCCCTTGACAACTGTAGTATAATTATACATAGGTTGTCGTATACGTTTAACAGCTGTTGTCATTTGCAGCCAGATTCGCATAAAGAAAAATATAGATATATGAGGAGTGAAGTACCATGGTAACACTTTATACCTCACCAAGTTGTACATCTTGCAGGAAAGCAAAAGCTTGGCTTGAAGAGCATAATATTCCATTTAAAGAGCGCAACATTTTTTCTGAGCCTCTTTCACTTGATGAAATAAAGGAAATTTTGCGCATGACGGAAGACGGAACAGATGAAATCATCTCGACTCGTTCCAAAGTTTTCCAAAAGCTTGATGTAAACATTGAACAGCTTCCGCTAAAAGAGCTGTTTTCACTGATTCAAAAAAACCCGGGCTTGTTGAGAAGACCAATTATTCTCGATGAAAAACGCCTGCAGGTTGGTTATAATGAAGACGAAATACGCCGATTCCTTCCACGCACTGTTAGGACTTTCCAACTGCGTGAAGCACAAAAAATGGTTAATTAATCGGAGTTAAATTATAAAGTGGAGTTCCATATAATATGGTCTCCACTTTTTGTTTTGATGAAAAGAAAAGAAGGATGACAAAACACAGTTTATACGTTAAAATTAGTATTCATTCAGAAATATAGGCATTTGGATTTTCAAATACACATAAATCGCATAATATAGAAGTATACAGAATCAACAGATGACTTTTAACCTGTTGCAAATTCGGGTATAGAAATGTAGAAGAAATATGCAACCGGTATTATTGTAACAAGAAGGTGTTTTTACTCCCACCTGCGTAAAAAAGAAGAAGGGAGAGTTACGCGATGGAAATTGAAAGAATCAATGAAAATACGGTAAAATTTTATATTTCATATGTTGACATAGAGGATCGCGGTTTCGAACGGGAAGAAATCTGGTATAACCGTGAGCGCAGTGAGCAGCTGTTTTGGCAGATGATGGAAGAAGTCAATTACAAAGAAGACTTCAATGTCGAAGGTCCTTTATGGATACAGGTGCAAGCATTGGAAAAAGGGCTGGAAATCATTGTAACCAAGGCCCAGCTTTCGAAAAACGGAGAAACGCTTGAATTACCGTTAGATGACGGAAAAACAGTAGGTGCTGTCAATGAAAAAGTGGAGAACATGCTGGAAGAAAAGTTTGGAAAATCTCCCCAACAGGATGAAGACCAGGATGAAGAGGATTATTTCTGGATGATTTCCAGTTTCAAAGAATTCGAGGATGTTATCCAATGGAGTCACAACTTCAGTGATGTGAAAGAACATATGAAACAAGAGCTCTATGCACATCAAGAAAAGTATTTCATTTACCTGGAATTTCCTGAAGACGCGGATGAAAGCCGTCAGGAGGATTTGATTAGTCGTGTCTTGGAATTTAGTGAAGATACGGATATGAGCTACCATGTACTCAGTGAATACGGCAATAAAATCATGGAAGGCAATGTCTGTGAGCAAGTAAGGAATTACTTTCCTCTCTAGTTTATACACGGACTGCAGCAGTACGGCTGTCTGAAAACAGGACAATCCATCTGGACGAAAGTCCCGGTCTCGGTTATTTTATTCCGATGCCGGGGTATTTTTTTGTTCTAACATGCTTCGTGCCACAGCATTTCTGCAAATGGTTCGGTCGATTGCCAGGTGAAAACAATATAAACCTCCAGATAGACGAGGCAGAAAAAATGTCGCTTGCAAGCAGGAGAAAAGTAATTCATGTCGAATATTATTAACAGGAGGTGTTTAAAAAATTGCTGCAAGCAATGAATCAAGAAAAACATATGATCACATTGGCTGCGCTATCTAAGGCGGAAATACAAACATGGCGCGGACAAAAGTTCTTTTGTCCAGCATGTCATGAACAAGTAATTGTAAAGGCAGGAGAGCGGAACATCCCCCATTTTGCCCACCAAAGAAATTCCCGCTGTCCAGCTGTTCATAAAGGAGAAGGCCCGTTTCATGAGAAGGGAAAGCTGCGTTTGTTCCAATGGCTGAGGAACCAATTCGCTGATGTTGGATTGGAAACTTATTTACAGAAACTCAAACAGAGACCGGATATTTTGTTGCGTATTGGACAAAAAACAATAGCTGTTGAATTTCAATGCGCGAAAATCCCCCTCCGGGAGATAAGAAAAAGGAATAGCCGCTATCAGCTTGCCGGTATTCGGCCAATATGGATTCTTGGTGCGAATTTATTCCAGCGCAAAGGGAAAAGGTATCTTAGCGTAAACCCCTTCATACTCACTTTTCTCCATCAATTCCGATCTTCTCAACCCACCGCATTGTACTTCTACTGCCCTGATTCGAACATAATGATCCAAGCTTCCGACCTTCACCTGATAAGCCCGCACAGAGCAATCGCATGCTTTTCTTATTTTCCACTTAGTGCGATTCGATTCACGGACATCTTTCATCACTTTTCTTTTCAGCGTCCAATGTTAATACGTCACTGGTTCCAAGAAAAACGAACTTTCCGTCTTCGTAAACGAACTTATGCGAAAGGAAGGGGAAAACAGTGGCAGCATTGGCTTTATCAGCAGCGTTCAACCATTGACAATCTGCCAGCGGTCGTATATCTTCCTGTTCCATCCGCTTATTTGTTCCATACTGCACTTTGGGATTGGCAAAGCAGGATCTGTTTGGGATTGCTGCAATATGTCCCCCTCAACGCCCATTTTACCACCACCGCCTGCGAGGAACTGCTGCAAAATCAACTTCAGGCTCCCTCAAACTTTCCAATGGTAAAGCCTCTTCAGCATCCCATTTCGGAGTACCTTTCCATTTTGTGTCAGCTGCAAATCATCAAGGAAGAAAAACCTGGCTGCTTCCGTAAAGTGAAGGAATTACAACAGGCGAAAAATATCGAATCTGCATTGCATGAGGATCAAAAATTGCTGAATATCCTGCTTCGTCAGTGAAATGTAGTATGAATAGCACACTGATTCATATACTAGGCAATATGCAAAAACTTTTCCCAAGATGACGGTTGACCGCCTGAAAAAAACTTCGAAACACGAAAGGTATATGTTTTGAAAGAAGCTTATGAATAAAGTAAAATTGACTATGTATATTGAAAAGGAGTGATCCATATGGCAAAGGCAGCAAAAGAATTGCCAAAAAGAAGTGAAATACCAGAAGAAAAAACGTGGAGATTAGAAGATATATTTCCAACAGATGAGGCATGGGAAGAAGAATTGGCGAGTTTGAAACAGGATATTCCGCAAATGGAAAAATTTCAGGGGAAATTAGCAGATTCATCTGAAACTGTGTATGAAATGTTTCAGATGCAAGATGAATTATCGGAGAGGCTCGGGAAGTTGTTTGTATATGCACATATGCGTAATGACCAAGATACAACCAATTCCTTTTACCAGGCGTTGAATGCCAAAGCGCAAAGTTTGCTGACGCTAGCGAACAGCTCTATGAGCTATATTGTCCCGGAGTTGCTGGAAATCGATTCTGACAAGATGAAAGCGTTTTTGGAGGAAAATGAAAAATTGCGGGCGTATCAGCATACGATAGATGAAATCGGCCGCCAACGCGCGCATGTTTTGTCAGAACGCGAGGAAGCTATTCTGGCAGCTGCATCTGAACCATTATCAGGTTCTTCACAGACATTCGGTATGCTTAATAATGCTGACTTGAGCTTTCCAGCCATTATGAATGAGGAAGGGGACGAAGTGGACCTGACACATGGCAGGTACAGTACATTTATGGAGTCCAAAGACCGTCGTGTCAGGAAAGACGCTTTTAAAGCGATGTATGATACATACGGCTCTTTTAAAAACACTTTCGCTTCTACACTTATCGGTGATGTGAAGGCAAATAATTTCAGCGCAAAAGTACGCAACTATGATTCCGCTCGCCAAGCGGCTTTGGACAGTAATAACATAGATGAGCAGGTATACGACAATTTGGTGGAGGTCGTCAATGAAAACCTGCCATTGCTGCATCGTTATATGAAATTGCGCAAAAAATCATTAGGTGTCGACGAACTTCATATGTACGATATTTACACACCGCTTGTTAAAGATGTCGATATGAAAATTTCTTATGAAAAAGCGCAGGAGTATGTGCTGGATGCTTTGAAACCGATGGGCGGTGATTATCTTGATAACGTCAGGAAAGCTTTTGAAAGCCGCTGGATCGATGTGGAAGAGAACAAGGGAAAACGCAGTGGCGCATATTCTTCGGGTACTTATGGTACGAACCCTTACATCTTACTGAACTGGCAAAATTCCGTGAACGATCTTTTCACGCTGATTCATGAAATGGGTCATTCGATGCACAGCTATTATACAAGAAGCAACCAGCCATTCAGATATGGCGATTACTCGATTTTCGTAGCGGAAGTCGCTTCCACATGCAATGAAGCTATTCTTAGCGATTATATGTTAAATCATCTTGAAGATGAAAAACAAAAGCTATATTTGCTTAATCATTTTCTAGAGGGTTTCCGCGGTACCGTTTTCCGTCAAACAATGTTTGCTGAATTTGAACACGATATCCATGTTCGTCAGCAACGTGGTGAAGCACTGACCGCAGAAGAGTTGACGGCGATCTATTATGATTTGAATAAAAAGTATTATGGTGATCAAGTTGTTTCCGATGAGGAAATTGGTCTGGAATGGGCAAGGATCCCACACTTCTATATGAATTATTATGTGTACCAATATGCTACCGGATATTCGGCGGCAACAACGCTGGCGAATAAAATCCTTTCTGGTGAAGAGGGAGCGGTTGAACGATACCTGAATTATTTGAAGTCAGGCAGCAGTGATTATCCGATTGAAGTGCTGAAAAAGGCAGGCGTGGATATGACATCGAAACAGCCAATTCGTGAAGCCATGAAAGTATTTGAAGAAAAGCTGGCAGAAATGGAAAACATGCTGGATTAGACGTAAGTATGTGAAAAGCCCTGCAAATACAAACTTTGCAGGGCTTTTCATCTATAGTGAGTTGTACAAAAAACTGATATTGTTAGCGTATCCTGCCTCGGTAAACATTTTTATGTGTTGATGTGAAAATGGTAAGGTAAACAGCCAGAAAAAACAATGGAAGTGTGATGTACAATGGCATCAGGCCAATCAAGGCTAAAAAGTTCAAAACAAATGCGAAGATGGCGATAATTAAAAACAAAACAGGCAGAAATTCCTTCATAAACTACCTCCTTTTGAAGCAATCTTTATATCCGCCCTTTTTAAATATATAAGGGTCTTATTGGGATGTGTTACATGAGGCATTATTGTCTGCTTCCCCAAAATAGTGCTCTACTATACATTATGCGAGGGAGCAAAACATAGAAGTGACAAATTTGTGAAACTATGAACAGAAGCATTGCATATGACATATAATCTTGCTAATATAGTAATTGTGAGATGAATCACAAACAAACCCCTTTGTTTGATCATGAATCTTTCTCCCATCCCCCTTTGTTATATACAAAGAACGTGAGAAATAGAAAGAGGATATACGCTGCCCCGTATATCCTCTTTCTTGCTGTATGATAAAAATGAAAATTTATGCCAGGTACTTCCAAAAGCAACCGTACTTTGCTGGAATTTTTTCCACGATCTGTCTTAATTGCAGTTTTTTCAGTTCCTTTTCAGCTTTTGCAATCGACCAGTCATATACTACGGAAACCTCTTTACTTGCAACAATACCGTAGAAAGCCAGAAAATCTTCGAGTGAAGGCTTTTCGGAAGGGATAGGATGTTTCTGCAGTACTTCACATAAGACCTTCACGTATATTTCATATGGATATAGTCCAGAAATTTTTATTCCTTGTTCGTCAATCCTTTGGTTGAAAAATACAATGGTGGGAATGTAATCGACTTCCATTTCTTTCGTCAGCTTGATATCAGCTTGCAGCGCCTTTTTTGCCGAAGTGGAATTCAAATCGTTTTGAAATTCATAAAGATCCAGCTTGGAATCACGTCCGCATTGAAGCAATACTTCCTCATCTGTAACGTCCGCATTATGAAGGAATAAATATTCCTGTACTTTGCGCAAAAACACTCTGCCTGCTTTTTTCCCCTGTAATTCGGCAGCTTTGATTGCCAATGGAGTGATCCAAGGAGAAATAAATGGCTTTTCCAGCCATAGGTTTCCATCACAGCTCATACCAGTTCGCTTCGCTGTTTTTTCCCAGATTTCTTTCAGCTTTCTAGGTGTTTTAAATTTCTCATTGGTCATAGGCATCAAATAATTGCTCAGTACTGGACGGATGGTAAAGAAACGGCCGTATTCTAAAGACAGCTTCTTCAAATAAGGCTCAAGCGACCAGCATTCAGCGCATAAAGGATCGACAAATACATACATTTCCAGCGGCTTTTGCATCACATCGAAATAGCTGTATGTCGACGATGTGTCTGTCTTTGTTGAGGATGAGCCAGTCAACCCTTTGCGATCCCAACTCACATCGAATTCTCCTTTCCTTCATTCTGGTGTGTTCATCATATGGTGTGCAGTCATGGTCAATTTTTCAAAAATAGCGCTACGGTATGGTTCCGCAATTCCAGCTTCCTCCAATGCGCCATCCATGCAAAGAAGCCATGCATCTTTGCGTGTTGGTGTGATTTCAAAAGGAAGATGTCTCCGTCTGAGCATCGGTTGGCCCCGGTCTTCTGTGTAAAGTTTCGGGCCTCCGAAAAACTGCGTTAGAAATAAACGTTGTTTCCTGGCGGTCTCCGTTAAATCGTCTGGAAAAATTGGCACAAGATCTGGATGTACACCAATCCGTTTATAAAGCCCGTCAACTATTTTTTCAATAGCATCCGCTCCGCCAATCGCTTCATACATTGTTCCGGGCCGTTCTATTGCATGATTCGTTTTCATGTCTGTATAATCCTCCAAAAGGTAACAAATTTAAATGCATCGTCTAGTCTTAGAGTGAAAAAAGCTGGTAATCTGTTCGATACATTGAAACTGCCTTTTTATATAAATTTGGCATTTACTAAGCCTGCTTGAAATTTTTCTAAAGAAGACCGTACACATATAGCCGTTATCATATTGCTTTGGTGGCAGCAGTTTCTTAAGCCTCCACCAAGTTTTCCCAGCAGCTTTGCTGGCATTCGCTGGGGCGAGTAACTACTTTCATACGTTTCTATGACAGCGAATAATGGTGCTTGCCCTGTTCTTATTCTATAAAGCTGCGGTGAAAAATATTTCACCGGATTCCTTTATGCTAATAATAATTCGTTATCTTCATTGTAGCAAGCGGCACATAAGTGGGCAAATTATCCGTCTTTTGCCCCATTTAATGCAATAGCTTTAAAAAAACGCCGGATTTTGTTCGGAGTCTCTTTTGCAGTGATGTGATAATCCGAGAGAATCCGCTGTAAAGCCTGCTCACCAGAGGTTTTATCAGGCGCTTCAATTTCGAGTTCGTAATCGGTGATACCATGATAATAACTTTGGTCCAGGACATACAGCAGATTATCTGCTGCGAACTGGCGGCGTTCGGTAGTGAGTTTGCCATAATATTTGAGCTGAGGAGCTTTAACACCAAGAACCATAAGACGTTCTCCAGTATGCTCTTTTATTGTGCACGCACCCGATAGCCAGTCTTGCGCTTCAATTTCTGATAGCACATCATGCGTTTCCAGCAAACCTTCTCCGTAAGGTTCCTTTAATGTTAAGTAGTAAACACCATTTTTCTTGCGAATTCTGAGAGCACTTCCTTGCTGCTTCAATTTGAAGTCCCTTGTTTCAAAATAATAGTTGGTTTGCGTTTGTGCAGCGGCGGGAAAAGGAAGCCGGGACAGCAGCAGACGGAACTCCGATTCTGTAAGTAAATTTTTCAATTCAATCTCTATTTCTTGCATTTCCTGTAGCTCCCATCAATTGACAGAATATTTAGATGAACTATGATGAATCATGCTCCCTACATGCATTTTAGTGTATCCTTTATTAAAGCTTGTATATCGATTATGTCCAATCTATTCGTTTTATGCAAAGATTATCCATTTGCCTATGTTATGTTAGAATATAGGAGGAAGAGACAATCTATTTTTAAAAAAAATGGTATTTATCAAGCCTTGCTCACACTTATGCAGAAAGGGAAAAATAATTCTAACCTTCCTGCCAAACGAAAGAATCAGGTGGTGTTTTGATGAACTGGGAAGCAACTTTAGCACCATATGCACAGGTCGTTGAGGAATTGAAAGTGAAACTGAAGGGGATGCGTTCCCAATTTGAGATTGAGTCCATGCATTCGCCAATAGAATTTATCACTGCTAGAGTCAAACCGGTAGAGAGCATACTGGCAAAAGCAGAAAAAAAACAAATCCCACTGGATGGGATCGAAGATGGGATCCAGGATATTGCTGGCGTGCGGGTAGTATGCCAATTTGTTGATGATATCTATACCGTCGTGAATATGCTCCGCTCCAGAAAAGATTTGATGATTGTGGAAGAAAAAGACTATGTATCCGAAAAAAAAGACAGTGGGTATCGCTCGTTCCATATGATTATTACATATCCGGTCGAAACTATCCATGGGATGAAGAATGTTTTAGCAGAAATACAAATCCGCACATTAGCCATGAATTTTTGGGCTACTAATGAGCATTCGCTCAATTATAAATATAAAGGAAGAATCCCGGAGGCAATCAAAGCCAGATTGAAGCTTGCTGCTGAAGCAGCTTTCATGCTCGATGAAGAAATGTCCAAAATAAAAAGTGAAGTCCAGGAAGCTCAGCGAATTTTTCACAGAAAACAGAAACATGAAGGCAAAAGTAGGTGACAGAATGAAATTTAAAATTGTATCCAAAGGAGATCAACGCTCCAATAATATTAAAGCGACCATGAAACAATATCTGACCGGTTTTGATCTGGTGTATGATAAAGAAGAACCAGACCTCGTTATTTCTGTCGGCGGCGATGGTACATTGCTGGAGGCGTTCCATCGTTATGTCCATCGGTTGAGTAAAACAGCATTTATTGGGATCCACACAGGGCATCTGGGTTTTTATGCTGACTGGCTGCCAAGTGAAGTGGAAAAATTGATTATTGAAATAGCAAAAACGCCTTTCCAGGTAGTTGATTATCCACTGCTGGAAGTGATCATCCGCTCCAAAACGGGAGGGAAAGAAGACCGCTTCCTTGCGGTCAATGAAACAACTATCAAAACGGCGGATGGTTCTGTCGTCCTGGATGTGGAAATTAAAGGAGAACATTTTGAGACTTTCAGGGGAGACGGTTTGTGCGTTTCTACGCCATCGGGGAGCACGGCTTATAATAAAGCGCTTGGCGGGGGCATTATTCATCCGTCCTTGGAAGCGATCCAACTGACGGAAATGGCATCTATCAACAATCGTGTTTTCCGGACAATCGGATCACCATTGATTTTGCCTAAGCATCATACATTGATGTTGAAGCCGATTGCCGATAGAAGTTTCCTGATCACGATTGACCACTTTACCAAAACGTATGCGAACGTTAAATCGATTCAATGCCGTGTAGCGAATGAAAAAATTCGTTTCGCCCGGTTTCGCCCATTTCCTTTTTGGGACCGTGTTCGAGATTCCTTTGTAGCTGAAGAAAATATAGATGCACATTTGAAGGAAAGATAAGCTGAATGAAGGGTGAATGGATTGGAAATAACCATCAAAGATATATATGACGGTATGTCGATCAGAGATTTTATCAAAGGGGAGCTCCGTTTTTCCAGAAGATTGCTGAAAATTATCAGAGAGACGGATTCTGCCATCACTGTTAACGGCTTACAAAGAAATCTCTGGGAAAGATTGGCAGCAGGTGATGTGCTGCGCGTCACTTTTCCAGAGGAAAAGAAGGCGCCATATTTGGCCGCTGAGAACATGGAATTGGCTATCGTATATGAAGACGAGGCCGTACTTGTTATCGATAAGCCGGCTGGTGTCGCAACCATTCCCTCAATGAATCAGCCAACAGGAACGATAGCTAATGGTATACGCGCTTATTATGAAAAAAAGAAACTGCCTTATACGGTACATATCGTAACGCGGTTAGACAGGGATACCTCAGGTTTGATGCTGATTGCAAAACACAGGTACAGTCATGCTATTTTATCAGAAATGCAAAAAGCTAAAAAAGTGAATCGGCAGTATTTGGCAATCGTGACGGGTGACTTGCAAAAGGAGCAAGGGACGATTACCGCTAACATCGGTCGAAAAGAAGGCTCGATTATTGAACGTGCAGTTGTTGCAGCAGGACAAACAGCAATCACACACTACAAGTTGCTGAAAGAAAAGAATGGAATGTCTTTGGTGGAGATTCAACTGGAAACTGGGAGGACTCACCAAATACGTGTGCATTTTTCCGCCATGGGCCATCCGTTAGTAGGGGATGATCTATATGGCGGATCAACTGCAAGGATGAAAAGGCAGGCACTTCATTCAGCAATGCTGACCTTCACCCATCCGATGACCCATCAGTTGTTGCATTTCACTTCCGAACTGCCGAATGATATGGTGCAATGCATGATGGAGGCTTGAAAAAAAGATTCAGCCTTCAAATACGGTGAACTTATCCGGAACATAGGGTTGCCTCGATGGAATGGAAACAATTTCTTTTTCAGGCAGTCGAAATGCCGATAAAGCATTACCGAACACACACCCGGTATCGATGTTGATTGTATGGTTGACCTGCCGCGGTGTTTTGACAGGAGTGTGTCCATAGACGATCCAGCGCTGACCATGGTAATCTTTTGCCCAGTCAAGTCTGACGGGCATTCCCCGATAATCGAATTTTCCAGTGGGCTCGCCATACAGCACAAAAGATTTTGTTTTTTTATCATGCCGTCCGATGTACGACGCTTTGATACCTGCGTGAGCGACTACCACATTGACCTCAGGCAATTCCAGATAAAGCGGAGCATTTTCATATATTGTCATGAACTGTTGCCGGATGGTCTGTTGTTTCTTCCTTGGCTGCTGCTGTAATTCTGCTACTGTTGTTTCTAATCCATGGGCAATTTGGACTGGATTGCCAAGAAAGTAACGATAAAGTTTGTTACAATGGTTGCCTGGAACGTACATCGCTTTTTGTTGTTCCAGGAGATGATAGACAAGCGAAATAGTTTGGACTGAGTTTGGTCCGCGATCGGTGATATCCCCCAAGAAAACAGGAATTCGCCCTTCATCATGGAGGTAGAGGCCGTTTTCCTGCTTGTAGCCCAAATCGAAAAACAGATGAATCAGTTCGTCGTAACAGCCATGTATGTCGCCAATAATATCGTATTTCAACTGTTTCACATCCTTTTTATATCAACTGTAGTTTCCCTCGTAGAAACAAAGGCATGCATCCGATACATTCATTATCGGTGCATGCCTTTGTTTAAAACATGAATTTTCTTGTTCTGGAATAGACGTTCAAGGCAATGCCGATAGCGACCAAATATGTCAATGTGGAACTGCCTCCATAGCTAAGAAATGGAAGTGGCAGTCCTGTGATTGGCAAAATTTGAATGGACATACCGATATTTTGGAAAATCTGATAAGAAAACATTCCAATCAAACCTGTTACCAGATAACTGCCATATCTGTCATTGCTTTGTATAGCGATATAGATCAACCGGTAAATCATCAAGAAAAATAATGCAATCACAAAGCTTGCTCCAATGAAGCCAAATTGCTCGGAAATTCCTGTGAAAATCATGTCGGTATGTCGTTCGGGTACGTTAACCTGCAGATGCGACATGCCCTTACCGAATAATTCACCAGATCCAATCGCTTGCATGGCCAGGATGAGCTGATATCCCGAATCAAGATATTTTTCGGGATCCATCCAGCCATAAAATCTGCTGGCAACATGGTTGAACACGGATTGCTCAAAAAAAGCGGAGAGCTTATCGGGAATCAAATAGTAAGCAGTCACTATCGATCCGATGGCGAGTGCAGCAGCAGTAATGATTGGCAATATGATTTTCCACTGTACACCTGAAACTAGAATCATGGCGCCGCTGATGGCCGATAGGACTAAGAATCCCCCCAAATCAGGCTCTACAGCTACTAGACCAGCTGGAAGCATCGTCACTAATGCTATTTTTATGATGAGCCAGATATCGCTTTTTAGGGTCTGTTTCATGTATTTTTGATGGTGATTATCAATAACATGTGCGTTAGAAAGCACCAGAATGACCTTCATGATTTCTGAAGGCTGCAACGTACCCAGAATCGGGAATTTGAGCCAGCTGACTGCATCATTCGCTTCAATGATGAGTGGACCAGGAAAACGAAAAAACAGCATTAACAGCAAAATGATACCAAAACCGTAGATCCACCAAGTCAGTTGTTTAAAGCGGTCATAATCGATAAGCATGATAAGTGCTATAAAACCGCCACCAACAACATACCAAATAGCTTGTTTCAGTAAAAAGTGGGAGTTGTCATACTTAGCTGGTAAAAAAGGCGCGATTGAATAAAGTGTGAAAAGGCTGGTGGCCCCAAGCAGGACAATGATTCCCACCAGTGTGTAGTCAATGTTTATATTAGAATTGGAAGATTTATTATTCATAGGGAGAACCTTGCTTTCTATAATTTTGCTTTTCGTTATAACAACAAAAAAAGACATATAGCTTCGATGTTTTCTGCGAAAGCTATATTTGCCTTTTAAATAAATTGCTTTGCCTCTTAATAGTGTACACGAAAACTGTTCATTTTTTAAGTGCTTACGTATGGAAATTACAAGCCAAACAGATCGGCTTTAAAAATTTGGCTAGATTTGTGGAATACGGTATGGTATAAATAGTAGTGGATTTTCAATAACGATAAAGATGTGACGAAAAAAGCAATTTTATCATAGGATGCATACGGAAGTGTTTTGTCCATCTTTATGGTTCCATATTGAAAAAAGAAAAATCGAAAGGAGGGTGTTTTTATTGGAAAATAATCAAACACAGCTTTCAAATATCCAGAATATGCAAAAAGCATTGAACGAAGGTGATATCAACTTATTCAGGCAATATTTTCTTGATGGGCATCCATATGATCAGGCAAGCTTTTTTAAGGAGCAGCAGGAAGAAAACAGGATGAAAATCTACACGTTTTTGTCTCCTGAGGAAACTGCTGATTTGATGGAGCACATTGAACTGAATGATACAGAGGAGTATTTCTCTGAAATGGATCCAAGATTTGCCTCATCGGTGCTGGCCGAAATGGCAACAGATGACGCAGTAGACATTCTGAATGAGATGGAAAAGGAAAAGGTGGCCAGTTTCCTGACGATCATGGATAAGGAAGCCACTGAAGAAATTAAGCAGCTGTTGCATTATGAAGAAAAGACAGCCGGAAGTATCATGACGACTGAATTTGTCGCACTTCATAAAACAAGTACGGTTGCTGAGACCATGAAGCAGTTGAAAGAAGAGGGGCCGGATGCGGAGACGATTTATTATCTGTACGTGGTCGATGCGGATAAGCGTTTAGCAGGAGTGCTCTCATTACGGGATTTGATTATCGCTGATGAAGATACCCTCATTATGGATTTGATGAATGAAAAAGTCGTATATGTGACAGTTGGAATGGACCAGGAAGAAGTAGCCCAGATGATGAGAGACTACGATTTTCTTGCCGTACCAGTAATCGATTTTCAAAAACACTTATTGGGGATTATTACTGTCGATGATATCCTGGACGTCATCGATGAAGAAGCAAGTGATGACTATTCGAAGTTTGCAGCAATCACTGATGTTGATTCGACTGCGGAAGAAAATCCGCTTAAGGCAGCAAAAAAGCGGCTTCCATGGCTTATTATCCTGCTCTTTTTGGGGATGTTTACAGCCAGCCTGATCAGCTTGTTTGAGGACACGATTGCTCAGGTCGCTTTGCTCGCGGCGTTCATTCCAGTTATTGCGGGCACCGCCGGAAATTCGGGAACCCAGGCACTCGCTGTTGCTGTCCGCGGCCTGGCTACGAGCGATTATGGAGCCGGGGGAAAGATAAAATTAATGTTCAAGGAAATAGGAACAGGGATGATTACGGGAGCAGTTTGCGGTATTGTGGTTACATTTGTCATATTTTTATGGAAGGGCGAACTTTTTCTAGGGTTGTTGGTAGGACTGACACTGCTTATTACAATCACTATCGCAACGCTTTCGGGTTCAGTCATCCCGATTGTCATGGACAGGATGCATATTGATCCAGCTGTTGCATCAGGCCCATTTATCACAACCATCAATGATGTGATTTCAACGATGATTTATTTTGGTTTGGCAACATTTTTTATGCAGCTTTTACTATAAAAGCGTGTCATGATGTTCTCCCCGAATAAGCCGGATTTTCTACTCCGGCTTTGGGCGGGACCACCTGATGCGTTTTTTTGTATATGTACTATAGAATGGAAATGGGCAAGGGAAATTTACTAAAACTGAGTGATCAGCCGTGGCAAAGCCGAACACATTTTGTTCTTGGGTTCATATAATATGTTGAACAGCGGAACAAAGGAGAGAGCGCTTATGTCTGGTAAAAAAAACAAGTTTGCACGAAAGCCTTTAATGTATATACAACAGCCATCCATTAGCAGCCCGAAAGCGAAGATGCAGCATTCCTATCAAACTTCCCGAAAGTCGGCGCGTAAGCAAGAACAGAATACGCTGCCACAATCAGCTCAGGATAAATCTGTTACCAAACGGACTAGCAAGAGAAAGCCAGTCACGTTGGAACAAAACGAAACCAGTGCAGAGAATAAAGAAGTAATGCAGCAAGCTGAAACAGAAAACCCCGCACCAATGGAAGAAAAACCAAGTTTTCAGGATATGACCCTGGAGGAAAAAATAGGGAGATTGACAAAATCAACAACACATATGATCCCCAAAATGAGGTGTGCGGTTGAAACGCCAGGTAGAACGTACCGAGGCATTATTACGGATTATGCGGAAGCAATCGTGTATATGCAAGTAAATCGTAAATTAGTGAAAATCCCCTTTGAGGAGATCAAGGATATTCGCATGCTGGGCTTTTGATAAAAAGAAAACACCATTGAAAGCAGGAAACTCCTTTTCAATGGTGCTATTTTCATTGGGAAAAAACGCCTGATTATCTATGACTTTTCTTCCCAATGAAGGTATTTCTTGTTGAAAATTAGTTATTGAACAACGAGATGGCAGGCAAGCAAGTTATATGGCAGAAGCAGCGCAAGTTCACCGTGATACAGATACCGGTTGCTTCCAAATCAGTCGTGTTTTGCTCGCATGGGCTTTTGAATCCGCAATCTTCTCCTGGGCAGGCAATCAATTCCAAAACGGCGCAGTCATCTGCAAGCACTTTTTTTGCACGGAATACAAAGCTTGATACAAGACAATCAAGCCCGCTAGGTGTATCCGCGTCTGGAAGAGCCCCATAACCTTGAAATGGTTTGCAGCCATCTTTACAGTACAAAATGATCGGAACAGTGTCCAACCCGTTCCCTGGTTCTGTTTCTCCCAGTAAATCGTTGATGGATTGTTCACAGCTAGTCGTACAGCAATTTTCTACAACATCATTTTGTGCATCGACGATTTCCTGTACGATGTCGACTACACAGCTTCCTGATGGTGAGATTTCTCCTTTTTCACATCCGCAACCCATGAATGAATTCCCCTTTCAAATGTTTATTGACTTATCTGTCCCTACTAGACTATGTACAGAGTAAATGATGGTGTGGGCAGGCGTTGATGTTTATGAAATATTCGTCTACGCAAAAGGAACGATCTGCCAGGGCTGATGTCTATACACGAATGACCTAATGTTCATAGTATGTTAAAGAATAAAATGAACAGAGGTGAGAAAAATGTCCGAACAGGACCAAGAAAAGAAAGAAGTGCATGTTGATAAGCTGACCATTTATGCTGACCAAATTTTCCTGGAGGGATCCAGAGTGCATAGAGGGGATTCATTTTTCTTTGGATCAAGAAAGAAAGAAGAAGCTGCTGAAATAGAAGATGACACAAATCAACCTATACGAAGACGGTATAACCCATTCCTTAATGATGCTGTATTCAGGCCAAAGCCGTTTAGGGAAGCGGAGCTTAAGGAATCTGGTTCAACAGAAGAACTGAATGACCAAAATCAAGTGATGGATGCTGGAAACGGCCAGGCAGAACCGCATCGTCCATTTTGGCTGAGATAAGCCTCTGAAAAGCTTCTGCATGATCATTCGCAAAGCAGCTGCCAATCAGCTGCTTTTTATGTAGAGGCTATCACTATGAAAGGATGAACTGGAGAGTCAGTGCTAACAGTATGAGTTTAGTGACTCATATGGATAGGGAGGTTATCTGCAAAAATGGCAGGAGAAAATAGCAAAAAATCGTTGCCGTTGCAAAAGAGAATGGAAAACTTGGAACGCCAACTTCAAAAGCACGAAGAAATGTTTGATCGCCATGAGAAAAATATCAATGAACTGGAAAAAAACATGGGGGAATGGCATACGGATTTTTTGAAGGAAACAGGCGGCGTTGCGGATTTCATGCGGGACTTGGAAAAAAAATTCGAAGGATAGTTTCATTTTCACGATAAAAGGGTAAACAAGAATAGGAAATTTTTTTTGCAAAGCGACAGCCAAAAAGTATTTGTAACTTTCGAATTATATAAATAAAGCAGGATGGAGGAGAAGACATGGGCTATATATTGCCGATCCGTTTTGAACAATATGAAAATTATCAACAGTGTATCAGCAACAGAACAAAAGACAAATATCCTATCGAAAAGCCCTTCAAAACAATATTAGAAACACAATATGAAGAGGTGAAGGGTGCAGTCCCTGAACAAAGGAAAAACCATTCTGAGGCACTTGACCGGCATAATCAGCAGATCAGCCAGTCATATGCTCAGTTTACAGGGAAAGGAATTCATTTTAGCGGAATAGTTTAATCTGAATCATCACGTTTAGCTTGCTCAACGTAAGGCTGAACATATAATTTCTTGTTTTCAGTGTACTCCGCGTACAATACATCCTCTACGTTGGAGAAATTTTGGCGCTGCAATTCCTGATACAGCCATTCTTCGGTCAGATTTTTTTCCCTAAGTGTATCGTGAATGATTTCACCATCTGAGATAATGGTTGATGGCAAAAATACAGGATCTGGATAGACATTCAAATCCTTTTTATTCGGGGTTTGATACGGTGCCTTTTTCAAAATGGAAAGCTGGCCGTTCGTTTCCAAAATTGCATACTCGACTTCTTGTACGGAAAAAACATCTTTATTGCGCAGCATATGCTGGAGTTGATCGATATCGACGCGGTTTCTTTTCAGTTCTTCAAAAATGATATTTCCATTATGGATGAGTATAGAAGGTCGTCCTTCCAGAAAAGAACGCGTCCCTTTAAATTTCATTGTGATGATTTCCACTATGTAGAGCATTCCGCCCCAAATTAATACAAGAAATGCGATTTCAGTGATCCCACTGTTTTTATCAAACAGGGCGGTCCCGACAAGTTCCCCTAATACGACAGCAGAAATGAAATCAAACGGAGTAAGCTGTGACATATGTGTTTTTCCCAATACCTTTGTTAAAACGAAAAGCGCGATGAAACCGAAAACAGAATCAATGAACATAAAAACATATTTCATTATCACTTCTAATTTCACTCTCCTCCTGACTCACTACGATTAGACTGCCCAAATCAGAGCCAGTCATTCGCAACAGGGAACCGAGACAAAGAAAAAAAGAATCCGGCCAAATATGGCAGATTCTTCATTTAGTAAGATGTGCAGAATTTAACATGCTGATTCAGCTTGTTTAGTGGAAAGTTCTTTTACCATGGAAACATGTGGAATGCCTGCGTCCATAAATTCCTCTGAAACAACTTTATATCCGAGCTTCTTATAAAAGCCGAGTGCATGGGTTTGCGCATGCAGCTCTGCTTTATGAATATGCTGGTTAGCAAGTTCTTTTTCCATTGCAGCAATCATTTGTTTGCCAAGAGACTGATTCCTGTAATCTTTGTGGACACAGATACGTTCTAGTTTACCGTGGTCGCCAATGATGCGGAATCTGCCTGCAGCGACAGTTACGTCATCTTCCACCCCGATGAAGTGAGTGGCCGTCTGATCGAATTCATCCAATTCGATTTCAGGAGACACATGTTGTTCTTCAACAAAAACCTTCATGCGGATGTCGAAAGCCTGTTTCAGTTCAGCTTCGGACGTTACTTTGATGATGTTCATACGAATTCCTTCCCGAATACGAACGTTTCATATACTGTCCACGAACCGTTGTCCAGTTGATACAATAATTGGAAACGATCGACTTCATCACCAAGATCATATTTTTTCATCTTCAAACTTCCAAATACATCAGAGTACTCTTGGTCGACCAGATCCTGCGCTAACGTGATATGCGGCACAAATGGATGATCTGCATCATCGGAAAATTTACCGCTATGCAGCTTATCAAACAGTGTTTGCAATTCTGGTGACGGGTTGATCTTCAAGTATATTGTATTAGAAATCGGTGCGAAAGAACTGACCTTATTGATGGTGATATTGAATGGGTCCGTCTCATTGGCGATTTTCTTCAATTCGGGAATCAGGCTCTCAATCTCAGCATCATCTGCTGTGAAGCTTTCCTTTAAAGTAAGATGTGGAGGAATCAGCGCATAATGGGAATCATAGCGTTTTCTGTATGAATTTACTTCATCTTGGATTTGCTTGCTTGGAAAATATGCGATACCATATTTCATTTTTGTTTACCTCCTGTTTTTAATGAAATCATTTGATCTGTAAAATAAATATATTTAAAAGCATGATTGGTACTTACTATTATAACAAAAAGAACCGTTCTTGCAGTAATATTTATCGAACTGTTTCAAAAAATTCAAATCAGTCTGACCCAAACATGGTAGTCAGTGCATTTGATAAGTCATTTTGCCAATATTTCCAAGTGTGCTCGCCCTCAGGCAATTCACGATAGTAATAGCTGGTATTCTTCGCTTGAAGCGCATCGTGCAGCCGTCTGTTTGAAGCAAGAAAATCAGCACGCTTGTTATCTGTCATTGTCACATCTGTTTCAGCGGTACCGATCGTATGATAAATTTTCAGACCATCCATCGCAGGTGCATCCTTTACGGCTTGCAACACTTTTTCATCGACATAGGGAGACTGCATAATGATTTTTCCGAATGTGTGTGGATACTTCAGGGCTGTCATCAATGCGATGGTTCCCGCGAGCGAATCTCCCAATAGCGCGCGTGTCTGCCCCATTAAGTAGGTGGGGAGCAGATCATCCAGGAAGGGAACGACCTCCTTTGCCAAAAATTTAACATAGTTATTTTGTTCCGCACCATCGGGATGGTATTTTTTTCTGCGGTCAAATTTATCTTTGTAGTGAATTCCGGCGAAAACAGTGTTTTCCATTTTTCGAGCTTCATGCAGCCTGTCACTGAAGGTTGCTGCTCTTCCAAGCTGATAGTAATCGTTGCCATCCTGCATGATGCATAAATTTTGTTTATATAGGCTTGAATAATTTTCTGATTGGTAGATTTTCAGTGTCATAGTCTCCTTTAAATAGACACTGTCTATCTTATGTTCTGTCATTTTACCTTTTCTGCGCAAAAGATTCACCTCTAATACAACTTTCCCACTTGGGAAACACGGTACACCTGACGGGAAGAAGTTATTTATGAAAATCGTACCATGAAATGACAAAAAATGCACTGCCGGGGGCAGGCCTCAATGTTGTAACGTGGTCAGCAAATGGGATTATTCGAGAATCAATCGTAAATTTCTGATAGAATGAAAGTAGATAGACAGAACATTTGGAGGAGGATGGCAATGTCAGATTTTCAGGTAATGGAGGAAGCAGAAGCGTTTTATTTTAAAGGTAATCATATCGGTGTCCTTGTCATTCATGGTTTTACCGGCTCAACGCAAAGCATGCGCTACTTAGGCGAGCAATTTGCGAACCAGGGATTCACTGTATATGGACCAAGGTTAAAGGGTCATGGTACTGCTCCAGAGGATATGGAAAAAGCTACCCATCAGGATTGGATTGATTCCGTGGAAAATGGTCTGCAAAAATTGAAAAATACATGTGATCTGATTTTTATAACGGGTCTTTCTATGGGTGGTACATTAACATTATATCTGGCTGAAAATCATCCTGATATCAGAGGAATCATGCCAATCAACGCAGCCGTAGAGATGCCGGAGCTGAAGCTGCAGTATGAACAGTTGAAAGATACAAATACAAGATTCATTGCAGGAATCGGTTCAGATATTAAGCAGCGCGGGATCAAAGAATTGGCTTACGAAAAAACACCAGTGAGATCGATGGGAGAAATCATCAAACTAACTGAAATGGTGAAAAAAGATCTAGGTAAAATCACTGCACCTGCAATGGTTTTCTCGTCCGTGGAGGATCATGTCGTTCCTCCGGAGAATTCCAGGGATATCTTTGATTCGATTCAATCTAAAAATCGTGCTTTGATTATGCTTGATAATAGTTATCATGTGGCCACGCTTGATCATGATAAAGCATTGATCGCCGAAAAATGTATTTCATTTATAGATGCTTTGAAGAAGTGAGGGAGGCGATCCCGAGCAGAATTAACAAAGCGTGATGCCAAACCACCTTGTTTGGCATCACGCTTTGTTCGGTTATTGTGTGTTTTATGTTATCCTGCCGATTCCTGGAGCTGGCTATGGTAAAGTTCATAATAATCGCCTTTTCTTTCCAGTAATTCTTGATGGCTGCCTTGTTCCACTATCTTTCCGTGGGCCATCATGATAATTTTATCTGCCTGCTGGATCGTGTTCAATCTGTGAGCGATAATGAAACTTGTTCTGCCAACCATCAATTTTTGCAATGCTTCCTGGATATGCAATTCCGTTATGGTATCAATATTGCTCGTCGCTTCATCTAAAATCAGTATTTCTGGCTCGGCGATAAAAGCTCTTGCAATTGCCAGAAGCTGCCGCTGTCCCTGGCTGATTCCGCTGTTTTCCTGATCTAAAACTGTATCATAACCTTTTGGCAGCTGCATGATGAAATGATGGGCATTAGCTTGTTTTGCTGCATTGATTACTTCCTTATCCGTCGCATGCAATCGGCCATAACGAATATTCTCCCTTACTGTGTCGTGGAAAAGAAAAGAATCCTGGAGCACAAAACCAAGGTGGCTGCGCAAGCTTTTCCTTGTGATTTGTTTTAAATCCCTGCCATCAAGCGTTATTTTTCCCGAATCATAATTGTAGAATCGGGCAATCAGATTGATGATGGTTGTTTTTCCAGCACCAGTGTGTCCGACAAAGGCAATTGATTCACCTGGATGAGCGGTAAAGCTGATACCTTTTAAAATCGGAGTTTTTTCATATGCAAATCCAACATTCTCAAATTCAATTTTGCCATTCGTTTTTGTCATTTCCATCGCGTTCGTTTCGTCGGTTTCTTCCTGAGTTTCATCAATGACTTGAAAAACACGTTCCGCACCTGCGATAGCAGAGAGAAGGATGTTGAATTGGTTGGACAGTTCATTCAGGGGTCTGGTGAACTGTCTGGCGTATTCGGTGAAAATGACAATGATCCCGACCGTTACAATACCTTTAATGGCCAACAAACCGCCGACCAGAGCAATCAGCCCGAAACTTAAGAAATTGAGCATATTCATCACCTTGGGAATACACCCCGAGATGGTTTGGGCCCAGAAGCCTGCATGGCGTAAACGGCTGTTGCGTTCGTCAAATTCACTCAACACCCGGTCTTCTTGAGAAAATGCCTTGACAACGTGCTGGCCGGAAACAATTTCTTCTACGTAACCGTTCATCTCTCCAATGTGGCTTTGCAACAGTTTGAATAATGGACCCGTCCGATTTGTGATCCAACGGATGGACACAAGCATGACAGGGATGATGACCGCTGTGACAAGTGTCAGCAGCGGGCTAAGCGTAAGCATGACAGCAAGCGTTCCGACTAATGTAAGCACACTGGAAATAATTTGGATGACCGACTGATTCAAAGTGTTATTGACATTGTCGATATCATTGGTTACGCGACTCATCAATTCACCATGTTGTCGCTTGTCAAAATAAGCGATTGGAAGAAGGTGGAATTGTTTGAACAGTTGCTCCCGCAATGTATACACTGTGTTCTGAGCAATGCCTACCATCCAATAGTTCTGTAAGAAAATGGCTAGCGAATTGCCCAAATAGATGGAAATCAGCCAAATGATCAAAACAGCGAGACCTTTCGTTTCTTTTGTCACGATAAATTGGTCTATAGCGCTTCCGATTAAATAGGGTCCCAACAATCCAAGTACTGTACTGCTGATAACCATAAGTATTACCAATGTAAGCCAGCCCTTTTGTTTGGTTAAATATCCACTCAGGCGTTTGACCGTTCCCTTGGTGTCTTTTGCGCGTTTTTTCTGCACAGCAATTTCTTCTACAGCAATTTTGTCGTATTGAAAGGGCGCTTTCAGTTTATCACTCAGCATGCATATGCTCCTCTCCCAGCTGTGAGGCAGCTATCTCTCGATAAAGCGGTGATTTTTCCAGTAACTGTTCATGTGTGCCCTGAGCACTCAGCTTGCCTTCATCTAACAGAAATATCCTGTCTGAGCGAATGGCCGTTGAAACTTTTTGTGTAATGATCAATGTCGTACAATGGTATTTTTCGATAGCTTTTAAGAGTCTCGATTCTGTTGTAAGGTCCAATGCGCTTGTACTGTCATCAAGCATCAGTATTTTGGGCTTGCGGATCAGTGCACGTGCAATCGAAATACGCTGCTTTTGCCCACCCGACAAATTGACTCCCTTTTGCCCGATTCGGGTTTCATACTGGTTAGGCAGTTCAAGAATCGTTTCATGAATTTGAGCATCCTTGGCAGCTTGTATAATTTCTTCTTTGCTGGCAAAGTTTTTCCCCCACGCAATATTATCTGCTACGCTGCCGGTGAACAAGAGGGGAGATTGTGGTACATACCCAATTGCCCTGCGTAAATGCTTCAATTTAAAATCGTTAATTTGTTTATCATCAATTTCAATGATTCCCTTCATTGGCTCATATAAATGGGGGATCAATTGAAAAAGTGATGTCTTACCGGCGCCAGTCGCACCGATAATAGCAATTTTTTCTTTTCCTTCGATGGTAAAGCTCAAGTCATGCAGCACGTGTTTGGTTGATTTGGAATAAGCAAATGTCACATGATGAAACGCAATTTGTCCATGTTGAATATGTAGCTTTTCGTCGGCATATTCTGCATCCAGTATATCCCTATTCGAGCTGAGCACGTGGTTGATTCGTTCTGCAGATGCCTTGGCCCGAGAAAATCCCATAATGATAAAGGTGAACATGGAAATGGACATCGATACACGCATTGCATAGTTAATGACAGCTACCACGTCACCAACAGCAATTGTTCCTGCTATGGATTGCTTGTGCCCAAACCATAAGATGAACAGCAAGCTTACATTCATGATAAAAAGCAACACAGGCATAGAAGATTCCACAAAACGGACCGTATGGCTCGTGACGTCTGCCAGTTGCCGATTGGCTTTTACAAATCGTTTTTCTTCATGGTTACGCCGGAAAAATGCCTTGATCAGGCGCATGCCAGCCAAATTTTCCTGCATTACCATGTTGACGTTATCAACTTTATGCTGGAGGTTATCAAAATAACCGGATGCTTTCTTGAATATCCATAACAAAAATATAATCAATAAAGGTACCGTGATAATAAAAATGGATGCAAGCTTCACATTGACGATGAAAGCCATGACGACACCGCCGATAACAAGCAGCGGAGCCTTAGACATGATGCGCAACACCATGAAAATCGTATTTTGCACTTGTCGGACATCATTGGTAAATCGTGTAACAAGGCCGGAAGTAGGAAACATATTCAAATTGGCTACAGAAAAAGATTGCACCTTTTCAAATAATTTTTTCCGAATGTCATACGAAAAACCATAGCTTGTGTGTGATGCATAGAAGGAATTGATGATACCGGCGATAAACGCAAGAAACGCCATCCCGATCATGATGCTGCCCCACATCAGAATATTATTGATATCCTGATGGACGACCCCGGCATCAATCATTTTCCCAAGAAAGAAGGGCAGAAGTAGCTCAACGAGCAATTCGACCATCGTCAGACTGAATGCGATGGTCATGTGTAATCTATATGGACGCAAAAAAGCAAGCACATGTTTCACGCGGAACCCCCCAAGTTGTCAGCAGGACCTTTCATTTGTTATTAATTATAAGCTAATTTTAAAGGTGATACCAAAAGATTGATTCGAGACTAGAAACATTTAGGGGGGCAGTATTGATAACCACTTGTTAACAATGTGGGCAAAAAAATCTTCATAGACCAATAAAGCGACTCCTGAAATGTTCAAGAGTCGCTTTATATCAAGATGATTCCGATTGGGCTCGAACCAACGACCTCTACCCTGTCAAGGTAGCGCTCTCCCAGCTGAGCTACGGAATCGTATGTAGTTGTCCAACACAATTTATTATAGGCAGATTTTGCTTATAAGTCAATAACAATTTGAAAATATTTTCCCCAAACACTTATCGATGTTTCGAAAAACGTTTCCATCAGGTGCAATACTTGATGGATGGGAGGGTTCACCGTTTTCGTGGCACAAGGGGAAAAATGCTGTTCCATTTCCCACAGCTGCTCTTTTGGAAAATTAGCGCGTTCTCTCTAAATGCTGACCCATCTTACATCATGGAAACACGTACAAAGCGCCATTATAAGCATGAAATGAATATGTATGGTCATGTACATTTATGCAAGCAATTGAAAGAACATCGGGGCTTGCGTTGTTGGTTGCAATAATCGTATAAGAGGAATTTCTGTGAATGCAAAAAGAACAGTATCTTTTTAAATTGATATATGTTATACTAAAGTTACTTAATTGTTCGTGTTAGCAATACAGGATCTATGTCATAACTTAAAATGTTTATCATCGTCTTGAATTATTATCAGAACAACCAAAGGAATAAACGTGCTTCTATGCACAATGGAGGAATTTCATATGAACACAGGTTCAGTTAAATGGTTTAACGCAGACAAAGGTTTCGGTTTCATCGAAGTTGAAGGTGGAGACGATGTATTCGTACACTTCTCAGCAATTCAAGGCGATGGTTTCAAAACTTTAGAAGAAGGTCAACATGTCTCTTTCGATATCGAAGAAGGTAACCGTGGACCACAAGCAACTAACGTTGTTAAATCTTAATTTATGATAAAAAGTTCTTCCGTAACGGAAGGGCTTTTTATTTTTGTTTTAAATAAATTTATTTGGCCGAATGCCATAGACAAATGGGGTGTCAGTTCAACGGCAATTCAGTCATGTTGAGATTGAGATATATCCCATTTATTCTATTAAAGCGCACAATTGTTTAATAATAAAAAGAGCCCTTGCTAAGGCGGTACCGACCCATTTGGCACTTAATTCTTGCAGTAGTTGTTTTCAGCATATTTGAAGAGATAAACTCAAAAAGGAGGGCTTCACATAATGATTACTGTACATACAAATACGCTCATTTCAACGTTACTGTTGGATGATGATTTACCCAGTGATTATACGAGGCGTCCAGAAAAATATATTGTATCGCTCAGCAATATTAATGCAAAAAAGTATACGGAGTCCCATTTGAAGGATAACCATACTGGATTCGTTCCAGGGGTCGTTTTATTGCGCAACGGAGAAACACCTATTTTAGATTTGGAACATGAAACTGCTGACGTCATTTCCACTTGGGTTGAATTACTGGCCCTGACTCGAAGTTGCTGTGAAGGCGCCGAGCGCTTAACTTTTATATTCGATTCTCCGTACGAACTTAGCATGGATAAAAAGAGTGATTTTTTTATTTTAACAGTGCACGACCGATCTTATGCAAAAGGAACTTCAAAAAGTTATGCTTTACAAAAGAATCCTTTTTTACAAGAAATTATAAAGGGTGCTAGTGTTGCTCATGGGTTTTTCGAGGGTATTACGAAAAATGCTGAATTAGAAGAACTTAAAGACAATATAATCTTCCTTAAAGATATATACTACTGTACAAATGACGAATAAAGTATCCCGCAAAATAAAAATTAAATGATTTTTTAGAACGTACTCCAAATATAAGATGCCCTTCACCGTGCCTCACATAAGAGCATGATCCACTGTGACGCTATCTATTAGACTTGAATAAAGATGGCAGTGCAATTCTTCAGCCCACTGTAAGGTTAATGAGGATTCTTCGCTCTAATATATATTCGTCTCGATTTGCTTTCTCCATATTGCACCTAACATAACAATCGTATATTGTTGTATTCAGTAACTAGGTTCATCAAATTAAACGATTAAACTAATCGTTGGAGGTGTTTTACTGAATGAATAAACAGGACCAACTAAAAATGATCAAAGAGGATTTTATGAATTGCCAAAAAGTACTATTGGCAATTGGTGATGAAACCCGTCAATCGATCTTGCTAGTTCTGATGGGGACGGATTGCCAAACAGGATTGCGTGTGGGTGAAATCACTGAACAAACACATCTTTCTCGTCCTGCTGTATCCCATCATCTGAAGGTCTTACGAGATGCTGGTGTTATTTTAATGCGTAAGGAAGGGACAAAAAACTTTTATTATATTAATGTACGTACAGAATTAGGTTTATTAAGGACGCTTGTATTGGATATTGATAAGTTTATGCAGAATTTTTATTGAATTGATGGCGTGTAAACATACATTATCTGGAGGTATAGACTATGAGAGCAATGGTGATTGATCGGTATGGGAAAGTTCCAATGCGTTTGGCAGAAGTAGCCACACCTGAAATTGGTGAATATGAGGTACTCGCAGAAATTCATGCAGCTAGTATTAACCCTGTTGATTTTAAGATACGCGATGGGAAAGTGAAATTGTTAATCAAATATAAAATGCCTCTTATCTTAGGAAATGACTTTTCTGGTGTTGTGGCGAAGGTTGGTGCAAAAGTGACTCGTTTTAAAGTTGGTGACGACATATACGGACGCCCACGTAAGAGTAGAATCGGTACTTTTGCTGAATACATTGCTATTCATGAAAATGATATCGCCTTAAAACCTAAAAATTTGAGTTTTCCAGAAGCAGCATCGATCCCGCTGGTTGGGCTAACATCTTACCAAGCCTTAAAAGACATTTTGCAACTACAAAAGGGGCAAAAAATTCTCATTCAAGCTGGGGCGGGTGGTGTCGGTACCTTCGCTATTCAACTGGCCAAATTAATGGGTGCCACTGTCGCTACGACTGCCAGTGAAGCTGGTACAAATTTAGTTAAATCTCTTGGTGCAGATGAAATTATAAATTACAAAACAGAAAAATTTGAAGAGATATTGAAAAACTATGATGCGGCATTTGATACACTTGGGGGCAGGGCACTCGAAAAATCGTTTAAAGTGATAAAAAGTGGCGGAAAAATTGTTTCCGTTTCGGGATTACCGAATGCTCGTTTTGGTAAAGAATATGGTTCCGGATTTTTAAAAACGTTGTTGTTTTCAGCGGCAAGTCATAAAGTTACTGCGCTTGAAAGAAAGCATAATGTTCAATATACATTTTTGTTTATGAAGCCAAGTGGAGAGCAATTGCGTATAATCGCAAATTTTGTTGAGACTGGTAAGATAAAACCTATAATTGATAGCGTATTTCCTTTTGAAGACGCCCAAAAAGCGATGGAATATTCAGAGTCAGGAAAAGCAAAAGGAAAATTAATATTAAAAATCAGATAGTTGTAAACGAAGCAAAAAAATATATCCTTACTTTCCAAATTTCTTTTTCATGATTATATGTGGCTCCCTTTAAGATACAGGTATTTAATGTGCTTCTGTCCCAGGATTTCCATGCCTGCCAGTTAACTTGGCGCTTTTAATATACAAATAGACAGACCACACGAGGGGATCGCGGGGACGATTCAATGTGCGGTCTGACAAAGATATTATTCGTTCCAATTTATGGAAATTAAGGGGGTCCATCAATTATAAAAAATAAAAGCGTTTGGGGAAGTTTCTATGGCGGGGGGTCATGACGCCTCAGCAAATAATAAAATCCTTTTCATTTTACAAGCTTTTCCCTAAAAATTTAAAGTATAACACTTGAATTAGATATTAGAGTCAGTTATTATGTAATTGATCAATCAATAATTAACTGTGAGCAGGTGTTTATGCATGGTTAGACCAAAAAAGGAAAATCGTAAAGAAGACATTCTCGAGGCGGGTTTGGAAGTTTTTGCGAAAAGAGGTTATTATAATACAACTACTGCGCTCATTGCAGAAAAAGCGGGCATATCTCAACCTTATGTCTTTAAATTTTTTAAAACAAAAGAAGAGTTGTTTATTGCAGCGTTAGATAGAGCATTTGAACGAATCCTTCAAACTTTTGAAAATGTAGAGGCTGCCCCAGACCATCTGGTCACCAATATGGTTGCCGCATATGAAGAATTGTCTGAATCAAACCCCAATGAAATTTCATTACAGGTCATAGGTTTTTCAGTGACAGAAGAGGCAGTACAACAATCTATGAGGAGAGGCTTATCCCGTATTAAAAGTTATACGCTGGAAAGATTTCATGCTGCAGGAATTCCAAATGCGAATCGGGAAGTCACGACCTTCTTGGCAAGGGGAATACTCTGTAACATTTCCTTTTTTATGGATTTACCTGAACTTATTGACGATGAACAGAGCCGATGACGAATTATCATCGGTTTTTTCACTCAAGTTTATTTATTGATTAATCACTAATTGAAAGGGGATGAGATGATGAAAACTGCCATAGTATTAGGAGCAACTGGTGGAACTGGGCAGGCTATTGTTTCGGAATTACTGGAAAGACAAGCAGAGGTCATTGCTTTCGGGCGTTCTGAAAGTAAATTGAAAACATTAATGGAGAACCACAATTTTGATCAACGGTTGTCATACCAACTGGGCGATATATTTGATTACCGAACTATTATTGCCGCAGCAAAAGACGCAGACGTTATATTCCAATGTGCTAACGTTAAATATCAAGAGATGGAGGCAAAGCTTCATTTACTTGGAGAAAGTGTAATGAAAGCAGCAGATACGCTGAAGACAAAGATTGTTATTGTAGATGGGATCTATGTTTACGGGCATCAAGTCGCAAAAGGGGATGAAAATCATCCAAAACAGCCACATACGAAAAAAGGTAAATTACGAGTGGAATTTGAGAAATTAATATTTAGTAACAAATGGAAGAATGCAGAAGCATTAATTGTAAGATTGCCGGATTATTATGGCGCTACTTCCCAGAATTCCTATTTGCAGCCCACGTTAGAAGGGATGGCTGCTAAAAAGATTTCAATTTTTATTGGCAATATGAGTACGGCACGGGAATATGTATATTTACCAGATGCAGCTAAGATGATTGTAAATATCGCAGAAAAAGACGATGCTTATGGAGAAAATTGGAATATACCTGGTGGAGGAATGATATCAGGGAAGGAAATTATTCAGATAGCCCGTAAGGTAACTGGAAATCATAAGATGATTATCCCTCTAAATAAAAGTGCTATTGGTTTCATCGGGTTTTTTGATCCGTTTATGAGAGAAGTGGTGGAGATTATGTACCTTACTAAAGAAGGATTTGTTTTGAATGGGGAAAAATATGAAAAACGTATTGGCCCCGTACCAGCTACTCCCTTCAAAAAAGGCCTTGAAGAAACATTACTATTCTTAATGCATAATAAAAAAATGACATCAAACTGAATAGGTTATCAGTAAAGAACTGAAATTGTTTCAAAAACAACGGGATTTTTGAATAAGTCCAAGAAAAAGGGCCCTCCCATTTGTGGGGACCCTTCTACTTCATATTGATAGGTAGAACAGGAGGCAAAGTTACATATTTTCTTTTTCTAAATAAAGGTGCAGGCTTTTCAGAAACAGTAGCCCGATCATTTCTCCCTGTATGCGATGGATAGCTCCATATTGACTTTTGATACACTTAATGTAATATATAACTAACATTTGTTATATATATATTTCTTATTGTAGGTGACTTGATGAAAAATAACGTGAAAATAACACGAATAAAATTATCTATGAACCAGCAGGAATTAGCTCAAAAGGCTGGTGCCACTAGACAGACAATTGGACTCATTGAGAAGGGGGAATATAACCCGAGTTTAAACCTCTGTATAGCTTTAGCAAAAGCACTGAATAAAACGTTAGATGAATTATTTTGGGAGGTTGAATAAAGATGAAATCCTGGATATGTTTTTTACTACCTGATGATGAATATAAACAACAAAAGATGTTGTATTTCTACTCAGAAGGTGCAATAATCCTTGTTATATCGCTTATTATCATGATGATCTGCAACACCTTTTTTAATTTGGATGCAGGAATTGTTTTATTGTCATCTATTGCCATTTTCCTTTTTTACATCACTGCAAGATATATTGTGTCTGGGATTGAATACACTGATGTTGCAACAGAAAAAGCATTTAAGAAAGAACTGAAAGTAATATTTGTCAGGGTTATCAGCTTTGTCGTTATTTTTGCATTGATGTATATAATTTGGAGCGGAGTTCCCGATGTACGTAGTGAATGGCTAAATATGATTGGCTTACTACTTAGCGTTGGCTTAATTTGGTTCTTTTCAAGCTTTATTTCTTTAAAGCGTTCATTCAAAAAGAATAGAGATTTACTGTAAAAAATAGCTATGAACTACGACTGGCGGATCGATAATACCATCGGGACGTGATTGCTTAAAAGCAAAGCAATAGTATTCATTTATAGGGTGAAACGGTGTGGAGCAGGTTCCGTATTTAGGCAAAAATTACAAAGAATGTTGACTGACTGTGGGTTTAACATGTGATTACTAATTTATTAACCGACTGCCTTATTTTATGAGGATTTTAGATTTTGGCAGAAACGATAGATTGGATTGGTTTGAGGACCATATTCCCAACAAAAGACCTTTATGGGCTGTTGCATGTGGAGGTGAAATTTATGGCTGGGTAAGTTTTCAGTCTTTCTACGGCAGACCAGCATATAATAGGACTGCCGAAATCAGTATTTATTTGAATGAATACGCTAGAGGTAAAGGTCTTGGAAAAAAGACCTTAGCCAAAGTAATTGAGGCTTGTCCCAAGTTGGAGATTGATACTTTACCTGGATTTATCTTCGCGCATAATGAGCCAAGTATTAAACTGTTTTCAAGTTTTGGTTTTGAGAAGTGGGCTCACTTACCAGAAGTTGCTGATTTAGATGGAATGAAGAGAGATTTGCTTATCGTAGGTAAGAAAAATTTTTGACGCATGCATGGGGCGCGATTAGAAGTGAGCGTAAAGTAACAAAACCATTTAAGCTTTTAACAAATAGTCTTTTGCCAATTTTGTTGGGTTCTCATTAAATAGAGCGGTTTAATATTTCATTTTTCAGCAACAACAGAAATTCATTATCAAGTTTCAGCTCTTTCGCTTTATTGTATGTAAGAACAAGTAATTTGTCTGGCATGCTCTTCATTGCTGACATGTACCTCCTGTGTATAATCCAGTCCTAAATATTTGCTATGATACAATATTTCGATACATTGTTAAAGCAAAAAGGTCTTTTGATAAATTGACGCAAAAAATTTAAAAGATAGTGTGCTTCTCATTGGTGAAGATAAAGGAAGGGATAGTCTATCATCTCCCTTCCTTTATTACTGCTGCACCTTTTTAAAACTATCCATGTTACTGAACCAATTCGCTACAAGATAAAGAAATAAATAAATGAAAAAGTCATAAATGCTAAGCCATTTTTTTGGATCATAAAAATCGATTTCTTCAAAAATCTTCATAGCTATGAAAGCTCCAATAGCACCAAATATTGCTCCTTTGATAAGTGCGTTAGCATGTGGTTTGATTTGAAGAGTAAACATAAGCGCCACTGGAGTTAGGGAAAAATGATAGGGGAGAAATAGCAATGCCCCTATAGGTGAAAACACCATCGGGTATGACCAGAGCCCGCGCGATAAAGCAATTAAGTCAATCATCAATGATAAAAGTATGGTTATAAACCCAGCAAAGAGAAGTCTGCCTGTACTTGCCTTTTTTCGAAATAACAACCATATAATCCAAGGAAAAATAAATAGTGCAATTCCGAACCACCATTGCCATGTAAACATAAATCCATTAACCACCGCATCGGACATTATTTTATCCATTTCGATTAGTTTTTGGTAGGATTTTTCAACCTGATCGATTCCTTCTTTAAATGACATGCTTTAGCTGCCTCCGTATACATCCAAGTCTTTTTGTTTTTCACACATGTTATTAGCTTTTGCAATTTCTTTGTATTTTATGAGGGGGATTCATTAGCTGAAGTTATTTTTAGGCAGATTATGAAGAACTGTGGTGAATATTTTTGAAGAAGGGAAAGAAGATATGAATAAAAAGGAAACTATCTAATGATCGGAATGCTTATTGCCATTGTTGTTTTTAATGTCATAGCTTTTGCAACAAACCAACGCCTTACTAAAAATCAAATTATTCATATATGGACTTTTACAATGGTTTTTCAAATGCTCGTTGATCATATTATTGATGGGAAATACCATGGATATTGGTATTTTGGAGAACAACCTGAATGGAAGGATTTGCTTCCAATAACCGTGCTAATTCCTCCAGTAAATATGATATTCCTTCATTGGTATCCATTCGCGAAAGGGATATATAAGCGCATAATGTACGTTGCTGTATGGGTTTTAGTCATTACATTTTATGAACTAATTACCTTGTTGCCTGAACCGTGGGGTTACTTTAGTTATGGTTGGTGGCATACATGGTATTCAGCGATTGTTAATCCTTTTTTGCTTATGAGCGTAATCTTATATTATAAATGGATTAGGAAAATGGAGAAGTGATGCCACTAATAAATGCTGGGAGGATCTTATTCAAGGGAGTACGGTCTCAAAAAATGCACTCACACAGGTGGGGCTGTGTCTTATTTAATACATCCATCGTTCTTGATAAAAGAGTTATTCATCTACTGGTTGTTAATGGATCATAGCTTAATACTTCATAGAAGGCAATTCAGCGACCAAGCTTCCCGCAATCAAAGCACTTGACGGTGAAACATCACTTTTACCAAGCTTATCTATTTCAAATTGTTGATAATTCATTTTGAATGATCATCTTTATTTTTTTCCTCATCACTCATTAATTCCCGTGCTGATTTTTTAAACTCTGATAGTGCTTGTCCTACAGATTTGCCAATCTCCGGAAGTTTACTTGGGCCAAAAACAATCAGGGCAACTATCAAAATCAATATGAGTCCAGGTACGCCAATATTTGAGAGCATGGGTCTCCTCCTTTGGATTACGTGGAAAATATTTCATGTATTGTTTCACTAATTTTACCACGAAAAGTTCTTGCATATACCAAGATTTATAACAGTAGTGGAACTTTTTATTACTGCCTGATGTGTTGCCTCATATGAAGATACATCACAAAGCTTCTTCTTTTTTATATCAGGTTAAAGTAAAGGCTGGGCGCCTATACTGTCATCACACCTTCACACTGGCAGAGGTGTTTGCGTATTCTTATAAGTGCAGTTTTTTCTTTGTTTAATGACTCATAATGTGATAAAAGTAATATAGCGTTGTTTTGCAAACAGAACATTATTTTTGAATTTTGGTACGATAAGACCATTGTATTTTTTGATAAAGATCAAATGATAGGGAGGAAAAAGGATGGAGTTGACTCCAAAACAACGAGTGGTGTTGATATCTTTAACCACTGAATGGCAGACGCCGATACAGCTTACCAATCAACTTCCGAAAGCATCAGGGGATCTCCCTGATGTACAAGAAGCACTCAAAGAACTTTTGTCTGAAGGGCTGGTTCAGACTAATCCAGTTGTAATTGGTCTATATCGACTAACCACGAAGGGTATAGCCACCAAGGGAGCGGAGTTGGATAAGTCCCAATAAATTTTAAAGGCAAAAACTCCGGCAGCCTTGGCTTCTTAACATGTATAACTTGCAGATATAGCTTCTGAATCGAAGCATACTGCAGCATTATTCATCCTCCTTCAAAAACAGTAACCCCTATGCTATAAGCCTTGAAGGCTTCTATCTGCCCCTTGCTTTTTTGGCAAGGGTTTTTTAGTGCTGGATAACATCAAACTAAATAAATAGCGGAATGAATAGAAACGGTCTAAATACTTACAATAGAAACAGATGAAACGACAAAGGGTGGTTTTCCAATGATTTATATTTACAATGACTATGGCGGGACGCATACTACAGCTTTGGCTGCCGCATATCACCTGAAACAACTGCCTCAATCCGAAAAAACACTGCCATCGGATGAAATATTAAATGTAAGATACTTTAATCAACTGACTAAAAAGGATTTTGGGAAACTGATTTTTCACGGTAAAGATGAAGACGGCAACGAAGTATATACGATTGGACGAAAGAGGAACAAACTTGTTGTTCCGGCATTAAAAGAATTGACTTTATTACTTCAAAGCAAATTTAATCATCATGAAAAAATTATTTTCTCCAACACATCCCCGACCGTTCCGATTGTTATGTCATTCGGAGGATTTTTCTCGAGAGGACTAAAAATGGATTTTATAGGTGTACCATTATTAGTAAAAGGGGCGAAACAATGTTGTGATAATATTTACCGTTTAGTAGAAAACACGAAACAAGTTGCAAAAGATTCTTCCACTGAGCGTGTGATTATCCTGGAAAATAAAATGTATAAATAGGAAGCATGTTCAAATAAAAAATGAACCTGCAAAATATTCATGAAGACAGCATCGATATTGCAGGGTTATATGACGGAATCCTGTCCTGGAGAAGAAGCCTGCAAATGATATGAAATAACAACTGATGTGGTTGAGGGCAGTCACTTAAAAGTCTTGCCACGTAAGTAAACCCAACTTCTTGACAAAAAAGGAAGTTGGGTTTTTTAGATGGTGGGTCTGCATTTTGGAATTCATGTTTAAGGTTCATCTTAATAAATTTCATAACTTTTCCCGGTCTGCACACCTTCCACGCTTTTTCTAAAGGCCAAGGCAACTTTACTTAATGGAACTGGTTCAAATCCAGGAAAGAATTCACGGAGCTTTTCCGGTGATTCCTGAAACACAGTTGGACTGACGCTGTTAAGCCGTATTCCTCTTGGTGCTTCTGTTGCTGCCGATTTTACAAAGGCCTTTACAGCACCATTTGCCATAGCGGAAGACGCGCCTTGGTAAATGGGCTCATCCATGATGACACCTGTAGTTAAGGTGAAGCTGCCTCCATCATTCACATGACTCATGCCAAGTAACACAAGGTTGATTTGTCCTTTTAATTTGCTCTCAATGGTGATTTCGTTCAATTCTGGAGTTATCTCTTCCAAAGGTCCAAAATGGGCGTTTCCTGTCGCACTGATGACTGCATCTACTTTTCCAACCTGTTCAAACATTTCCTTTATACGATGAGGTTTGGTAATATCCACTTTTACATCTGCGTTATGGCGTGCAGCCCGAATGATGTCATGTTTTCCTTCTAATTCTTTACTGATGGCCTTTCCCAATAGGCCGGTAGCTCCGATTAATAGTATTTTCATAGATACTGATCCCTCTTTCCCATTTGTTATATATCCTAGATTATACAATGCGGTTATACATCAGTAAAACGAGTTATCTCGATTGAATCAATCAATAAAATTGACTTGTAAAGGGGAATGAAATGGGAAAACTAAAAACTGATCACATTGAAATTTTGCTCAATCAAGTGTAACATCCCAAATCCAAGCTGGTTGTAAAAGGGGAAGCAATCTTTCAAATAAACGAAGAAAGAATAGTGGTACAAAAAGGTGATGGACTATTTATTAACAGCGGCTGTCTGCATATGGCTGAAGAAAAGAAACAATCAGGCTGTGTTTACATTTGCTTAAATGTCTCCCCGTATTTTATCCTTTCACAAGAACTTTACACTACCTATGTAACTCCTTATACGCGAGCAACTAATTTACCTTACGTGATCGTAGATACGAATGAGATTTGGGGGAAAAGCATACTAGATGCCATTTTAAAAATCTAACAGCTGATTGAGCGAAAACCCCAGCACTATGAAATGGATATAACCATGCAATTAACATTCATTTGGAAAAACTTAATTTATAATGGTTTTCAACCGGAATACGTTCAAACGGAAATGTTAAAGAACCAGCGGATGAAGCAAATGTTAAGCTGGATACACTTGCACTATGCTGAGAAAATCCTGTTAGAGGACATTGCAAGGGCTGGCCAATTGAGTCGCTCTGAATGCTGTCGATATTTCAAACGAATATTAAAAACTACACCAGTAAATTACATGATGGATTATCGTATTCAAAAAAGTCTGGTCCTGCTGCAGCAAGCAGATTTTAATATTACAGAAGTTGCCTATCAAGTGGGTTTTAATAGTACAAGCTATTTTATTGAGAAATTCCGAAAGTCGATGAACATGACACCTTTAGCATACAAAAAATATAAAATAAATGCGTATTAAAACATGGCCCAACAATGGGGGAAGTTGTAGGGGAAATCACCATTAAATCTTACTTTGATTGTATAATTCAAACTATGTGCAAATAAAAGCTTTGTAAAATTAGTTTTACCAAGGAGGCTAAATAAGATGGTCATACTAAGAAATGTTCAACCAGCAGATCTAGAACAGTTGTTAGCAATTGAGAATGAAGGTTTTCCAACAAATGAAGCCGCTACAAAAAAAGCACTTGAGGAGAGAATTCAGTTGATACCTGATACCTTTATTGTGGCAGTAAAGGAAGGGGGTCTACTAGGGTATATCAATGGACCTATTATTAACCAGCTTTACCTTACTGACGATCTATTTGAAAACATTACAACAAACCAAAAAACAGGAGGATATCAAAGTATTTTAGGACTAGTAGTGTCTAAACAAGCAAGAAATATTGGAATTGCTACGCGCTTAATTAAAAAAATGGAAGAGCTTGTAAAAGAAAATGAAAGAAAAGGCATTACTTTAACGTGCAAACAAGATTTAGTTTCTTTTTATGAAAAACAAGGGTTTATTAATCATGGCATCTCTGCATCAAAACATGGTGGAGTAAGCTGGTATAACATGGTTAAGTTATAAAACAGCACAGATTTAAACGAAGGGAATCATTGATGAATGGAAAGGGGTACGTATCAAAAACAACCATATCAAAAACGTTCCCCCCTTATTATTTAGAAGGAACGAGTGAAAATTGAATGATGGATGTTTTGGACTTCAATATAAACTTCTGCTGTTTTCTGGCAGCTTAAATGGGTTTTCTTTATTAATTCGGTCATAAAACATGATGCCATTTAAATGATCTATTTCATGTTGAATAACAATAGAGCTGTATCCGCTAAGCTTCAACATGATTTCCTCCCCGTCTAAATTAATTCCTTTGACTTTTATCCGCTCATATCTTGGCACGAACCCCTGAATTTCCCTATCAACAGATAGGCAGCCCTCACTTGGAGGTAAATAAATCATGGATACAGAATGGCTGATTATTTTAGGATTAACCAGCATATATTCATGTTTTCTATCGTTTTCATCTGTTAAATAAGCAGCGAACATACGCTTATTTAAACCAATTTGGTTTGCTGATAAACCTACACCTGCACGTAATTTATGTTTTTTTGCAATGGTTGGATCTTGACTGTTTTTTAAGAAGTTCCTCATACAGATTAACGTTTCTTTATCTTCAGAAGAAAGGGGAACTGCCACTTTGTGTGTAGCTTGGTGTAAAATCGGATTTCCTTCTCTTACAATATCTTTCATCGTTATGAAATAATTCGAATCAAATTTACTCATAAGTAAATAATTCATCCACCTTTACGTTTAAAATTTTGGCTAATTTAAAAGCCAATTCTAAAGTAGGGTCATATTTGTCATTTTCAATACAATTTATCGTTTGTCTAACTACACTGCATTCTTTGGCAAGCCGTTCTTGTGTTAGCCCCATTTTTTTTCGTAATGCTTTGATTTTATTTTTCAATATTGAATCACCCATGTCAAAAGTATTAGTCAATATCAATATAACAGACTTGAATAAGATGTCAATACTTTTGGACATAATTGGGCTGCTTCTTTGTCTTCGTCGTTCATCAATTAACTGGCAATGAATGAAACCTTGGTGGTATGATGGTAGATGAAGATAGAAAGGAAGTGTTCCGATTTGAGCAGTTTACCAGAAAAAACTTGTACAATTGAAAAACTTGTAACCATACCGAAGGATGTAGAAAAAGTGATAGCAGGTAAAAAAACAGCCACTCGGCGAAATGGTATATATGCTGATATTGGAGAGATAATGGAATTGGATGGCAAAAAGTTTAAAGTGGATGCGATATATCCGCAATATTTGGGAGATGTAACTGAAATAGATGCAAGGAGAGAAGGCTACGATGATTTAGAGAGTTACAAACAATCTATTTTGAGTATGCACCCTGGTATGCGCTGGGCTCCGAAAATGCAAGTATGGGTACATGAATACTCCCCGATAAATTAATAGAAGATACTTGCGGTCAAAACTAAAACGACAGTTTTTTGTTTCACCTAATAGGATGGCATTTCAGGTTTATCATATATCCCTAAAAAGCAAGGCATAGCGCCTTGCTTTTTTATGGAGAAGAATAAATTACCATTGTGGAGGAATGTATATTCTTTTATAATAAAGCATATGATGAAAACAAATGTTCGTTCGTTTTGAGGTGTATGATGATGGGTAAACAAAAAGAGGGCAGGAGCATGAAGAATGCGAATGATCGCGGGACAAAGAAATGGTCTGCTATGATGCTTACCGAGCATCAGGAGGCGCTGACTAAATTATTTCATTACGATAAACACACAGAAAAACCATTTTTGTCAGAAGACCAGGTTGCAAAAATAGATTTTATGCTGCGCAGAGCTGTATCGGATGATTTATCGATAGCCATTACATATTACAGTGAAGAAGGGTTTCACAATATCAAGGGAAAAATCACTTCAATAAATGCTTATAATAAGACACTCCTAATGAAGGGATATATGATTGATATGGAAGATGTTACTGAGGCAGAAATCTTATGATGTTGTTCAATCCCAGCACCCAATTAGTGGTGCTTTTTTTATGCCTTGTTCTGAGACACCGGTTTGCTAGGCGAACGCGTGACTGATTTTTGAATACTCGGCCTTTGCAAAAGGTTTTTTCGAAACCAGTTTGAACGCTTCTTTTCATTTTTTCCTCCTATAAAGGAAGCTCACCAATACATGTACCTTGCATTTAAATTAACTATGGCTTTCGACTTATCCGAAGTCCTGGAGAAGAATATTGTGGCAGACGTGAATTAAAGGAAGGAAAACTGCAATACGTAAAGAAACACGCATAAATAGTTAAGTGATGTATGCGTGTTTCCCAAGTATAGTATTAAAATGTTTGTTCAGCTATATTTTCTTCCACTGGAGGATTGAATTGACCTTCCCATTTAGCAACCACAATGGATGCAAGGGAGTTACCTACCACGTTTACAGCCGTGCGGCCCATATCCAGGATACGGTCGATGCCGGCGATGAATGCTAATCCTTCAGCAGGTAATCCAATTGTACTAAAGGTTGCCAGCAATACAACGAAGGATACGCCCGGTACACCTGCCATCCCTTTGGAGGTAACCATCAGTACCAGCATCAAGGTGATCTGTTGTCCGATACTTAGTTCTATTCCATACATTTGGGCAATGAATAATGACGCAACAGCTTGATATAAAACAGAACCATCCAAATTAAAGGAATATCCAGTTGGGATAACGAACGTAGCAATGTGTTTGGGACTGCCAGCTTGCTCCATTTTGTCCATGAGCCGCGGAAGTACAGTCTCGGAGCTTGCTGTTGAAAATGCCAGAATTAATTCTTCTTTAATCATTTTTAACAGCTTAAATATGCTGAAACCGACAAGTTTCGCCATCAACCCTAATACAACCAGAACGAAGAAAATCATCGTTCCATAAACGGTGATTGCCAGTTTTCCTAATGGAATTAAAGAAGAAAAACCATATTTGGAAATCGTTACACCGATTAATGCGAACACACCGATTGGGGCGTATTTCATAAATAGGTTTGTGACGTAGAACATGGCCTTTGCAGTACCTTCAAAAAACCGCAGTACAGGTTTTCCTTTATCGCCAATTGCTGCGATACCCAGACCAAATACGACTGCAAAGAAGATGATAGCGAGCATGTCGCCATCAACCATCGCTTCTACCGGGTTGGTAGGAACGATATGCAGTAGCGTGTCGGCTATGGACTTGTCTTCTTGTTCTTCCGTTGTTTTCACATAGGTTGAAATGTCTGTTTGCTGCAATTCTTGCTTGTTCAAGCCGCTTCCTGGCTGGAAGATATTTCCCGCTAACAGACCAACAGCGATGGCGACCAATGTCATACTAACGAAATAAGTTAACGACTTACCGCCAAGCTTGCCAACAGATTTCAAATCCCCGACGCCTGCGATGGCGACGATAATACTAGATAGGACAATCGGAACGACGATCATTTTAATCAAGCGTATGAACAGGTCACCGAACGGTTGCAAAAAATTTTGCGCCGTTTCATTTCCATAGAAAATACCACCGACAATAATACCTAAAACCAATCCAATAAAAATTTGACTAGCTAAACTCAATTTCATTTTTTTCATCAATTACCCTACCTTCTTGTTAGTTATCTATGTTGCTTAGGCAAGGGAAACAAAGATGATTTGAATAAAACGAATAATGCCAAACAAAAAAGACACGGTCGGTGTCGATTCGCATTCAATCATATGTTCATTTGTTTCCTTTAATCGCTGACGAGGTTAGCTTTCGGGTTAGGACTATGGAAACAGCAAAGCAAGCCCATCCCAGGAATAGGGATTCACCCCAAACGGAAATTCCGCTATAAATATTGGGTCCCCCGTTCTTAAAAAAGATTAAGCGAAGTAATATAAATGGCTCTACTATTATACTACTAAAAAATTATTTTTGTAAATAGCAGAAATTACCATTTTTCGACAGCTTTATCTTTGTAATATCGTGCAGTGCCAAGGAAGTATAAGATTTCACCAATAAATATTATTCTAAAGGGGAAAAGGATCAGTGCGTTATGCTCTTTCTCTTTGAAGACATCGCTAGCGTGACACTTTTTTAGAAAATAAAAATCCGCAGCACAGAGGCTCATTATGGAGTATCTGCGCTGCGGAAGTCATGGGCATAATTTATTTATCTGTCTCATCTGCTTCCCACCATAACGAATCTTTTGGGTTTTCCACAGCTTCCTTGTACTCAGACTTAGAAGCAACAGTTGGATAAGAACCTTTAAGTGATTTTCCTGAAGTGCTGCTGAACAAGAATAATATTACTAAAAACCCGATAATACTCACAATTGTCAGATAAAATCCCGGTGCCAAGTTGTTTCCGGTTTTGAGAACGAGCCACGTAGAAATTAATGGGGTGGTTCCGCCAAATAATGATACAGAGACGTTAAAGGTCACAGCTAGTGTTCTATATCGAATATCCGTGTAGAACATTGTTGGCAACGTTCCAGGCATTGTGCCCTCATATGTTGCAAGCAGCACGCCCAGAATGAATATGCCTAAAGAAATAAGGGCGAAGGTGTTCAAATTTATGAAATAAAAAGCAAGAGCGGAAAATAAGGTCAATCCACCTAAACCAATTAAGAGTACAGTCTTGTTCCCGATTTTATCACTGAGTCTTCCGAACATAAGGGCAAGCGGGACCATGATTATCATCGTAATAGTGATCAATACGGTACCCACTGTACTGGATAATCCGATAATCTCATCCAAATAGGAGGGCATGTATGACAATAACATGTAGTTTGTGATGTTAAAGAATGCGACAGCAACAAAACATACAAGAATATCCTTTTTGTGGTTTTTTAAAATGGAGAGGAAACTTTCCTCTTGAACCCCATCATGAGAAATTTCATTTTCAAAGATAGGCGTTTCTTCTAAACCGTTTCTTAAGTAAAAGCCGATAAGCCCTAAAGGTAAACCAAGCAAAAATGGTATTCTCCAGCCCCATGTGGCCATCTGCTCATCAGAAAGCGTGAGAAAAAGTGTACTTGCTAGCAGGGAAGCTAATATATACCCGGCGAGTGTACCGACTTCCAGGCCACTTCCAAGCATATTACGCTTATTGTCCGGAGAAGATTCTGCAATATAAACCATTGCTCCTGCGTATTCGCCGCCAGTAGAAAAACCCTGAATAATTCTGGCTATCAGTAAAAGGATGGGGGCCCACACACCTATTTGCGCATACGTGGGCAATAAACCAATCAATAATGTGGATATTGCCATTAATATAATGGTGGTTGTCAGAACAACTTTTCTGCCTAGCTTATCCCCGATTCTACCGAAAATAATACCACCTAATGGTCGCATTAAAAAGGCAATCGCAAACGTACCAAATGTGAATACTAATTTTAATTCGTCATTTTCCACAGCACTAAAAAAGTTTTTGCTAATTATAACAGCAAGATAGGAGTATAGGCCAAAGTCGAACCATTCCATCGCATTTCCTACCCCTGTGGCAAACACGCTTTTCCTTGTCTGTTTAATATCTACGATGTTGATTTTTTTCCTGTTAAATTTCATTTTATCACATCAACTCCCTGCCACTGTATGCGTGTGCTATTATCCATGAATGAGAAATGACTGCTCGAATACCGGTTTACATGTCGGTGATTTTTGCAAAAGTTGTAGGTGCGATAACCAAACATGAATCATTTTGTTATGGATTATTTTTTCTATTTTTCCTTAGTTGGCAGAAATTATTCCTTCTTAGCACAATGCACAAGAGCCTATTGCAAAGATGTCAGAGAAGGGCGTGGGTTTCGGAAGTTTGGGCAGCTTAAAGTTTTAAACTGAGGGGATATGACGGTTTAAATTCGACTTGGGACATGTGGCTTGTACGACTGTTTTATCAGGATTCGCATACATATTGTAGAAAAGGATTTGAGAAAACAGAAGGAGGATCAATAGCATGTATGAAAAGCAGGTGAAAAATGATAAGGTCAAAGGAATTGTCATTTTAGTGGTTGGTTTCCTGCAAGCGCTGATGGGATTTTTGGCTACATTGAATATTAGGTTTGAATGGCTCTCTAACGAAAGTATTAATGCATTTGGTGTCTTGTTAACAGCGTTTATCATGTTAGTTGCCGGTGTATATGCAGTTTGGAAAAATACATTTACAGGGAAAAAGGCACAGAGACAAAATGAAGAACTGCATAAAAAAGGTTTGAAGTGAGGCATCCCCATCCGGGTGCTTCTTTTGTATGGCGAAACAAGTCTGATCGTATGATCTGCCAGTCGCATAGGCTGATCTCGAACTATCGGGCATGAAAATACCCAGTGCCATATAAGACACTGGGTGCTTTAGAGGATATTTTTATATGCTCTTCTTCATGCCGCATTTCAGACATTCACGAATGAAAACGAAGTCTTTCACACTGCTTTTAAAATGGGTGTTTCCGCAATTATCACAGGCCCCTGACCTGATATCCGGATATTCATTGTAATCATAAATAATAGATGTATCAAATGTGCCATAACGGCTTTCATCTTTTTGAACTGCCATATTATCACCTTCATTAAAAAGTGGACATCATCTGATGTCGACACACCTATTATAACATAAAGATGCCGATAAAAGAAAAACGGATGTTAAATATGCCCCCCAGTCCCAGGATAACCGGGAGCAGTGATGGGGGGCATTGTTCTAACAACTGTTTGATTTCCCAAGTAATACATTTAAGTTCGTCACAATAGCAATTGCCAATACGAAATAAGCATACAGTCTCTTTTAAAATAAGGGGTTGTTGTTGTTTTGTGTCGTTTCATTCAATTGCTGCCTTGTGTCATGCAGCTTTTCATTTGCTTGCTGAAATTGCGGATTTTGTGTGGCAGTCTCACCAAATTCTTGCTGCACCTGTTTCAATATTTGTTCAGCTTGATTCAGATCCTGGTAAGATTGTTGTAGTGAACCATTGTTCACTCCCTGAGCATCCACCATCGCTGTTGCGGCTTGCTTGATTTGCCTGCTTACCGTATCGAGCTGTTGCTGCAGATTTTTCTCTGACATCGAATTCCCTCCATATTGCATCAAGTTGAAATTATTTTGTCTCAGTTTTTCTGAAATATGTAGGTACTCCCGGGATGATCCCAAGCATTTGTTAACATTTCGGTTGAGTACGAACAAGGTAAGGTTTGTGGATCGCTTCCTTGTTGATTTGCTAAAAGTTTAGGATAATATTGTGTAATCGAAAAACTGCCATTTATTCAAAGAGGAGGTTGCTGGATGCAAACAGATTTATACTTGGTTAGGCATGCACATTCTATATATACCCCTGATGAAGTAAACAGACCGTTATCAGAGAAAGGTATGGCAGATGCACAAAGGGTAGCTGCAATTTTTCATGAACAAAAAATTGATCATATCTATGCCAGCCCTTATAAAAGGGCGGTACAGACTGTTGAAGGAATAGCAGTCTTTCGAGGAAAAAAGGTACAGATCGAAAAGAATTTTAGAGAGCGTAAATTAGCGGGAAAACCAGTTGTTGATTTCGATTATGCCATTAGGAAAGTGTGGGACGAGCCTTCTTTTTCCTGGGAAGGTGGAGAGTCGAATATTGCAGCGCAAGCGCGTGGTGTTGATGCAATACTTCGGTTGCTTGAATGGCATATGGACCAGCGGATCGTCGTTGGTACACATGGTAATATCATGGTATTGATCATGCAATATTTCGATCAAAAATACGGATTTGATTTTTGGGATAAGCTTGGCATGCCGGATGTTTATCGTCTGTGTTTCCATGGACTGAAATTGGCTGATGTGCAGCGATGCTGGTGATTCATCTATCTTATTGCACAAAGGAAGGAATTATCGCGGTTGTCGTTCGATAAATCTCTCTTTAACCTAAAAGCTGGATCAGAGGTATTTTTCAGGTCATTCAGTACTTTCTATGACTCCTTTTGAAAAACATGTCCTCTTTAAATGATAAAAATGTATGCAAACGCATACATTTGATTGTGATCATCTAAATGACTGAAGAAGGGGAGTGGATCATGGGGCAGCTATGGCGTTGGTATAAAAAGAAATCCTTCATGTTGAAGATAACTGCCGGTTTTGTGATCGGGATTGCTGCTGGCTTGATATTAGGACCAGCAGCTGATGTTTTGTCTCCGTTTGGTACATTATTTTTAAATTTGCTTAAAATGATTGTCGTCCCACTAATTTTGTTAACGTTAATTGTATCTGTCAATAATTCGAAACCAAAGGATCTCGGGCGAATTGGAGGGAAAATATTTCCTTACTACCTGATCACGACTGCCATTGCGGTATTATTGGGTATTTGGATCGCGAAGCTGATTCATCCCGGTGCGGGGTTGCGCATCCCGAGTACAGATGTGGAGGTGCCAGATGCTCCGGCGACCATCGATGTATTATTGCATATTGTACCGGAAAACATATTCGATTCGTTAGCGAATGGAGACATATTGAGCATCGTATTTCTGGCAATCATCACAGGCTTTGCTATTTCCTTCATGAGATATGCCAAAGATGCAAAAATGAATGCAATGGGAGAACTGCTCCTTCACATTTCGGAAGCAGGAAGTGAGGTGACATTTAAAATATTGAATGGCATTTTGCAATATGCTCCGATAGGTGTACTTGGTATTACTGCATCATCCATTGGCAACCAAGGTTTCCAAACACTATATTCGCTTGGTAAATATGTAACAGCCTCTTACGTGGGGGTCGCTATTCAAATGTGCTTGTTTTTTCCACTTATGCTTTTCATTTTCCGTGTGCCGGTACTGCGATTTTTCAAAAACATCAGTGAAGCTGTTATGACAGCATTCTTGACCTCCAGCAGTTTGGGTACGCTACCGGTAACATTGAAAGCGGCGCAGAAAGCCAAAATCAGTGATCGTGTGGCAAACTTCACATTACCGATTGGAGCTACAGTTAATATGAATGGATCAGCTATCCATTTTGGTGTAGGTGTTGTTTTTGCGGCTGATATTGTTGGATATGATTTGAGTATTGGTATGATCATCAGCATTATACTGACAGGAACACTTGCGGCTGTCGGAACAGCTGGCGTGCCCGGCGCGGGCTTGATCGGGATGTCCATTGTCTTCACCCAAGCAGGCCTGCCGATCGAAATCGTCGGGCTGACAGCGGGGGTAAATGTCATCACAGATATGGTATTTACAACATGCAATGTGACGGGAGATTTAGTCGGTGCAGGAATTGTTGATAAAAGCGAGCGGCGGCACCTTGAGCAAGTTTCTTCGAGGGTGATGGAAGACAGTATGGCAAAATAAACATGAAAATAACGAGGCCCCCATCCTTCAAAAGAATTGGGACCTCACGATATGTTTAATTTCTTCTCATCATTTTCACTTCTGCCCGCAATGCTTTCAATAGGGCGAAAATCATGAGTATCATGACGAATGAAAACGGCAGGGCTGCAGATATGATTGTATTCTGGATTGCGGTCAGTCCCCCCACATAAAGAAGAATGACAGCAACGGCTGATTGGGCAATCCCCCAGATGACCTTCACGCTATTTGGCGGTGTCAAAGACCCATTGGTAGATTGAATGCCAAGCACGAAAGTCGCTGAATCTGCTGATGTGATAAAGAAAGAAGCAATAAGCAGAATTGCTATGATAGACAGAACGATTGCCATCGGCATATTGTCAAACATGTTAAATAAGACAAGTTCGGTGGCATATTTGCTTAAGTCGACCCCGCCGTCTTGCATGTGATCGGCAGTCGTACCAAATACTGCATACCATACAGAAATAAATAGTGTCGGGACCACAAGCACCCCGATGAAAAATTCACGAACCGTGCGGCCCTTGGAAATACGGGCAATAAACATACCGACGAATGGAGCCCAGGAAATCCACCATGCCCAGTAGAAAATGGTCCATCCATCAACCCAAGCTCTGTTGTCGCCGGGCAGGGGTGCTGTCCGGAAACTCATTTTTAAGAAGTTTTGCATATACAGCCCGAATGTTTCTGTAAACATATTCAATATCAGCAATGTCGGACCGATAATGAGTACGGCAATCAAGAGCAGGATTGCCAACCCCATATTCAAGTTGGAAAGGTATTTGATCCCTTTGCTAAGACCAGACCAGGCTGAAGCAAGGAATAAGATGGTAACCACCAAAATGATGAAAAATTGTGCTTCAAAACCTACTTCGATGCCAAATAAGTGGGCAAGCCCGCCATTGATTTGTACAGCGCCAAAACCAAGCGATGTGGCAACACCGAATACGGTGGCAAATACAGCAAGCACATCAATCAATATACCGAATGGCCCGTTCATCCGATCCCCGAAAATCGGTTTCAATGTAGACGAAATAAGGCCAGGTTCTTCCTTGCGAAATTGGAAATAAGCGAGAGAAAGTGCAACGATACCATACATTGCCCAAACATGCAGTCCCCAATGGAAGTAAGTGTAACTCAAACCTTCCTTCATGGCTTCGTTCGTTCCTGGTTTAGATGTAGGTGCGTCACTGATGTAATGAAACAGCGGTTCTGCCGCTCCATAAAATACTAATCCGATTCCCATGCCTGCAGAAAAAAGCATGGCGATCCACGAGGCGGTCGAGAAATCCGGCCGCTCATGATCTTTTCCCAAACGGATTCTCCCATAAGAACTGAAGGTTAGAAAAATGGAGATGCCGACCATGGCAGTCATTAGCAATGTGTAGTACCAGCCAAATGACGTGGCCACGAATGACGTGATGTGACCCGTGATATTTTCAAATTGGGCCGGAAAGACAGCTCCAAGAAACACGGAAATAACGACTAAGACGACAGTAACATAAAACACTTTTGAGATTTTCTTCATGATTCCCCCTGCAAAAATTTAGTTAACACGGTTAATAACGATACCAGATTGTTTCGGGCAATTCAAATAATCTTTCTTTTATTGCTAGAAGACCTATCGCTGCAAAAAGGGGAACAAAGGCGCCAAAAAAGCTTCCGTCTGAAGTGATCCCGGACGGCGGTGATAGCACATATTCCATCATGACGTAATTATATATTTTTTGAATGAAATAAAGCTATCTTTGGAAGACGTATTGCTTGGTAGAATGGCAAGTTTCGACTAAGGATAAACTGTCTAAGGCAAAACAGGTAAATTTCATTGCATAAGTTGTGATTTTAATATTATTAAATATAAAATGTTCCTAAAAATAAGTATAATAGACACTGGTGATTTGGAAGTAGTCCCAAGACAAGACAGTTTATGGAATGCAGCCTGTATGTCCAGGTTTCGTTACGCTTTTCGTAGATAAGAAATGAGAAGGGAGGGAAGCAGCAGGTAATTATATATTAAGAAGCAAAATAATGGAAAGAGGGAAGTAAGCATGGGAGCAATCACTTCTTTTTTTGACCGGATGGTGCAGCGTTTTTTACCTGATGCATTTCTATTCGCTATCATTTTAACATGTATTGTATTTCTGATGGGGACTGTATTCACGGATAGTTCTCCAGTAGATATGGTGAATTACTGGGGGACGGGTTTTTGGGATTTGCTGGCTTTTGCCATGCAGATGTCGCTGATTGTTGTGACGGGATACATATTGGCCAGTACGCCAATCGTGAAAAAGCTTTTGACCAAATTGAGCAGACTTGCTAATACACCTGAGCAGGCGATTCTTGCAGTCACATTTGTGGCATCGATTGCTTGCCTGATTAATTATGGTTTTGGTCTGGTGGTGGGCGCTTTGTATGCGATACACGTCGCCAAGCGGGTGCCTGCTGTTGATTATCGTGTGTTGATGGCAAGTGCATACAGTGGTTTTTTGCTTTGGCATGGGGGATTATCTGGATCAATTCCATTGCTGATCGCGACTCCGGGACATTTTTTGGAGGATTCTATCGGAACCATTCCTGTAACAGATACATTGTTCAGCGGATTCAATATATTTATCGTTTTGGTGTTGCTGTTCACGCTTCCGTTTTTAAATAGATTTTTAATGAAATCCAAGAAGCCTGAAAAAAATACAGATGCAGCACATTGGCAAACAGAAACGATTGGAGAAATGGGAGCGGCGGAACGGAAAGGAAGGGAAAAAAACGAGACGCCCGCAGAACGATTGGAAAACAGCAGAATCGTTTCCTATCTGATAGGGGTCCTCGGTCTGAGCTATGTGGTATACTTTTTCGTGCAAAATGGATTCGACTTGAATATTAACATCGTCAATTTCATCTTCTTATTCATGGGAATCATTTTCCACCAAACACCGCGGCGATTTTTACACAGTGTGAATCATGCCGTGAAAAACGCTGGAGGTATCATCATTCAATTCCCGTTCTATGCCGGCATCATGGGGATGATGGTCACTTCTGGTCTGTCAGAGCAAATGTCTCTATGGTTTGTCCATATTTCCAATGCTACAACCTTGCCGTTATTCACGTTCATTTCTGCCGGCATTGTCAATTTCTTTGTCCCTTCAGGCGGGGGGCAGTGGGCAGTTCAAGGACCGATCATGGTTCCCGCAGCTCTTGAAATTGGCGCTGATACGGCCAAAACGGCGATGGCAGTTGCATGGGGAGATGCCTGGACAAATATGATACAGCCGTTCTGGGCGTTGCCATTATTAGCGATTGCAGGGCTGAAGGTGAGGGATATCATGGGATTTTGCGTGATGATTCTGATATACAGCTTCTTTCCGATTGCAATTGGTTTGTTACTCTTTTGATTCCCTGTTCGTTTTCAGCCCCTGTAGAATTATGGTTACGAATAGGATTTTGAGGGAAGGTTGCTTAGCTACCTTTCCCTCTTTAAAAAGAGCCTCCAAAATGAAATTGGGGGAGGATTATGTTTTTGACCCAACGTGTTGGCGAATTTTTCCTGAAACTTGTGCGATAATAATGCCTGCAATAATCAGGCAAGAACCAGTGATGACTCCAGCAGTCATATTTTCTCCGAGGACCAGACTGCTGAACAATAAACCAAAGATGGGTACAAGCAATGTAGAAATTGTTGCCGTCACCATATCAATCATACTCAGGATCAGGAACCAGACAGAAAAGCAAAGCGCGGAAGCTAAAATGCCTGTGAACAGGATGTAATAGCCGCTGTGGAGATTTAATGCAATTGGCTCGCCCCACTCGGTAAAGAAAGTAGCTATTAAAATACCGATTGTACCGAACAGCATTTGATATGCGTTTGTTTCAAGTTTGGGCAGGTGCTGCAGCTGGAGACGATAATATACATTGGAAATTCCCCAGGAAACCGCAGCAAGGATGATGAGCAATTCTCCAATGATGACTTTCCAGTCATGTCCTAACCAAATGTCCCATCCTAAAATGGTTAGCAGGCCAAGCATTCCAATCAGCAAGCCGGCCCATTTTGCAGGGGTTAATTTTTCGGAAAGAAACTTCACTGCCAGTATGCTGCTCCACATTGGCATGGAATAAAGCAGCACTGAAGATTTGCCAGCATCTACAAAACGGAGCCCATACATGACAAGCAGGAAAACAATGGCTGTTTGCAAGATACCGAGAAGCAACAGCTGTCTCCAGTATTGGCGGAGCGGGAACCTTTTCCTGGAAAGCCAGACAATTAACAGCAATACGATAGAGCCAGTGCCGAAACGAAATGAAGAAAAAGTGAAAGGCCCCATATAGGTTAACACTTCCTTCATGAGCACCCACGCGTAGCCCCACAGTACAGTGATAATAAGAATGGGTACCCAGATCAGCAATTTGTTTTTTTGCAGTATGCTTGTAAAATACGGTTTGTCTATTGATTTTTTCATGATTTCTCCTCAAATTGGAAGTGATAAGGCAACCATTATGGTATATACAAGAAAAGTTTAATGCAATAGTCTATTCCACAGCAATATATTTGCCGGGGGCTGCTTTTTCTTAAATGTAATGCCAATAAGTATCTATGCTTTGCGATGCACTTAAATGGCTCTTAATAGCAGTTTTTTCAGAATCGGGGTAAATAACTCAGGAAGCTCAGATACATCTGGAACCATTAAACGTTCCCGTCCGTAAATGTTTTCCATCATTTTATCTTCTCTTTCATCAATCACACCATCTGACAAGAACATACCGACAACCTCAATGCCTCTTTTTCTTGCTTCTGAGACCGCTACATGTGTATCTACAATACCGTTTTGCTCATAGTGGGCAGCAGCTGGTTCGCCATCGGAAAATACAAGCAAAAATTTATGTTTTTCTCTTCTTGCCAGCATTTTCTCTGCCATGACACGGATACTGAAGCCATCCCGATTGTCCTCTTCGGGTTCGAGCTGCATGATTTTTGCCCCATTTTTCTCATAAAAAGAATCTGTAAATGAATGGATGACGTGGAAATAGTTTGGTTGATTACGTTCTTTGCCCACAGTTGCTTCTTCCCAAAAACCTACAATGGAATGAGGGATTTTCAAATGGTCCAACACTTCATGAAACAGCACAATCCCGCGTTTTGTTTCATTCATTTTTTGATTCATAGAGGCAGAACAATCGATGAGCAATGTAAAGATTGCGTCTATTTCTTTGGAATCTTGATCTTTTTTATAAAAAAGCCTTGGGTTTTCCTCTGTGAATATAGGCAGTAGGTTTTTAGACATCCTGCCAAACAACAAATCTTTGCGTGGCGTCGTCTTTTTATGTTCGAGCACTTTTTCAATCGTGTTGGACAGCTTGCGTTTATGATTTTCTACAGTGCTAACATATTGCTTGTAGAGAGCGATCTCATCAAAAGTCGGTGGCAAAGCTTCTTTGAAAATAGCAACAGCATCTTTATTTTCTTCGCCATAGGGTGCTTCACTTTTTTGCCCGGAACGGTTACCTGCTTGTTTATCCAATGTATCCAGTTTTGAATAATCCTGATGCTGGCTTTTTCCCGAGCTTCCTTGGATAGAAGCCATTGCTTGATCGGCATCCTCTGTTTCTCTTGCCCCTCCGCCTTTTAGATTGGTTTTTGTCCCGACATCAAGATCCATTTGTAAAAAGGTTTGTTTTCTATTCGCATTTTCATTTTCACGATGCCAAGTGGAAAAAGTTTCATCGATATATTCGTTTTTATCCTGGTCGACTTCTTCACAATCCTCATTGGACACATCATCTGTACGGGTCAGTTCATCAAATAGTGTGTCTCTTTCGTAATCCTCCCAATGGAATATCGGATGGGTGAAATAGATATTGACGGTGTCCTTATAATGTTCGGTCAATTGCCAAATGATTTGAGTCGCGATCCGGGCTGTATCCGCTGTGCTTTTCGCCTCAAAACTTTGAAAGAGGATTGGCTTTAATCGTTCCAGCTGCTCAAGCTGCTGTTCATTTGCCTGTGAAAATGACGGATCGGGTCCGTCTGCTTGCAATAGCAGATAGATCATGCAAAACAGTTCGTCTGATGCATAACTCCTTGTCATATTCGTTGCCAGCTGTGTTGTGAAATAATGCTTCAGATAGGATTTTCGAACCTGAAAATCTTTCTTTGTGCCTGGCCGGGAGTGTTTAATTATCTCTTCAAGGCGTAAATCTTCAAGCAATGTAAACAATTGGGAAGCAAATTGCGGCAGACTTGAATCGTCTACATCAGCTTTGTAATGATGGAAAGCTGACAGCTGAGAATCGTGCAATGTTCCGATGGCACGCAGAAAAACATCTGTTTTATATCCAGAACGCCGGATGGTCGCATCAGCGACATCCCATAATTTACTGCCGGTTATTCTATTTCCTATTACATCGATGAAGGAACCGTAAGCATATTCGAAATTGAATTCCGGTACCTGTGACAAGGTTGACGTCAAATCCTGCAATTGAAGGAAAAGATTCGTGTCAACAACTGAATTATCCCAGCGATTGTAATTCATGCAATTGCCCCTTTCGCTAAAATAACGTATCTGAGATGTTCATTACAAATTCCCGTTCGCGTTCTTCGTCCAATTTATCCACGATCGCCCTGAGAATGGCTCTTTTTGCCGGAATCATCGTGCTTAAATCACAGGCATCGAGCAATGCTCGTATCGAAGCGGCATCCTCTGAGAGATTGCCCTGTCCAACTGCTGTAATTAGGTCGCCCGATAATTTGACGAAAAGATTTATCGTGTCAGTATCGGTCAGTCTTGTTTGGTCAGAAATCAGCTGTTTCAGCTGTTCCCCCTGAATATAAGGGACATCGATAATAATAAAACGGTTTTTTAACGCTTCGTTCAGGGGAACGGTACCAATATAGCCTTCATTAATTGCGGCAATAACATTAAAATTGCCATTTGCAGTAATGATATCGTTTGTGAACGGGTTAGTAACAGTCCGGCGATAATCCAGGACACCATTGATCAGGGGAAGTGTTTCTGGTTTAGCCATATTAATTTCATCAATATATAGGAAGGTGCCATGTTTCATCGCATTGGTCACTGGCCCTGGAACAAAATCGATAACCTGTTCATCATCACGATAGGCTAGTGTTTTGAACCCCATAAGGGCCTCTGCGTCTAAATCAACAGAACAATTGACACTATACATTGGCTGATGAAATAAATTGGACAGGGTTTCTGCGAATTTCGTTTTTCCTGATCCTGTAGGTCCTTTCAATAATACATTTTTTCCTAAGGCCAATGCGGAGACGGCGTCAATTATCAAGTCTTCACTCGGAGGAACATAGCCGCCGTTTTGGATGAGCTGCTCCAGACTTGTGTCTTTATTTTGAGAGGATGTAAGCATGTTTAATACCTCTTTGGGCAGATTATAATCATGATTTTGCATTTGGTTTCTCCTTTCTCTACAAACATTTTAAAGGTTTATGGATACTTGGGCAAAGTTTGCGTCTCATTTGTTGCTTCCAGTGATGGTTTTGTATGTTTTTAAATTTTGACAACAACTATTTTGCCATTTTCGCATTTAGATTGTATTGTGAATACGCTTTAATGGTCATAGAATTTATTTATAAAGATATTATAAATTTATGTACAAAGGGGAGTTAATGATGGCAGAAAAAAGAGGCTTAAGAGCAGGTGTTCAGCGCTTCGGCAGTTATTTGAGCGGCATGATCATGCCGAACATCGGTGCGTTCATCGCCTGGGGTATCATCACAGCTTTATTTATTCCGGACGGCTGGTGGCCTAACGAACATTTCGCAACAATGGTGGATCCGATGATCAAATATTTGCTGCCGCTTTTGATTGGTTATACAGGTGGTAAAATGGTATATGATGTCCGTGGCGGAGTGGTCGGTGCCACAGCAACGATGGGTGTGGTTGTCGGAGCTGACATTCCCATGTTTTTAGGTGCAATGGTCATGGGACCGCTTGCTGGTTATTTGATGAAAAAAATCGATCAATTGTTACAGGATAAGATCCGTTCGGGATTTGAAATGCTTTACAACAACTTCTCATCAGGAATACTGGCTGCAATTCTTGCAATCCTCGCTGCATGGAAAATAGGCCCTATTGTAGAAGGACTGAACCATTTGCTTGCATCTGGGGTGGAGGGGATTATCAGTGTAGGTTTGCTCCCACTGGCCAGCATAATTGTGGAACCAGCGAAGGTTTTGTTCTTAAATAATGCCATCAACCATGGTATTTTAACACCACTTGGTATTGACCAGTCCAAGGAAATTGGCAAATCTATTCTGTTTCTTGTGGAAGCCAACCCTGGACCGGGGCTTGGTATATTGCTGGCATTTTCTATATTTGGAAAAGGGATGACAAAAAGCTCCGCTCCTGGTGCTGCAATCATTCATTTCTTTGGCGGTATACATGAAATTTATTTTCCATATGTCTTGGCAAAACCAGCTTTGATTCTCGCAGCAATTGGTGGAGGCATCAGTGGCGTCTTTACTTTAAGCTTGCTAGGTGGCGGTTTGAAAGCACCCGCTTCACCGGGAAGTATTATCGCAGTATTGGCGATGACACCAAAAGGACTCTCGAATTATGCGGCTGTCATTGCAGGTGTGCTGGTAGCTACTGTGGTATCGTTTGTCATCGGTGCACTCATTTTAAAGACAAGTAAAGACAAAGGTGAAACAGATCTTTCAGAAGCAACTGATAAAATGGAACAAATGAAAGGAAAGAAAAGTTCGGTTGCAGACACTTTGCGTAAAGAAGATGAAGAAATAAAAAGTACTGCTGACAGTGAAGCGGGAGTTGAAAAAACGCGTAATGATGTTCATAAGATCATTTTTGCTTGTGATGCTGGAATGGGATCAAGCGCGATGGGTGCGTCCTTGCTGAAAAATAAATTTAAGAAAGCAGGAATTGATATTGCTGTTACCAATAAATCCATCAATGAAATTCCTGAAGATGCAGATATTGTCATTACGCATAAGGACCTGACACAAAGAGCAAAACAAAAACAACCGAATGCGGAACATATTTCGGTGGAAAACTTCTTAGGAAGCCCGAAATATGATGAACTTGTTGATCGGCTGAAATAAAATTTAATCTGTGAGATTACTTTCCCACAAATGGTTTGCAGCGGAACGAACCAGGCTTCTGCTAGTATCAATTCCCCGCATACAATTCAGTATTGTCGTGCTGATGAAAGCGGGGGAAAAAAGTTGACGAGGGTGAGTACATGTATATTTCAGCTAGGGAAAGAAAAATTCTGGAGCGGTTATTACACACCCGAACCACAACTACCGTCAAAGAGATTGCAGATATGCTGGACGTTAGTCAGCGAACGGTGCATCGTGATTTGCGCGGGATAGAAAAAATCATTTCTGAATTTCATTTGGAATTGCATAAAAAAGCGGGAGTAGGGTTCCGGATTTCTGGAACACCGGAGAACAAGAAAAGGTTGAAAGAAGCGTTAGGAGAAATATCAGCCGTGGAATTTTCTCCCAACGAACGTAAGATGATTATTCTGTCTACTCTGTTGGAATCAGATGGTCCCGTCAAATTGTTTGCGATGGCAAATGAATTGCATGTTACAACTGCAACGGTGAGCAATGATTTGGATCAATTGGAAGAAGAGATAAAGCGGAATCAGCTCTCATTGGTCCGCAGACGAGGGTATGGGGTGGAAATCAAAGGCGAGGAGGCAAATAAACGTGCTGCACTCGCGAATTTGATTTCTTCCTTTCTTGACCCGTTTGATTATATTTCGCAAATTAAGGAAAATATTCAGCAGCGCAACAAAGATCCAATCAGTACAATTTCAAATCGATTGCTTGGGCTTGTTAACCCAGCAAGTCTTGAAGTGATTGAACGAACGGTTCAGGAAGTAAAAAAACAGCTTCCGCATGAGTTGGCTGACAGCTCATATGTTGGGCTGGTTGTGCATATTGCACTGGCGCTTGAAAGGCTGCATAAAGGGGACAGTATTACGTTTGATCGTTCTTACTTGTCACAATTAAAAAGTACACTGGAGTACAGGATTGCCGGGAAAATGATTCAAGAATTGGAAAAAGAGTTCCATATTCATATTCCAGAGGATGAGATTGGTTATATTACCATGCATCTTCTCGGTGCCAAACTCCGTGCTGGCGAAGACTTTCTTTTGGAAGATACAAGCCTGGATACAGCCTATCGGGCGAAAGAACTGATCAGTTTTGTCAGTAATGAACTGAACCTGGATCTATCAGCAAACAATTCATTGCTCACTGATCTTGTTGCGCATCTTAAGCCAGCTGTTTTTCGAATAGCTCAGGGCATGAAAATAAAAAACCCACTAATGAATGAAATTAAAACGGATTATGAAGAATTGTTCGAAGTAATTTTGGCAGGAACGAGAGAGGCATTTTCTGGCATGGATTTTCCTGATGAAGAAATTGCATATCTTGTGCTCCACTTTGCATCAGCGATATTGCATGTAGAATCATCACACGGCTTGAAAGCACTTGTTTTATGCTCAAGCGGTATTGGGTCTGCCAAAATGCTTGCGTCACGTCTGAAGCAGCACATCCCTGAAATTCAGGAGGTAGTCAATCAATCTGTGTTTGAAATGGGCGATATCGATAAGAATTCATATGATCTGATTGTTTCAACCATCCCTTTAAGAGAGCTTGAAGAGGATGAATATATTCTGGTTTCTCCCATGTTAAACAAACAGGAAGAACATAAAGTGAAAAAGGCTGTTAGAAAGCAACTGATTTCCAAACCAACTGCACGTAAAGTGTTAAATAACAACAGTGAAGAAAATACTCATTTTCAAGAGCTGCAGGGGCTGCAGCAATATATGCATGTGTTTATTGACTTACTGCATGCATTTTCTGTTAGCAAGGTCGATAAACAGCAAGATATTCCATCTGTTCTGCAGCAAATATGCTTGAATTTGGAACGCAAAGGGAACATAACCAATAAGACAGCTGTGCTGGAAAAGCTATTGCAGAGAGAGAAGATTGGCGGTCTGGGCATTCCAGGCTCAACATTGGCTCTTTTCCATACCCGTTCAGATGATATACTTACAGCTGTATTTCAAATTTACGATTTGGAAGAGGCATTGCACCTCCGGGGGATGGATGGAAAAGTAATGGAAGTAAAGCGTTTATTAATCATGCTTGCCCCGCAAGAAGCGGATGAAAAAGTATTGGAGGCTGCCAGTTTCTTAAGCGGATCCATCATCCAGAGCAAAGCGAGTATTCAATTGTTTGAAACAGGTGGTCAGGAAGAAATAAAAAGTTATTTGGCAGAACAATTTTCCAAAAACATTATGTAAAAATTTGCCGGATGAGTTGTATTCAACTTTTTCACGTAAAATCGAATATCCTAAAATATTGAAGGAGTGCATGTAAAATGGCAAAAGAAATCTTAGGCGAAGACAACATTGAATTGAATGTGGAATTGAACACCAAAGAAGAGGCCATCCGTTTTACAGGTGAAATCCTAGTTGAAAATGGTTATGTGGAAAGTTCTTACATTGACAAGATGCTTGAAAGAGAAAAGGTGACGTCAACATACATGGGTAATTATGTGGCAATCCCACATGGTACAGAGGACGCCAAATCATCAGTCATGGAAACAGGCATCTCTGTTGTAACAGTGCCACATGGAGTTGATTTTGACGGCAACGTCGTAAAAATTCTAGTCGGTATTGCCGGGAAAGGCGATGACCATTTGGAAGTATTGTCCAAAATTGCTATCGTGCTCAGCGAGGAAGAAAACATTGATAAAATTGTCAATGCTGGTTCAAAAGAAGAAATCATTCGCATTTTCGATGAGGTGAATTAACATGCAAGCAGTACATTTTGGTGCGGGAAATATCGGCCGTGGGTTTATCGGAACACTACTTTATCAGGCGGGATATCACACAACCTTCGTAGATGTGAATGAAGCAGTGATTGCAGAGATAAATCGCAAGAAACAGTATGAGGTAGTCCTAGCTGCTGAACAAAAAGAATCACTTATGGTAAAAAATGTATCCGGAATTAACAGTGTGGCGAAACCAGAAGCAGTGGTGGAAGCAATTGCCCAAGCGGATATCATCACAACTGCGGTCGGTCCGAACATCTTAGCAGTCATTTCCGAATTGATTACCGAAGGGCTGCGAAAACGTTTGGAAACAAATCAACAGCCTGTGAACATCATCGCTTGTGAAAATATGGTTGGCGGCAGCTCTTTACTGAAAGAGAAGGTTTACGCTCGTTTAAATGACCAGGATCAAGCAGCATTTTCTAATCATTTTGGTTTTCCAAATGCTGCAGTCGATCGGATCGTACCGAATCAGACAAATGAAGATATGCTCACTGTGTCTGTAGAGCCATATTTTGAATGGGTTGTGGAAAAGCCAGCCATAAAAGGGGAAATACCAGTAATCCCCGGTATCACTTATGTGGAAGATTTGGCACCGTATATTGAAAGAAAACTGTTTACTGTCAATACAGGACACACTGTGCCAGCCTATGTCGGTCATTTGCTTGGATACGAAACAATCAATGAAGCAATGAAAGATGAAGGAGTGCAAGAGGTAATTGAAGGAGCATTGGGGGAATCCGGTGAAGCGCTCATACGTACTTATGGTTTTGAACGTAACGACCATGAGATGTATATTCAAAAGATTATTCAACGTTTTAAAAACCCTTATATTTCTGATGAGGTCACAAGGGTCGGACGTGGGCCAATTCGTAAACTCGGACCCAGTGATCGGCTGATTCGTCCTGCTAAGCTCTATATCGAAACAACGGGAAATGAACCGAAATATCTCAGCAAGGTGATCGCTGCAGTGCTGAAATATCATAATCCAGCGGATGAAGAAGCTGCTCAGCTTCAAAAAATGATAACTGATGAAGGTTATAAAAGAACACTGCAGGAGGTAGCAAAGTTGGATGAAAATGATCCACTTATTGCTGCAGTCCTGAAAGAAGTAGAAAAATTGGACAGCTAAAACCTAAAACCTCCTTTTTTCAGTAGGGGGTTACAAAAGAACTGCCAGTGCGATGGAAGCATGGTGGTTCTTTTGGTTTTTATAAGCGACTGAATTAGGGCATTAACAGCTTTTAAAATTTTATTAGATTTGTCAGCTACTTTGCAGTATAATAAACAAGGTTTTTATATCCTATTTTAAAAAGCAAGGAGAATTTTTTGTGTGGTTCATTTTTTCTTTGATTACAGCATTAGCATGGGGCGGAGCTGACCTTTTTTATAAAAAGGGAACAAATAGCGACGATAAGTACAGCCATTTAAAAATTGTTGTTATGGTCGGACTTGTCATGGGGATACATGCGACAATCTATATGTCTATCAAAGGGATTGCATTTGATCCGTTTGATATGATCCGGTATTTTCCGGTTTCGTTCTTTTATATCCTATCCATGACAGTAGGTTATATCGGTTTAAGATACATCGAGTTATCAATTGCATCACCCGTGCAAAATTCATCTGGCGCGGTGACGGCAATTCTGGTGTTGATTTTCTTCCCAAAAGAACTGGGTATTGCGCATTTTGTAGGAATCGGGTTAGTAACATTGGGGATAATGGGCCTTTCCGCGCTTGAGAAAAAAGAAGAAATCGAGGCGCATCGGCTGACTGACCAACCATTGGATAAAAAATATCAAATTAGTTTTTTGGCGATTATATTCCCGCTGCTTTATTGTTTAATTGACGGGATGGGTACATTTGCCGATGCCATTTATTTGGATGAGTTGAAGTTGATCAGTGAGGATTCGGCATTACTCGCATATGAGTTTACGTTTTTCATTGCTGCGGTAATCTGTTACATATTCCTGAAGTTCATCAAAAAGGTTGATTTCCATTTGTTGAGGGAGCGGGATAAGGGGGCTGCGGCGGTCCTGGAAACTGCAGGACAATTTTTCTATGTTTTCGCGATGGCGAAAAATGCAGTAATTGTAGCTCCGCTTATCGCCTCGTATAGTATTTTTTCTGTTATTCTATCAAGGATATTCTTGAAAGAGAAACTTTCGCCAAGACACTATATCATGATCATTGTGGTCATGTTCGGGATTGCATTGCTTGGTCTGGCGGATGAATTGTAGATGGAATGAAGCTTACTTAGCTTACTTTGATTCTGTCATCTGAAAATTAAAAGGAAGCCGGAATTGCTCAGCAATTCCGGCTTCCTTTATTCAACCGACGAAGGCAATGATCCCTTGATTCTCATCAAGTTCCAGTTTGATACCAAGAAACGGATCCTCGTTCATATATTCTTTGAGCCAAAGCCGCAGTGCTTCAACCAAATTGACCATAATCAGTACTTGCTTTCTATTTGCCCAACATACTTCGGCAGAAAATCCTGTGTCTTCATCATAAATCAGCTCGGCTTCCACCTGTTCGGGAGCTATTTGTTTGTTACGTGCAGTATACACACAAAGTGCATTGATGATATCTTGCTCGGATAAGATTAATTTTGCCATGGATTGATATTCTCTTTCTTTTTACGCTTGAACAAAGATATTATTTTTCCGAGGATAGTGATGAAGATGAAGATCGCCAATACATTTATCATCAGTCCCAGCATAGATCCCAGTATCCCCATATGGCCAAGGAAACCACCAAAAATCAGGCCTGCTAATCCACCTAGCATCATCCCTTTCATGAAACGGCTGGACATGAAATTTCCTTTTTTATTCGTATTCATGGTTGAACGGTTGTTCTTCACTGAGTTTTGCTTTTTGTTCTGGAAAAATGAACCATTATTATTTTTGTTGAAATTGTTATTGTAATTAAAACCTCTTTTGCCTGATTTATAGCCCCTTGCATCCACATGTGTAGTTTGGTCTTGGAAAATGGAGGCTCCAATTGGGCCGAATACGAGTGCTGCTGTGATGAATGCAGCTAAGATTTTCTTCAATTTTTTTGGCTCCTTCAGTTAAATATTTTTCTATTGCCATCAATTATACAAGAATAATCGAGGTGCATGAAAAGAAAATGTGTCGATTCACGAACTTTTGCATCTCGTTTCCAATACAAGCTGGTGGGCGGTTCATATCCAAATTACAATCCTGTTTTGTCGCCTGGTAAAACTGGCGGCCGCCGATATAAAATTATAAATTTCAAGATGGCTTCTTTGTATTTCACAGTAAAGAGGCATACAATAAATAAAAAGTGCCTAGGGGGAAATCGAACATGATGCATAAAGAAATTTCAGAAGATATGGTCAACAATTTTTCACAAGCAGTTCATGAGAAGCCGGAAAATGATGTCATTGCCCATGCTATAAGGAAGAATGGTTTGCAAGCGACAACACAGAATGCAGCTTCATCTGTTGCTATGAACCATGTATTTTCCAATGAAATCGATACAGGTAAAGTATCTAATCAAGAACAAAGCGGCCGCTGCTGGATGTTTGCCGCGCTGAATACATTTACGCATAAATTAAGCAGTGCTTTTCAACTGAAGGATTTTGAACTCTCGCAGAACTACGTGAATTTCTGGGACAAATTCGAAAAGGCGAATTATTTCTATGAAAATATATTGGAAACTGCTGCCGAACCATTGGAGGGCAGATTAGTTTCGTGGCTGCTGGAAACTCCGCAGCAAGATGGCGGGCAATGGGATATGTTAGTGTCACTGATTGAAAAATATGGTGTGGTACCGAAACAAGTGATGCCAGAAACATTCCACAGCAGAAAATCAGGACAGCTGAATCAGCTGCTGAATGCAAAATTGCGTAAGGATGCAATCAAACTCCGTCAATTACATGAAGACGGGAAAAATGAGGCTTTGCTGCAAGAGAAGTCAGAGATGCTTTCAGATGTTTACAGGTTGTTGGTTTATACATTAGGTGAACCACCGAAAGTATTTGATTTTGAATACAAAGATGATGAAGGGAGATTTCATCGCGAACAGGATCTTACACCACAAACGTTTTATATGAAGTATGTAGGTGTCGACCTGCATGATTATGTGAGTATCATTAATGCGCCTACTGAAAATAAACCATTTGGCAAGACCTATACGGTGAGGCATCTTGGAAATGTTGTTGGGGGAACACCGGTCAAATACTTAAATGTGGACATGGACACATTGAAAAATCTCGCGGTTCAGCAACTCCAGGAAAATGAAAGTGTTTGGTTTGGCTGCGATGTGGGGCAAGATTCTGAACGAAAAGAAGGTATTATGGATACAGCAATTTTCGACTATGAAAAGGCATTGGGATTCGCTGCGCGGATGTCAAAAGCGGAGCGACTGGATTACCACGATGGCATGCTGACGCATGCGATGGTACTTACTGGTGTGAATCTTGTTGATGATAAACCAAACCGCTGGAAGGTAGAAAACAGTTGGGGAGAAAAAGTTGGGGATAAGGGATATTTTGTCATGAGTGAAGATTGGATGAATGAATACACGTACCAAGTAGTTATTCACAAGAAATACCTTTCCGAAGAATTGAAAAAAGCCTGGGAACAAGAGCCAGTTGCTTTGAAACCATGGGATCCAATGGGTTCACTGGCATTGATGGTATAAGGAATTTCAATAGGACTCCGTTAGCTTTTGTGAAAACATACTAGCTGACGGAGTTGTTATTTGAACTGTCTCAAGGCTTGTCAGTTAAGGTAACAGCCAAGCAGTTCGCAGAATCGGCGAGAGAGTGGAAGGTTACCTTATTGCGGTATATGTCTAAGCAATCTGTTTGACATCCTTTCTGCACAGGATTATCATAAATTTTGCAAGACGCTTGCTGCAACATTGCGGAAGTAGTTTAGTGGTAGAACACCACCTTCCCAAGGTGGGGGTCGCGGGTTCGAGTCCCGTCTTCCGCTTTATATCGGGAAGTGGCTCAGCTTGGTAGAGCGCCACGTTCGGGACGTGGAGGCCGCAGGTTCAAATCCTGTCTTCCCGACCATAACCATAACATTTATATAACAACGGGGCCTTAGCTCAGCTGGGAGAGCGCCTGCTTTGCACGCAGGAGGTCAGCGGTTCGATCCCGCTAGGCTCCATCCAAACAGGGAGGCAATTTTTGTCTCCCTTTTTCTGTCTGGGAACTGTACTTACAGCTGAATATTTTATGTATGGATTGATCCTTTCGGGTTAAAATAATCTTGAAATTAATTCGAAAGAAGAGGTGTCATCATGTCTGAAGCAAATAGGCATCGCGACAAGGATAAGGGAAACCAGAGAAACGTAAAAAAATACGATACGTCACCAAAAGGAAAAGATGATGTGGAAATCGCCGAGGATACGGAGTTCCTCAATATCAATAACAAAAAGAATAAGAGAAATGGCAGATAATGTACGAAACAGTGCGTTCACAAATTGAATTAATAGATAGTTCTATTGTGGAGGAAAGTTACATTAGATTATCGTTGGGGCTCATCTTAGATGGGCTTTTTTATGTGCAGAAAGGCAGAATTGCCTCTGAACGAAGAAGATTCTTTGACAAGAGATATAATAATAATTATAATAAATTCAGTCAATTAACATTATTTAGATTTGAGAATAGGAGGGCCGCTATGCACATGAGAAAAGATGTTTCGCAGACGTACGCGGCTGAACTCGATGCACAAGACAGCCTGCAGCAATTTCGTGACGAGTTTTACGTACAGCCAGATAAAATCTATTTTGATGGCAATTCGCTTGGATTGCTGTCGAAAAGGTCTGAAAAAGCGTTACTGGACATATTGAACTCCTGGAAGACAAATGGTATTGACGGCTGGGTGAAAGGGGAAAATCCTTGGTTTTATCTTTCAGAAAAGTTAGGGCAGAAAAGCGCCCCTTTAATTGGTGCTAATTCCAATGAAGTGATCATTACTGGCTCGACAACTGCCAATCTTCATCAGCTTACCGCAACCCTTTATCAACCAGCTGGTAATAAAACAAAAATACTGGCAGATGAATTGAATTTCCCGACGGATCTGTACGCACTGAAAAGTCAATTGGAACTTCACGGAAACGATCCCAAGCATCATCTCATCCAAGTGAAAAGCAGCGATGGACAAACGTTGAATGAAGAAGATATCATCGCAGCCATGACGGAAGAGGTGGCGTTTATCGTTTTGCCAAGTGTCCTGTATCGCAGCGGACAAATACTGGATATGAAAAGACTGACGAAAGAAGCGCATCACCGTGGCATAATGATTGGATTCGATTTATGCCATTCTATTGGTGCCATTCCACATGCACTCAGTGAGTGGAATGTCGATTTTGCCTTTTGGTGTACATATAAGCATTTAAATGGAGGTCCCGGGTCAGTTGCCGGCCTTTATATCAATCAAAAACACTTTTTAAAAAAGCCGGGACTTGCAGGGTGGTTCGGATCTGCGAAGGAGAAACAATTCGATTTGACGCTTGATATGCATCCGGCTGTTGATTCTAGTGCTTTCCAGGTAGGGACGCCGCATATGTTAAGTGCTGCTCCATTAATAGGGTCCCTGGAAATATTCGAGGATGCCGGCATCAATCATATACGGCAAAAATCATTGCAGCTGACTGATTATATGATGATGCTGGTTGACGCTGAACTGCAAATGTTTGATTTCTCGGTAGGAAGCCCCCGGAACCACGAAAAAAGGGGAGGACATATATTATTGCGTCATAAGGAAGCTGCCAGGATTTGTAAAGCTTTAAAAGAAAATGGTGTGATACCTGATTTTCGGGCGCCGGATGGCATCCGTCTTGCACCGGTTGCATTGTATAATACATTTTCGGAAGTTTGGCAAACCGTACGTATCTTGAAAAATATCATGATGGAAAAACAATATAAACAATTTGCCAATACGCGTGATGTAATCGCTTGATTTTTAGGAACAGCAACAATGAGTTCGCTTACAAAGGAGAGGGTGATACGCATTGTCTGAATCAACCACAGGGATATATCAAAAAATACAAGCCGAAAAGGGCGTATACACAGATTTCCGTGAAAATATGACGTATAGTGAATATCTGCATCTGGACCAGATACTTTCCAGCCAGCATCGTCTGTCCGGACATCATGATGAAATGATGTTCATTATCATTCATCAGGTCAGCGAATTATGGATGAAACTGATGCTTCATGAGCTGCAGGCTGCCACAAACGCGATTGGAAATGACGAAATGCAGCCTGCTTTTAAAATGCTTTCAAGAGTGAGCAAGTTACAGGCACAAATTATTCAAGTCTGGGATGTCTTATCAACGATGACACCTTCTGAATATCTGGAATTCAGGGATAAGCTTGGAAAAGCTTCTGGTTTCCAATCATATCAGCATCGTTTGATCGAATTTCTTTTAGGCTATAAGACAAAACAAATCCTGAAAATCTATAAAAAAGACGAAGCGGTTTATGAAATGCTGGAAAATGCTTATCGTATGCCCAGTGTTTATGACGTATCCATCAAGGCACTGGACAGAGCTGGTCTTACAATCAATCCGGCTTTGTTGACACGAGACTTTTCGAAGACCTATCATGGTGATGGGACAGTTGCCAAAGCTTGGGAGACAGTATATCTCGATGTCGATAAATACTGGGATTTGTACCAGTTGGCCGAAAAGTTGGTCGATGTCGAGGATTGGCACCAACAATGGCGTTTTCGCCATATGAAAACAGTGGAAAGAATCATTGGCTTTAAAAAAGGTACTGGCGGATCATCAGGCGTACAGTATCTGAAAAATGTGCTTGATCATCGCTTTTTTCCTGAACTGTGGGATCTGCGCACAAGAATATAGTTTTTATACGGCAGGAAAGTATAAATCTTTTTCCGTATAAGCGCAAGACAGGCATTCGCCAGGCAGTGGTGAATGCCGAGTCTTTTGAAAGAGAGGGAAAGCGATGAAAGAAAAAAATCAATGGTCATCGAAATTCGGATTTATCATGGCCTCTGCAGGTGCCGCTGTGGGACTTGGCGCCATATGGAAATTTCCATATATCACAGGTATGAGCGGCGGCGGAGCTTTTTTCATTTTGTTTATTATTTTTACGTTGCTCATCGGACTTCCTTTATTGATTTCGGAATACATCATTGGCAGAGGGGCAGGCGCTGAAGCAATCAGTGCTTATAAGAAATTAGCTCCGAAAACCCTTTGGGTATGGATTGGGCGCTTCGGTGTGCTCGGTTGCTTTTTGCTGTTGTCTTTTTATAGTGTGGTTGGCGGATGGGTTGTAATTTACACCGGGCTGTCTGTTTCGGGGAATTTGTTGCATGCAAGTGCCGACTATGCTGATATTTTCGACAAAGTGACAGGATCTGCCGGGATCACGATACTGGGACTGCTATTATTCAGCCTTATCAATGTGATTGTCATTGCACTAGGTGTTCGCAATGGGATTGAAAAAGCGAACAAATACATGATGCCATTATTATTTCTGTTTTTTATCATATTGGTCATTCGTTCGGTGACACTGAGTGGAGCTATGGAAGGGCTAAAATTTTTCTTAGCACCGGATTTTTCGAAAATTACGCGGGAATCACTTTTGTATGCACTGGGACAATCGTTCTTTGCTCTTGCTGTTGGCTTTTCCTGCCTGGTCACGTATAGTTCCTATTTAAAAAAAGATGTCAGTCTCCCATTTTCGGCAGGTTGGGTTGTCAGCATGAATATTTTTGTTTCATTACTGTCAGGTTTGGCGATTTTTCCGGTGGTTTTCGCTTATGGCTACCAACCGACAGAAGGTCCGGGTTTATTGTTCATGGTACTTCCGGCAGCTTTTTCCCAGATTCCGCTGGGCGGTGTATTCCTGAGTCTGTTTTTGCTGCTGTTTTTATTTGCGACATTGACTTCATCATTCAGTTTATATGAAATTATTGTTGCAGCATTTACAGCAAATCGTTTCCGCTCCCGAAAAATAGTAGCTTGGATCACAGGTTTGATTGTCTTTGCAGCGGCAATCCCTGCAGCTTTATCTTCCAGCTTGCTTAGGGATTTCAAGATCTTTAGGAAAAGTGTATTTGATGCGACGGATTACCTTGTCAGCAATCTAATGCTTCCTATCGGATGCCTGCTGATCGCAGTATTTATTATTCATAAGATGGACAAAGCACTTGTCAGGGAAGAATTTTTCCTTGGCGGCACTGCTAAAGCATCCTTGTTTTCCCTCTGGCGTTTTTTGATGACTTGGATTGTGCCGCTAACCATTGTCATTGTATTTTTGAGCATGCTTGGTATCTTAAAATAATGAATTGGAGGTGTGTCAGATGAGCAAAGGAGAATGGATGGACATTTCCTTGCCATTGACAAATCATGTCAGAACCTGGCCTGGTGATGAGCCGTTTGTTTTTCAACTGTCAGCAACCAAGGAAGAAACAGGCTCAGCTAATATTGGCTGTTTGAAAACAAGTGTGCATACTGGTACACATATTGATGCCCCATTCCATTTCGAGGAGCAAGGCAGAAAAGTGCATGAACTGGATGTGAATGTGTATGTGGGGAAGGCGAGGGTGATCGATGCGACGGGATATGAGATGGTCGGCAGGGAAGAACTGGAGAAGTTCGATTTAGAAGGAGCTCACCGGATTTTGCTGAAAACCATGGAACATAATCAGCCCTCTGTTTTTCCAGCAAAATATACCGTTTTGCGGGAGGATATTGGAGCCTACTTGAAAGAAAAAGGGATTGTCTTAATTGGTGTCGACTGCCCTTCTGTTGACCCGGTCGATAGTAAAACACTATTAGCGCATCATGCTCTGCATCAGAATGGCGTGCTCATTTTAGAGAATGTCATGCTGGACAGGGTTGAGCCTGGGGATTATGAACTGATCGCCTTGCCACTGTCAATAGAAGGAGCGGATGGGAGCCCGGTACGAGCAGTCATTCGTAAGCTGTGAAAGGTGTGAAAAAGTACGGTATCAGTATGCTGATACCGTACTTTTTACATGTTTGTATATTGAAACCTGTCCAATATTTATAAAGTACGAAATGAAAGAGTATATTTGTATGCATGAATTGGCATGCAGGTGTTATAATGTAAAGAAATCAGATAGAATCTGCCATCAAGAGGGCGTTCTAAAGGGCTGGTTGAAATTCGTGTCGAAACTTGCTTCCTATTTTTTCTTTCGCATTGGACGATGCGCCGCCTACCCGCAAAGTGGTTTTGAGGAAGTTTTATGATGCTTGAAACTGCGGTGCTTCGATATTGATCAAAAATTTTTTTGCTGGGGCTTGATTTCGGTGTGACCGGTGCTGGATTTTTTCAGCCATATCTTAGAATAAGCGCGCAAACATGGTATAGAAAACGTTGGGGGTTATTTTATGTCTTATCAGGATGACAGTCTGGCATTGCATACGGATTTGTATCAAATTAATATGACACAGACTTATTGGGAAGATGGTATACATAATCGTAGGGCGGTATTTGATTTATACTTTCGGAAAAGCCCATTTAATAACGGGTTTGCGATATTTGCGGGATTGGAAAGGATTATTACATATATACGCAACTTCCGTTTCCATGAATCTGATCTTGTATTTCTGAAAGAGGAACTTGGCTATGATGAGGCATTTCTTACATATTTGAAAACGATCCGTTTCACGGGAGATATCAAGGCGATTTGTGAAGGGGAGGTTGTTTTTGGAAATGAACCGCTTCTAAGGGTTGAGGCTTCTTTGGCGGAAGCACAATTGATTGAAACAGCTCTGTTAAACATTGTGAATTACCAAACATTAATTGCCACCAAGGCGGCAAGAATTAAGCATATCGTTGGTAATCAAACGACGATGGAATTTGGAACAAGAAGAGCCCAGGAAATGGATGCTGCTGTCTGGGGGACGCGCGCAGCGTTTATAGGCGGTTTTGATGCGACGAGCAATGTCAGAGCCGGTAAGCTATTTGGAATACCTGTAGCTGGTACGCATGCCCACGCGATGATTCAAGCCTATAAAGATGAGTATACGGCATTTATGAAATATGCTATGTCTCATCAGGACTGTGTTTTTTTGGTAGATACATACGATACGCTTCGCTCTGGCGTGCCCCATGCGATTAGAGTCGCCAATGAACTGGGGAACCGTATTAATTTCCTTGGCATTCGTCTGGACAGCGGGGATATGGCTTATCTTTCCAAGGAAGCCAGAAAAATGCTGGATGATGCCGGCTATCCGGATGCGAAAATTTATGCCTCCAATGACCTGGATGAATCAACTATCCTGAGCCTGCAGGCACAGGGAGCGAAGATTGATGTATGGGGTGTAGGGACCAAATTGATCACAGGGTATGATCAGCCGGCGCTGGGAGCGGTGTACAAGCTGGTTGCGATAGAAGACGAAAACGGTAAAATGCAGGATACAATCAAGATATCGGGCAATCCGGAAAAAGTGACAACACCCGGAATAAAAAAATTGTACCGGATTGTGAACACATTGAATAAGCGTGCTGAAGGCGATTATATCACGTTGGAGTCTGAACAGCCCAATCAAGAAGAACGTCTGAAAATGTTTCATCCTGTGCATACATATATTTGCAAGTATGTAACTGATTTTGAGGCGGTTAATTTGCATCACGATATTTTTGTGAATGGTAAACAGGTATATGAGAGTCCTGATTTATATGAAATGCAGGCATATGCGAAAAATCAGCTTGGCTTATTCTGGGAGGAATACAAACGGACTATCAATCCAGAAGAATATGCAGTGGACCTCAGTCAAAAAACATGGGACAACAAAATGGCTAATATCCGTGCGATAAGAAGAAATATATAACCAGCTGGGACAGTCCCCACCGCTGTGTCACTTGAATTTAGTGCGGCGGGGATCTGTCCCTTTATATGTTTGTGACAGCTTCTTCGATATTGTCAGCCTTTGTGATGACGCTGATGACAGCTACTCCATTCGCACCTGCTTCGATTACTTTCGCTGCATTGCCAGTGTCTATACCACCTATACCGACAATGGGAAGTTTAGGATATTTGGAGCGAAGGCTTTCCACCCATTTTGTCCCAGTCACTTGTTTGGCATCTTCCTTGCTTGTCGTCTGATAAATTGGACCTGCGCCAATATAATCAATGAGCGACAAGGGACTGACAGCCAGTTCGGCATCATTGAACACCGATAACCCTATTGCCAAATTTGGGTGTTTCTCGCGTATCTTTGCTGCGGAAATATCATCCTGCCCAATATGAACACCATCCACTTGTAATAATTCGATCAAGTCTACATCATCGTTGATGAAAAATGGTATATCCTCGTTATAGCAGATGTCACGCAGTTTCATTGCCATTGCTATCTTCGCTTGTCCTGTCAGCGAGCCTTTTCCTTTTTCGCGAAATTGAAATGCAGTAATACCTCCAGAAATCGCTTCCCTCAGAATTTGTTCCGGATCCTGTTTTATGCAATTTTGTGTACCCATAATGAAATATTTTCGTAACCATTCTTTTTTGAAAAGTTTCATGATATTCTCCTTACTGTTTCGCTAGAGTACCTTAACGGGAGCTTATTTGCCGTGAAATGTGCGGCAGTCTGATTTGCCAAATGATATATATCATTGGCTTTCTAGTATTATAAGTCCTGGATGGTTTCTCTTTCATGGAATAGCATTTCCTCTCGTGCTGCCCAATGGTTGGTTGGGCCGTTGCCATTGCCGATATCAAAAGAATTCCTTATTGCTGCTGTAACAAACATTTTGGCTTTGCGTACAGATGTCAAGAGTGGCATGCCCTGGCTTAAAAATGCTGTTACGGCTGCGGAGTAAGTGCATCCCGTACCATGTGTATTTTCTGTTTCAATTCGTTTGGCAGTGAAAGTGTGCATTTCTTTTCCATCATATAAAAAATCAACTGCGTCACCTTTCATATGTCCGCCTTTTATCAGCGCAGCGCCGGCACCGTATTTATCAACAAGCAGTTTTGCCGCTTCCTGCATATCTGTTGTGGTTTCGATTTTCTTTCCCGTTAAATATACGGCCTCGTGTATATTTGGCGTAACCAATGTTGTCAAAGGAAGCAGGTGGTCCCTTAGGTACAGACGGGAATTTTCCGCAATCAAGGCATCACCACTCGTGGCTACCATCACCGGGTCCATCACATAAGGAAAATGGCCTTCTTGCAAATATTGTGCGACTGCTTGCATCATTTCCTTATCGGCGATCATTCCGGTTTTTACTGCATGTACCGGCATATCTGAAAAGACACTGTTTAATTGACTGCTGAGCATTGAAAGCGGTATATGATGTAATTCCTGTACGCCTGTCGTATTTTGTGCGACCACAGAAGTGATAACCGACATGCCATAACTCTTCAACTCTTCAAACGTTTTTAAATCGGCCTGGATTCCTGCCCCGCCAGTAGGGTCTGTCCCAGCGATGGTAAGCGCGCAAGATACTTTTTTCATTTGATTGCCTCCTTAGAAGCCACTAGTCAAGTTCCGTCTATGTAAGCCGCTTCCCAAGTTGCAGCTCCAGCCGACAGCTCTTACGGAAGGCTTCAGATAAAAATTTATAAAATTTCGCTTTGCACTACGCAAGCACAATGGGATATATACACCATATCTTTGAAATGTGTATCTATTAATGGGGTGGGAAGATTGGGCTTTTCCCTTTGAGTCTTGAAACGATAATCAGGCCGATACATGCCCCTGTCACGCTGCTTACGAGGAAAGATGGAACAAAAAACATGGCGCCATCATTGCTGCCTAAAAACAGCTTGGCAAATGGTACGGAAAGAAAAGCGCCAATGATACCAGTTCCAACTATTTCGCCGGCGGCAGCCCATATGGCATGGTGGAATTTCCTCGCAAGCAGCCCTGCCAGCAAAGCACCAATCATACCACCGGGAAATGCTATCAGCGTGCCAATACCAAGCATGTTGCGGAGTAACCCGATCATAAATGCGATCACAACTGCTGGGAATGGTCCGAGTGTCACTGCGGCCATTACATTTACCGCATGCTGCACTGGATAGGCTTTTGCTATGCCAGCGGGAAACCATAATAACTGTGAGCCGATTGTTCCAATTGCAATAAAGACGGCCATTGTCGTGAGTAAACGTGTTCGGTGCAAAGACAACCTCCTTTCCGGGCGCAAAAAAGCCAGATTCTGTGAGAAGAACCTGGCTTGTGTAAGCTGAAATAGCATGGACTACTGTCCGACTACTTCCCTCCGCTGGTATTAACCAGATCAGGTTCATAAGAGTCGGAAAGCTCGGTGCTTTCCTCTCAGCCCGCTTAGGGCACCCCTAGTAGTATTACAAATATTCACTTCTTTTTTAGGATAACAAAAGATTAGCAGTTTGTCATGAGAAATGGATAGTATCATTGAAATAAGTTTTTCGCGCTGCGCCTGCCAAATGATTTCAGCAGTGAATTACCATGTCATTCGAGACGATGATCCTTATCGGCATTTTACCGGTGTAGGTGACAGTATCTCCATCTCGCCAGATGATCAGACAATCATCTTCTCTTATTATGTAAACGGCAAACAATCCATATACAAGGCCGATATTGATGGCAAGAATGTAAGCAGAATAGTCGTTTCCAAAGATGAACAACTGCAACGCCCTGTATTTGCGAACGATGGAAAGCATATGCTATATCTTGCCAAATCTGCAAACGGTGTAAATGAGTTATATGTAGCGGACGAAAACGGCAGGGAAGTGAAAAAAGTGGGGCCTGCTGATATGCATGTGGCAGCAGCAGCTTTCGCACCTGATAGCAAACAAACCTATTACGTTGGAATGGATGCGAAGGCGTACAGTAAATTATATGAGACGGGTGCCGAAAATGAAGGAGCTCCACAAGAAGACTTTGATATCTACGTTGTTGCACTTGATGGGGGACATAATGAGCGATTGACAACGAGACATGGTTTTGCGCTGTCAGATCTTCAGGTATCTACAGATGGAAAGCTGCTTTATTACAGCAGTTTTAATGGCGAAAAGCAAGAGGTGCATGTCTTAGAGCCATTTCCAGTAGGGCAATGTAGTGTTTTTAGCATATGTAAAAGCTGAAATAACACTGTTTTCTTCGCTGTAGCTGACTAAAGAAGGTGAAAGGGGCATATATTTATCTGTAGAAAGCAATTTACCGAACGTTGCGAGCATCGTTATATATGTTGTCGAATCTGACGGGGAAAATTTACTAACCTTACAGCTTTTATGCTATTCTATAAGTATTCAAAAAAAGGGGGAAGAAGATGACAGATTACACATACCAATTACTGGCTATCATCATTTATTTGGCTGGCATGCTGGCAATTGGCTGGTATGCGTATCGCCGTACAGCCAATTTGACAGATTATATGCTTGGCGGCAGGTCACTCGGCCCAGCTGTAACAGCGTTGAGTGCGGGAGCCGCTGACATGTCAGGCTGGCTGCTGATGGGGCTTCCCGGCGCCATCTATGTATCTGGACTCAGCGAGGCTTGGATGGCAATAGGGTTGACCATCGGCGCTTATTTGAATTGGCTGTTTGTCGCGCCGCGTTTGCGTGTATATACGCAAGTATCGAGCAATTCCATCACCATCCCAAGTTATTTAGACAGCCGATTGAAGGATAACTCGAAAATCCTGCGAATAGCTTCCGGACTAATCATCCTGGTTTTTTTCACTTTCTATGTTTCATCAGGTATGGTAGCAGGCGGAGTCTTTTTTGAAAGCTCTTTCAATATGAGCTATCATGGCGGTTTGCTTTTGGTTTCGGCTGTAGTGATTGCTTACACGCTTTTTGGCGGCTTTTTGGCTGTGAGCTACACGGACTTTGTACAAGGACTAATCATGTTCTTAGCACTTATTCTTGTGCCGCTCTTCGGTTTCTTTCTAACGGGAGGTTTTGGCGAAACAACCGAATCTATTCGTTCGGTGAACCCGCATGCTTTCAGCTTGGTTAAAGGAGTTTCTTTTGCTGCTATCATATCATCAGCAGCCTGGGGACTCGGCTATTTTGGACAGCCGCATATCATCGTCCGCTTCATGGCTATCAAATCGGTAAAAGAAACGAAGCAAGCCAGAAGGATCGGGATTGGCTGGATGGCGTTAAGCTTGATTGGAGCATCTGCGACTGCTCTGATAGGCATCGCGTATTTTAAGCAACATCCGGGTGCTTCGTTAAGTGATCCGGAAGCGATTTTTATTGCGCTGGGTCAAATTATTTTTCACCCATTTATCGCGGGGGTTCTCTTGGCAGCAGTGCTGGCAGCAATCATGAGCACTATTTCTTCCCAATTGATCGTTACTTCATCCGCTTTGGTGGAAGATCTGTATAAAGCCATCATCAAAAATGATGAAGATGATAAGAAGTACGTGTTCTATGGCAGGATGGCCATTCTGATCATTTCATTGATTGCGATGTATTTCGCCTGGGAAAAAAATGCTACCATATTGGACCTCGTCAGCTTTGCCTGGGCCGGTTTCGGAGCAGCGTTTGGACCGACTATATTGCTTTCACTGTACTGGCGCAAAATCAACTCTATCGGTGCGCTTTCCGGAATGGTTATCGGAGCGGTGACGGTTATCGTATGGGGGAACATCGAAGCATTATCTTCCACCTTGTATGAAATCATTCCGGGTTTCATTTTAAACTTTATCGTTACTATGGCAGTGAGCGCACTTACGCATAAACCTAATAAAGCGATTGATCAAGAGTTTGAGGAAGCATTGGAAATGCTTGATAGAGAAAGAAAATAAAAATAAAGAAAGTACAAGGAAAGAAGAAGTTAATCCTTTGTACTTTCTTTGTTATAGAAAAGGGATAGCGCATTTTTTCAGGGGTTTTTGCATATCTCAATTGCAAGTTGACTCATTACCCTCCCAATGATGTTCCGTGCGTTTCTATATCATGAAGATGTCCACGATCCTCCATTGATATGAATGGCTTGGCCAGTCATATAAGAAGATTCCGGAGCAGCCAGCATAACATAGGCCCAGGCATGTTCCGAAGGCTGGCCTGGTCTGCCCATCAAACTGTCCTGCCCGAACTTCTCCACTTGATCTTCATCAAATGAGGATGGGATGAGTGGTGTCCATACAGGACCTGGAGCTACTGTGTTCGCCCTGATGCCTTTCTTGGCTAAACTGATGGCTATACTTCGAATGAAAGCGGTGATAGCCCCTTTGGTTGCTGTATAGTCCATCAGTACGGGGTTGCCTTTATACGCATTGATTGAAGAAGTACTGATAATCGCGTCTCCTTCTTGCATATGCGGAACCGCTGCTTTGATGGTCCAGAAATGGGAAAAAAAGTTTGTCCGGAAAACATCTTCGAATTGATCAGAAGGAATCTGCGTAACATCCTCATTGACATATTGTACAGCAGCGTTATTTACGAGGATATTGATACCCCCAAATGATTCTACTGTTTTTTTTACCAAATCGACACAGTGGGATTCTTCCTTGATATCTCCGGGCATAAGCAGGCATTTCACGCCTTCCGCTTCTACCATTCGTTTCGTCTCTTCTGCGTCTTCGTGTTCATCCAGGTAAGAGATAGCGACATTCGCCCCTTCCTTTGCGTACAAAATGGCGACCGCACGTCCGATACCGCTGTCACCACCTGTAATCAGAGCGTTTTTATTCTTCAATTTACCGGTCCCCTGATATGCTGTTGGTTGTGCAGGCAGTGGATTCATTTTCGATTCGATACCTGGCTGTTTTTCTTGTACTTGTCTTGGTGTTTTATCATTTTGCATATGGCGAGGTTCTGTCATGTAAAATCATTTCCTCCTTCAATTTTTTCTTTGTACTAGTCCATTTATTCCACCTAAACAGCAAAAACAAACATTACCTCTTTTGCCAAAGGACTGTAATAAATAGTAAAATGAATTTGAACTTGAATAGGAAGTGAAAGCATGAAGCGGAAAAACAAAAAGTGGCTGATATGCTTTTCTGTAAGCTTGATACTGCTGCTGGCTGGATGTGGCCTGTCTCCGGGGGAGACCGGCGGCAGTGGCGACATGTCAACCCCACATACGGATATTGCATCGATATCAGATTTGCAGGATACGGGACATTTCCGACATGGTGCGCTCGCCCATATCTTTGAAGGAGAAATAAACCGACGCGGTGATGCGGTCGGATTCCATTATGATGGGTTGCCGACGAAAAAGGGTCGTGTGATCAGCGGAACGAAAAGCAAGCCTAATCGCTATGGTGTGTACGAAGCCAAAGTAGAAGTAAATGGTGTAAAAAAGAAAAGCAACAGGGGAAAATCTACCTTATACCCTGAAGATTGGGATGCTCAGCAAGTGGTTGATGCTATCAACGAAGCTTATGAAGCAAAAACATTCGTTTCTGGCAATACATATGAGGGGCTAAGCCGCGAAGGCATGCGGATCCGCATGTACCTTGATAACAATGATAAAATCATTTCTGCATTTCCTATATATTAGGGAGGGTTTGCCTTGTATCATTTTAGAGAAGAGACATTAAAAAACGGCAACAAAACCGAGAAAGTACTGATTATCGATTTTGATGAGCCGGAACTAGCACTCCTAGGTGAATATTTGATGGCAGATGCCAGTTTACTTAGCGGCGAGATTATTCATGATTTCGATCAAGTCCTGCATGGTGAAAAAGAACAGATCCATATAAGCGGTAACCGCTGTGGACTGGAAATTGCCCAGGAAGAAACTTTCGTCTACGATTTGTTTGAAGATATGGGTGTGGATAGTTATCCAGAAGTCTGTATTCAAACAAGAAAATTACGTGAATTGACGATTATTTGGCTCGAAAGGTTACAATCGTTCCGAAAAAAATATAATCCGTGAAGGAGAAAAGAGGGGAGAGCATGGATCTGCAATGGCTGAAGTGGGCGAAACGGATTCAAGCGATATCCCAGGCGGGCCTTGCCTTTTCAAAAGATGAATTTGATAGGGAAAGGTATGCGGAATTACGGGAAATCAGCTGTGACATCATCGCAAAACACACGGAGATGAAGATAGAAGATGTAAAAAAATTTTACATCAGTGAGACAGGCTACCCGACACCTAAAGTTGACGTTCGGGGAGTCATTTTTCAAAAGGGACGGCTGCTGTTCATTAAAGAGAAAATGGACCAACGCTGGGCCTTGCCAGGGGGGTTCTGTGAGGTCGGACTGTCACCTGCAGAAAACGTAGTAAAGGAGATAAAAGAAGAAGCCGGCTTTGATACAAAAGCGAAAAAGATGTTAGCAGTACTTGATATGAATAAGTATAGCAATGATCCGCAGCCCTATGACTATTATAAGTTATTTATCTTGTGTGATATAGTGGGGGGAGAGAGGACAGTGGGCTTAGAAACAAGCGATATCCAGTTCTTTGCTGAACATGACCTTCCACGACTGTCGACGAGACGGAATACACTTTCACAAATCCGGCTCCTCTTTGAATTTCTCCATGACCCTGAAAAAGAAACAGCATTTGATTAGTTTTGCACAGAAGCGTACATTCATCTTGAATGTACGCTTTCTATCATTTACCTTATGACTTGATTAGAAGTGGCAGTTGTGTCAACTGCCTGGGCTTGAATCATTTTTCAGGGCGGGGACCTATGATTTAGTGTATAGACACCTTTTATAACGAAAGAGTCACTTTTTCCCCAAAGATTCCAGCTTGTCTTTGAGTGTTTCCACTTCGTTTTGATAGATCTTCCATTTGGTGTCAGCTTCTTGTCGCCATGCATCATTTTCTTGTTCTTTGGCTTTTTTTTGAAGTACCAACGCGTTCAGGCTTGTTTCTGTAGCTTTCTGTAGCTGGTGCAATGTATCATGCATTTGTTGTGGATCCTCTTTCAGTTCTGTGTTACGGTTAAAAATTTGATCCAGATCAGGCGATAAACTTTTTTCAATATTTTTTATGTCGTCATTGCCGTGAACTTTATTCTCACTGGAAATCTTCTGGAGTGCCTCCAAGCTATTCTGGTTTGATTCGATCAAATGTTTCAGCTGTTCGGTGGAAAGCTGTGTCTGCTGTGCCAGTTGGATCCCCCCGAGTAGTTGTCGCTTTAATAGTTCTAAAGTTTTCCAATCTGCTTGCAAGTCATATTGTTGATTTAACTTTTCCAGTTCCTGATGAAAATTTTTCAGTTGTTCCAGATAGCTTTCTGTCAGTTCGTCCGCTTCGCGCTGCAATTCTTGCTTATCTCTCTTGATTTCGCTTTGTGCTGCCTGTACTTGTGCTTCTGTTGCTCTTTTCAGAGTTTCCAGTGGCTTGATTAATTTTGATTGCAAGAGTTGCAACTCTTTTGGCTGCTGTCCGGCTTTAAAAGTTTTGGCATCCTTTAATGCCTGCTTGGCTTGCGGCAATGCTTCTTGCAACATTAATGCTGTCTGTTCTTTGCCGCTTTTCAACTTTTTAGCTTTGCTGAGGGCAGTAGAAGCTTTATTTTGGGCAGTGATAGCATCACGCATACGCTCATCGCCGTATTGCTGTATTTTTTGCTTCGCTTCATTGAATTCCTTACTCGTTTGCTGTTGAGAGTTGTTGCCATCCTCAGTCGCAGTTGCATTATCATTCCTTTCTACAGGAATCTTCTTATCTTTACATGCTGCAAGCGCGATTAACAAACTAAGCATAGTGAACGTTAATAGAAATAACCGGATGCTATTTTTCATAAAGTGAAACTCCTTTTCTATTATATGTTACATCTAAAAGAAGATTGAAATGAACCTTCTCAATTTTTATCGAATATGTCAATGTTCATCGACCTTTTGACGATCTCCGTTCATACGATTGTGTTCTTATTATACTTGAAGGAAAAATAACAATCTAGTAAAAGTAATTTGTGAAAATGTATATAAAATGCATAAAAATAACCTTTTTCATCTTTTTGTCTAATATTTATAGTCTAAATTATTCTATTTATTTATAAATATACCCTTGACTTTATTTTTATTCACTTTATAATAATGGATAATATTTTACGGAAGGAGAGCGGATAATGAAAGCTGCTATTATTGGTGCTACTGGATACGGTGGTGCAGAGTTGATTCGCATACTTCATCAACATCCTGAAGTACAGATAGCTTCTATACATTCTACAAGCCGGCAAGGGAACCCGGCTTATGCCAGTTATCCACATTTACAAGACGTGCTTTGCCTGGATTTTGATGATATTGCAACAGAACATATCATGGGTACTGCAGATGTTGTCTTTACTGCTACACCATCTGGGGTATCTTCCAAACTTATACCGGGGTTAATGAAAACTGATGCGAAGGTCATTGATTTATCGGGAGATTTCAGGATTAAAAATCCAGAAAGTTATGAAATGTGGTATAAGAAACCTGCAAGTGACCCACAATTGGTCAATGATGCAGTGTATGGACTTTCGGAATGGTATCAAGCTGATATTCAGCAGGCGCGCTTAGTCGCCAATCCAGGATGCTATGCAACTGCGGCTCTTCTGGGATTGGCACCGCTGATTCAAAAGGGGTGGGTCGATCCGGCTTCGGTCATTATTGATGCGAAATCAGGTGTAAGTGGAGCTGGAAGAACACAATCTGCGGTGGCGCATTTTCCGGAAATGAATGATAACTTCAAGATTTATAAAGTCAACCAGCATCAGCATATTCCGGAAATTGAACAAGTGTTGTCGCGCTGGGGCGGTCAGATGCCGCCAATAACTTTTTCTACACATTTGGTGCCGATGACCCGTGGCATTATGGCGACTATTTATGCAAATGTCGCTAAAGAGACCTCTCTAAAACAGCTTTATGAGTTGTATCACCAAGTATATGACAACAATTATTTTGTCCGGCTTCGAGAGCATAATTTCCCGGGGACCAAGGAGGTTTACGGCTCGAACTTTTGCGATATCGCACTAGCATTTGATGAAAGAACCAATCGGATCACGATTGTTTCCGTGATCGATAACATAATGAAGGGGGCCTCAGGGCAAGCAGTCCAAAACATGAATATCATGTTCGGACTGTGTGAAAAAACCGGACTCGAATTTTTGCCGGTATATCCTTGAATGGAAAGTGGATTCAGGTGAGCCGAATAATAAATATAAGGCCTCTGTCTAGAAGTTCTATCCAATGGATGCTCTCACGGCACTTATATAGGGAAAATAAGATTTTTAACCTATCCTTCATATCAAGAGAAAGGGCGGGCTGTCATTCATGAAGACAATAACGATTAAAGAAATATCCGGAACGATCACATCTCCAGCTGGTTTTCAGGCTGCCGGCATCCATTGCGGTGTTAAGCGCAAGCGAAATGATTTAGGTATCATTTATTCTGAAATCCCTGCTAGCGCGGCAGCCGTATATACAAAAAATATCATTCAAGCCGCTCCGATCACGGTCACAAAAGAAAGTCTGGAGCAATCAGGGAATATTCAGGCTGTCATCGTGAATAGTGGCAATGCCAATGCCTGCACCGGCAAAAAGGGTTTAGAGGACGCGAGAGATATTCGGGATGCCGTCGCTAAGCATTTTCAAGTGCTTTCGAACCACGTGGCGGTCGCCTCGACTGGCATTATCGGACTTCCCATGCCAATGGAAAAAATCATGCCAGCGATTTCGATGCTGAAGCCATCAGGTAAAAAAAACGCTGCTGCACAATTCGCTGAATCTGTCTTGACAACGGACACTTTCAAAAAAAAGATTTGCTACCAAACGGAAATCGAAGGAAAAATAGTCACAATGGGCGGTGTAGCAAAGGGCTCCGGTATGATTGAACCTAACATGGGTACCATGCTCGGGTTTTTGACGACAGATGCGAATATTACCCCTTCCGAACTGCAGAGAGCATTGAAACAAGCAGTGGACGGCACTTTCAATTGTATTACTGTTGATGGAGATACATCTACGAATGACATGGTGCTTGCTTTGGCAAATGGACTCGCGGAAAACGACAGTTTATCACCTGAACATCCGGATTGGGAAGCTTTTACTGGATTAATTCACCATGTTTGCGAGGATTTGGCGAAAATGATCGCTCGGGACGGGGAAGGAGCAACAAAATTAATCTCGGTGGAAGTGGCAGGGGCGAAGGATGACTGTGAGGCGAGGAAGGTTGCCAAAACAGTTGTTGGCTCCTCCTTGGTAAAAACAGCTGTTTTTGGTGTGGATGCTAACTGGGGAAGGATTATCGCAGCTATTGGTTATAGCGGAGCAAATGTCAATCCGCAGACTATCGACGCGGCAATCGGACCGATAAAAATGCTGGAAGACAGCCAGCCGCTGCCATTTTCTGAAAAAGATGCCAAGGCTTATTTACAGAAGGATGATATCCATATCGCTATCGATTTGAAGAATGGTCCTGGACAGGGAAAAGCATGGGGATGCGACCTCACTTATGATTACGTTCGAATCAATGCCAGTTATCGTACATGAAAGGGAGTGGAAGACGATGAGCAGATTCATTGTTGTGAAATGTGGCGGGAGCGTCATAGAGCAATTAACTGAAGCATTTTTTTTCAAAATCCATCAACTCAAAAGTAATGGTTATCAGCCTGTCATCGTTCACGGGGGAGGGCCAGCCATAAAAAACAATCTCGATAAACTGCACATACCCTCTGCATTCCAGAACGGACTACGTGTCACCCCGTTGGAAGTTTTGGAAGTAGTGGAAATGACGCTGGCAGGCTCAGTCAACCAAGCATTGACAAGAGCCGTGAACAAAGCAGGCCTTCAAGCGATCGGGTTGTGTGGCTCTGACGCTGGCTTGCTTCAAGCGGAAGCCTTAGACTTCGAATGTTATGGCTATGTAGGTCATGTGACCGGCATCAATAAACAACTGTTGGAGAAGATAACGAGCGTAGGAATTATTCCGGTGATCGCATCGGTTGCCATTGGAAAGGACAATGCCCGTTATAACATTAATGCCGATACGGCTGCTGCTGCTATCGCAGCAGAATTGCAGGCCAAACAATTGGTTTTTGTTACAGATGTACCTGGTATTCTTCATGACGAAAGATTGCTGGAAACTGTTACGGAAGAACAAGCGAAAACCTTTATTGAGACAGGTGTCGTACACGGTGGCATGGTCCCTAAAGTCAAAGCTGCCCTTGACAGCCTGACAGATAATCTGCAAGAAGTGATGATTGTTGATGGAAAGCAATTGACAAAATCAAAAGATGATTTTTTTGCTGGGACAATCATACGTAAAACGATGGAGGTGGTGTAGATGTCAGCTATTTTTCCTACATATGGAAGATTCGATCTTATGGTAGAGCGGGCAAAAGGGACAACGGTTTGGGATGACACCGGAAAAGCCTTCCTTGATTTTACTTCTGGCATCGGTGTTGTCAATTTGGGGCATAGGCACCAGAAAGTACAACAGGCTGTGACAGAGCAGCTGGATAAAGTATGGCATACTTCTAACCTCTTTCATATATCACTTCAGGAAGAAGTGGCTGAGAAATTGGCGGCTAGCAGTTCCGGGGACAGGGTCTTTTTTTGTAACAGCGGCGCGGAAGCAAATGAAGCTGCCATCAAACTTGCCAGAAAGGCTACTGGAAAAACGAAAATAATCACATGCAAGCAATCATTCCACGGTCGTACTTTCGCTACTATGGCTGCAACCGGCCAGGAGAAAATTCATCACGGCTACGGGCCGCTTTTGGAAAGCTTTGTATATGTCCCATACAATGACATAAGTGCCTTGGCAGCAGCGATAGATGAAAATACGGCAGCTATCATGCTGGAAACGATACAAGGTGAGGGTGGTGTGATTCCGGCGACCAGCGGCTTTATGAAAGAAATAGCTTCCATTGTAAAAGAAAAGCAGATATTGCTGATTATTGATGAAATACAAACAGGCATCGGGCGCACGGGAAAACCATTTGCTTATCAGCACTACGATATTTCTCCAGATATCATTACAACGGCTAAAGCGCTTGGGAACGGTCTGCCAGTAGGTGCAATGATTGCCAAGAAGGACCTGGAAGCATATTTCGGGCCTGGCAGCCACGGTTCCACTTTTGGAGGCAATCCCTTAGCTATGGCAGCCGCTAAACAGGTATTACAAGAAATTTCTAAAGAGGCATTTTTGGAAGATATAATTGAAAAAGGGCAGTACCTTCATGAGCAACTGAGTGAAAAGTTCTCTGATGAAAGTTTTGTGAAGGAAGTACGCGGGAAAGGGCTTATGGTTGGCATTGTCTGCGATGGAGAAGTCCAGAAGGTCATTCAGTCAGCTTTAAAGGAAGGACTGCTTGTCCTGCAAGCGGGCAGTAACGTGTTGCGGCTATTGCCGCCGCTGGTTGTCACGAAGGAGGAAATAGATACCGCTGTATCGATTCTCTATCAATGTATACAAGCACAGCATGTTGAACAAGGGTGAGACAAAACCCCAGGAAATGTAAAAAAGTTGAACGGTACCATCTTGACATGGAACCGCCCAACTTTTTTTATCTAGCTTAGTAATTTCGTTGATTTGCACGCCAGGCGCCCCGACAAGGGGTGTGCAAGCGTTGGCCGCAAAGGCCGTATGCAGCTTGCCTTCCCTCATGTACTTTCTAAGAAAATCACTTCCTGCGGGGTCTTCAGACTCGTGCTGGGACTGCGATTACGCTTCCCATCGAAAACCATTGTTCCCGCAGGACAAGGAACGCTTCGGCAGCATTCACATCGCACGCAGAAAAAGCGAATTACTTTTTCAAGGAGTCAGCCGCCTTTCGCTCCAATCCACTAGATATGAAATGGCACTTTATAGCTGTTTTTGGATAGTTCTGTCCCTCCCTCGTTTTTTCTGCGGGTGAAACAATATAACACACGCTGGCCCAGGGATAATTAAATAACATGGCATAGGTTGACAATATACCTACAGGGGTATAAAATGTGGTTTAGTAATGTGAAGTGAGGTGAAAAAATATGGAGTATGATGAGCAAGTCAAAAATAGGGTGAAGCGGATGGAGGGACAATTGCGCGGTATTTTAAAAATGATGGACGAAGATAAAGCATGTAAAGAAGTCATTACGCAATTGTCGGCAGTCCGCTCCGCATTGGACAGAAGTATCGGGCTCATTGTGAGTTCCAACCTGGTAGCTTGCGTCCAGGAAGCGGACTCGGAAGAGAATAGTGAGGAATTGATAAAAGAGGCAGTCGCATTATTAGTCAAAAGCCGATAGTGATCTATATATCATTTTTTTTTGGCGGTTAATATACCCCGTATCGTATAAAGGAGAGTGCGAAAATGAAAGAAATTTCAACAAGTGAATTAGCTGAAAAAAAGAAAACAGAACCATCAATCAGCATTGTCGATGTGCGTGAAGATGAAGAAGTAGCTGAAGGCAAGATCCCGGGGGCAAAGCATATCCCATTGGGAGAATTATCGGAACGACAAGGGGAACTGGATAAAGATAAACACTATTATATCGTTTGCCGTTCAGGAGGAAGAAGCAGCAGAGCATGCGAATTCCTAAATGCACAAGGGTTTCATACAACCAATGTGGCAGGTGGTATGCTCGCATGGGAAGATGATGTAGAATAATTTTTTGAATAGAGGAGATTGTAGTATGGCTAAAAGTAAAGTCGCTATCATTGCTGCGAATGGCAGCATGTTTGATGCATATAAAGTTTTTAACATCGCTACAGCAGCCGCAGCTTCAGACGCGGAGGTAGGAATATTTTTCACATTCGAAGGATTGCAGTTGATTCATCAAGAAAGTCACAAACAGCTGCCGATGCCAGAAGGAAAAGAACATTTCCAAAAAGGCTTTGAAAAGGCGAATGTTCCTCCCATTGCAGAGCTAGTTGAGGTGGCCCAAGACCTGGGTGTAAAAATGATTGCTTGCCAAATGACCATGGATGTCATGAATCTTGCATTGAAAGATTTTGTTGATGGTGTTGAAGCAGGTGGGGCAGCATCGTTCATAGATTTTGCAAAGGATGCGAATATTTCGCTGTCATTTTAACTGGAGGGAAATAGGTTGGCAGAAATAATTACTGCAAAAGAGTTGGCCGATAAAATCATCAATAATGAAGAAATTTTCCTGTTGGATGTTCGGAACCCAGAAGAGTTTGCAAAATGGAATGTGGCAGGAAAGTATGTGCACAATGTGAACCATCCGTATTTTGATTTACTTGACGGACTTGAGCCCATCAAAGGTAAACTTCCTGAGAACAAAGAAATAATCGTTATTTGCGCCAAAGGCGGATCATCAGAAATGGTGGCAGAGTTGCTGGCTAAAGCTGGCTACCATGCACGCAGTCTGACTGGCGGCATGAAAGCATGGAGCGAGCATTTACAGCCTGTGAAAATTGGTGATCTGCCAAGCGGGGGAGAGCTGTATCAGTTTGTTCGTCTTGGGAAAGGCTGCTTGTCCTATCTCATCGTATCTGACGGAGAGGCTGCAATCATTGACCCAGCACGTATGATCAATATCTACCAGGATTTCGCACATGAAAAACAAGTGAAAATAAAGGCCGTCCTGGATACGCATTTACATGCGGACCATATCTCAGGTGGACGATCCTTGGCTGAAGAGATAGGAACGTCCTATTATCTGCCGTCAAAGGATGCTGAAGAAGTCACATACGCTTATACCGCACTTGAAGAAGGTTTAACATTGAAAATAGGTGCAGCCTCAGTTGCTGCTATCGACCCAGTTTACTCGCCTGGACATACGAAAGGAAGCACCTCCATCATAGTCGACGATAAATATTTGATGACTGGAGATATCCTTTTTGTCAAATCCATTGGCAGACCTGATTTGGCTGGGAAAGCTTCAGATTGGGTCGATGATTTACGCCATACACTTTATAAGCGTTTCACTCACCTGGACCAGGATCTTATCGTATTGCCTGCCCATTTCTCTTTCCAGGAGGAGTTGCATGGAAACGGCAGTGTGTGGGCACGTTTGGGAGATTTGTACAAACAAAACAGTGGTCTGCAAGTGAAGACAGAGCAAGATTTTCGTAAGCTGGTGACAGAGAATCTTCCGCCGCAGCCCAATGCTTATCAGGAGATTCGAAAGACTAATATGGGGAAAATTGATCCTGATGAAGACGAAAAAAGTGATATGGAAACAGGTCCGAATAATTGCGCTATCGAAGCATAAAAAGGAGGGGTTGAAAATGGAAGCAGATAAAGTATTAGATGCCACCGGGTTGTCATGTCCGATGCCGATTGTAAAAACAAAAAAAGCAATGGATGAGTTACAGACTGGTGAAATTCTGGAAGTCCATGCAACAGATAAAGGTTCCAAAAATGATTTGACTGCTTGGGCTAAAACAACTGGTCACAGCTTGCTGCAAAGCAACGAAAATGATGGTGTGTTCACATTCCTGATCAAAAAAGCTTAAATCGTGAATAAGCCAATTCGTTAGTAAGAAGGTGTAAGCATGTCCAGTTTGATGTTTATATTGACGATATTCATCATTGGATTCCTTGGCTCCTTCATCTCCGGGATGGTAGGTATTGGAGGAGCCATCATCAATTTTCCAATGTTATTATACATTCCCGCAATGCTGGGCGTCGCTCATTTCACATCATATGAAGTTTCCGGCATCACTGCCATTCAAGTGTTTTTTGCATCGGTTAGCGGAGCCCTTGCGTATCGTAAGGGAGGCTATCTGAACAAAACGATCGTGATGTATATGGGTATCAGCATCCTTGCGGGCAGTTTGGCTGGTGCATATCTTTCATCATTCATGGCTGAAAATGAAATCGATATGGTCTATGGCCTGCTTGCGCTGGCAGCTGCCGTGATGATGTTTGTCCCCAAAAAAGGGTTGGACAGCAATGAATATGATATCTCCAGATTCAACGGGATTTGGGCATCAATTCTTGCTTTCATCGTTGGAATCGGTGCAGGTATTGTAGGCGCAGGAGGCGCATTCATGCTTGTTCCTATCATGCTGCTGGTTTTGAAAATTCCTGTCCGAATGACGATTGCAGCATCACTCGCTATCACATTCATTTCATCGATTGGTTCTGCTGCAGGAAAAATTCTTACCGGACAAATTTTATATGGACCTGCAGCCATCATGATCATCGCCAGTTTAATATCCTCACCAATGGGAGCGAAGCTTGGCAAAAAAATGGATACCAAAGTGTTGCAAGGAATTCTTGCTGTTTTGATTTTGGTTACGGCAATTAAAATTTGGCTTGATCTTTTTGATGTATAACGCGTTCTGCCTCCCAACAGGGTCACAGAATGATGTGGATAAAGATGAGGAAAAAAAGCAACATCCCCAAATAAATGTGCAGATAGCGTTTTTTGACAGAGGGCCAAAATAATCGCAGCCAGCCTGATAAGACCATGAACAAAAGGATGATGGCTGCAATCAAACCCATCCACATTTTTGGCCAGCGGGACACGAAACCATAACGATAAAACATAGAGACAGCATGAATGACAACAAGCAACAGTGCAGTGGTGCCCATATAACGATGGTAGGGCACCACTTTTTTTGAAATCCTGGCGAGCCGGATTTTCGTTTCTCTCCTTGGATGGCTGCGTATTGTAGAAAAAACTGCGTGTCTTGTCCAGTTAAAAAGAAAAAAAGCCAGGCCCATAAACCCGATCCAGATTGATGGGGTCAAAGTGGTATGTAAAGCATGACCGATGATTTTCCATACAGCGATGACGAATAGACCAAAATTGAGATAAAACCATTTGCTCATAAGATCCTCCTGAAAAACAGATCTGAACTATCTTCTATTGGGTTTAAAAAGCGGGACTTTTGGGATATGTATTCATTTTATGCCGGAGAACGTTTTGATACAAGTAAATAAAAAGAATCGTTCTCCTGGGCTGGAAAATGACGATTCTTGTGTTTTGTTCGATAGATATGATCTTTTTTTGTTTTGGTTTTTCGCGAGGCTAAATTCAGCAAGGCGAATGGGCTTCGATTTAATTGCGGATCTCTTTTACCCGCGCGTATGCGCTGTTCACGTATTTTTTGTGCTTGAGATTTACTCAATGTAAAACATCCTCCTTTTGATCATGTTATGAGTATAACATACGTTCGTGTGATTTTCACTATAGGCTGCCGACACGTGACAACAGCCTTTCACATAAACTATCTTAGTTAAGGAGGGGTATCATGTATCCGGTATTTTATGCTTATTATCCTGTTTACGCATATCATCCGTATCGATATAAAAGCCAGAATATTGATGTGGCACGTCCGCAGTATCCGCCGGTGGACATAAATGTTTTTTCAAAATCCGCGGCATCTTTCCAGACATTAATGAAAGACGCAGAACTTTTTGTGAAAAGAGTTTCTACGTCCAGCACATTTGCACGCGAGATTATGAATGCGGCGCAGCAGGGTGATAAACCCAAGGTACAGTCCCTGGTATCTTCCACTGGGATTACAGAAAAGGTAGATGTGCAATACAATCCAGACCAATTACGGATTTCACTGACTTCCAAAGCGGAACAGCCAGAATGCTGCAAGTTGACACTTGCTTTCCGCTGGCGCTGATCTTCGGACGGGCACTTGACAGGAAAGGGGAATAAAGATATAATTATCTCGAATTCGAAGTAAAGTTGTTAGGAGGCTAACAAAATGGCAAAAACAGATGAATATGATATTGATTTGTCTTTGAAATTATTCGTGGTATTGACCCGTGCGTTGCAATCAGTGGAAAAACAGGTGGTCCGTGATATTAAAAAGCATCAGCTTAATTTGACGGAATTCGCTGTATTGGAGCTGCTATATCATAAAGGAGACCAGCCAATCCAAAAAATAGGACAAAAAGTGCTGCTTGCCAGCAGCAGTATTACTTATGTCATTGATAAATTGGAACAAAAAAAATGGCTTATCCGTAAAACCAATGCAGAAGATCGCAGGGTAACGTTTGCGAGTTTGACATCCGAGGGAAAAATGTTAATGGATGGTATTTTCCCGGAGCATAGCCAAGCGATCTGCCGAATTATGGGAGGGCTGACTCCAAAAGAAAAAGAAGAAATGATTGTCCAGCTTAAGAAACTTGGCTATCATGCAGAAAAAATGGTCTGACCTTTCTTTTTCGACAGTTAAGCTACTATTTTTCTACAAAACTCGAATGAAGAATATATGAAATGGGTACAAAATAGCATGGAAGGTATGAAGTGGAGTAGATTTCTTTATTCCAATGGCGAACCAGCTTTTGTGACAATTGGTTGGTTGTGAATGTGTCACGCAAAGGTTGATTCTGCTCATATAGGAAGCTTTATTAAGAAGCTTTATAAAAAATGAAGGTTGCGGAAAGGATGTTCAGAATGAAACATATTTTCAAGAAATATGGTGATGATGCAAAAACAACGCTGCTATTGCTGCATGGAACAGGAGGGACTGAGGAAGACCTGTTGCCGCTGGCTGCAAAAATCGACCCGAAGGCCAATGTGCTTAGTGTCCGGGGCAACGTTCTGGAAAATGGCATGCCTCGTTTTTTTAAACGTTTGGCCGAAGGGGTTTTTGATGAAGCAGATTTGCAGTTGCGTACGAAGGAATTGTATGATTTTATTCGGGAAGCCGCAGCTAATTATGACTTTGATGGCGAGAATGTAGTGGCTATTGGCTATTCTAATGGGGCGAACATCGCTGCCAGTTTATTATTCCATTATCAAAATGCGTTACGCGGAGCCATTTTACATCATCCGATGGTACCAAAAAGAGACATGGAGCTTCCGGATTTAAACGGGAAAGAAATATTCATTTCCGCTGGGAAAAACGATCCGATTTGTCCGGTGTCTGAGTCTGAAGAACTTCAATCTCTCCTGACTGGTGCCGGCGCAAACGTTCAAATGTGCTGGCTTGACCATGGCCATCAGTTGACGATGCAAGAAGTGGAATCTGCTGCTAAATGGTATAAGGATCATATATAAAAAGATATTTCCGCATGGCTGACAATAACCAGTCTTGCGGATTTTTGTTTACACTAGCTCCTTAGCGTGAGATTTCCTTCAAATGCAAGTTCAGGGAGCTATGCTTCTTTTTGCACCTTTCATCCAGTTGAAACTTTTTTTGAACCAATTCGTATTACAAGCGGCAAGTGTCAGACGAATCTGATATGATGATAGTAAGCGGGGACCGCACTGTTGCCAGGTTTGGCTGCTGGCATAGCGAAAGAAGGTCAATGACTGCAGGTTGTTGGCTGAAAGATACATAGAATGAGGAGGGGCATATTGGATTATCGCGGAAATTTATCTGAGAAACAGATAAAAAAAATCAAAAAATTTGGCTGGGGATTCGGCATTGCCATCGCTGTTTTGATAGTATTGCTGACGGTTGTGCTATCAACGTTCCATTGGATCACGGACTATATTTGGATGGACTCACTCGGATTTGAAAAAGTTTATACTACGATATTGTCAAGCCGTATACTGCTTGGTTTGGCAGGTTTTGTCTTGTTTGCGGTACTGACATACTTCACCTTGTCATGGATCTTGCGGGTGTATGTGCATCATTTTGGCCCGCAATCTTTGCCGGGGTATTTTCCAAGTAAGAAACTCGGTGTGTTGATAAAGACAGTTATTTCTATTTTAGTTGGTGTCGTCGGCAGCGAGATTGTCAAGGGTGTAGGATGGGAGCCAACGCTCAAAGTACTGAAACATGCATCCTTTGGAAAAACAGATCCATATTTTCATATGGATGTTTCTTTTTACATGTTTATATTGCCATTCATGAAGTTCGTATTATTTGTATTACTTGGTTTAGCGATATTTTTCCTTTTGATTGAAATCGCAGCATACGCCATGTTCCATATATACAGAATGAACCGATCTGCACAGGTGCATATGGGATTGACACTTGGTATTGTAGGCATCCTGCTTGCCGCGCTTCATATACTTGGACCTTATGGCACAATGCTGACAGACCAGGTCAACATTTTTCAAAAAAGTGTTGTGCATGGTCTAAGCTACACGGATAAATTGATCAATAATCCGGCATCTTACGTTTTAGCAGCTGTCGCTATTCTAGGTACAATTTGGATGATCATGGCGATGGTCCGTGGAAAACTAGAATCGATGGCTGTACCAATTGTTGTCTATCTTGGCGTTGTCATTTTGGCGCAAGGCGCTTCGGTCATCGTGCAGAGCTTTGTGGTGTCGCCAAATGAGTTTTCCAAAGAGAAGCCGTTTTTGGAGCATAATTTGAATTATACAAAAGCTGCTTACAGTTTGGATGACATAACCGTCAAGGAAAACCCCGGCAATGATTCACTGGATGAGGATATGATCAAGCGTAACCAGCTCACGATTGACAACGTAAGGCTGAATGATTCCCGTCCATTGCATGATATTTATAACCAGCTTCAGACGTTCCGGACTTATTATGAATTCAACGATATGGATATCGACCGCTATCGTATCGATGGTGATTATCAACAGGTTTTTGTCGGTGCAAGGGAACTGAGCACGGACGATTTGCCCGCACAGGCTAAAACTTGGGTGAACCGTACGCTGAGATATACCCATGGCTATGGGGTAGCCATGAGCCATGTTAACAAGGTGACTAGTCAAGGGCAGCCGGAATATATGATAAAGAATCTCCCGCCAGAGGGGGTTTTGGACATCAAACGTCCACAAATTTATTTTGGGGAAGAGGATTATCCTAATGTCATCGTCAATTCCAAAGTGAAAGAGTTTGACTATCCATCCGGCGATGACAATAAATCAAATGAATATCAGGCGCGTACCGGCATTCCACTGAAAGGAATCAATCGCTTCCTGTTCGCAATCAAGGAAGGCTCCGTACGCATGATTACATCCGAACAGCTGACGAAAAAAAGTCAATTTATGGAAACGCGTAATATCGTGGATCGTGTAAAGCGGATCGCTCCGTTTTTCGATTATGACGATGATCCATATTTGTTCGTTCGCAAAGATGGCACACTCTCTTGGATGATTGATGCTTATCTGAAGGCGGACAGTTATCCGTACGCTGAGCCACATCAGGGAAATCAAAACTATGTACGCAATGCGGTGAAAGTGACCATTGATGCATATACTGGAGAGGTTAAATTCTATGTAGTCGAGCCGAAAGATCCGTTGCTGCAAACATACATGAAGATTTTTCCGGAACTTTTCACAAAAGATATCCCTGCGGATGTGCGGGACCATTTCCGCTATCCGGAAGACTTGTTTAAAATTCAGGCGAAAATGTACGGCACTTATCATATGTCCAATCTGGAAGTATTTTATAACAGGGAAGATTTCTGGCAGTTCCCGACAGAAAAGTATTTCAATGAGGACATTACGATGGAGCCTTACTATATCACGATGAAACTGCCGGAAAATGATAAGGAAGAGTTTATTCTTATGCAGCCATATACCCCGAAGAAGCGTCAGAACATGATTTCCTGGATCGGTGTTCGTAATGACAGGGAACATTATGGCGAAATGTTTGTTTATCGTTTTCCGAAACAGAAAAATATTTACGGGCCACAGCAGATAGAAAATCGAATCAACCAGGATAGTGTGATTTCACAACAACTGAACCTGTGGGCACAGGGGGGTTCTGATGTCATTCGCGGGAACTTGCTGGCAATTCCGATGGAAGACACAGTACTGTATGTCGAGCCTGTATATATTGAATCATCCAATGAAACTTCGCTTCCTGAAGTGAAGCAAGTGATTATGGCATATGGTGATCATATCGTGATGGAAAGCACGTTTGAAAAATCACTTGATAAGATTCTTGCGATGATTGACCCCGATCACAAAACGGGGAAAAAAGAGGAAGACAAAGAAAATGAAAAAACAAAAGGAGGGGAAAAAGAAGAGAAAGCCCCTTCTCAAGATGCACAGACCCAGTTGCATAATATTGCAGAGCTGTTTGATGATTACCAGAAAGCCGCTTCCGAAGGTGATTGGGAAAAGGCAGGAAAAATCATGGCAGATATTCAAAATGAATTGGAAAAGATTAAATAACCGAATAGGGTGTAGTATGCATTTGCAAGTGCTCAACTTCAGGGGGAGCACTTGCTTTTTTTGCGTAAGAAAATAGAATTCCTTTTTTCTGTATATAGGCACTTTTCTTTTGACGTGACATAGGATGATACGAATAGAGGAAAAAAGGAGCTGGGCCAAATGTTTTATGATGGCTATTATTACCCTCCTGTCAACGGATATTCCGGCATGAGACGGGTTACGATAGAAGAGGCGATGCATACGGCGCTGCAACAGGTACCTGGGCAGGTTATCAAAATCGAACTGGATACGGAACATGGTATTCAAGTGTATGAAGTAGATATTGTGACTGCCCAGGGCGTGAAATACGAGGTGAATGTCGCGGTAGATACAGGGGAAATTGTCAATATTGAATTGGATTGAACGTATTTTTTTGCACCTGTCACTAAACATAAAACCGGGGGTCATGTCATGCGAAATGGCCCCCGATTTTTTTACTGCGATCGATCGCTATCCCTCCCGGCAGATAACTCGATGCCCGTAAAATGGCAGTAGATCCGTATTTTTCCCGAATATTGTCCATGACAAAACCAAGATTTTTACGTTTAGAGATGTCTTCGAACAGATTCAATTGTGTCTGATCATCGTCATATAAATGTCCCAGAGTGACGTACACTCTGCGAATGCTGCTGCTTCCATCGTAAAATGTTCGGAACAGCTGCATACAGACTTCATACATATCCATTGTGATATTTGTTGGTGTAATGATGGATCGGGAACGGCTGAAGCCGCCGCTGCTCTCTTTGGAATAGCCAATGCCAAGATGAATGGTTTTGCCTGCTTGTTTTGCTGTTCTGGCACGGCGGCAGGTTTCTTCACATAATTCGAGAATGCAGATTCCTATTTCTGATTCGCTATAATCGCGCAGCAGTGTCATGCCATGACCAAAACTTTTTTGTTCTGTTTTTATAAAATCGCCGAAAACTGGACTAAGGTCTATGCCCCAAGCATGCCAATACAATTGTTCCCCCATGACGCCAAAACGCTTTTTTAAATATTTCAAGTCTGAGCCGGCAAGCTGTCCCAGTGTGATGATTCCCATACGGTTCAGGTTTTTTTTCATCCGGTTGCCTATACCCCAGATTTTTTCAATAGGAGCAGGCCACAATTTTTCAGAGACATCTTCATATCTGCATACAGCAATACCTTGCTTTTTTGCGTGCAAATCCATGACGACTTTAGCCAGGAATTTATTATCTCCTATTCCAATGGAGCAAGTAATACCAAAGCTTTCCAGAATCTCTGCCCTGATTTTGCGAGCGATCTGGCAAGGGTCGCCGAATAGTTTTTCAAGTCCATTGACAGTTACCCAGATTTCATCAATAGAATAAGGGTGTATCGCTTCTTTTGGCGCATACTCCATTAATAGCTTGGTGATTTCAACGGAAACATGAATGTAATCCCCCATATGCGCTTGGACGATGATGAGTGCGGGATCATGTATAGGCAGCTCAAAAAAACGGCTGACATTGCTGATACCATACTTTTCCTTTAAAGCTGGGGAGGCGGCAAGGACAATACTTCCTGATCTATTTGGATCGCCGACCACAGCAAGTAACGCTTTCATCGGATCTAAGCCGAGCTTGACGGCTTCCACACTGGCATAAAAAGAACGCATATCGATGCATAATACATCATTTCTTGGATAAGCAGTGTAGTCCATTTTGTCTCTCCTCCCGCAGGAACGTTTGTTCTCATTATATGCAACCCAGCTTGTAATAACAATGGTAATTTTTTCTGGATTATACCTTCTGACAAGTGAAAACAAGTATCGTCAGGAATAGTGAAAAAATAATGGACATACTGAATTTATAGTGATATATTACATATCATCACGAATTATTTATCTCATCACGATTCACAGGAGGAAGGCGAATGTTAAGTAACCCATTAATTGCAACTGTATGCATTTTTGCTTTAATCGCGCTTGGGGAGATGCTGTCCATCATTTCCCGGGCAAGAATTCCTATGTTGCTGACAGCTATGGTCGGCTATCTGATTTGTATCTGGACAGGCATTTTCCCAAAAGATATCATGGACAAATCAACATTCGCCGCGCTGGGAGCCATTTTGATTGGTCCGGCGATTACACACATGGGTACACTGATTCCATTTTCACTGCTAAAGAGCCAATACAAAGCGGTATTGATAGCGCTGGGAGGTGTAGTCGTTTCCGGTTTGCTCATTCTGGGACTTATCACACTTTTCTTTGATTATCCCACTGCGGTGGCTGGTGTAGGTCCAATCAGCGGAGGGATTATCGCACTATTGATCACCTCTGAAAAATTACAGGCGCTTGGACTTACCAGCTTGGTTGTCATCCCGGCACTTGTTGTTGCTTTCCAAGGTGTGATGGGGATGCCACTAGCAATGAATTTCATGCGTAAATATGCATTTAAAATGCAGCAAGCCATGGATAGCGGCACATTCATGCCAATGGTCCAGGAAGACGAGACCGCTGCCATGAGTGAGAAGGAACAACATCCGATCAGGCAAAGTATGACGATTAAATTATTTGTAGTTTTTGTCGGTGCAGCAATCGGGGTCATGCTCGGTGAACTGACGCCAATCCATTACAGCCTTTGGTGCCTGGCTATCGGTATTATTGGTACCAAGACCGGGCTGCTGGAAGAAAAGTCTTTGGAAAGAGCCAATTCATTCACGATTACGATGATTGCTATTATCTTTGTTGTTATCGGTACAATGGCGGATGTGACACCAAGCGAGGTGCTGCACAATCTGCCAGCCATTCTGGCCATTTTGATTATTGGTACAGCAGGCATTGCATTGGGCGGATATATCATGTCGAAGCTGATGAAATGGGATCCGTATAAAGGTATGCCGGTAGCTCTTACTGCATTATTCGGCTTTCCGGGTGATTATTTACTATGTGAAGAAGTCAGCAGAAGCATGGCAAGAAATAAAAAGGAGGAAAAACTTATCTTCAATGAACTGCTGGCACCGATGCTGATTGGCGGATTCACCACTGTAACAGTCGCGTCTGTCATTGTTGCCGGTATTCTGATACAAACATTGTGAAGCAAATGAATTACAAGTAAATTTTAAATACGTTTCAATAAAAAGAATATATTTTTTCAGAACAGTTAATTTGACAAACAATAATGAAAGAGGGATGAAAAATGAGCAAAACAATCATTAGGAATGGCCTATTCATTGACGGCAATGGGGGAGAACCGCAAAAAGACGCCACCGTCGTGGTTGAAGATGAAAAGATAATATACGCCGGTTCAACAGACGGGTATGAGGCAACAGGAAATGAAAAAGTCATTGATGCGGCAGGCGGAGCGATCTTGCCGGGCTTCATAGACACACATGTCCATATGATGATGGAATATAAATCGGTCGCCGACAGGCTCGCGACCCCATTTTCTTTCAACTTTTATCAAGCAGCAGAATATTTAAAGACAACATTGCATGCTGGTATCACTTCGGTCAGAGATGCGCTTGGGACTGACCTTGGTGTGAAAAAAGCAGTTGAAGAAGGATTGATCGCTGGTCCAAGGTTGCAATTAAGCATCAACGCCTTGACCATTACCGGCGGTCACGGTGATGGTTATACGGTATCAGGCAACGTTTTGGATTTGCAAGCGCAGGATTATCCGGGAATGCCGAGCGGCAAATGTGATGGTAAGGAGGAAGTCCGCAAAAAAGTCCGTGAGATGCTCCGTGCGGGTGCGGAAGTCATTAAAGTCCATGCTACCGGCGGGGTGTTGAGTGCGACAGACCATCCAGAATTCACGCAATTTTCGCCTGAGGAGCTGGCAGTAATCGTGGAAGAGGCTAAGTTCCGCAAAGGGGTTAAAGTGATGGCGCATGCCCAAGGCGCAGAGGGAATCAAAAATGCAGTCAAAGCTGGGATCCATTCCATAGAACATGGCATTTTTCTTGATGATGAAGCAATTGAATTAATGCTCGAAAATGGTACGTTCTTAGTACCGACCTTATTGGCTCCAGTCGCTGTTTTGGAAACAGCTAAAGATGTAGGAATGCCTGATACAGCAGTGCAAAAATCCAAAGAAGTGATTGAAGCACACAAGGCAAGCTTCACGAAAGCTTATAAGGCCGGTGTGAAAATCGCAATGGGAACTGATGCCGGTGTGATGAAGCATGGGACAAATTTGCGGGAGCTTGCCTTGATGACCGAAGGAGGCATGTCACCGATGGAAGCGATTGTTGCTACGACAAAAACAGCGGCAGCGTGTTTGGGGTGGCAGGACCGCCTAGGCACTATTGAAGAGGGAAAACTGGCTGATATCATTGTAGTGAAAGGAAATCCTTTAGAAAATATTGAATCGCTTGCGGATAATAACAATATCCAGGTTGTTGTAAAAAATGGAAAAGTAGAGAAAAACATATTGTAAGGCAGAGCATAACTATACCGTAAAACAAAAGATGGTATCATGCCTATCTTGATGATACTATCTTTTTGTTGCGGTACGAAGGAGAAAGTTGCTGTACCATATTGCCAGGAACGCCTCTGCGTTATTGGTGCATGAAAGCTTTCAGCAAGGTGCATAAAGGAGGAGAAGACATGTGGCCGACAGATACATTTTTACAAGATAAATTATTAAAAAACTATGACCCGGCTTTCGATAGGGAAGGGCTTTCCGGCAAGCGAGTCGCCAAACGCTTTAATGAATTGGCCAGGATAGGACTGACGGCAGAAAATGGCTCTAATCGTCCTGGTTACACCTCTGAGGAAAGAGAAGCGAAAAGGCTGGTCTCTGGCTGGATGAGGCAGGCGGGGCTGGCGGTACGTGAGGATGGTGCAGGTAATATATTCGGTATACTGGAAGGCAAAAATCCAGACATTCCAGCTATCGTGGCTGGTTCGCATGTGGACAGTGTACCTAATGGCGGTCATTTTGATGGTACACTTGGGGTCATTGCTGCGATGGAAGTGGCGGAAGCTTGGCTGCAAACTGGATTTGTTCCGGAAAGAAATTATGAAATTGCTGTTTTCTCAGATGAAGAGGGGGCGCGTTTTAATGGCGGGTTAAACGGCAGTGAAGCTGTCACTGGCAATTATGAGCTTGCTGCAAAGCGCCAGCTCAGGGATTCTCAGGGATTAAGCTTTCGGGAAGTATTGGAGCAAAACGGGCTGGATGAGGAAAGCTATGTTATGGCAAAACGCGCGCCTGATGATATTTCCTTGTATGTAGAAACTCATATAGAGCAAGGAAAACGCTTGGAAAAAGCGGATTTGCCTTGTGGGATTGTCACTGGCATAGCCGGCCCTTGTTGGATTGAATTCACTTTTACAGGTGAAGCCGGACATGCAGGAAATACACCAATGTCTGATCGAAAAGACGCCCTTGTTGCGGCAAGTACGTTTGTTACAGCTGTGAATAAATTACCCGCAACGTTCAGCGAAACAGCAGTAGCTACCGTTGGCAAGCAGGAAATTTCTCCAAACGGTGTGAATGTCATCCCGGGTGCAGTAACACTGTATGTAGATATACGTGATATCCATTTGGAAGCGCGGGATGCATTAGTGGCAGAAATTAAAGCGGCTGCGGAAGAAATTGCAAAAGATTACGATGTGAAGGTCAGCAGCAAAGAAACTCTCCGTGTTGAGCCTGTCCCAATTGCAGAGGAAACACAGCAGTTATTAGCTGATGCCTTGGAGGAACTTGGTATCAAACCGTTCAGGCTGCCTAGCGGTGCAGGTCACGATGCGATGATTATCGGCGCAATGGTACCGATCGCCATGTTATTCACAAAAAGCAGGGATGGCATCAGTCATAGCCCTGAAGAATGGTCTGATTTGAATGATTGTATGCGAACCATTCATGTGATGCAAAGGTTTATTGAAAAAAGCCAGTGAATTTTCTTTTACAATGAACAGAGAAATATAGATATTCATTCAGTGGAGGATGAATGCCTCCACTGAATGAAGCTTACCCATGTTTTTTCATTAGCACCAGCAAGCACCAACGATAATCAACAGGATGAATAACACCACGATTAATGCAAAGCCTCTGCCGCCGCCACCGCAGCTAACCGGTTGTGCGTAGTTTTGGCATCCGCATCCATATCCCATTCCGAAGCCCATAATTATCCCCCCTTTCAAAGCTGAGAATACATTTGTATGCATGTGTGATAACAGTGAATGATGTTTGGCGTACTGAGCAGTTCTCATAAGATGCATCATCATCACTATCATATTTTCATAGACAGGCATGTGTGAATCCGACTGATTGGCAATACAAGAACCCGCAGACAATGCATGTGACGAAGAACCTAGAGTGAGCGTCAATGGGCAGGGCAGCTGGCACCACAGCCTGAACCCAGCTATTGCATGAAAATGATTATGATTCACATCTTGGGTCTTCGTATACAATTAATATATGTGCCCCAGACAGATGTGACTGGGGCATCTGTCACGATTTGCAAAAAATGCGGAGAATAGGCAATGGAAAAAAGAAGGAGATTCCGCAATGATACAACGGTCTTAGCAGTATCCGCTAAACACCTGGTCCGTTTATCCCTTACGCCTTTCATTGAACCATCATAAACTGTCGTAAGCTCATAAATAATGGGGGTGGAAGGATGTCAGCTGAGCATTATTATGGACTTTGCAATCGATATAGAGGCAAAGCGGTAGAAATCAGGACACGGGATGGCAGGGTTCATCGCGGGATTATCCAGCACGTTGACCGAAGAATGGTTTATTTGCGCCCGTTAGGGAATACTCGCGGTTATAATTACGGTTGGGGCTGGGGTGGTTTTGGCTGGGGGGTTGCCCTTGGTGCAATAGGCACATTGGCCGTACTGCCTTGGCTTTTCTGGTAATTCGATGAAAGCAGATAGATATTATATCTATCTGCTTTTTTGCATATGTGTTAGGGATAAATGAGGCCTTTTCAAATATCACAGTGGATGAATATATAGCGAATTACAACAGGGAAGGCTTGTCCCAAAAACAAAGGGTCAGTCTCTCACTGCTGCCATCTGCTTATTGCATAGAAACAGATGATGACAGCCTGATGAGGGAACAGACCCTGGTGAAACATGACCCCTTAAGCAAAGGGGACCTGGAAAAGTTGTCAAAATTTCTCCAGGTTCTCATGCTTCTCTTATTGGCTTAGCACCATGCAGCGCCAACGATGATCAAAAGAATGAACAATACGACAATCAGCGCGAACCCTCTGCCAGCGCCACCGCCGCCATAGTAGGCAGGCTGTTGGTATCCACCGCCGCAGCCGCAGCCGCCAAATCCTCCGAAGCCCATATATAATCCCCCTTTCAATGGTTTCTGTTTAGCATACGTAGGAAGCATCAAGAGTGTTAAGCGAAAACGGTCCAGTTAAAGCGAACGTGATCATCTCTTGTTTGCTCTGAATGCAACATCACGATGTGGTTCAGCTTTTTACATGATACATTGTGAGGCACTTTTTCTACAGTTGTTTAGATTACCAGCCTACATATGCGCTCCCGACAATAATCAAAAGAATAAAAAGCACGACAATAAGGGCAAAGCCACCGCCGTAGCCTGCACCTCCAACACCTTCACTCATCCAAGATCACCTCCAGCTCCTTTTGTCATTATCATATGTGAGTGTCTCCACTTTGACAGGGATAAATATCACGTTTTTTGGATTTTCAAAGTGGGACTATATCTGGCTGGAAAATTCGTGTTCATAAAAGCAGAATGGAATACCGCAGGAGTTGAATTTGTATATGGCCAATTATCGTGGCATAGACGATAAGCTGCTGCAAAGCGGTATAAAGCATCAGCCCCCTGCAAGTTGATAGGAAGGGGTATGCAGCAATTCTTTGGAAGAGCTCTTATGTTTCTGGATATATTTTTCCACGAGGAAATATCCGACACAATAACCGAGCATTTTGGGGTAAAGACCTGTGCCAAACAGCAGATCAAAGTGCTTATGCCGAAATTTGGGCAAGTCCTTGTTCGGTTTGACCCACTTTTTCCAAAAGCCATCCAATTGTTTCGAAGAATAATAGGATGTCCAACCCGCCAAGTGTGCTTTTCCGACTTGTTCGCTGACAGCATGTTCAGCCAGCCCCTCCATGATGATGGAATCGATCAGGCGGTTATTCGCTTCGTTTTTTGAAAAAAGTTTCATCCTACAGACATGATTGTATTCATGAGTAAACAATGCCTGTATATCCTCTTTCTCATTATAATCTGAGACGAACAGAAAAATTTTATCAGGAAACGTAATTCCGGCTTTTCCATGAAAGTCCCGTTGAATCATACGATTTTGCGGGTCCGCGGGAAAAATGAAGATGGGGACATCAGGACCTTCCCAAAGTTTCTGCAAATGTTTCCTCTGCTCATCGACTATTTTCCAAACATGTTGGTGATGCATTTTGTCTACCATATCTTTATTTTCGCTAGCAGGCCTGTGGTACATGCCATTACTGGTTAGATAATAATGAATATCCTGCGGTGAACTATCTTGGAAATATGGTTTCAACCGTTTGCAAAGACTGATAGGATCATCGTAACTGTCCAGCAGCCATTCATCTGTTTGCATGATGCCCATAGTTATTCCTCTCTTTCTATTCGATGCAGTTAGCAGCCAATATCAAAAATACTTCAACTGATAACGCGTCGTCATTGCTACACCATATGATGAAGGAAAAAGAAACGATACCAGATGGAAAGCTGAAATAATACGTTTTTGCATAAATTTCTGCTGCTAATATAGGGGAATGGCCTTCTCGTTTTAAAACCCTTCGAATAAGCTGTGTTATGAAAGTTATGGAAAGGAGGATTTCGCATGCAATTATTCAATAAGCCTCCACGCCAAATGCCCCGTGCAATGCCACCTGGGCCAGGATTCAGAAGGCCTGCGGCTCCACAGAACCCGTTTTTCGGGAGGCCTCAAAGGTATATGCAAAATCGGCAGGCTCCACAGGGGCAGCAAAGGCTTCAATCAATGGGACAGAAGGCGAATGGTCTGATGTCGTCATTCATGACTGAGGATGGAAATATGGACTTCGGTAAAATATCGCAAACAGTTTCCCAAGTGCACGGTATTTATGGGCAGGTCAAACCGATGATCAGTCCATTGATTTCCCGCTTTATAAAATAGAGATTGCCCATTATTTTATGTAACAAGGCTCCCCCGTGTTTCATATGGTGAAAAATAAAATCATTTTTTACAGAGAGCGGGAATAAAATGGAACAAACCTATTTAGATTGCTTGGCCAAATTAGGTGTGGGTGGAGCACATCCCGGCGGTTTGCAGCTTAGCAGGCAGCTTTTGTCGAAAGAGGATATTCATGCAGATATGTCTATTTTGGATGTCGGCTGCGGGACTGGGCAGACAGTATCCTATATTGCACAACATTATCCATGTCGTGTAATCGCAATGGACAACGATGAACGAATGGTAAAAAAATGCAAACAACGGATTGCAGAGAATGGCTTGTCTATTGATATCACTCAGAATAATGCAGAAAACTTGCCACTTTCGGATAACACCATAGATATTATCCTGGCAGAATCCATCATTGCTTTTACCGATGCTGAACAGACAATTAAGGAATTCAGAAGGGTTTTAAAGCCGGGTGGCCGTATGCTTGCCATTGAGGTCTCCAAGCTTGGATTACTGCAGCCGGAAGAAGAAAAGATGATTTGTGATTTTTATGGATTTACCAGCCTGCGGACCTCATATGAATGGCACAGCCTTCTTACAGCGGGAGGATTTTCGGAAATAGATATGCGGGAGTCGAGTATAGCATTCATACAATTAGATCCGGAAGACGCACCGGACTTTCGGATAGATAATGATATTGAAACAGAATGCTTTGATATGTTGGGCGAACATGAACACTTGACGAAGGCTTACCAGGATGAGTTATCATACCAAGTCTTCCGCTGTAAGTGAATTACCAATTCATAGCGCTAATACGATAAATGACGGTATATTAAACGAAGAAATGACAGGAGCTGTTGTATAAATGGAGATTCGCAGAGCTACATTTAAAGAAGTGCAAAAAATACGCAAGCATGCCCTTTCTGTTTTGAAGGAATCAACCATGGACAGGGTAAGGCCATCGATTGAAAAAGCACGTCATATGACATCAGCTTCTCTGGATGGAAGTTCGTATTATCTGGTTTATGTGGAGGAAAGCGAAATCAAGGGGTGGGCCGCAATAGGAGCGACTTTTGATTTTTATACAGATAAGATGGTTGGTATCATTACGGAGTTATATGTATTCCCGGAAGAGCGAAGGAAGGGGATTGCGAAGAAATTATGCAGACAATCATGCAACCATCTACAAAACAAAGGATTCCAAAAAGTACAATTAAATGTGTTCGCAGGGAACGATGCCATAAAATTGTATGAAAAACTCGGTTTTTATGAAGTATCACGCCTGCTGGAAAAAAAACTGCATGACTAAACAAGACTGGCAGCAGCGTTGTCAGTCTTGTTGTCGATAAAAAGGCATGGAATTTTTTTCTGTGCGCAGCAACGAAATTATTCATAAAGAGATAGAGGAATACATTAGACATCGATGTCAATAAAACGGCGATTAGCGTTTTGTTTTGGAATAACAATCTTCAACAGACCATTTTTGAAAGATGCAGTTGTTTCATCTTCAGGGATATCAAATGGAAGGGTTACTGTCCTTTCCATTTTTTGCTGGGATTTTTTTAGAAAATCGCCATTATTATTGAATATCTTATTCACATTGTCTACTGTGATTCTTAATTGATTGCCGAAAATTTCAATAGCAATCTGATTGCGGTTATAACCCGGAAGTTCGGATTCGATGATGAAACTGTCATGAGTTTCCCTTGTTTGCAGCTGAAATGGCCTGAAGTGGAACACGTCATTCATCTGTCTGAAGGACTGATTAAAAAATGTATCCATATGCGAGATGAAATCACGAAACGGGGACATATCAATATCAAATTTTTTCGATGGATCATTGTTGTTCTCAGTCATTAGATATCACTCCTATTTATCGTGGATGTAAACAAAGCTCGGATTCATCATTAAGATATGCAAGTGAGCAAAAAAAGTCCGGGCGGATGTTTATGTTATAATGTCAACAACACAGACAGCCCATGAGGGAAGGGGATTGAAGAAATGAAAAGGAGAATTGGAATCGATGCTGGTGGCACGTTGACCAAACTGGTATATAGTGAACGAAACCGTTTGCATTTTAAAACCTATCAAATGGATGAGACTAGTGAATTGATTAATTGGCTAAATATGGTGGGTGATGACTGTGAACTATGTCTGACAGGCGGGAAGGCTCCGCAAGTGGAAAAGAAATCGATGCGGACTTGGCGGCACATAGATGAGTTCACGGCATTGGTGAGCGGCACACAGTATTTGTTGGAAACTGAACAAAGGTCATCTATCAAGGAATATATATTGGTTAATATAGGGACAGGAACTTCTTTTTTTTATGTCACCCCCGATGGGTTTGAACGTTTGCTTGGCAGTGGCTTAGGCGGTGGGACATTGCTTGGACTCGGAAGGCTGCTGACTGGCAGCGAAGACTTCCGTGATTTGACAGCAATGGCTACAGAAGGAGACAGCAGCCGGATAGATTTGCTTGTGAAAGATATCTATCAAGGAGATACTCCGCTTATGGATGGATTGACCGCGGCAAATTTCGGCAAAGCTTATTCGCAGAAGGTGATTGCAGCAGATCGGGCAGCGGGCTTGTTCAGAATGATTGGCGAAAATTTGCTCCTATTGGCTAGCCAGGCAGCCATGTTGAAACAAAGTAAGTATATTGTATTTATTGGCAGCACATTGAAGAGCAATGCCCCTTTGAAGAAAATACTGGCAGGTTTCAAAGATATGCTGCCGTTGGAGAAGGTTTTCCCGGAAAAAGGTTCACATGCTGGTGCACTGGGAGCATGGCTGGATAGATAGGGGAATGGCAGGAGAGAAAGGGAGCTCCTGCCATTGAAGGTGTAAGCTAAAGAGCATGGCGAGGGTATCACCTGCTCTTAAAAACAAATATCGAAATCAGCCATGTAACGTTGTTTTTTTATTGGTAATTTCCTGGATATGCTTCACAGTGGAAGGGTCCTCGAGTCCTGTCACATCTCCCGCGACCGTCCCGCTTGTGACAACTTCTTTCAAAAGCCGGCGCATGATTTTTCCGCTGACTGTTTTAGGCAGTGTTTCAGCAATAATGATATCACCTGGCTGGGCGATCTTGCCTATCTGTGTCACGATGCTGTTGCGAACAGATTCTTTTATCTTGTCATCTGCTTTATGACCATCAGCCAAGCGAATAAACACAAGGGGAACTTCGCCTTTGATTTTATCAGGGACGCCAATTACGGCCGCTTCTGATATACCCTTGACTTCAAGCACACAGCTTTCCATTTCCATTGTGCTTAGGCGATGTCCTGCAACATTGATGGCGTCATCAGAACGGCCGACTACCCAGAAATGACCATCCTCATCTTTTATCGCCAAATCACTGGCAAAATAAGATCCGTCAACCTGGCTGTAGTAGGAGTTATAATATCGTTCTGGTTCCTTCCACAGTGTGCGGCAAAGCATTGGAAAGGGGCTGCGAATAACTAAATTCCCCAATGTGTTCGGCGGCAGCGAGTTTCCCGCCTCATCCACAACATCCATATCCGCTCCTAAAAATTGCAGCCCCGCCGATCCGGGTTTCATAGGCGTCAGCCAGGCAGCCCCAGCAAGCGGTGTTCCTGCAGTTTCGGTTTGCCCCCAAGTATTGTTAACACAAATTCGTTCTTTTCCAAGCACTTTATATGTCCAATTCCACGTTTCCGGGTCGAATGGTTCGCCGACGAGCGAAATGACGTCCAAGGATGACAGGTCGTATTTTGAGAGCTCCGCTTCTCCCATACTTTTTAGCATACGTAATGCGGTAGGCGCGGTGAATAATTTGTTGATACGATATTTCTCAATCATTTCATAAAAACGTCCCTTGGCGGGGTAGTCCGGCGCACCTTCATATACAATGGTTGTCACGCCGTTAGCTAAGGCGCCTGCAATACCCCAAATATGCATGGTCAGCCAGCCGATATCCGCTGAGCACCAAAAGACATCATCTTCATGGTGATCCATATGATATTTTCCATAAATGTAGTTCTGCAACACAAATGCGATACCGGAATGGACCACACCTTTGGGCTTGCCAGTCGTCCCGCTTGTGTAGAAAACAATTCCTGGTTCATTTGCTTCTATACGTTCAGGCTCACAATTGATACTTGCTGTCCTTCGCAGTTCATGCCAATAATAATCGCGATTTTCAGTCATTGGAATATCTGTGTGAAGTCTGTCTACTACGATTACACCATGTAGTGATGCAATATTGGGCACAACCTTGTCCGCTTTTGTTTTTAGTGCGATTATTTTGCCACGGCGCTGGGTAGCGTCCGCTGTCACAAGCACTTTCGGTTCAAATTGGACGAGCCTGTCTTCTAAGGATTTCTCCGAAAAGCCGGAAAAAATCGCATTATACACTGCGCCAATTCGAAAACACGCCAGTACCGCGATGAAAGCTTCTGCTAAATTGGGAAGAAAGATGGCTACGCCATCCCCTTTTTTAACACCAAAATCCTTTAAAACATTGGCGAAACGGTTTACTTCAGCAAGCAGCATGTTATATGTATAGAAGCCTGTATCACCATTCTCTCCTTCCCAGATTAATGCACATCGATTTCCAGCCCCATTCTCTATATGGCGGTCGAGCAAATTGACACAGGGATTGCTGATGCCATTAACAAAAAACTTAAAATCCGGCAATGAGCCGCTGATAGTCTCTGTCCATGGCTCATACCAAACAAGCTCTTTTGCCACATCGCTCCAGAATTTCTCGGGCTCCTGGCAAGATTTCTCAAGCAATTCCATGAAAGCCTCGGTGCTTCCCAGACTGGTCTCTTCCGATTTATTTTTATCTGGATGGACAAGTCGGCTGTTGTCGATAACTTGCAAAATACCATTCAAATCCATTGGCTTCACCCTCCATGTATGATTGTGTGGAAAACGCTTACAAAAAGCTGTTTGAAAACAAAAAAATGAGTTGAATTCAAGTATTGTATGTTACTAATCAAGTTACTATTATTCTTATTATATACAAAATTTCAAATAAATGAAATGATAAGCAAAACTTTGCACTCAAGCATAGAAACAAGCAGGTGATATACTATGATAAGCTAAGAAATAAAGCAGTAATCGATGTTTTGGGTCCTTGCCCCGGGCATCATTTTTCTGTTTAAAATATATAAGAAAGGATCTTTACCTGGAGAAGTGACTACACATGCAGGTGAAACGGAGGGATCACAGTGTCAATATGAAGCAAGCCGGTAGTGATTCATACCTAACTTTCGGCTGTGATCAGCCTATTCGATTAGAATCGATTACTTTACTGCTGCGAGGAGCCCGCAAATAGCGGATCAAAAGTGAAGAGCTTGCAGAACAAACGAGGTTGATAATCTGGTAATGCAAACATACACCGCCTTGGCGGTGTATGTATTTTATATGGTTTCGATATCTCGAATATATCATTGTTCTTTTCTGTCGGCAATATCAGCTGCCAGCTGTTCGCCGCTATCTTCTACTTCATAACGTAATGGATTGCTGCGATCGAAATCATGTTGTCGTTTACCGGAAATGTTTTCTAACAAATCTTTTACATCAATTCCTGCCGAGGCTTTTAATGATTCCTGCAAAGTCGCCATCAGGTTAGTGGCATATCCGCTCACCTTGTTTGCGCCGCCATTGCTGTCACTGCTGCCTGTATCTACTACGGTAATAGAGTCGATGTTGGATAGCGGACTTGCAACCTGTTTCGCGTATTCAGGCAGCATCTTCATCATCATATCCAGGATAGCCGCTTCGCCATATTGTTCGAAAGCTTCTGCGATTTTTCGTTTGGCTTCGGCTTCGGCCAATCCTTTCAGGCGAATGACTTCTGCTTGTGACTCACCCTGCGCACGTTCTGCATCAGCTTTTGCTACACCATCGATCCTGACTTTTTCGGCTCCGGCTTTTGCTTCTGCCTCGATTCGATATTTGTTAGCATCCGCGTCTGCAATTTGTTTGGCTTTTTCAGCGACAGCAGCCTGTTCCACTGCATAGCGATCTGCGTCGGCCTTCTTTTTAACCTCGGAATCGTATTGGCGTTCACGGCGTTGTATCTCTTTTTCTTCCAGTTCGATTTGTTTTTCACGTTCTATAATCTTGATTTGCATTTGCTGTTCTGTGACTTCCTGCTGTGACCTGGCAGTTTCCAAATCATAAGCCTGATCGGCTCGTGCTTTGGCTCTGTCTTGCTCCCTGCGGTATTCCGCCGTTTTTAACTGATTTTCCTTTTCCGCCTCGGCAATTTCTGTGGCACGTTCAAGCTCTGCACGTTTCGCATCTTTGGCGGCCTCAGCCTGCTTGATTCGTGTTTCTTTTTCAGCTTCAGCTGTCGCAATATCTGCATCGCGTTTGACTTGTGCAATTCTTGGCTTACCAAGAGATTCCAGATAACCATTTTTATCCTGCACATCTTTAATTGTGAAGGAAACGATGATTAATCCCATTTTTGCCAGGTCTTGTGAAGCGACACGCTGGACTTCTTGTGAAAATTTGTCGCGATTTTTATAGATTTCTTCCACTGTCATGGAGCCCAGAATGGAACGAAGATGACCTTCCAATACTTCCTTTGCTTCATTTTCACGGTCTTCTTTGGATTTACCCAGGAATTGCTCTGCGGCGGTGGCGATTTCTTCAATGGATCCGCCGATTTTGATAATAGCTGTTCCATCTGCCGCAACAGGAACGCCTTGTTCGGTGTACACTTCCGGAGTAGTTACATCCAATTTGCTTGAAAGCAGACTGAGTGGCTGTGCCTGCTGAAAAACCGGCAGGACAAACGTACCTCCCCCGCGAATGATTTTTACTTTGTTTCCGGATTCATCGCGGTGGACGTTTTTTCCACCCAGATAGCTTCCAGTGACAATCAATGCTTCATCAGGTCCTGCGGTGCGGTATTTTGTAATGAATAATCCCAATAAAGCAAGCACTAGTACCGCAGCAATGCCGATGATAATCCAAATACCTTCAAACATTTATTTTCCCCCTCTTGTCGAGATGTCGTATATAAATGGAATCTGTCTCATGTACCAGATTCGGGCGCATCCAAATCATCTTCATATGGGACAACATAAAGTACTCCTTGTCTGGTTTCCAAAACCAGCACTCTCCGGCCTTCTTGGATGGCACGCTGCTCATAACTTGCAGCAGGTTTGGATATTATGCCGCTCTTGCTCTGGATGAAAATCTCCCCGAATCCATTTTCCGGAATGGAGATGATTAGCTTGCCAACCCGGCCAACAAGTGACTCTTCGGTATAGCCAAGTGATTCCTCTGCCGAAGCGAGCGGGACAAGCACGAAAACATGCAGCACTGTTGTAAGCGCCAGCGAAATAACTGCGGAAACAGCCATGATAATCCAACTGGATAATCCGGTGGCCCATTCCAGTATATAACCTGTTGCACTGAAGAAAATAATGAAAGCAAGAATAATCACTGGATTTAAAAAGACAGAGACTTCTCCAACCGCTTCCAAGACATCACCGAATAGCAGATATAAAATGGTAAAGACACCGGCGATGATCAGTAACCAAACATAGATGTCCGCAATCGGATAATCAAAAACTGTCATATGTACCACACCCTTTGGACTGGACTATCTCCATTTATAATACTATTACGTATCTATCATACCAAAAGTTTCAAAAAATTTTTCCTGTATTGAAAAATGAAATGTTATTTTTGAAAACTTTTTTTGTTGCTCATTCGTCTTATCTGTGATGTGAAGATTTATGCATGAAATGTATCATCGGGCAGATAGTAGAACGCCTGCCAGCTTAAGCAATAAAAGGAGCCTTATTCTTCATGAAGAAACAAAGAACAGACAAATTTGTTGAATATATAAAAGAAAATAAAGCGGCTATCTATCGTTTGGCCTACAGCTATGTAAAAAATGAACAGGATGCGTTAGACATCGTGCAGGATGCTATACACAAGGCGATTACTTCCTTGGATACATTAAAAGATGCAGATGCGATGAAGAGTTGGTTTTATCGAATAGTCATTAATACCGCATTGGATTTCTACCGTAAAAACAAGAAGATCATGCCGATGGATGACCAAATACTGGAAATAATGCAGCAGGGAAAACGAGATGCCTACCAAAACTTGGATTTGAATAAAGCATTGGATGAACTGCCATTCAAGTATAAAAGTATCATCATCCTGAAATTCTTTGAGGACCTGAAAATTGCGGATATCGCCGCTATTTTGCATGAGAATCAAAGTACAATTAAAACCCGACTTTATAAAGCTCTGAAGTTACTGCGTGTAAAAATGGAATGAATGATAGCGTATGTTTACATTCTGGAGAAATGCCTGTAAAAGTGCAATGAAGATGTTCGCTAACCCTAATGCGAATGCGAGTTTTCTATAAAAAGCAAGTTGAGGAGACGAATGTGATATGGATAGAAAGTTGAAACAATTAAAGGATGCTTATGAGCGTATACCTATTCCTGATGAATTGGATGAAGTCATTGAAAAAGCGCTGCGGCAGAATGGTTCCCGTCATAAACGCTCCTACCCATATAAATGGATATTCGGATCAGTGGCAGCAATATTCCTCCTATTCGCCGCAACCTTGAATGCGAGTTCTGCCTTAGCTGAAAGTCTGGCAAAAGTTCCTGTACTTGGGCCGATCGTCAAAGTGGTCACAATCAGAGAGATCAAAGAAGACCGCGGAAATTATCATGCAGATATCAATACGCCACACCTGGAAGGATTGCATGATAAAAAACTGAGCCAAAGCCTTAATGAAAAATATATGCAAGAAAGCAGGGAATTATATGAACAGTTCAAGGAGGAAACGGACGGCAAATCCTTGAAAGGACATATGGCGGTCGATTCAGGATTCAAGGTCAAGACGGATGATGCAACATTGCTCTCCATTGAAAGATATGTGGAAAGAACACAAGCTTCTTCCGAGACGAAATTATACTATGACACAATCGATAAGAAAAATGGGCTGCTTCTCAAGCTGCCGATGCTGTTTAAAAACCATGACTATGTCCAAGTGATCAGCCAAAACATCAAGACGCAGATGCAGGAACAAATGGACAATGACCCAAATAAAATATATTGGCTGCCTGGCTATGACAAAGAAACGGATGAAGAGCTCACATCGGACGAAATGTTTCAGCAAATTGATGCTAATCAAACGTTTTATATCAATAAGCAGCATAAACTCGTCATCGTATTTAACGATTATGATGTCGCGCCAGGCTATATGGGGACAGTGGCGTTTGTCATCCCGACAAAAACGATTGCTGATTTGCTTGTTGGCAATGGTTATATTCGATGACTGAAGCAAAGGAGAGCTGCAACATGCGTCGTTCCTGCCATTATTTTAAAAAAATATGCAGGTTATTCACCATCGAACAGTGGCTTGTTCTAATCATTGGTATTGTGCTAGTATGCATCTCGACAATTAAGTAAGAGTGATGTTTAAAAAAGTGACAGTATGCTGTGTTGCGATAAAAGCAATTGGAAATCTCTCAGGTTGTCCGCATGTTCTAAAAAGGATATGCGAACAAACCTTTTTGTTTGATATCCCTGAAGGGGGACTTTGGACCCTTGCAGCTAGATAAGCATCGTATGTATGATATAGAAAAAAGGATGAGGTATGGTGGGGGATTTTGTCATTTTTCCCAAAAGGAAAAGGATGATCGTGCTTACTGTTTTTTCTATTATTTTCATGTTACTCGGGGTCTTATTTATTATCGGAGCGACAACAGATGAAAGCAGTGCCAGCATGGCAATACTGCTGCTTATAGGTGTTTTGTGCATTGTTTTTTTCGGTTTCGGTGCTACTTATTTTATCTATGTGCTCATCAAGCGAAAGCCTGCGATGATTGTTACGAGGGAAGGAATTATTGATCACTCCAGTTTTATTGAAGCCGGCCTGGTAAAATGGGAAGAGATTGCCGATCTGCAAATTTATCAGTATGGGGGCCAGGTTTTCCTGGGAATTTTCACACATGATCCGAATTTGATAATCAATCGCACAAAAGGTATTAAAAAAGCATTGAACGCCGTAAACAAAAAGTTGATCGATGCACAGGTTAATATTCCAGTGAAAAACTTGAACTGTGACATAGATGAACTGATGCACACGATTGGTACGAGGTGGGAACAAAGTTCACAAATGTAATCATGGGATGCTGAAGATGTCTATAAGGCCGTTTCTTTTTTGGAGGCAATGGCCGATGCAAGGAATTTGTCTTCGCCATAATAACAGAGGTATTCGCTGTATGCTTGGCGAATATCTTTATTTTTATATTATCAGGTCAAAAGAACCATTTTCCCTCTTTAAATGGAAGGGCTTTCTGTCGATATATATGGCAAAGAGACAAAATATAGTGAGATGAGGGATAAGGGTGGGGGAGAAAAAACGTTTTCGTAATATACCAATCAGCAAAAAGTATGGATTGGTATATATGGTCATTTTATTATTGTTTGTGGTTTCAGCCGGAATTGTGTTCCAATTGGTCCAAGGTATCGGTGGGAAAATCGAGACATTAAACCAAAAGTCAAAGCTTTCTAAGGATTTAATAGAAATCGGGTCCCTGGAGAGAGAAAAGGGATTCCAAATTGTCAGCTACTATCAAACCGGCGACAGCATACATAGTAAGGCGTATGATCAGCATAGCCGACAATTCAACCAATTAAGGGAAAGTATAGAAGCAAAGATCCAAGGTAAAGAAAACCAGAAAGAATTTGAAGCTGTCATAGACCATAACCTGGAATTGGATCGATTGATGGAGAACTATATTCGTCCCGCAGTTTCTTCTCAAAACCAGAGTGCAGCGGATATGTATGTTACACAAGCTGATAATATTCTTTCAGATAGCATTTCAAAGCTGAAAAATTTGACCAAACGTCTGAACATAGATGAACAAACAGCGACAAAAGATGTCGACCAGAAAAAAAGTGAAACATTATTTGTATTGATCATTGCTTTCTTACTGTCATTGGCTGCCGGCTGTCTGCTGCTGGTTTTGGTAAATCGAAGCATAACAAAAAATTTAAATAAAATAGTAAATACAAGTTACAAAATCGCACAGGGAGACTTGACTGTCGAATCTATGGGTTACCAAGGAAAAGATGAAATTGGCAAACTTTCTTATTCTATGAATGCCGTTCTGAAGCATTTGCAATCCATGATCGGACAAATGACCGCAGTCTCACGGACACTTGATAGACAGAGCTCAGCGCTGCATCAATCTGCAACGGAAGTGAAAGGTGGCTCTGAACAAATCGCAGGCTCGATGCATGAACTTGCAGCTGGTGCAGAAGAGCAGGCTAACCATTCACAAAGTCTTTTGCTCCAAATGAAAGACTTTACGCAGCAAGTGCAGACATCCAGTAACCACGGTGCTTTGATTGAACAGGCTTCTGGTGAGGTACTGGCAATGTCTCAGGAAGGAAGCGAGTTGATGGATGCGTCCACGAAACAGATGACAGTGATTGACGGGATCATGAAAGAAGCAGTGGAAAAAGTCAAGGGTCTCGATACACAGTCGCAAAGGATATCGCAGCTCGTCCATGTGATCAAGGAAATAGCTGATCAGACCAATTTGCTTGCACTAAATGCGGCCATTGAGGCAGCAAGAGCAGGAGAGCATGGCCGGGGATTTGCTGTTGTTGCCGATGAGGTTCGCAAACTGGCAGAACAGGTATCTGTATCTGTGACGGACATAACAGATATAGTTTCGAACATTCAACAGGAATCAGCCTCTGTCACCCTTTCATTGGACGCAGGCTATGAAGAAGTCACGAAGGGAGCAAGTCAAATCAAAACAACCAGTGACACATTCAGTGGTATTGATATTTTTGTCTCTGAAATGGCAAATAATATTAAAGAAGTGACGGGCAATCTGGTTCAGATGGCCGACTCCAGTCAAGAAATGGAAAAAGCGCTGGCAGAAATTGCTGCAATCTCTGAAGAAACCTCTGCCCAGGTCGAGGAAACCTCTGCCTCTTCCCAACAGTCAAGCGCCACTATGGAAGAAGTGACACAAAGTGCTGAACAACTGGCTGATTTGGCGGAACAACAAGGCCAGTTGCTGAAAACTTTTCGTATATGACAAGAGGAGTTCCGGACCTGTCTTTCCGGATGCCTCAGATAACATTGACGTCCAATAAAATTATATATATAATAAATCTGACAATGATAAAGGGGTGACACTGGGCAGATGAAATATTAATCCTATTTTAAACGTGATATGCATATCTGAAATACCTCGAGCTAAAGGGCTATTTCACATGGAAAATATTGCATGAACGGAGAATAGGATGGAATTCACTGCTTGGACACCCGACGAGCAAGAGAATCGTGGGCATTTTTAAAGTAACCTTTCTTTTTTATTGAGGTTGACGAATGACCGAATCTCCAAGCCGGGTTTTTATACAGTTTCTTCCGACTGCCTATTCTTCGTGAATCGGCAGTTTTTTTGCAAGGAGGAATATATGTTGGAAATCATAACGGCTCAGAACATCTTATATGAAATCAAAGAGAGGCAGCTTTTACACATCCCGCAAGTGGCTATTGCAGCTGATGCCAAAATCGGCATCGTGGGTAAAAACGGCACCGGAAAGACCACGTTGCTGAATATTTTGGCAAAACAGATACTGCCGACAAGCGGCAGCGTACATGCAGATGCAACGATGGCTTTTGTGCCGCAACTGAAAGCTGCTTGTTCGACTATGAGCGGTGGAGAATGGACGCAAGCCCATCTTGATCGGGTCCTCAGTCAACATACGGATGTGTTGTTTTTAGACGAACCAACAACGAATCTGGACATTGACCATGTTCGAAAACTGGAAAAAACGTTACGGCGAAGGCATGGAGCTCTTGTCATCGTTTCCCATGACCGTGCTTTTTTGGATGCACTTTGCACGATGGTTTGGGAAATTCATGACGCCCAGCTGAACATCTATAAGGGAAATTATTCGGATTATGTTAGACAAAAAGAACAGGAAGTGCAGCAGCACCATAATGCCTATGAAGCATACATGAGCAAGAAAAGGCAGCTGAAAGAAGCGTTGGAGATTAAAAAGCGCAAAGCAGCAAGGGCTACAAAGAAGCCCAAAAAAACTTCTTTGTCCGAAGCGAAGCAAACAGGGGCGAGACCGTATTTCGCAAAAAAACAAAAGAAGCTCGATACGGCAGCAAAGGCCTTGGAAACAAGAATGGAGAATCTGGAAAAGATTGAAAAACCGTATGAAGAGCCGCCAATCCAGATGCGTATCCCTGGAGCAGAGAGATTAAAATCGCGCGTCATTATCCGTATGGAAAATGGTTCTTGTACAATTGGCGAAAAATTATTGTGGGAAAATGCTACATTCCAGATCAAAGCCGGAGAGAAGGTAGCCATTGTCGGCAAAAATGGTGTCGGTAAAACGACATTGCTTCAAAAAATATTGGGGAACAAAGAAGAAGCCATCCGTTGCTCGCCCGCAATAAAAATAGGATATTTCAGTCAAAACCTGGATATTTTGCAACTTGGTGCAAGCATTTTGGAAAATGTGGAAGAATCTTCTGTTCAACCACCTGCTCTTGTCCGAACGGTTCTGGCAAGACTGCATTTTTTCAAGGATGATGTTTACAAGCTTGCACAAGATCTAAGCGGCGGGGAGCGGGTAAAGGTTGCCCTGGCAAAATTATTCGTCAGCGATGTGAATACGTTGATTCTGGATGAACCTACCAACTATTTGGATATCACTGCCATGGAAGCACTGGAGAGATTACTGGATGACTATGAAGGGACAGTCATTTTCGTTTCACATGATCGGCAATTTGTACAAAACGTTGCAAAACGTAAGATTTCCATTGCCCAGCAGGAAATTCATTCGTTTAGCGCGACGACAGGTTTGCCAGAGGTTACAGAACGGTCTGCAGAAAAAAATGTTTCGGACGATGTGCGCATGGTGTTGGAAACAAAAATAGCCGAGGTACTCAGCAAACTGAGTGTGGATCCTAAGCCTGAGCTGGAAGAGGAATTCCAACGGCTTATAAAAGAGAAGAAAAAGTTGCAATAGTATAAGTCGAATGAGCCGCGCTTCCACTGGATAACTAACTATTCGTGGAAGTATCCGGCCTTCGTTTTTTACCATATGTTCTCTTCAAACATTCCTTGCATATGATAGTATACTATTATATGCGGAAATAATTGAAAAGCGGAATAAAAGAAAATACTTATGTGAAAACTGGAGGGGTTGGATGAGGTGTGAGAGGATAAAAGCATTGCAAGCAACGGTCGCAAAAGTGGAAGTTTTGAGGTGCATTCCCGATGCTATGTTGACTGAACCTATTCGAACGGGAAAATGGTCCATCCGTGAAATAATCGGACATATGTATTATTGGGACAAATATAATGTGGAAAAAATGATTCCAGAGATGCGCAATCATGCCATTTTGCCAGCATTTCCAGACCATGATTCACATAATGCGGAGGCGATAAGATACATCGATACATTTGATTCGCTAGAACGGATAATAGATGTGTTTATACATACAAGAAAGGCGTTGGTCCAAGCGCTGTCCTATGTGGATAGCGATATCACTTTTTATATAGCCGATGAGTCTGGGGAATATACGGTTGAACGCTTTATCAGTATTTTTACGGAACATGATTTGCACCATATCCGGCAAATCGAGAATCATTTGGCAAAGAACGCAGTTGAAACGCAGCCGGACAGCTCTTCCGCCCCTCTGGAGCAGCTGGACCGACTCATTGGGCAACATCCACGCCTCCATGGGGCGCTCGCCGGTATCAGTATTTGTGATGCGATAACAGGTCGAACAATTTATGAACACATGGCTGCAACCCGCCTGCATCCTGCATCTAATATGAAATTGCTTACAGCTGCAGCAGCACTGGAAACTTTAGGGGAAAATTATGTCTGGAAAACGGAAATTTGGATTGACGGTGAAATCGTTGGCGATGAATTATGTGGCAGTCTATATATCAAAGGCAAGGGAGATCCAACGTTGCAGCCGTCAGATTTGGAACAGTTTACAGCAGATTTGTACCATCGCTTTGGAATCAGAAAAATTACCGGTGACATCGTGGCCGATGACACATGGTATGATAATGTTCGCTTATCGCCGGATATGATGTGGTTAGATGAACATTGTTATTACGGTGCACAGGTGAGCGCACTGACTTTATCCCCTGATAATGATTATGACGCAGGAACGGTCAAGATTAATGTTCGGCCGGGCCTTGGTGACGGGTCACCAGTGGAGGTTTCTCTCTATCCGGATACAAATTATATCCACATAGAAAATAATGCCATTACTGTGGCGGAACAAACCAATGATGTTGGAATAGAGTTTTTGCGCAAACATGGTGAGAATACGGTGATAATGAACGGGGCAATTCCACTAACGGCTGAAAAGGAAAGCGAGTGGATTGCTGTCTGGGAACCGACAGCATATGTGTTGTCGGTGTGGGTGGATAAGCTGAGACAAAAAGGCATACATATATCTGGAAATGCAAAAGTCGACGCTGTTCCTGAAACAGGTAAACTTCTGATGCAGCATGAATCAATTCCACTTTGCGAACTGCTTATCCCTTTCATGAAGCTGAGCAACAATGGACATGGTGAAATACTTGTCAAGGAAATGGGAAAAGTGGTCCGGGGAGAAGGGAGCTGGGACCTTGGCATGGAAGTGGTACTGGAAAACGCCGCATCATTTGGAATAGACACAGATAACATTTTACTTCGGGATGGGTCGGGCATCTCACATGTGAATTTGATTGCTCCGCAACAGCTGACAAATCTACTATTTTTTATCCAGAAAAAACCTTGGTTCGATACTTACTACCGAAGTTTACCAATTGCTGGAAAAAAAGAACGGATGGCGGGTGGGACATTACGTGAACGCCTGACCGGTAGAAACGTGGCGGCGAAAACCGGCACAATTTTCGGGGTGAGCACCCTTTCTGGTTATATGCGTCCCAAATCGGGCAAAAGGTTGATTTTTTCCATCATGCTGAATAATCTCCTGGATGAAGAAGATGGCCCTGATATAGAGGATAAGATGATTGACATACTTGATTATATGTAGAAAAAACGGCTGTCTTTTAGAGCAAGACAGCCGTTTTTTTATTGATCTTCTTTGGTAGGACCCATCACACCTGGCACATGCAACCCTGCCTGACGCAGGAGCACAGTTATCTGTCCGCGGTGATGTGTTTGATGATCGATCAATTTTCTTAGGATCGCACCGCGTGGCACTTGTTGTCCAAACGCTTCCACGGTTTCTGCCATTTTTTCATCTGTCAATTTCTTTTCCGCTTCATGATGGATATCATCAGCGATTTTCTTGTATGCAGCCACCATTTTTTCTGATTCCCCTGGAACATTTTCTTCTTGTTTTGCAGCCTCCACATCGAGACCGGTCAAGCCTGCGAAAAAAGCTGGGCTTGTAGCCAGATGCCACCCGAGCCAGCGCAATGTATTATGCCCTTCTACAATGGCTTGATCCAGTTTTTCATCTCTAAAAGCTTGCAGTGCTTGTGTGGTACCTTTTGCCGCTTCGTCCCAATCTGATAGAAAATCAGTAACCGTTCTGTACATATACAACAGCTCCTTTAATTTATCTATAACTTTATTATAAGTAAGCGGAAGTTTGAAAACAAATATTCTATTTGGCCTGTCAGCAAGCAGCTATAAAATGGCTCCAAACCTATCAATTACCTTTTCCATGAATAGATCTCCTATGGCCATACTAATCTTCGAAATCATTCTCCTAAAAATAAAACGATTCTCATTATCAAGTATCGTCAAGTTATTACGAAGTTATTTGAAAATGGGCTGGCAGCTACAAAGGAACTTTTGGACGATGATGTCATCATCATTGCTGTTTACACATGAATTGACGGAGACTTACCATACGAGAATGTGAGGGTCAAGAGCTGTCAAGATACAGCTGGTTCTAATCTAGATAGGTGATCGTTAATCAATATGGTTACAGATTGACTTTTTCAGTAGTATCATCCAAACTGGAAGAAGGGAATTCACGTTCGTATTGTTGCAGGCCGTAAAGTGAAGTGGTTTTCTTAATGGATATGCAGCATCCCATATTTCACTGATGTGTAGCACTATATTGATAGTCTGCGATAAATGAGTGTGGTTGCAGGGATCACTTCGGTGAAAGCATTTCGTTCGGGGGAAGAAACGAATAAATATGGTTTTAGTTATTCGGCAAAAGAACCCCAGTCAAAAAATATTATGGTAAGGGAGCTGGGCCAGTAAATGGGACTTACATTCATACTCGCAGAAAAACCTTCTGTAGCCAAGAACATCGCTGATGCGCTATCTATAAAAACAAAAAAAGAAGGTTATTATGAAGATAAGGGGTATATTATCACTTGGGCTTATGGCCATTTGCTGGAGTTATATGATGCTAAGGATTATGATGCCAAAATGGCCCGGTGGAAAATGGAAAATTTTCCTTTCATTCCTGCCCAGTTCCAGTATAAATCAAAAAAATCCTCATCACGTTCCAAAGGTTCATCAGGTCCGAGTGCGGCTAAACAACTGAAGACGATACATCAGCTTATGAGACGCCGGGATGTGGAAACCATCATTTCAGCCTGTGATTTCGACCGGGAAGGTCAATTGATCGGAGACAGCATCATCTACCAGGCTAAGCCAAAAAAAGCTGTTTACAGGCTTTTACTGAATGAATGGACAGAAGATGCAGTACTGGAAGGCCTGCGGTATGTAAAACCCAACCAAGAGTTGCGTCCGCTACTTGATGCGGGAATGAGCAGACAATGGGCAGACTGGCTGATTGGCATTAACTTGACATCCGTAGCGACATTGAAATATCAAAAAGGCCGCGGGATGGTACTGAATATTGGCAGGGTACTCATGCCTACACTGAAAATAATTTACGATCGAGACAAGGAAATCGCTGCTTTTGTTCCAGAGGATTATTTTAAGTTATCAGCAACTTTTCAGACGAACAGCAATCAATCTTATGAAGGTACATATACTGTCGGTAAAAAGGATAAGTTTTCTGCACAAGCCGAATTGGAGGAAATACGTGAAAAGCTTCAGGGGAAAGATGGAATTATCACCGACAAAAAAGTGGAAAAACGTAAAGAGTTGCCGCCATTATTGTTCAATCTTTCCAATTTACAAGGTTACATCACGAATAAATATAATGGTTGGACGGCTGGCAAAGTGCTCAAGTTCGCGCAATCTTTGTATGAGAAGAAGTTCATCACATACCCTAGAACATCCAGTCTAGCTTTGGAAGAAAGCCTGACAGGAAAAACGAAAAAAGTATTGGATGCCTTGTCAGTGAACCTATCTTATAGGAGCAGTATCAAGTTTTCCAAAAGCAAGCGGATATTCAACAATGCAAAAGTGGAAAGCCACAGCGCTATCACACCGACTTATAAACTGCCTAAAAGACTGGGTGCAGACGAGAAAATTGTCTATGAAACAATCAAAAACCGTTTTATCATGCAGTTTATGCCGCCAGCACTTTATGAAGAAACCATGCTGCAAACGACAGTTCCTGAAGCTGGTGTCAAGGGCGTATTTGTTTCCAAAGGAAAGGTATTGTTGGAAGCAGGCTGGAAGCAAGTGGAAAGTATACCAGCAACAGACAAGCATCTGCCATACGTGGAGGAGAGTGAACAGACCCAGCTGATAAAAGCAGATATCAGCAAGCACGAGACAAAGCCGCCAAAGCGGCATACGGAAAAAACATTACTGAAAATAATGGAAACATGTGGAAGAAGCTTTAAGGAAGAGGATTCAGCTGCAATGATGGAAAGCATTATGGCGGGATTCTCTATAGGGACAGCTGCAACGCGAGCCGAAACGATCGCAAAACTGAAAACGGCAGGATATATTGCTGCGGATGGAAAACATTTAACTTGTACAGATACTGGAAAAAAACTGGTAGAAATGTTCCCCGTCCCATCCTTATTTGATTTGGAATTTACCGGCCGACTTGAAAAAACGCTTGCAGATATCGAAAAAGGCCGTGTCAAAAAGTCGGCCTTTATGACGTTGATCAGCGATTTCACCCGCAGTGCAGTAGACCAAATCAAGCAGGATCAAGATGCAGTCATCCGAACGGTCACAAAGCAATCCGGTACCAAGCGGGGCAAAGCTTTCGAGGTGCTTGGAAAATGTCCTGCATGCGGGGGTACCATAACTGAGAATTCTAAGGGGTTTGGATGCAGCAACTGGAAGAAAGGGTGCAAATATGTCATTTGGAAAAATGATAAATACCTCGCTTCGATGAAGAAAAAACCAACAAAAACAATGGTGAAAGAACTGTTGCGACAAAACCGGGTACTCGCTAAGGGGCTGACCAGCAAGCAGGGGAAAAAGTTCGATGCGTTTTTACGATATGAAAAGAACGAAGACAGCAGCTATTATAACTGGAAAATGGACTTTAGCAATTAACATTCCCCAACCAGAGGCGGAGGATGTCTACTACCTGGGAATGTGGCAGAGTTTCCCGTTCAGGGGTATGATGAGAGCAATCATATGAAACGGGGTGGACAGAATGGGAAAACGGGCAACACTAAAATCTTTCATCAAACATACGGTTCAAGAAATGGTGCCTGAATCAAAGCTGCAAGAAAAATACCTTGATCCTGGAGACATACACACGATGCGTATTTTTTCTGATACGGTCGATATGGAAATCATCGGTAAAGATAGCGGACAAGATACGATTGACGTCTCATTGATCACTTATAAAGATGGCCCTGAAATGAGCATCATATCAGCAGATGGCCACTGCGACATACATGTATTTTCAAAAGAGCGTACAACTCTTCCTTTTATCTCCGTACGACCTGGAAGTAAGTTGAAAATGGTTGTGCCAGCAGGTATCATCCAAAAATGGTTTATAGACGGTGGTACAGGCGACATCGTATTTGCTGCCAACAAAACGAAAACCATCCACATTAAAACAGGTTCCGGTGAGGTGCGCGCTGATAGTTTATTTTTGGACACCATACGTGTCGAGACTGCTTCGGGAGATGCGGAAATAACCGAAGTAAGTGGGAATATAGACTGTACGACCAACTCAGGCGATATTGATATGGTCAACTTGCGGAGTCCTTCCCTGTCGTTAAGCGCTTCATCGGGAGATTTGGAAATGAAGCATCTATACGTTGACAAAGCAGACATGCGCACAGCTTCTGGCGACATCAAGGGCAAACATATACATATTGGGGATCTAAAGATGAACGCATCTTCAGGTGACATCGAATTTGAGAATTTTTCCGGCAGAGCCGCGGGCCGGGCTTCATCAGGCGACGTATTGTTTATGATGCAGGAAAATGGTTCGCTTGATTTGAGTACAAGCAGCGGCGATATCGAGGTAAAATTGGACAATCCGGAATTAGACATACAGTTGGAATTGAATACACTCAGCGGAGATATAACGACGAATTTGGATCAGCAATCAGATTCCACTGCCAATCTTTCGGATTCAACCAGTGAAGATTTCCATCTGATAAAATTGTATTCCACATCGGGAGATATCGACGTGCATGGTTGAAATAGAAGAGAGGCTGTCCTATTGCCATGGGACAGCCTTTGATTCACCACTTATTCTGTCATGTCCAAAAGTTTCAGCAGCTGCTGAGAAGCCTGGCTGTATTGTTTGTTTTCTACAGATTTCTTAATCCCTTTAATTAAATCATTTGCGCCTTGCTGTGTCACTGTCAATATGGTCACATGCCCATCGAACATTTCATGCATTTTCTGTTTTGCCTCTTGCAGGTTGTCATGGTTGTCAGCATTCTGTTGATTATCCGGTTTTACGCCTTTTGCTTGTCCTTTTCCAGATTCCCCTTCATTTCCGCTTAACAATTGCTTTTGCACGTTATCATACGAATGATTCGTGTTTTCAGCTTTGTCTCTTGCTAAAATAACTGCATCATCCACAACAAACACACTGACACCATCAATTCCTTCCCCTTTTAAAATGGATTCAAAATAAGAGGAGACTCCTCCTTCGTGAATCCCGGATGTCCCAATGGAACTATAGATGTTTTTTCCAACACCTGGGTATGTCTCCCCATCCCTGTCTGTTGTACGGATTTTCTCACCGGTCTCACTGGGAATAATGTCAGGGTTGCTTAAACTTCTGTCATGCTGAGGCGGGTTGGCTACTTTTGATACGTTGTTTCGTTGATTATTCATATCATTGGCTGGTGCCCCTTGCTGATTTGAACAAGCAGCCAGAAACAGAACAATCATCACTGCAAACAATAGTTTCTTCATGTATGAACCTTCCTTTCTTCCATTTCTCTTTAACATGCCCTGAAATATTTAATGTATGAATGGTTATTATTGGAGCACTATAACATTAAAGATAAAAAACGGGAGGTCAGAAAAATTGGCAAATGATAATGAGAAAATGTCCGAAGAAGAAAGTTTGTCCAGAAGAAGATTTCTAAAAAACTCGGGAATAGCTGTCGGCGGTCTTGCCGTTGGAGGAGTAGTGGGGGGCATGATCCCGTGGAGAACGAAGGAGCAACCTGGTCAGCAGACGAAGAACCAAAAAGCACAAAACCCGAACCAGGCATTGATGTTCTTCTCCCAAGATGAGTTTAAAACTACAGAAGCAGCTGTTGAGCGTATTTTTCCAAAAGATGATAATGGCCCAGGTGCGATCGATTTGGGTGTTGCCTATTATATTGATCATCAATTAGCGGGTTCCTATGGATTTAATTCCAGGGACTATATGGAGCCGCCATTTTATCACGGTGAAAAAGAACAAGGATATCAAGGCAGGCTCAAAAGGCGTGAGATTTTTAGAATCGGTCTGCGGGAACTTCAAAATTACGCCAAACAAAAACACAAGAAGACTTTCAGAGAACTGGAAGCAGAACAACAGGATGAAGTACTGTCTGATTTTGAAAAAGACAAAGCGAAAATATCTACTGTATCCGCAAGCGGATTCTTCTCTATGCTCCGCAGTGTCACTTTGGAGGGATTATACAGCGATCCGCTTTATGGCGGGAATATCAATATGGATGGCTGGCGAATGCGGAATTATCCAGGAGATCAAATGAACTATATCAATATTATTGAAAAAGACTTCCAAAAAATTGAACCACAGAGTCTGCATGACCATATGTCATAAAAAATAGATGTTGAGGTGAAACGGAAATGGTAAAAAAACTTCCTAAAACGGATGCGGTGATTGTCGGGGTAGGTTGGGCCGGTGGAATTATTGCTTCAGAACTGACAAAAAAAGGCATGAGAGTAGTCGGGCTCGAAAAGGGGCTGGAGAGAAGTACAGAGGATTATTACATGGTACATGACGAATTGCGTTATGCACTTCGGTATGAACTTTTTCAAGACTTATCCAAAGATACGCTTACCTTTCGAAGTGCTGAAAAAAAACGTGCATTGCCAATGCGGCAATACGGTTCATTTTTGCTTGGAGAAGGTCTCGGAGGAGCTGGAGTGCATTGGAATGGCCAGACATTTCGATTTCTCCCTTATGACTTTGAAATATATAGTAAAACGGTGGATCGATATGGGAAAAAGAAAATACCTGATGGCATGACGATTCAGGATTGGGGTATCACTTATGATGAATTGGAGCCTTACTTCGATAAGTTTGAGAAGATGGCAGGGATTTCTGGTGAAGAAAACCCTCTGGCCGGAAAACGTTCAGATAAGTATCCGACACCGCCAATGAAACATTCCCCGCAAATGAAAATGTTCAAAGATGCTACAAAGAAAATGGGTTATCACCCATACACCGTTCCATCCGCCAACTTATCCAAGCCGTACACGAACCCGGACGGTATTTCTAGAGCGGCTTGTCAATATTGCTCCTTTTGTGAACGATTTGGCTGTGAATATGGCGCTAAAGCGGATCCAGTTGTGACTGTTATCCCTGTGGCAAATAAAACAGGCAAATTTGATTTACGTACACATTCATGGGTTAGACGTATTTTACATACCGGTGGAAAAGCGACTGGCGTAATGTATACGGATTTAACGACTGGAGAAGAGATCGAGCAGCCCGCCGATATTGTTATTGTCACAAGTTATGTTTTTAATAATGCAAAACTGCTTTTGACTTCAAATATTGGCAAGCCTTACAATCCGTCAAGTGGCACAGGGGTCATTGGCAAAAATTATGCATACCAGGTTGTTAAAGGCGCTGCAACAGGGTTCTTTGAAAAGCAAGAATTCAATAATTTCGCTGGTGCAGGGGCTTTAGGTATGGCTATTGATGACTTTAATGGAGATAATTTTGACCACACGGATGTAGGCTTCCTTCATGGAGGATATTTGTCGTTGACGCAAACAGGGGCCCGGCCGATACAAAATAACCCAACACCGGCAGGAACTCCAAGCTGGGGTAAAGATTTCAAGGAAAAATCCCTGAAATATGCCAATCGCGCACTTTCTGTGGGAGCAATGGGGGCAAGCATGCCTTTTAAGCATCATTATTTGGATCTTGATCCGACATATAAGGATACCTTTGGTGATCCTTTGTTGCGTATGACTTTTGATTTTGAAAAACAGGACCGGGAATTGGCTGCATTCACAGCCAAAAAATCGGAAGAAATTTTGAAAGAGATGGGAGCGGATCACGTAGATACCATGAAGGAGCTTGGGCCATACGATATCACGACTTATCAATCTACGCATAATACAGGTGGTGTGATCATGGGAGCCGATCCGAATACATCTGCTGTCAATAATTATCTGCAGATGTGGGACATGGAAAATGTATTCGTAGTCGGAGCATCTGCTTTTGGGCATAACAGTGGCTATAATCCAACTGGTACAGTTGGTGCACTTGCATATCGCGCCGCCGAGGGCATAGAAAAATATCATAAAAAAGGCGGTATGCTTGCTTGACTATGATAAATGCGAAAAACTCTTCATCATGAAGGGTTTTTCTTTTGACGTTATACAGATTTAGATAAAACAACATGCGTATAAGGGTATTGTTATCATCAAAAAATTAGTGAGTCACGCTCTTTTTTAACTGTAGACATACCTATGTGAGTATGTGGGGATAGCGGTTCATGCCAGCTCTTAGAAAGGAAAAAACACAAATAGCGAAAATGATGATATGAAATGGAGGAACTTGTATGGCTGTGAGTAATTTGATGTCCTTCAGCGTGATTTTGGTAAGTGTTGTCATATGTTTTTTTGTCTATTATTGATCAAGCCCGCTATCTCTGATTAAGTTATGAAGCTCCATGAAAAAGATAAGATGAGGCAGAGGTAGAACCGCTGGGAATAATATCTGTCATTACCAGATATACTTCCTTTCATATTTGTCAACACTGTTATTGGGAGAAACATGTTTTTTCAATACAGCGCGGGACGAAAGCGGGGGTTTCATGAAAAAGCGAAACATATTTTTAATTGTAATGATAACAATATGTATACTAATTGCTGGAGCGGTCGTTTATGGCATGGTGATGTTTAAACAGGGGATGGCTGAAGGGGACAACCAACAAGATAAAAAACATAAACCAACAAAAGAGCTTCCTTTTCAGGAGGAAGAAGTCTCATTTGGAGAAATCAAGGTGCTGTTGCTGGGCGAGGACTCAAGAGAAAAAGAGGCTGGCCGCTCAGACACCTTGATGATCGCGTACTATAATCAGCAGACGAAGGAAGCCAAAATAGTTTCCATCATGCGTGATAGTTACGTCAAGGTCCCCGGCCATGGGATGCAAAAAATCAACGCAGCATATGCCTTTGGTGGGCCGGAGTTAGTCAGGCAGACAATTGCTGAAAATTTTGGGGTGGATGTGAACTATTATGCGATTGTTGATTTTGCAGGGTTTCCCAAACTGGTCGATTTGATTGCGCCAGATGGTATCGAAGTGGATATCAAACAAAAGATGTCAGAAGGAATCGGCGAGACATTGTATCCCGGCAAGCAGGTGCTTCACGGAAAAGAATTGCTTGGCTATGTGCGATTCCGCCATGATGCAGAAAGCGATTTTGGGCGTGTAAAACGCCAGCAAGAAGTCCTTTCCAAACTTAAAGACGAAGCGATGCGGCTGCAAAGTTTGGTGAAGCTGCCTAAAATCATGGGTGTTGCGGAGGCATATATCGATACAAACATTGATAAAGCAACAATGTTTTCTGTTGGCAAAGGGCTATTGACCACAAAAAAACAATTGGAGAAACTTCGTTTGCCTGTAGATGGATCGTATACAAACGAACGTACTCAAGCAGGGGCTGTGTTACGTGTAGACATGAAAAAAAATAAAGAGATACTGCAGTCATTTTTTGCGGAACAGCAATCAACATCAAAAAAATGATTAGGTTCACCATTACAGCTTCAGTTCTTCGATCGTTAATGGCTGACTGACCAAATTATGATGAACCGCTTCCCAAAGGTAAAATGAAGCAATGGTATAGTGTCCGTGCCATAGCTTGCTTTTTGCAGCCAAGATCCTGCGTCTTTCTCCATCGGGAACCTGGTATAGCCATTTTGCTCCGCGCTGCAGCCCTACGTCATCCAATGCCAAAACATCTTTTCTGCCCAACGAAAAAATAAGAAACATCTCCGCCGTCCATCTTCCAATCCCTTTTATATTTGTCAACTGCAGAACAGCCTGCTCATTTGACAAATCTTGCAAACGTGACAAGACGAGGGAACCTGTGGAGACTTCTTGCGCCAGGGAATGGATGTAAGCGGCTTTCCTTTTTGGCATTCCTACTGCCCTTAATTCCTCCTCGGTAAGGTTACTTATGGACAATGCACTTATATCACCGTGGAGAAGTGCTTCCAAACGTGTAAAAATGGTGTCCGCTGCTTTGCTTGAAATTAATTGACCAATGATTGAACGTGTGATGGAAAGAAAGTAATCGGTGCGCATCTCCACCTCGATATCGCCAATATACTGAATTAGCCTCTCCATCTTCGGATCACTGTTTCCCAGTTCCACAACGTCTGGATCACGATGATCTATTTGCCAAATTCCCATCAGCACAGTACCCCTTTCAGAAAGTATCCATTTAATTTCAATTTATTACTTGTAGTATACCATTAAAAAAGCCTCCACAAGGGAGGCGAAACGTAACATCATTCATTGGACAGTTTCAGTACATCAAGCAGTTTGAAAAATATATTAAGCACAATGGCAACGATTGTTGCGAGTCCCATCCCGGTCAATTCGATGGCTCCGATATGAACAGCGGCCCCACTAAGTCCAATGACCAATACTACACAAGTCAGAATCAAGTTTTTTGATTGGCTGTAGTCGACTTTTGCTTCAACAAGCATACGCAGTCCACTGACAGCAATGATACCGAAGAGCAGTAAGGATATCCCGCCCATGACCGGTCCTGGTATCGAGGATATCAATGCGGCCAGTTTTCCGAAGAACGATAATATGACCGCCAATACTGCAGCCATGCCAATGACCCATGTGGAATACACCCGTGTAATGGCCAGCACGCCAATGTTCTCTCCATACGTCGTATTTGGGGTAGAGCCTACAAAGCTGGAAATGATAGTTGATAGACCATTTCCTAGAAATGATCGATCTAGGCCGGGATCTTTCGTCAAATCTTTTTTGACGATATTTCCTGTCACAAACAAATGCCCAATGTGTTCAGGAATAATCACTAAAGCAGCAGGTAATATGATCATTATTTCAGACCAGTCAAACTTGATCTGATAAATAGTTGGCATTGCAATCACTGCTGCTTCGTGCACCTTGCCAAAATCAACGATCCCGGCAAAATATGCAATGACATAACCGGATACAATACCGAGCAGAATAGGGATTATTTTCAAAAATCCACGTAATGTCACCCAGCAAATGATGGTAATACCAAGCGTTAGCAGAGAAACCATGATCAATTTCGGATCAACTGACCAATTCGCAGGAGCATCCTCCGGAGCAATCAATCCCGCCATCTGAGCGGCTACGGGGACCAATTCCAGTCCAATGACAGCAACGATGGCTCCCATCGCTGCCGGCGGGAACAGAATGTCTATCCACCCTGTTCCAGCAAATTTGATAACCAATCCAATCAATGTTAGGACAATCCCTACCATCAAGTAACCGCCAAGCACATAACCGAAGCCATCCAGTCCGTGAAAATGGCCGAGGACTACCATTGTTGGAGAAATAAAAGCAAAACTCGATCCCAGATATGCGGGAATTTTACCTTTAGTGATCAGAATGTATAACAACGTGCCAATGCCGTTCATGAATAAGACTGTCGCGGGATCAATGCCAAATAATACCGGTACTAATACAGTGGAACCGAACATCGCGAATAAATGCTGAAAACCTAGTGGCAGGCTCTTAAAAAAAGGCAGCCGTTCATCTACTTGTATTTCTCGAATTTCCCTCATCTTTTCCGCTCCTCAATCATTATGATTCATTTGTCCATAGCAGCCATTCCGACAATATCGAAAACCTGGCATACGATATGCTATTTGTTTTTCCTTCACTGACAAAAAAAGACACTTTGCCAAATTATGACAAGGTGTCCTTAGTAGACGTTGTATCGAGCAGCCGAGTGCACGAATTTCCGCTCTTCCACCTTGTCAGCCTCACAGGACCGAATTAAAGGAAAGCTTATGAACTTGAAAATATTATAGCATAAACGAATTGATTTGTGGGGTGTTTTTTTGCAGGAAGAAATAATAAAGAGACAGAGGGTGACATCAAGGAGAAAATAGAAGGCGAAATGTGACATTTTGGTTAACTTTATTAGCCTATTTGCCTAAATTTTGTTATGATAGACGTGTATTTGCAAAGGTACTTCTTTATCATTAATATTATCTTGGAACAGGCAAAAATGGCAATCTACATAAGTAATACTCATTTTTGCCTTAAAAGGAAGGTGGATTTGTCATGAGCAAGCCAAAAATTGTTGTTTTAGGCGCAGGATACGCCGGAATGATGACAACGAAGAAATTAACCCAGCAGCTAGCCCCCGAAGAAGCAGAAATCGTTTTGGTGAACAAGCATAACTACCATTACCAAACGACATGGCTTCATGAAGTGGCTGCGGGAACAATCAACCATAACCAAGCACGTATCATGATCAGTGATGTTATCAACCCAAACAGAGTACGTTTGGTTTATGATGCTGTTCAAGAAGTGAAAAAAGAAGAGAAGAAAGTCATCTTGGAAAATAGTGAGATTTCTTATGACTACCTCGTCATATCACTAGGATTTGTTACGAACACATTCGGTATCAAAGGAATGGATGAAAATGCATTTTACATTCAGGATATCGATGGTTGCCAATTGATTCGTGACCATATTGAATACCAATTTGCAAAATATAAGAATGATCCCGACAGTAAAGATAGCGACTTGAATATCCTTGTTGGCGGAGGCGGATTCACTGGTATTGAGCTGGTTGGAGAACTGGCGGAAAGAGTTCCACAGCTTTGCAAAAAATACGATATCGATCGCAGAAAGGCAAGAATAATCAACGTGGAGGCAGCTCCATCTATCCTGCCTGTATTTGATAAAGACCTTGTCAGTTACGCAAAAGCATCGTTAGAGCAGCGGGGAGTAGAGTTCCGTATTGGCGCCAAGATCACAGAGTGCACGAAGGAAGGATTCATCGTTGGCGATGATTCTGAATTGATTGAAGCAGGTACAGTTATCTGGACTGGCGGCGTAACGGGCAACCCTGTTCTGTCTAAATCCGGCTTTGAATTGACAAGAGGCAAAGTAACTGTCAATGGCGATCTCCGTGCGCCTGGTGAAGAAGATATCTTTATTCTTGGCGATTGTGCATGGGTTATGAACGAAGCGGAAGGACGTCCTTTCCCTCCAACAGCACAATCAGCTATGCAGCATGCTGACACTTGCGCCAAAAATATCAAGGCTGTCATGTACGGCCAGCCAACAGAAAAATTCGTCTTCAGTGATAAAGGAACTGTGGCATCACTTGGTATTACAGACGGAATTGGAACTGCTTTTTCAAAAAACTTCTCCGGTAAAACGGCAGCAACTTTGAAAAAAGTAGTTGATAATCGTTACTTGTTCTTATTAGGCGGGCCAAAGCTATTCCTTAAAAAAGGAAAGATCCGTCCGTTCTAACAATCTCTTAAAGGAGATTGCTTTTGAAAATGAAGCATCACCCATTTTTTGAGAAGGACGAAATTGTATGCTGGATAAAAGGGAATGCCCCGGTATTTCCTTGAGCCGAAAATAGGGAGGACTCGCAATGAAAAAAGGATTGTGCTATTTCCTTTTTGCACTGGCATCCGTCGCAGGTTGGATGATTGCCAGCAGAAAAATGGAAGATAAAAGAGACTTTAGATAAAAATAAGGAAGGCAGTCCTGTATTGACGGGATTGCTTTTTTTCTTCTATTGGATGAGAAGCATTCCACTTGCAAATACTATGCAAGAGGAGTGAAGCAACGTGTTGAAAAAAGTGGTTTTTATACTTGCCGCAATCGGCTGGCTGTTTACTAATTCTGTAGGTGCTCAAGGAGCCATGATCATTCACGATAAAGGAGTCAATGAAACGATTTATCGTGATGATTTTACAATTCCCGCAACCAACCATATGTTGATGGACATCAAAAAAATACACATCTTGCTTGAACGACTAAGTCGACAGGTCCATCAAGAACCAGTGGATGCAAAGCTTGACGCAAATAGGAAGATCATACCGGAAATCACTGGGAAGAAAATGGATGTGGATAGCTTCATGACTGTCTTTCAAGAATTTTTATATCATGGTTCAAGCAAAAGAATCAGTGTGCCTAAAACAGTGGTTTATCCGAGGGTTGACAGTGAACTGCTTTCCAATATAAGCGCCAATAAGATTGGAAGTTATGTAACGCGGTATAAACAAAGTAACAAAGAGCGAAGTCATAATATTGTGCTGGCTGCGGAAGCCATTAACAATCACGTTTTATTTCCGGGAGAGAGTTTTTCATTTAATAAAGTAGTCGGGAAAAGGACAAAAGAAAGAGGATATAAAAAAGCACCAGTAATTGTCAAAGGTGAATTATCTGAAGATATTGGCGGAGGTATCTGCCAGGTTTCTTCCACTTTATTCAATGCAGTGAATTTACAAGGGATTCAAATTGTTGAGCGTTATACCCATAGCAGAGAAGTTCCATATGTTCCCCCTGGAAAAGATGCAACCGTGAGCTGGTGGGGGCCGGATTTTGTATTTAAAAATAAATATAAGCAACCTATTTTGGTAAGGGCCCAGGCGGGCAATGGCAATATGGCTGTTGAAATCTATGGCCCCGATGCTTTGCATCAGGAAAATGCCAGCTAACATCCTGTTAGGGATGTGACCCCTAAACGTGCTACACTTATCTCAGGATGTTTGGAGGGATAGGAATGCAGGATAGGGAATTGATGGATTTACTGCAAGAACTTGAAAAAATAAAAGATGGTGAAATGTCTGAGGCTGTATCGGAGATGACCGAAGAATTTAAACGCGGCCATTTCCCGAACGTCGTGTATAAAATCGGAGAGCTTCGTGAACAGTATCAGTTAAATGACGAGACAGAAAATATTTTATCTCTTTTATCAGCGGTTTGTTATATACAAATGAAAGAGTATGACAAAGCTACCGCGATAATTCGCACATTATTTGAGAAAGCTGAAGCAGATGATGCGGACAATTTATTATTTCTTAGTGAAATGGCATTTATGTGCAGTGTTAAATTGGCTAGAAGAATAGCAACGGCCGCCTTGAAGCAAATGGAAACAAGCGATTTTTCAGATCGTTTTAAGCTTGCCAGATGTTTTTTAATCTTAGGCGAGTCAGAAGAAAAAATGGACAAACTTCCGAGATCTGCTAAATATTATCGCAAGGCACTGGAACATTTTCACGGTGGAGAGGAACGTGATCAACATATGATCCTTTTTCTTCATTTTAAACTCGGAATGCTTTATGCAGCAATGAATCAGGTGCAGGATGCGGTGAATTTTCATTTGAAAGTGATTGAAATGTCCCCGGAAAAAGAGCAGGAAAATTTACGCATACACAGTTTGATCAGCATTGGGAAAATATATGGGAGCAGAGAAGCAGATGAAAAAGCTGTAAGTTATCTAAAACAGGCTCTGGATGAAATTACAGAGACTTCATTGGAGGAAACCTACACGCACGCAGAAGCATTAACAGAAATGGCATTTTATTATTTTGATAAAGGAATGCTTGATGAGGCGTTGCCCCTATACGAGCATGCTATTCGAATTTATGCAGACAGTAAGCAGAGTGAAAATCGGAAGCTGGGAATGATCTATATGCAATACGGATATTGCCTGGAACATAAGAAAAAATCAGAAATAAACCGTGCTGCACAGACTTATGACAAAGCAATCGCGGCGCTTGAAGCTGCGAATGATCCAGAACTGCTGGAGAACGCCCTAGCAGATGTCATTGCTTTTTTTGATATGCATCTGCCCAAACAGAAAAGAAAATATGAAAATAAATTAGTAGAACAAAGCAAAAAATCGCAAGGATTTTAAGGACAGACAACTTTTATGCGTTGTCTGTTATTTTTAAGTCTAGTTTTTAGTCTTTTGTCAGATATATCGTTATAATGAAAATATATTTTTCTAGGAGGAGAGATTGGATGGAAGTAACCGAGGAATACATACCAACATGGGATTTGGATCAAATTTTTACCGGAGGAAGCAAGTCTGGGGAGTTAAGGGATACCATGTCAGCTTTGACGCAAGAGATAGCTAGTGTAAAGGATGAAATCGATCGATTTCATCCATCATCTGCTACAGGAATGAAACTGGTATCCATTATAGAACAGTTGACACCAATTCGAAAAAGACTGCGCGATGTTTTCGCTTATATCAGCTGTCTCAGTGCCCAAGACGTGGATGACAGCAATGCTGCTGTTTTGGTCGCGAAACGCGGTGATTTAAGCGCAAAGATGGGAGCTGTTGGCACGAAGCTCGACCAAAAACTAAAAGAAATTGACGATGCTTCCTGGGAAAAAATGATAAAAACCCCGGAATTGGAAGAAATTGCTTTTGCGCTTACAGAAGCAAGGCGTGAGGCCAAAGAATTATTGCCTTCGGATCAAGAAATATTGATCAATGATTTAGCAGTCGATGGCTATCATGCGTGGAATCAAATGTACGAAACTGTTGTTGGCAGTATGAAGGTCAATGTGGAGGAAAATGGTAAAACAAAACATTATTCTATGGGCCAGGCCTCCAATCAGATGTCCAGTGCTGAGCGACGTAAGCGAAAAAATATGTTTGAAAAAATCCAGAACGAGTGGCAAAAAAATGCGTCCTTGTTTGGGCAAACGTTGAATCATTTGGCTGGCTTCCGTTTACAGATGTATCAACACCGCGGCTGGGATGATGTATTGAAGGAACCACTGACAAACAATCGTATGCAGCAGGCAACACTGGACGCGATGTGGGCGGCGATTGAACAAAATAAAGCACCATTTGTGGCATTCTTAAATAGAAAAGCCAAACTGCTCGGCTTGGAAAAATTAAGTACGTTTGATATAGGGGCACCATTAGGAAAAAATGAAACAAAGGTTTCTTTCACGTCGGGGGCACATCTCATCGTTGAACAGTTTAAACAATTCAGTCCGAAAATGGCCGACTTTGCGAAAATGGCTTTCGAAAACCGCTGGATAGAAGCCGAAGATAGAGCAGGCAAACGCCCGGGAGGGTTTTGTACCAGTTTTCCAAATAAAAAGCAGACCCGCATCTTCATGACATTTTCCGGATCCAAGTCTAATATCGCTACGCTGGCACATGAACTGGGGCACGGTTTTCATCAGCATGTGATGAATGATTTGCACATCATGAACCAAGGCTACGCCATGAATGTGGCTGAAACTGCTTCAACATTCGCTGAAATGATATTGGCAGATGCAGCTGTGAAGCAGGCCGGGACGAAAGAAGAAAAAGTAGTATTGCTAGAAGACAAAGTACGACGGGGAATCACTTTCTTCATGAACATCCATGCCCGCTTCCTATTCGAATTAAAATTTTACGAAGAAAGAAAACTTGGTATGGTACCAGTAGATAAACTAAATGAATTGATGCTGGAAGCCCAAAAAGAAGCTTATTGTGATGCGCTTGATGAATATGATCCAATGTTTTGGGCGTCAAAACTGCATTTTCACAAAACCGGCACACCGTTTTACAATTTCCCATATACGTTCGGATATTTGTTTAGCCTGGGCATCTATGCTCACGCTTTGGAACAAGGAAGCGAATTCGAGGATGCGTATATTGCGCTTTTGCAGGATACTGGCCGAATGAAAGTGGAAGATTTGGCGAAAAAACATCTGAACGTCGATCTGACAAAAACGGATTTTTGGGAAAAAGCTATTCAGCTATGTGTAGAGGATGTGGAGGAATTTCTCAAACTGACAGAATAGTTTCGATACAGCTTGATTTTTAAGTGTTTACAGGCTACAATGTAAGTAACAAGAAAAGCGAATATGCAAGAAGCCTTCAGGGGGAGCCAAATGGCTGAGAGTGAACATAGCGTTCAGACCCTTCGAACCTGTTAGTTAATTCTAGCGTAGGAATGGTGGCTTTTTTGATGGATAATAGCAATGCCGTGAGCGAAATCCCCATCAGGAAAAGCTTCCCCTGGCATTGCTTTTTTTGTGTTTAAAAAAAGGGGGATTGATGGGATATGAATTCTAACAAGACATTATTCATGATAGAAGTAGCCATTTTTACGGCTTTGGCATTGGCACTTGATATGATACCATTTTTGCAATTTAAAATTTGGGCCCAGGGAGGATCGATTTCCTTCGCAATGATTCCAATATTCATTGTGGCATTCCGCTGGGGATTAAAAGGCGGGCTAACGGCAGGATTTCTGTGGGGAATCTTACAGATTCCATTTGGAGGTTATGTACTAGTACCATTGCAAGGCCTCATTGATTACGCCGTCGCATTTACTGTACTTGGATTTGCAGGTATATTCGCCGCTAAAATCAAAGACGCTGTCAAGCATGGCAATAAGAAAGCGTACTTCACTTACATCATGCTTGGCGTTTTGCTTGGTTCAATTTTACGAATGGCCGCGCATCTGATCGCTGGTGCCGTTTTCTTTGCCAAATTTATGCCGGCAGGCTGGAATAATATTTGGATTTATTCACTTGTTTATAATGCATCGTACATGGTTCCGTCATTTATCATTTGTACAGTTGCGATTTTTTTCCTGTTTCACAAGCAGCCGAAATCGCTTTTGCATGCTGCTGCCTGACTGAAATATACTTCTTCGCTCACACGAACGACTGCTGTTTCAAATGGCAGTCTTTTTTCTGTGGATGATCGAACAGAAAATTTATGGAATACTGAATCATTGAATTAACTGTTTTCATTTTTATTGTATAATAGCATCAGGAGGGATTTGTATGAGAGAACTAATTGGCCAATGCCATTGTTGTGGTCAGAATGTTTATTGTGAAAATGGTTTTTTTGATGGGGAGCAAAAGGATGGAAAACTATTATGCAATGAATGTGCGATAAAAGAGGCAGCAGTGAAAAAGAATTAGCAAACCTTTAACTTGGGATTTGGCATATCATGGGGGTATTTCATATAACAGGAAATACTGTGAGCGTGACAAGGAGCAAAAATTATAGAAGGGATATATGGTTCCACTTGGAGAGGAAACAGGTACATTGCTTTGTTTAGGCTTTTCAAGAAAAGAGATCATATATTTTAAACGGTAGCTAACCGTGTCTCATTTATAGGCCGAATTTTATATAATCCTGATACTTGGGAGGAATGAAATTGAAAAAGAAAAAAATCCATAAAACAAATGTAATGCGCATTTTGGATAAAGAAAAAATCAATTATTATATTCATGAATACCAATGGGACGAAAAGCACCTGGATGCTATGTCAGTGGCGGATAAAACAGGTAAACCATACCACAAGATTTTTAAAACATTGGCCGCCGTGGGGGATAAAACAGGTGTGATCATCGCGTGTATCCCTTCTGAGAGGGAGTTGGATTTAAAAGCAGCCGCTAAAATCAGTGACAATAAAAAAGTGGACATGCTACCGATGAAAAAACTGGAGGAGACAACCGGTTACATCCGGGGTGGCTGTTCACCCATCGGAATGAAAAAGCACTATCCGACCTATTTGTCATCTGATGCTGAATCACAAGATACGATCATCATATCCGCTGGGAAAAGAGGCCTGCAAGTAGAGCTGTCACCTGATGACTTACAGCAAATGACAGATGCAGTATTTGGAAACCTTACCATGTGATTTTGCATGGGTTGAGAAGCATTTTGAATAACCCGAAGATGTCCTCTAATTATTAGGCTTCTCTAAAGAATTCTGCCACGCTGCCTGATTTCACTTCATGCAACATGCCAAATCTCTGCAACACTTGCATAAATATCTCCGCACCGCATTTGGCTCATCCGCATAGACTAAAGCACAGTTGATGTGAAAAGGTGGGTTGAATGTGGAGTTGACACTTTCTCATTGGGTATACGGTTTATTCACATTGGTGATTATCCTGACGATGATATTCCGCAAAGGGGTTGTGCTGCCTACCTTGGTTGGCACGTTTGTCATCGCTCTTTGTTATAAAGGCAGTCTTCTTGCTGGTTTTACAGCGATTTTCCAGGCAAATCTGGTAGCAGCACAAGAATTGTTCAATATTTTCCTGATCATTACTTTCATGTTGGCTTTGCTACACTCCTTACGTGATCTGGGAGCTGATGAAAAAATGATCAGACCGATCCAAAAGACGATGGTCAATGGCCATGTCTCTTATTTTATTTTGGCTGTGGTCACGTATGTCATTTCATTGTTTTTCTGGCCGACTCCGGCCGTGCCGCTCATTTGTGCACTGCTCGTACCAGCAGCGATTCGTTCAGGCCTGCCGGCGATAATGGCGGCAGTCATTATTGCGATTGCGGGTCAGGGAATGGCGTTATCTTCCGACTATATCGTTCAAGTGGCACCAAGTTTGTCTGCCAAAGCTGCTGGCGTCGATGTGGACACAGTTGCGGATAAAGCGATGATCCTGTCACTCATTTCAGGAGTGGTTGCAATTGTGCTGGCGTATGTATTGAACCGTAAATTAATCCGAAAACAGGGGGATCCGTTCATACAGAAGGACTTGGAAAAATTGGAAACGGCCACCAATAAAACCAACAAGCCGCATACAAGATATCTGCACGTTTGGAGCAGCGTGTTTGCTATCCTTGTTCCACTAGCGCTAATTGGCGTCGTAGTTTATATGATGTATACGAAGCTGGCTTCAGGTAGAATGGGCGGGCTTGAGGGCGGTGACGGGGCAGCCTTCATCGGGGGAGTAGCAGTCATCCTTCTTGTATTGACCACTGTAGCATTCGGCAAGCAGCATGCACTCGATTATATCAGTACCCATATCACGAATGGATTTGTGTTTGCTTTCAAGGCGATGGGGCCAGTCATTCCAATAGCTGGTTTTTTCTTTCTTGGCAGTTCGGATTTTTCCGGAAGGATACTTGGCGTTGAAAGTGGGCCGGCGTTTTTATTCGACCTTGTACAGTCCACACAGTCATTTCTGCCGCAGAATGATTTTTTGTCAGCATTCAGTATACTAATTATAGGAATAGTTACTGGTTTAGATGGATCCGGATTTTCCGGATTGCCGCTTACCGGGGCGCTTGCCTCTTCCCTCCCGATGGACACCTCCACATTGGCTGCCATTGGCCAGATGGGTGCTATCTGGACTGGAGGCGGGGCACTCATTGCATGGTCTTCCTTGATCGCAATAGCGGGGTTTTGTGGGGTTTCAGTCATGGAGCTGGTACGTAAAAATTTCCTGCCTGTTATGTTTGGTTTATTCATCTCCACCCTTTTAGCTGTATTCCTCTGGTAGAGCCAAAGGGAACGCTTCATAATTTGAATTTTGCAGAATATTATATTATAATGCAGTCAGGTTAAATAAGTAAAAAGGGCGTGATCAGAATTGCACGCCCTTTTAATTGATTTCCCCATTGAAAGAATACTTTGCGGCTTGCGGCAAGCTAGGTTCTCTACACAAGTATGTTTAAAACGGGTTTGTTCGGGAAAAAGGAAATAAGTATTCAAAGAGCAAAAGGGGAGGAGATTATGTGCAAAACCATTTAATTGTGACAATTAATGGCGAACAGTATTTAGCTGAGCCAGGGCAAAATTTGCTGGATTTGATCAATACGACTGGCGAATTTGTACCACAAATATGCTACAATGAGTCACTTGGACCGATCCAAACGTGTGATACCTGTATGGTGGAGGTAAACGGAGAAATCACGCGTGCTTGTGGTACAACAATTGAAGAGCCAATAGAGGTCAAAACGGATTTGACTCATGTGGAGGCTGCTCAGAAAGAAGCGCTGGATCGTATATTGGAAAATCACGAGTTATATTGTACGGTATGCGACTATAATAACGGCAATTGCGAGATACATAACACCGTCGCGGAGTTCGGTTTAGAACACCAGTCTTATGATTTTAAAGCAAAACCTTATGAAATTGACAGCTCGGGTCCTTATTATCGATATGATCCAGATCAGTGCATACTTTGCGGGCGCTGTGTGGAAGTCTGCCAGGATGTAGAAGTAAACGAGACGCTGCTGATTGACTGGAATAGAGAAAGACCCCGTGTTATCTGGGATAATGATGTGCCAATTGATCAATCATCCTGTGTCGGATGTGGACAATGTGTCACTGTTTGTCCTTGTAATGCACTGATGGAGAAGGATATGCTACGCGAGACTGGTTATATGACAGATCATGAACCAGGGCTTTTGCGCTCGATGATTGAAGCTACCAAAACAGCTGAAACCGGCTATGAGCCTTTATATGCTATTTCCAACACGGAAGCTTCCATGCGGGAAGATAGAATCGAAAAGACAAAAACCGTTTGTACATATTGCGGTGTCGGCTGTTCGTTTGATGTATGGACCAAGGATCGTAAAATATTACGCATTTTGCCGCAAAAAGATTCTCCTGCCAATGGGATATCTACATGTGTCAAAGGCAAGTTCGGATGGGACTATGTGAATTCTGAAGAAAGGCTGACAAAACCACTCATCCGAAGAGGAGACCAATTTGAAGAAGTAGAATGGCCGGAAGCGCTTGAATACGTTGCTGAACGTTTCAATCGGATCAGGGCAGAGCATGGAGCTGATTCACTTGGCTTCATCTCCTCTTCCAAGGCGACAAATGAGGAATCTTATTTGATGCAAAAATTGGCTCGCCAGGTAATCGGAACGAATAACGTGGACAATTGTTCCCGTTATTGCCAGTCTCCCGCAACAAAAGGGTTGTTCAGGACAGTAGGACACGGCGGCGATTCAGGATCTATTGATGATATTGCTGCGGCTGATCTGGTGATCACTATTGGGTCCAATACTGCAGAATCGCACCCAGTGCTTGCTTCAAGAATCAAGCGTTCTCATAAACTTCATGGGCAAAAGCTATTCGTGTTCGATTTACGTAAGCATGAAATGGCAGAGCGCGCTGACAGATTCATCAGCCCTAAAAGCGGAACAGATCTTGTCTGGCTGTCAGCTGTTTCAAAATATATTATCGATATGGGTTGGGAAGATAAGCATTTCATTAATCAATGGGTGAATCAATTTGAGGACTATAAACAGAGTCTTGAAAAATTCACAATGGATTATGCAGAAGAGGTTACTGGAATTTCACAAGAAACACTGAAAGAAGTTGCTAAAGAAATCGCTGAAGTAGATAAACTCGCTATTTGCTGGGCAATGGGAGTCACACAGCATCAGTTAGGCAGTGATACAAGCACAGCGATATCGAATTTGCTGTTGCTGACAGGGAATTACATGCGCAAAGGCACTGGGGCTTATCCGTTGCGAGGCCATAATAATGTACAAGGATGCAGTGATTTCGGCAGTATGCCGAATTATTTCCCAGGCTATGAATTGGTGACAGATGCTGAAGTTAGAAAACGGTATGAAAAAGCTTGGGATTGTGAAATTCCGGCAGAGGCAGGTAAAGATAATCACGAGATGATGCATGCGATTCATGCGGGAACACTTAACAGTCTGTTCGTAATCGGTGAGGATACAGGAGTAGTTGACTCGAATATCAATTACGTCACAGCCGCCTTTGAGAAATTGGATTTCTTTGTAGTACAGGATCTGTTTTTCACAAAGACTGCGGAATATGCTGATGTCATCCTGCCAGCCTCACCAAGCTTGGAAAAGGAAGGTACATTCACGAATACGGAACGTCGCATCCAGCGGCTTTACCGTGCATTGGAACCAACAGGTGAGTCTAAACCCGACTGGGAAATCCTTCAGGCTATTGCCAACCAGATGGGATACGACTGGTCTTATAACCATCCATCGGAAATCATGGATGAAGCCGCTGGTTTGGCGCCATTGTTTGCGGGAGTCAGCTATGACTTGCTTGAAGGATACAATAGTCTGCAATGGCCTGTGGCGGAAGATGGGACAGATACGCCTTTACTTTATAAGGATGGTTTTCCTTTTGACGATAACAAGGCCAGGTTCTATTTGTTAGATTTTGAACTGCCTTATAAAACCGATGATGAATATGATTTGCATGTGAATAATGGCCGTTTATTGGAACATTTCCATGAAGGAAATATGACATACAAATCGAAGAAAATATCTAGTAAAACACCGAATTCCTTTATTGAAATTTCTCCTGAATTGGCAAAAGAAAGAGGTGTGCAGGAGGGCGGAGAAATAAAACTGACCTCTCATGCAGGATCGGTTACAGGTATAGCCCATGTTACCGATCGCGTATCTGGGAAAGAATTATATCTGCCGTTGAATGATAATGGAAAGACTGCTGTCAATTATTTGACCGATAACCGTGTAGATAAGGATACAAACACACCTGCTTATAAGGAAATCGCTGTAAAGATGGAAGTACTCAAGAAGAAGGGCAAGAGTCCGCTTCCGTCAAATAATCATCGCCGTGGAAACCCGCAGCCGCAAATCAGTGTGAAGGTAGAAGAAAAGTGGCAACGGGATGACTATATTTTTCCAGGAAGCAAGGTGAAACAACGTGGCTGAACCAATTACGAAAATTAAACGAATGGAAATTACAAAAGAAGCGGTACAAGAGCAAAATCTTCAGGAAATCAATGAAGCGGTGGCTGATAATAAAGAGGCGATATTGGAAGGTATCGAGCTGCTGGCCAGCCTCCATGAAAAGGGATTTCTGGAAATGGGCAGTGCGCTTGTTCGACATAAAGAAGATGCATTGGCAAATGTGATGGAGATATTTGATAAACCGAAGTATTCCGCCATCCTGGGGAATTTAAGCAAGCTCCTGTTGCTTTTAGGTGAAGTCAAGGTAGATGAGATGGCTTACTTGCTAAACAAACTGAATAGCGGTATGCAAGAAGCCGCAGCTGCTGATGAATCTGTCAAAACAGGCTACTTGGATTTGGTCAGGGCTGTCAACAACCCGGATATCAATCGAAGTCTGACAATGCTTCTGGCATTCTTAAAGGGCATGGGCAGATGATCAAATCAATCGGGAGAGCTGTTTCCAAGAGAAACAGCTCTCTTTTTGTGTCGTGTGGGGAGAGACGATATCACCTGCATGAGAAAATGAAACTGGTTATGAAGACCGATAGGCTTGCATACCTATCAATTATAAGCGTCCAACTATGGGAGAATCTTTCATTTCATCGAGGGAGGTTAAAAAATTGAATGCAATACTGATTGCTTTTTTAGGTATGTTTGTCTTGGCTTTAGGTTACCGCTTTTATTCAAAATTTGTTGCTGAGAAAATCTTTCGCTTGGATTCCAATTACATCACTCCCGCACACCGCTACAAAGATGATGTCGACTTTGTTCCTACGAATAAATTCGTTCTATGGGGCCATCATTTTACATCTGTGGCTGGCGCGGCACCAATTCTTGGACCTGCCATTGCGGTCTATTGGGGGTGGCTGCCAGCGTTGCTTTGGGTCGTTTTAGGGACTGTTTTCGCTGCTGGTGTACATGACTTTGGTACGCTGGTTCTTTCAGTTAGACATAAGGGCCATTCAGTGGGGACAATAGCTGATAAATTAATAGGGCAACGAGCGAAAATCTTATTTTTGTTTATCATTTTGATTCTTGTACTAATGGTTAACGCTGTCTTCGCCTGGGTGATTGCCAATCTATTCATCTCTTTTCCTTCCAGTGTGTTCCCTGTCTTTATCCAGATCCCTCTGGCGGTATGGATTGGCGTTACGGTGTATAAGAAACAGAAGAAAATGCTTGGGCCTTCATTGATCGGATTGATTGTCATGTATGGCGCAGCAATTCTTGCAAGTAAAGTAGGTTTTTTACAAATTGATTTGGTGCAATATATGGGTGGTGAAGGTGGTACTGGATTATTCGGATTAGGAACAGTTTCCACAGCGTTCTTTATTTGGATTGTCATTTTGATGATCTATGTGTATATTGCATCTACACTGCCCGTCTGGAAATTACTGCAGCCCCGTGATTTTATCAATTCGCACCAGCTTGTTGTCGGCTTGGCTATCTTATATTTGGGCTTATTGTTTACGAACCCTGAAATCACTGCGCCGGCAACAAACCCTGGGGCTGGCACATCGTGGTTCCCGCTATTATTCATTACTATTGCTTGTGGGACAATCTCAGGTTTTCATGGACTGGTGTCTTCCGGTACGTCTGCTAAACAATTGAACAATGAGAGGGATGCGCGGTTCGTTGGGTATTTGGGAGCAGTAGGAGAAGGAATACTTGCCCTGATTGCTACACTGGCAGTTATTACTTTTTTTGCATCAAAAAGTGAATTCCTCTCGAATTACACAAGTTTTACAGAAGCGAATGGAATTGGCTTGAACGTCTTCGTCCAAGGCGCAAGCAAATTGGCATCAGGGCTGATGATTCCTGCAGACATCGCAACCACCATCGTGTCAATTATCGTGGTAAGTTTTGCTGCAACTACGTTAGATACTTCTGTTCGGCTCATGCGCTATATCATCGCTGAATTGGGCATGGAATATAGAATGCCTGTGTTGGCACGCCCGCATGTGGCTACCTCAGTAGCGGTTGTATCGAGTGCAGCACTAGTTCTGCTGCCGCACGGACCGAAAGGATTCGGTTCAGGAGGCTATCTGCTATGGCCATTATTCGGTACTTCCAACCAATTATTAGCCGGAATCAGTTTGTTATTAATCAGCGTCTGGCTGAGGCGGCTTGGCAGAAATTATGCAGTGACATTAATTCCGATGATTTTTGTTATGTTTATGACATTGTACGCCATGTTTCAGCAGGTAGTCTTTGAATGGTCTTGGTTTGGTACCGGCTCGAATATGCTGCTGTTCATCTTTGGCGCAATTATTTTCGTTTTTGCCGTTTGGATTACACTGACAGCATTCTTTGTATTGACGAAAGAGAAAAATCAGCCGATTGACTCGAAATAATGGGAAGCGATGACTAATTTGAGAAGGGGTCCATTCCAGATCCCTTTTCAATTGCGGGGGAGGAAATTGCATGAAACTTAAAAAATTGCTCGATTGGTACGAAGAAGTGTTAAGTATGCCACACCGTCAGGAGATTGCCCGTGAATTGCGGGCAGAAGATGATTTGTTCTTATTGCTTCTCTATTCCGAGATGCTCGGCATTCCAAATCCCGTTTACTTTTATACATTGGAGCTATATCCATATATGATTGGAAAATTCCACGACTGGCATTTGCGTATGGGGATGGACAAATCTCCACTTTCGGGCATGCGTTGCTGCTAGATGTAAAAAGGGGGGAGGACCATGGAAGAAATTTATAAGAAGCTGCTGTTCGTTGGCGGCAAGGGCGGAGTGGGCAAGTCAACTACCGCAGCGGGAATCGCATTCAACGCTGCAAACCAAGGCCTGCAGACATTATTGGTCTCTACTGATCCAGCACATAATCTGGGAGACATTCTTCATGAAAAGATTTCTTCACGTATCACACGTGTAAGCAAGTATCTGTCTGCGATTGAAATTGATGCTGAAAAAGAAACAGATACATACATTGCGAGCATTCGGGAAAATATGGCAAATGTTGTACAAGTCAGCATGCTTGAAGAAGTGAACAGACAATTGGATATCGCAAAAGCGTCTCCGGGAGCTGATGAAGCAGCTTTATTTGATAAAATTATTTCGATCATTCTGGAAGAGGGGCGGCGTTTTGATACAATCATCTTTGATACTGCACCTACAGGGCATACCATCAGACTGTTGTCGCTTCCAGAATTAATGGGTGTCTGGATAGATGGACTACTTGAGAAAAGGGAGAAAACGAACAGAAATTACTCGCAGTTGCTTTATGATGGAAAGGAAGTGGATGATCCGATTTATGAAACTTTGAAAAATAGACAGTATCGTTTTCGAAAGGTTCGGGAAATAATGCTTGACCCCGCTCAGACCGGATTTGTTTTTGTGCTTAATCCGGAACGTCTGGCAATTTTAGAAACAGAAAAGGCAATCAAAATACTTGATAAATATCAGTTACGTGTGAAATCATTAGTGATAAATAAGGTATTGCCTGCATTTGCAGACGGAAAGTTCCTGGCTGAGCGTCGTTCTTCTGAAAAGCTTTATATCAAGCAAATTGAAAACCTATTTTACAAACAAAACCTGTATTATGTACCATTATTTTCTGAAGATATCTCCACTATGAGATCACTGGAAAAGTACAGTGCATATTTGGTTAAAGGAGCGAAGTGATATGAAGGCATTTGTTTTTGAACATGGTCATTACAAAATGAAAGAGATGACAAATCCAACAGCTGGTCATGGGGAAGTTATCGTATCCCTGAAGTGTGCAGGGCTGAATCATAGGGATTTATTTATAGGGAAAAGATTGGGCAATGATAAGGATGCGCTCATACTAGGTTCTGATGGTGCTGGTGTGATCACAGCGGTTGGAGATGACGTGAAAAATGTCAGCGTGGGTGATGAGGTCATTATCAATCCATCACTAGGCTGGCCCGATAATTCTGTTGTGCCGCCAGCTGGTTTCGACATCCTTGGTATGCCGGACAATGGAACTTTCGCTGAAAAAATAGTCATAGCGGCCTCCCAAGTTGAAAAAAAACCGGCGTATCTCACATGGCAAGAAGCGGGAGTTTTAGCTCTATCCGGCATGACGGGATATAGGGCTATGTTTACAAAAGGGGAATTGAAAAAGGGACAGACTGTTTTTATACCTGGAGCAGGCAGCGGCGTGGCCACATACTTAATTTCTTTTGCTGCAAGTATTGGTGCAAAAGTGATTGTTACATCTCGTAGTGAACAAAAGCAGCAGCTTGCCAAACAACTCGGTGCCCACATCGTACTTGACTCTGATAGTGATTGGTCCGAAGCTTTGAAGAATGAAACAATTGACTTGGTGATCGACAGCGTGGGTCAAGCAACTTTCAACAAGTCTTTCGCGTTGTTGAAGCCTGGAGGCAGATTCGTTGTGTTCGGCTCCTCAACAGATGATACAGTGGAGTTGAACCTCCGTCAATTCTTTTATGCTCAGCAGCGGTTGATCGGAAGTACGATGGCTTCAAGGGAGGAACTCCTTGACATGCTCTCCTTCATGGACAAGCATCAGATCCATCCGGTGGTGGATACGGATTTTGAATTAACAGATGCTAAGAAGGCAATGGAGCATTTGGAAGGTGGAAAACAGTTTGGGAAGGTAGCCTTGTGTATATCCTAACGAATGATAATAGAGACATTCCAAATCATCATATGGAATGTCTTTTCCATTTATCGTTAAGATAACGTGATGAAAAAAGGGGAAATGAAAATGGCAATCGCACATATCAGCATCGCAATTGCGCCCGGTTTGCTTTTTTCTTTCCACAAAGCGTAAGCAAAGAGGACCGTGTAAATAAATGATGCAATTGTGATAAACCACAATAGCAGGCGCATACTATTCCCTCCCTTCCTTAAAATGGATAGACTTATCCTGCCTGCCGAATTTTTGAATAGATAGTTCCACTTTCACATTTACCTTCATATGTGGGTATTGTTTCATCCAGTCGAACCTCTCGTATTCTGGGTTAGTCAGGAATTCCCTGCGGGCTTTCAACGACCATCCGAAAGGTTCCACACCATAAACTCTCTGTGTTTTTTGAATTAATTTTTTTGCTCTAGTCTCGATATCCTTTTCTAATGCATGCTTTAAGATGTGTTGTTTTTCCAAACTTGCTGCATATTGCTGCAGACTGTGCACGGAAACAACATCAGCGATGAGGGGGATGGTAACATCGATTTCAGGCTGTTTTTTTTCCAAGTTCATCTGTATGCTGTTAGATTCATTTTTCCTTAAACGTACACCGACTTTGTAGTGTCCATTCAAAGGGTCTGGAAAAGTGGTCAATACATCACTTGCTTTTGCGATGTTACTCAGTTCTATCGCTATCCTGGTCTCCTCTGCGGTAAGCTTGCCTATCATCCTGCCTCTTTTGAAAATCGCTGATCCGGCAAAAACAGCGGCGTTGGTTTCCCCTCTGTAACGGAATTGATCCGCAGTGAAATAGCCCTCTTCTTGATGTTTATTTTCCTTCTGGCCACTCCTGATGGTTGTGCTGTAAATAGCTAAAAATGCATCAGCATCCGCTTCCGTAATACGAAAATAATGATTCAATAGTGAATTCGGGATAGTAGCAGTTTCAGTACCACGCTTTAACATAAACTCAAAATACTTGTGTGGGCGACTCTCCAATCTTGGACGATTATTTTCAAAAAAATCAATGACGGGTTCATGAGAGACTACTAGGCGAATATCTCTCCTTATATCCGGATCTCTGGAGCCATCGTACATCCACCTGATAAACCGTTTATCTTTGGCAAATGTTTCCGACACAATCATCGTTCGAAGCAGACTGTAGGATATTTTTTTGGCGATGACCGTATTGGCAAGATTTCTAGCTGTAGAGACATCATTTGCTTCGAAGGAAATGAGTTCTACAGGTGGTTCATCAGTACTTGCACCTTCTTGTTGGCTTCCGTATTCAGGATTGGCAATCAGGAAGCTTATTTGAACGGCATCTTTCTTTTTGGCTTTATCTATACCAATAGCGATTACATATGCATTGTTTTCCAATTCGCTTCTGTCCCCACAGCCTGTGAGCATTGCCGCGAATATGACCAAAACAAGCAAACACAGATATTTATTCCGTTCAGTCTGAAGAAACACGTTTCTCACCCCGCCATTTAGCAATCACAAAAAGTAATACAGGATAAAGGAAGAATACAGGTGTTGCTGCAAGCAGCTCCAACTCCCTTAGCTGATTCAATATATCGGGTGTAATGGGCAGGATCATTCCGCAAAGAAGGGTCAAAGCTGCAAGAACAGGTATGATGTATTCAAAGTTTTTTATTCCCAAAATATTACCGAGAAGTATTGCACTCAAATATAAGTAAGCTGCAAAACGAATAAAAGCTCCAACCAGCCAAAAAGGAAATATTAATATTTCTACATTTGTCAGAAAGCCAAATTCGACATAAAAAATACTTTCGTGAAATGGATAGCTCATCATTTTTACAGAATGATAGTCGAATAACAGCACATAAGAAGCAAGTGCGATAGCAGCTTCCACCAGTATGATTCCGAACGAAATCCATGTGCCTTTTTTTAGGTCTTTCATATTCTTCACTGCAGGCGCGATAAGCAGAATAAACGTAAAATCAGCAAAAACACTCCCTTTAGTCACGCTATTCTTAATCACCGTCCACTCGCTAGGACCGAAGAATGGAAACAAAAAATCAAAATTCCCCTGCAACATACATAGTGCCAGTGCTAAAACAAAAAACGTTTCCACATAAGGAAAGAGTGCCCAGGAGACTGAGCCGATTTGTTCGATCCCTTTTTTTCCAATGTACGCACAGACCCCGATTAATACAGTCAGTACCAAGAAGGTCGAAGAATTCGGGAAATATGTCGATGTAATGATCTCACTGTATACGGAGGAGTCCAGCACAATGGCACTGAATAATATTGCCCATAAAAAGAATAAGACAATTTTGCCAATAAAGTTACCCAATAATCGACAAGTAATTTCCGCCAGGTTCATTCCTTTATACAAAGTGAGGACCTTGATGAATAAAGCTATTGGGAGGATAGCGGCCAGACCGTTAATGAGTGGCGACATCCATGCTGCATTGTCCAATTGCTTAAAAAAAAGCGATGGCGTATCGTCAGCTATTTTTGCTCCAATCATGAACACGACAATGGCAATATATTCCTTCATGCCAATCTTGCCATTGGATTGTTTCATTCCTGTTCACCCTTCTTTTTTTGCGCATCTTTCAGCTTTAAAAACCCCGCCCGGATTAACTGATGAGGCAGCAGCCCCCTAAAGATGGTCTGACTGTATGGTTGGTAACTTGGTGTAAGAGGTGCCAAGTAGGAGATGCCAAATGATTTGATAGAAACCAAATAAGCTACTGCCATTGTAAATATAGCGGTTAAACCGTATATGCCATATAAAAAAGCAGAGATCATCAGGAAATAACGGCTGATTCGTACTGCGAAATTCAGACTGATGTCACCGATGACAAACGAGCTAAGCCCACCAAGAGCTACAACAATAACGATAATTGGGCTGACAACGTTAGCCTGTACAGCGGCCTGTCCTAAGATTAACGCTCCCACAATACCGATGGTTGGCCCAATTGGTGCCGGAACGCGAATCCCGGCTTCCCTAATCAGTTCGAACGCCAGCTCCATCACCAGCACTTCGATAATGATCGGGAAAGGGACTCTTTCCCTCGTAGCAGCGATGGCCAACAATAAATCCGGGGGAATCATTTCCGAGTGAAAATTGGTCAATGCAATATAAATGGCCGATGTAAACAAAGTGACAAACAGGGAGATAATTCGCAGCACTCTCGTGAAATTTCCATAAAAAAAGCGTAGATACTGATCTTCGGGACCGTGAAAAAAAGACCAGAAAGTGGCTGGGGCGATTAAACAGTCGGGAGAGTTATCCATTAAGATAGCAATGTAACCACTTTGGATGAATGCAGCAGCCCGGTCAGGCCGTTCGGTATATAGCACGGTTGGAAGGATTGAGAACGGTCTGTCCTCAATATATTGTTCAAGTAAAGATAAGTTTTGCACCATATTGACATCCAGATCATTTACTCTCTTTTTCACTTTCGTTAGCAGATCCTCATCAACAACTCCTTTGATATATGCTATGAAAATGGTGTTTTCTGAGCGTTTGGAAATCTTGCTCTTTTCAAAGACCAGTTTTTCGTCCCTGATTTTCTTTCGCACCATGGAAATATTTGTGCTGACCAGCTCATTGAAAGCCTCTTTTGGTCCTTTAACCACTTTTTCCGTTTCAGGTTTGTCGATGCTTCTGCCGGCAAAATTTGCCGTTTCTGCCAGAAAGGCTTCCGTGTGGGTGTCAGTAATAATTGCTGTAAGACCTTGATTTATGCCGTCCGCAATATCGTTAACAAAGGTTTTGACCTGAAGTGAAGATACGTTCAATAATTCTTCCTGTTTTTCGATATCTTTTTCTTCTTGTAAAGGTTTGATAATATCTTTGTCAATCAAATCTGTATTGCTAATCGTTTTGATAAATATAATTGCAGCTTTTTTTTGTATCGAAGGGAGGTGGATGGTGCGCAGCACAACATCCGCGTTTTCCGGGATCGAGTACAATTGCTTGAAGGTCTGAATATTTTCGTCAATGTGGGGACTCAGCTTTTTTTTCATTCGTTCCCTATCCCTTTTTTGAGTGGTTTTATCATATTTTCTACGCAAATATTGTTTCAATTAAACCCCTCCGCAGCAAGATACTTTATTTTTAAGGTGCTACATTTTTCCTTATTTATGTAAAGCAAACAACTCACTTCAGATAATCCTCAGTGAGTTGAATCACTTTTTGCATTTGTTCACTTTGCTTCGTATAGAGGTTTTTGGAAGTGTTGTTATCTGTAGCTAGCGCGAAAAGTTCCAAGTCAGCTTGCACTTTTTTCATTGAGGCCATAAGAAGTTGTTTTTGTGCTGGGGCAGGGACAGTCAGTTTGTCATCGAATAAGTCGACGGTGAGCTGTCCATCGCTGTCTACCTGGCCGAGAAAAATATTCTCTATGCTGACTTGCAGCTTTTCCAGTTCCGTTTCCAGCCAATTTATGTTTAGTGAGGCATTGGCAAGACCCTCATGGATCACTTTACCGTCCATCACGACTATCTGCGGTTCTTTTTTTGGCGCTAGTTTAATGTCCAGATCCTTGGCAGTTAATGGCTGTTTTTCAGTTTTAGGTAAAACATTGATTATACCGGTGGGTTCCAGTACAGCGAATTCAACATCGGCTGCCCGGAAAATGTTTCTATTGCGCAGATTTTCCATAAGATCATCAGCAGTATATCTTTCCTTTTTCAAATTTTCTTCCATAATCTTTCCATTTTGGATGATGACGGTACTTTTTCCCTGCGTGAAATCTCTCACTTTCTTACTTTTCAAACCAAGATATTCTAAGCCGAATGGAATGAGGAACCAGACAAGCATGGCAAGTAAACCGTAAATCAATGGAAATTGCAATGTACTTGCGTGGATCGCTACTATACCCCCAAGCACGATACCGGTGATATATTCAAATATATTCAGCTGTGAGAGTTGTTTTTTTCCCAACCATTTGGTTAAAAAAAATAAAACGACAATGAGGATAGTTGAATTCATGATGATACGGACCCAGTCAGGCATGATTAAAATTCCTTTCTATTTTCCGATATCCTTTTTAATATTGTGGTTCTTCATTGGAAATTTTTATCACTTGTTTAGAAAAATCATTTTTCATCTGTTTCACGATTTCATGCGCATCGTGAAAAGCTTGTTTAGACGATTGGTTGACGGTTTGTCCTGCCAACATTTCCAAAGAAGCTTCAATGCTCTTCATGCTGGCAAGACAAGCTTTTAAATCGGAACCGACTGTCATGGTGAAAAATCTCCTTTCAAATTACCCTTTGGGTTTGAAAAGTAAGGCACCAACAAAACCAAAAACAATTGCTGCAGAAATACCTGAACTGGTTACTTCGAACATCCCCGTCACAACACCTATTAGTCCGTGTGCTTGGGCTTCAGCCATCGCACCCTGGACAAGCGCATTTCCAAAACTGGTAATAGGAACAGTAGCCCCGGCTCCTGCAAAATTGACGAGTGGCTGATACCACCCGAAACCAGAGATGATAGCTCCTGCAACCACCATTCCTGATAAAGTATGGGCTGGAGTCAGTTTGAAAACGTCGAACATGATTTGCCCGATTACGCAGATTAATCCGCCAATCAGGAAAGCCCAGAAAAATATCATACATCATCACTTCCAGACTCGATGGACACAGCATGGGCGATGCATGGAATAGATGCCTTTTGTTTGATGGACAGCGGAGAGTGTAAAGCACCGGTTGCAACAGATAATATTCTTTTCACTTTCTTCTCTTTCATCAGTTTAAGATAATGGCCATAAACACCGACTGAGGAACATGCTGCACCGCTGCCTCCTGATAATACTGGCTGATCTTCGCGATAGATGGTCAGACCGCAATCGACATATTGTTCTTTTTTTACGTGGATGCCGTTTTCTTGCAGCAAATCAAAAGAAACCTTATTGCCGATTTTTCCAAGATCCCCTGTAATGATCAAATCGTAGTACGATGGATCGATATTTCTTTCTTTTAAATGTGCGATAATCGTATCAACAGCTGCTGGAGCCATTGCCCCGCCCATGTTGAAAGCATCGGTAATGCCCATGTCGACTATTTTACCTATAGTGGCAGAGGTCACAGCCGGCCCATTCCCATGCTGCGCCAGCAAACTGCAGCCTGCTCCTGTCACTGTCCATTGTGCAGTCGGAGGTTTTTGGCCGCCATATTCGGTAGGATAGCGAAATTGCCGTTCGGCCGCTGCGTTATGGCTGGATGTGCCGCTCAAAATATAATCAGCTCCGCCGTTATTGACAATGCATGCGGATAAGGCTAAAGCCTCCATTGAGGTGGCACAGGCATTGAACAACCCGAAATATGGTACGCCAACAGATTTGGCAGCAAAAGTGGTAGGTGTGATCTGGTTCGTCAAATCCCCGCCGATGAAAAAATTGACTTGTTCTTTTTGAATTGAACTATTTTTAATAGCATGCTGGCATGCTTCTTCCATCATCGTTTGTTGTGCTTTTTCGAAAGAATCTTGCTGTAACCACATATCGTCATGAAGGATATCGAAACTCTCCGGTACATTGCCATTCGCCTCAAATGGACCACCGACTGTACCAGTTGAAATGATTACCGGTTTATTTTCGAATATCCAAGTGCGGTGTCCTTGCAGCATCACAGGCCACCCCACTGAATTAAAATTGTTTTGATCAAGGCGATGATAAAAGCACTGAACACGCCAAATACAATGACTGGCCCAGCGAGCTTGAACATGCTGCTGCCAACTCCCAGTACGAGGCCCTCTGGTCTGTCTTCTATCGCAGAAGAGATGACTGCGTTGCCAAATCCTGTTACAGGAACTGCTGTACCTGCCCCTGCAAATTGGGCAAGCCGGTCGTAAACACCGAAACCAGTCACCAGCATTGTAATGAAAATGAGCGTTGCTGTTGTCGGATTTCCTGCAGTTTTTTCGGTGAAATCGAAAAAATAAATATAAAATGTTGAAATTGCCTGGCCGATGCAACAAATCAGGCCGCCAATCAAAAAAGCCTTACAGCAGTTTTTCACTACGGGTCTTTTAGTTTCTCTTTGTTTCTGGAAAGCTTGATATTTTTGTGCTTCTGGAGGCAGGTTTTTTTTCTTTTTATCAGCCATGACCAAATCCCTCATTTCTGTCTTAGGTTTCTTCTTTAGAAAGTTTGATGATGTGTTTGAGTTTTTTGCTCAGTGTTTTTTGTGAAAGTTGTTGATTATCCATTTCTTTTTGAAGCTGCTCCAGCTCCAGTTGAATTTTTTTGTCTGTTGACAAAGTGACGTGATGGTTCTGGAATTCTTTTTTCATCTGCTTGTCCAGTCTCTTTTTTGTTTTTTCCAGTTTAAAGCGCTGCAGATGGGGTACAGATACAGCAATTACGAGATGCTTATCATCATTTATCGCTTGAACACTGGTGATTCTCTCATCTTCGCCTAGCAAGTTCTTTGCTTTGGCTGATATGCCTTGGTCAACAGGGGCTTTTTTTACTGATGTATTGGTTATTCCTTGATTATGTTCAGTTGTTTTATGATAATCGGGATCTTTCTGGCAACCTACGATTAAAAAGGAAAAAATAAATAGTATTAGCGTCAATCGAAGATAATTCATGCTACTCACCCGTTTTTCCTTGTATGGAAATTTGTTTTAAAATTAATTTGTGAAATACGCTGTATTTGATCTAAGGGAAAGGGGGGATACTGTCCCCCTTCAGGTTAAAATCCTTTATACTGCGGTTCTTCCTGTTCGATTTGCTGAATGCGCGGTTCTATTGTCTGCAGTATGCTTTGCGTTTGCTGGGCTGCATTTTCATAAAGCTTTTTCGCTTGTTTATTTTCGGTTTGCAAAGCGAACTGTTCCAGGCTGGCCTGGGCGCTTTTCAGACCTGCCAGGGTTTGTTTCAATTGGCTGCCTACTGTCATGTTATTTCCTCCTTTAACCTTTCATTGTTATGTTTTATTGCTGAACACTTATTTATACTTGCTATTTTTTTCCTTGGCAGTAAATAATGTGTAAAAATTTTGGGGGCAGGATGCGTAATGAAGTCTATTATTTCCTGGATTTAGAGCTTTTCCGGGTCTTTTCTTCCATCCGTAATACTGTGCGAAATGTAATCCTGTCTGAGTATTTCTTTTTGTTCTTCTGTCAGACGGGAATCGCTGTCGGCGCCAGCTCTGGTACTGCTTTTAAAGTGGACCAGCAATAGCAAAAACAATACAAAAAATAGCAGTAAGAATAAATAGGCCATTTGTTTCACCCCAGTTTATGCCTTTTTGGTCAGTATGTCCGGAAACATAGGAATTATTTATTTGAAGGAACGTCAAGTTTTGCATGGGCAGGCATCATCCGCAGCTACAGGCAGCAATACGCTTAAAAGTCTATATAAGCCATAGAATTGTCGGAGAATAAGTGTCATTTGCCTGATAAGTTTGTTAAACTGGAATTAGGTGCAGACCTAAGAAGCAATAGCTGAAGCAAGGTTAAAAGTAAAATACGGCATAATGTAAAATACATATAAGGCTGGTGATCTTATGGTTGAAATACGCAAACCAATTTTTGTTGAAACTGCAGTATCAGCAGTGATGGAGCACCAATTAAAAGCAGTCAGTGAAGTCATTTCCATACATGCATGTGATAATAGAAGGTTATCGGAACCGATATATGCGACCAACGCGATCCCTTCTTTTGATAAATCTCCATATGATGGTTTTGCGATCAAGTCAAGTGATACGAATGGAGCCTCGAAAAACTGTCCGGTAACTTTCCAAGTTGTAGATCATATAGGGGCGGGGGAATTACCGACGAAAAAACTGCAAGTGAATGAGGCGACCAGGATTATGACTGGGGCTAAGATTCCAGAAGGAGCGGATTGTGTTGTCATGTTTGAAATCTGCCACGAATTCGAGCAAGACGGCCAGCCATTCATAAGGCTTAAACGGGAAATTCCTGAAGGCGATAATATAATGAAGGAGGGTTCTGAGATACAGAAGGGAGATTTGCTTGTCGAAAAAGGCACTTTAATCAATCCCGGTATCAAAGCCCTTTTGGCCACATTTGGATATCACCATGTATCAGTCGCAAAAAAACCACTCGTAGGTATCATCTCTACTGGCACGGAGTTACTTGAAATCGAGGAGCCTTTACAGCCGGGAAAAATTCGCAATTCCAATGCATACATGATTGCATCTCAGGTTAAACGCGCAGGTGCTGAATACCGTTATTACGGCCAGCTTGCTGATAAGCTGGAAAGCAGCTTCGGCAAAATCAAGTCCGTACTGGATGAGGTCGATATACTGATTACAACGGGGGGCGTATCTGTCGGCGACTATGATTTGATGCCGGCCATTTACGAAAAACTTGGTGCCGAGGTATTATTCAATAAGGTTGCAATGCGCCCTGGCAGTGTCACGACGGTTGCCTCTATGGGTAGTAAGCTGTTATTCGGATTGTCCGGAAATCCATCTGCATGTTATGTTGGGTTTGAATTGTTTGCCAGGCCAATCATTCAAACCAGCTTATATAACCCGAATCCTTTTTTAAAGCGGACGAAAGCTATCATGGCAACCAGCTTTTTGAAGGCGAATCCTTTTACGAGGTTTGTTCGTGGTTACATCCATTTTGAAAAAGGTACGATGGTAGTGCATAGCGCGGGCATGGACAAATCCAATGTAGTTTCGTCGCTGGCGCATACTACCTGTCTGATGGTTCTTCCTGGGGGGAGCAGAGGGTATAAGGCGGGCAGTGTTGTCGATGTATTGCTGCTGGAAGATACGGAAGGTCAACAAAGCTTTGAAGCATTCAGGAAATTAAAGAAGGAGGAATCGTGATGGATAATACTCCAGTACGGGACCATTTCGGCAGATTGTTGAAGGATTTGCGGATTTCAGTCATTGATAAATGCAATTTCCGCTGCACGTATTGCATGCCGAAGGAAATATTCGGCCATGATTATCCTTTTTTACCAGAAAGCGAGCTTCTCAGCTTTGAAGAAATTGTCCGTCTTGCAAGGCAGTTTGCTGCACTTGGTGTGACTAAAATCAGAATAACTGGTGGAGAACCTCTCCTGCGCAAAGATTTGCATGAATTGATTGAGGAGCTCTATCAGATTGATGGCATAAAGGATATCGCGTTGACGACGAACGCTGTACTGTTGCCCAAACAAGCGAAGAAATTGAAAGCTGCAGGTCTGCAGCGCGTCAATATCAGTCTGGATGGAATCGAGGATGAAGTGTTTAAACAAATCAATGGCCGTGGAGTAGGTGTCCAGCCAGTACTGAAAGGAATTGAAGCTGCCATTGCAGCAGGCTTGAAAGTTAAATTAAATATGGTTGTCAAAAAAGGAATGAATGAAAGCCAAATCCTCCCTATGGCGAGGTATTTTAAAGACAAAGACGTCATTTTGCGCTATATTGAATTCATGGATGTTGGAAATCACAATGGCTGGGATATGAAAAATGTCATTTCAAAACAGGAAATAATTAATAAAATCCATACAGAAATGCCTGTGGAGGCGGTCGAACCGAATTATGAAGGTGAAGTTGCGTCCAGGTTCCGTTATCTTGATGGAATAGGGGAGGTAGGCGTCATATCTTCTGTAACAGACTCCTTCTGTTCCTCGTGTACGCGTATCCGGCTTTCCGCTGACGGCAAACTGTATACATGTCTATTCGCCTCCGGTGGGTATGATATCAAATCAAAGCTTCGTGAAGGTTGTGATGACCGGCAGCTAAGGTATGATTTGGCACGCCTTTGGGGGAGAAGGAAAGACCGTTATTCAGACGAACGGGCAGAAAGCGGAAAAAGCAACCGTAAAAAAATAGAAATGTCTTATATTGGCGGCTGATTTTTTCTTCATGAAAATGATTATATCGCAGTTAACTCATTAAAATTAGAGGAAGGTGGTGCCGATGAAAACTTTTAAATTGAAAGGATTGCGCATTTTAGAAGGTTCAGGTGAGGAACTGCTTCACCACAACATTGAAATGTTGGATGGCCTGATTATCAACAAAGAGGATGATCAGGACCGGTGGGTGTTAGAGGTCTACACAAAACGGGATCAGCTTCCTTTATTGCGGAGACTGCAAAATGAACGTGATGAATTCATGCTGGAGGCTGTCATTACCAAAGAGAATAATACACCAGTCGTATTTATCAGTAAGATAGTAAATGTCAATGAAATGAAAGAAAATATAAACGTATTGTTCATGGGAAAAATCGTTGACCAGCGGAAAAGTAAAATCGAAGCATTGCTGGAAACGTTAATTGTTGATGGTTATCAGGGTGCCTCCTTATTAAAACAATTCAAGAAAGAAATCAATAGTCAATAGGCCGGAATCACAGTGAGTCACATTCACTGTGATTTTTTAAAAAGTTTAATAAATGAGTCAGTAAAAAAATGATAAAGATAGGAAAAATCCATTACAGCCTGCTATAATAAGTTGTAGGTTTTTGATGAAAGAAATAAACAGCTTAGTCAAAGGGGTTTCATATGTCTAATTTCTCAAAACAGATAAGGCGTTTATCACCTGTGCAGATGATATTACTATATTATTTTATTGCAGTTGCTTTTTCGACTGCTCTGCTATGTATGCCAGTTGCCTATCAGCCGGGTGTACATATCGCATTTATCGATAAATTATTCGTAGCTGTCAGCGCATTGAGCGTCACAGGACTGACACCTATATCAATTGCATCTTCGCTGAGCACAACAGGGATTTTCTTCCTTGCATTGATTCTTCAGCTCGGTGCTGTTGGTATCATGGCAATCGGAACATCTATCTGGCTTTTGCTTGGAAAAAAAATCGGATTTAAAGAACGTCGATTGATTATGACTGATCAGAACCAGACAAAGTTCGAGGGCATGGTTCGCCTGATCAAACAGATTATTGTCGTGGTATTCGTAATCGAATTTATCGCGTTTGTCGTGCTGGGCACCTATTTTCTAAAGTATTACGCTCCAGGCAAAGCATATTTGAACGGTTTTTTTAGTACGATCAGCGCTATTTCAAACGGGGGATTCGATATTACAGGGGATTCTCTCATTTCTTATCAACATGATTATTTCATTCAGTTTATTACAATGCTGCTGATTATTTTTGGTGCCATTGGTTTTCCAGTGTTAATCGAGGTAAAGGAATATCTTTTTTCTAAAAATAATACATTCCGGAGATTCTCACTGTTTACAAAAGTAACGTCGATCACTTTTTTTATTTTGATTGTCGTTGGAGCATTGCTGATTTATTTACTGGATGCCAAGCACTTTTTCGCGGGTAAATCCTGGCATGAGGTTTTGTTCTATGCCTTATTTCAGTCGGTGACGACAAGAAGCGCTGGTCTGACGACGATGGATATTACACAGCTGACAGAACCAAACCATTTAGTCATGTCTTTGTTGATGTTTATCGGGGCATCTCCCAGCAGCGCGGGAGGGGGGGTTCGGACCACTACTTTTGCACTTGTGGTTATTTTCATCATCACCTATGCAAGAGGAGGAAACAATATCCGCATATTTCGCAGGGAAGTGCACGAGGAAGATTTGTACAAGGCGGTTGTTGTGATGCTGCTCGCAATCATGATTGTGTATATTTCGACGATTACCATTTCAGCAATTGAGTCCATTTCGGTCACTACAGCGTTTTTCGAAGCGACTTCCGCTTTTGGTACGGTCGGGCTGAGCCTTGGCGTCACACCGCAACTAGGTATCGTAAGTAAACTCATCCTTATGCTGTTGATGTTCATTGGAAGAGTGGGGATCATCACTGCCTTATTCATGTTTAAAAGGAATAGAGGTGGCGGCAAATACCATTATCCGAAAGAAAGGATCATCATTGGATAGAGCGCTTAAAGCCGCATTCATTTGCTTTAACAATGTTCTCGTAGCCCCCATTAATATAGCGTGAGGGTTACAGTCCCGATGAGCAGGCAAAGCCTTAGAAAGAGCGATTAATCCCGTACAGCTTTCGTTAGCCCATAAAAAAGTATCATTAAGCCATGCCCTGCTTCCATTGGCCAAATGGTAAATAAGTGGAGGTAGGGTGGTTCACTAAAAGGGATAAGATGTGGTATGATGAAGTATAGGAACAATAGGCTTGACAAAAGATAAATTGTACTGATTTCAGGAGGTGTAGGAAATGTGGGAAGCAGTTTTTGCTATTATTTGTGTGGCTATTCTTTTGTTTAATATCGGTTCATGTGTATTCGATAACGAGAATTGACGCCATTCCTTGAGCTGGTTTACGAGACAGACGTACATATCGATAAAATAGCCACCGTAATACGGTGGCTATTTTATCTTGCGATTCAGCGTTACGAGTCATCTTACAGTATCACAGCGTTCACTGTTTCGTTATCTGGTTCTCGACCACTCATTGAACGGATAAATGATCAATTCAGATTTACCGATGATATCCCCGCTATCTATAAACCCAAGCCCATTGCGGCTGTCTTTGCTGATTGCACGGTTGTCCCCGATTACAAAATAGCTTTCCTTCGGTATTTTAATGGGTCCAAAATTGCCGGTATGATTGATCGCGTCCTGCGAAACATAATTTTGGCTGACTTTTTTGTTATTGATGTACAACTGATGGTTTTTCATTTCAATGACTTCTCCAGGCAACCCAATTACACGCTTTACGTAATTCTTGATTGGCCTTTCTATAATGACAATATCTCCTCTGTCAGGTTTTTTTATCAAATATATGAATTTGTTGAATAAAACCCGTTGATCATCTTGCAATGTCGGGTACATACTGTCTCCTTCAACAATGGAAGTTGCGAAAACAAAGGTTTTTAAAATTAATGCAAGCAAGACCGCTATAATGATTGCTTTCAGCCATTCTTTCCATTCAATTTTCTTTTTTTCTTTTGCCAAAAAAAGACATCCTTTCACCATGCATTCCGCACAACATCTTTCCAGCCAGAAATAGTTTAAAATCCAGTTAAACGGGAATGTTGGGTCTTAAGCGGCAAAATAGCATGTTCTACGTCCTATTCTTATCATAGCAGAATTTTCTTTTAAACAGCAAACTAAATGAGATATCGTATACCTGAAAATCGTGTGGCATATTTTCAAGCAGGGTATAAAAAAAACCGTCCTGCAAATGAGAATGAGAGACGTTTTATCGTGTGATCAGATGATATTCGTTAACACATTTTCCGTGTTGAAACATCGAATCTATATACGTGTCGAATGGAAGGAGGTATCCGCTTTGAAAATGGAATTCGTGAACGAAATTGAACTTTTGCGTAGAAAAACGGCTTCAGTTGCTTTAGAAAAAGGTTTTACCAGCTGCGAATCCATCGCTTTGAGCCAAGAATTAGACAGATTACTGAATTTGTATTCGAACAAAAGTTTATCTTTCGAAACTGAGGGCTTGAAACGATGAAACAATAAATTAGAATAGTCTGATTCGAGGAAAAATGACAATATGTTATAAAATGTTCAAAAATTCAAGGTTCATAGACAGCTATATTAGGGTATAATCATAATAGAAAATAGTTAAGGGGTGGAAATATGCGTATTAGAAAAACACGCTTTGAAGAACTAGTTGAAAAAAATAAACAGGAGCTTATGGAAGATGAAGAGCTGCTGGCAAAACTGGAAAGACGATTGGAACAAAAACAGATTGATTTGGTAGCAAGAAAAAGGAAACAGCTGAAAATGACATGATCTTATTCATCCAATTTGATAAAGACCATGATGGGAAATAAAAATGCAAGAAAAGAATGTGTAGGCTTCTTTTCTTGCATTTTGCGTTCATATTAGCTAATTAAATCATCATGTCTGCAAGATTCGTGATGCAATCATCTTCACTGAATGGAGATCGATAACCTCACGAAATTTGAGATGAACTTATCCATACTTTGGAAACAGGATATTATTCTCCAAATGAACATGCTGATAAGTATTTGATTCCAATTCCTCCAAACGTGCGTAGACCATCCGATAGGTATTGCAAGCATCTTCGGGCGCATTATAGTCGTTCGTCACCTTGCGCATTTCCTTTAAAATATTTCCAGTTGCTTCATGTTCCGCTTCTAAATCTCTGTTTGCATGCTTTATCTGCTCCAGCAACTGATCAGAAGGACTTTCCTCGTATTCTTTTATAAATGGAAATACGTTTGCTTCTTCATCTCCTATGTGCTCCAGTAATTCTGTTTTCAATTCATGAAAAAGCTTGTGCAACAATTCCAAATGTGCATGTTTTTTACCATGGACTTGAAAAACCTTGTCAACATAAGTTGCTATAGGCTCCAATTCCCTGCGTAAATATTCATGGTGCGTTTCAAGGATGTAATCAGCTAGATTAGTTGGAGACCAAGCATCGTAATCTGTTGGTTGCTCATCTTCCTTTCGACGCCATTCCAAATAAGAATCATTCAGCTCTTTCAGTATAGATCCCTCATTCAATTGCAGACTTCGTAAGGATTCACTTAATGGTTTATTGCCGCCACAGCAAAAATCTATCCGGTGCTTTCTGAATAAATCACTTGCCTGCGGATAAATCTTCACAATATCAACTGGGGTGTTTGCAGCATGGAACATAGTCATAACTTGATACCTCCTGAAGGAATTTTCAACTTCAGTATACGTGCAGGGCATCTTTTTTTCCGTGAGCTACATCACTGTTTCGTTCAGAGAGCAAAAACTCGCCGAAACCGAAATGCTTTCCTCATAAAAAGCACAATTCGTCATGAATGGTAAAACCTTCGCTCTTCCGTTATATTCTATCCAGTGCGGCTAATACATTTTTTATTAGCTGCAGAACCTCTTACGGTGGAGAGCTGGATCATAATGACTGCTGCAATAATGCAACACATGCCCAATAGCTGTAGTCCTGAAAAAGGCTCTGTAAAGACGAACACTCCTATGACCGTTGCCACAACCGGTTCGACCGTAGTTAGAATCGATGCGCTGGATGCTTGGGTATGCAGCAGTCCATACGTATAGATAATATAGGCGAACGCGGTTGGCAGGAAGCCTAGACCGATTGCAAATAATAAAACTGCGGGATCGGCAAATAAATGGCCTTTGTCTTTAAACGGGAAAAATGGGAGCAGTGATACGGCAGCTACTAAAAAAGTGTACGTCGTAATTAGCAAGCTGGTATATTTTTTGAGTGCGAACTTGCTGATAAGACTATAAAGGGCGTAACCAATACCTGACCCAAGCCCGAATAGAATACCAGCTGGCTGCAGCTTATTAAGATCGACTGGTATTACTCCGACAATCAGACAAGTACCAACCAAGGTCATCATCAAAGCTGCGATCTTCGTTTTCGTCATTGATTCTTTGAATAAAAATATCGATAAAATGCACACGAAAGCTGGAGCTGTATATAACAATGCAGTAGCAACAGGAATTGTCGTAAGCTGGATTGCGGAAAACATGCAGTAATTAAAAAATATGATACTGCATATGCCTGTACCCAAAAAGTAACTGATATCTCTTACCTGATCCAACCGCATTTTCCTTGGAGCAGTTGTGAGCATATACACAACCAGAATGGCTGCGGCGGAAAATGCCCTGATGCTGACAACTTCCATCGGTGTGAATCCATATGTATACAAGTGTTTGACAAACCACCCGATTGTCCCCCATAATGCCGCTCCCAGCAGTATGCAGCTCAATGCTCTCCATCTCAATAATCCTCACTCCTTATAGTTTGATATTATCAAAGTATCAGAAACTTAACAATATCATGTTTATCACAAGAAAAATCAGTTGATAATGAAGTAGTATAGAAAGGAGTTAACAAAATGCTGGCATCATTAATTTTCCCTGAAACAGTCAAAGGACTACGTTACTTTGGTTTAAGTGATGACGCGATATTTATTGTTTTGTTGACCGTCGGGATGCTTGTCAGCTATTTCGTGCTGCGGCCGGTTACGAGACTGCTGTTAAGATGGCGCGCTGAGACATTGATGAACTATTTGCTTTCCAGTCTTGTAGTTATTATTCTGCTGCTTACCTGGTTGTCTTTGGATAATCATATGCTGCGGTTTCGACTGGCATTGCTGTTTTTAGCGGGGTTTGGCGTTATTCTGATGGTAGTACGCATCATTGGCAGGATATGGCGTAATGCATAATCAAAAAATACATTTGCCTTCTCAGCAAATGCATTTCATCAAATTCATATAGTTATTTTGGTTTTTTAGGTGTTCTTTTTTGATTCGGATATCTTTTTCTGTGGGGGGGCCATTCCATCTTCCCTAAAGATGAAGGGGTGAAATATGAAGGTTTGCGAATTTGTTTTTGTCGTTCTTCTTTTTCAGGGTGCCAGTCAATGTATTGATAGACGATCCGTTTTGCTTGAGAAAGAGACATTTTCGATGGAGGATTGCGAAAATTTTCGTCCAAATTCCCCAAGTGTTCCAGCTTTTGAAAATCTCCCTTAGAAGGAGGGATGTGAAAATAGTAATCTGACACTTTTACAAGTAATGTGGAATGCTGGTTACTGAATTTAGGATTGTCGGAAAAATGCAAGCCGATTTTTTTGGCATGTTTTTCCTGTAATAATTTATTAATTGTTTGTTTTTTGATCCAGTATAAATGCTGGGGCTGAAGCGCTGTCTTCGCATGCCGGTTTACCGTGTAAAGTGCTTGTGCTAATTCAGAAATGCGAATATTCTGCATGTTTTCACCTCCTCAATAAATTTTTATTATAACCTATCGTATCGTAAAGCCTGTACATAATCAATGAAAAAAAAGGCTGCAGAGGAACACATGATATGACACCCACTATCCTTGCAGCAAAGTATATACATGTATTTCAGGCTCACATAAAAATCGATAAGGAAGTCTGGTCGTGCCGATGCCCTTATCGACAAAAAGCGTCAAATTCCTTTCGATAATATGTTTTCCTTGAATATATTTCTGTGCATAGGCTGGGGTATACAAACTTCCGATGAATGGCATGCGAACCTGACCGCCATGGCTGTGACCTGATAGTTGGACATCCACCGGATGTTGTGCAGCCGTATCTGCATAGTCAGGCTCATGTGCCAATAAAATGGTGAACAGGTCTGGGTTTGTAGTTCGCAATGCCGCTTTCACATCTGGTTTCCCAAGAATGACATCATCGATACCTGCTATTAGTATTCTGTCGTTGTTTTTCTCGATGGCTTGATGACTGTTCTGCAGTAACTGAAAACCGCCTTGCTTCATCACTTTTTTTAATATATCCGTGCCATATCCACCATGGTCATGGTTCCCGTATACCCACAACTTTCCATATTCAGCACGTAAACCTTGGAGCAAATGTATCAGTTCATTGCCAAAAGTATATGTATCTGGATTATCGACTAAATCACCAGTGAACACGATTAAATCAGGCTCTAGCGCATTAATCCTTTTAACCAACTTACTGAATTGGTCCAGCGTATATTGGAATCCGATATGCGTATCCGAAAATTGAATGATTTTAAAGCCGCTGAATGTAGATGTGATTTTTGGTGAAGTAATTGTTTCTCTTTGGACATGGAGCATGGATGTTTCTATATTATGGGCGTAAACGTAGGCCGAACCGCCAATTCCAAATAATGTGAGCAAGCTTCCAAAAGCTCTTTTTAAAAAAGCCCTTCTGTTCATTTTTAAACATTTCCCCTCAAACAATCTGATATGAAAAGTATACCACGCAAAGTCTTCCTCAGAAAGAAGGCAAGACAAAAAAGAATAACGCCGCAATTTTTTGACTCCGTGTTCAAAATGGAATAGTATGAAAATAGAAAAATGAGGAGTGATTCAGTTTGAAAGGAAAAACGGTAATCATTACAGGTGCTTCAAGTGGTATGGGGAAATTCATGGCAAAAAAATTCGTTGAGGAGGGAACTCATACTGTCATGACGGGAAGGAGCTTGGAGCGTCTGCAAGCTGCTGCTGAAGAACTTGCTGCAACTGCGCAAGGTGAAATCCTGACCATTCAAATGGATGTGCGCAAGCCAGATGATGTCAGTCGTATGGTTGATGAAGCAGTCCGTCAATTTGGTAAGATTGACTGTTTGATTAATAATGCAGCAGGTAATTTCATCTGTTCTGCAGAGGATATGTCAGTGAACGGTTGGAACGCAGTGATTGATATCGTGCTAAATGGGACTTTTTACTGTAGCCAGGCCGTTGGAAAGCATTGGATAGAGCAAAAGAGCAAGGGAGCAATTCTCAATATGGTCGCAACATACGCTTGGAATGCAGGTGCAGGGGTTTGTCATTCTTCTGCAGCCAAAGCAGGCGTGCTTAATTTGACAAGGACTTTGGCTGTAGAGTGGGGAAGCAAATATGGTATTCGCACAAATGCCATTGCACCTGGCCCCATTGAAAGAACCGGCGGTGCCGAAAAGTTATTTGAATCTGAAAAGGCAGCAAAGCGGACAATCTCGTCTGTTCCGCTAGGGCGTTTGGGAAAGCCGGAGGAAATTGCAGATTTAGCTTATTTTATGCTATCTGAAAAGGCAGCTTATATGAATGGAGAAGTAGTTACCCTTGATGGAGGACAGTGGTTAAATAAATTCCCTTTTTAAAATGAAATGGCCATACAGCAAGCCTGAAAAAAGCATCTGTATGGCTGAACACAGAATTTTGTTCGCCCCTTCCCTTTCAAGATTTGCAGTTATCACACGTATCGTGAATGTCGGTGTCTCTTCCTTCTATCTGTACAGTGCAATGAGATATATGGAAGGTATGAAGTATTTTATCGGTAGCTACTTGTAGAAGTGCATCTCTGTCCACTTCATTTTGAACAACTAAGTGGCAGGTCATTGCCGGAAATTCATTGGTTATTGACCAAACATGCAAATCATGGATACTGTATACACCCTCCAACTCTGCCAGCATTGCTTTCATTTGTTCCATATCTACATGCTCAGGTTTTCCTTCCATCAATACATGAAAGGCATCTTTAGTGACCCTGTACCCTGAGACAAGAATGAGGATGGAGACAATTACACTTGCAATGGGATCCGCTATGTTAAATTGAAAAAAGAATATGAGCAGGCCGGCCAGGATTGCGCCTGCTGAACCAAGCAAATCGCCCATCACATGAACCAGAGCGCTTCGGATATTCAGATTATCCTTGGAGTCTCCTTTGGTCAACATGAGGAATACAATAATATTGACCACCAACCCAACACTGGCAATAATCATCATACTGCTACTGACTTCCGGCGGCTTGACAAATCGATGATATGCCTCATAAAAAATGATCATAGAGATCACAATTAATGTAATGCCATTGATTAGCGCTGCAATTATCTCAAATCGTTTATAGCCAAAGGTTTTCTCCGCATTTGCTTTTTTCTCACCCATTTTGAAAGCCAGCAAGCTTAACCCCAGTGCAGCGGCATCACTTAACATGTGGCCGGCATCTGACAGGAGAGCCAGACTATTTGTCCAATATCCTCCAAGTGCTTCAACAATCATAAAAATGAATATGGTAATAAAGCTCCATAGTAAAACTTTCTTATTTGCGGTATGGTGGTGGTGATGACCGTGATCGTGGTGGTTTCCCATGATCCACCTCCTCTTTCCTGACTGCAACAGTCAAGTTATCTTTGCGCCATAAAATCCAACTTCGATTAGACTTTCCAATGCCTTGAAAATACGGCGGCTGGGGTTTGCGTCATATCTTCAAACCGATATAGCACTCACTGTTTGGTTATTACATGTTGACACCAGCCGGACAGCGCTACATCGTATAATATGAGCATATGCTCACATTATACGATGTGCCAAAAGCCTTTGCAAACGTCTAGTCTAAGCGGGCGGATGGCAACGAGAGGAACAAAGAGTAGCATCCTGTGAATCATTTTCGAATTGATTTCCAAAACGATGGAGTATGTATGCGTAAACATGATAAACTGGTTATGCAGGCGTAAACGAAATTACACGTAGCAGTTTAGCTGGATTGAAATGAACGCAATAGATAAATTAGAAATAATGTGGGGGCGATTACATGAGTTTGACCCAAGATAAACATATAATGGATATTACTGTGGCAGATTTAATGATTTCTTCTGAGAAGGTTGCGCATGTCCAAGTCAACAATCCGTTGGAACACGCATTGCTTGTACTTGTGAAATCGGGCTACTCTGCGGTGCCGGTAGTGGATACAGCATATAAATTGAGAGGAATTATCGGTAAAACAGTCATATTGAACGAAATCCTTGGATTGGAAAGGTTCGAGTTCGAAAAATTGGATAAGACTGTCGTTGAACAAGTGATGCGTACGGAAATTCCAACACTTTCAAAAGAAGATTCATTTATGAATGGTTTAAAAGCTGTTATTGATGCACCTTTTGTCTGTGTGATAGACGAACAACGGCATTTTGACGGGATATTAACAAGAAGAGCGATTCTGAAGCAAATCCGCACTGATTTTTATACTTCAAAGCATTAGGACTAGTGGATATAAATTACGTGAGGGCTGGCGAACATGGAAGAATTGTGTAATGACCAAGACAACTGCAAACAAACCAGGCGTCCTATCGTATTGGCTTCTATTATGCTTAGTATGTTCTTGTCTGCGATTGAAGCAACGATCGTCTCGACTGCAATGCCCGGAATTGTAGCAGATTTGGGAGGATTTTCGCTATATAGCTGGGTTTTTTCCGCATATTTACTGACAAATGCTGCGACAATGCTGATTTTTGGCAAGCTCTCTGACATTTTTGGCAGAAAACCAATTTTTATGATTGGAGTCAGTTTATTCATCGTTGGCTCTGTTCTTTCAGGGGTAAGCTCTTCTATGAAAATGCTTGTTGGAGCACGATTTGTGCAGGGATTTGGTGCAGGAGCACTAATGCCTATCGCCACTACCATGGTGGGGGATATGTATACGAGGGAACAAAGAGCTAAGATCCAAGGGTATCTTTCCAGCGTTTGGGGGATTTCTGCTGTTACTGGTCCTCTTTTGGGTGGTTTCTTCGTAGATAAGCTCAGCTGGCGGTACGTATTTTGGATGAATATTCCTCTGGGATTGTTGGCGATGGTTGGCATCCTATTATTTTTTCATGAAAATCTTAGTAAAGAACAGCGTAAAATCGATTACTTTGGCACCATATGGATTTTTCTTGCTATCAGTACATTGCTTGTCATTCTTGTTGAAATAGACGGGACCAATACATTCACTTCGCCATTATTTTGGGTGATGGGAACATCTTCAGCGGTTTGTTTCATGTTGTTCCTGTTTCAGGAGAGGCGTGCTGCAGTCCCTGCTATGCCATTGGAAATTTGGCGTAACCGCTTGATTGCACTTGCCAACATAGCTTCATTGACCACGGGCATCATTATAATAGCAATTACAAGTTATTTGCCTGCTTTTATACAGGGAGTCATGGGAAAGTCGGCCACCATAGCTGGATTCACTCTGACAACCATGTCCATCGGATGGCCGATTGCATCCACTATTGCAGGTAGATTGTTACTGAAAATAGGCTATCGTAAGACCTCCATACTTGGCAGCTTATTCCTCGTTTCGGGTGGTGTAATGTTTTTATTCTTAACACCTGAAAGAGGGCCAGGATGGGCTGGTGCTGGATCATTTTTAATAGGTGCAGGCATGGGGATGACAAGTACCTCGTTCATCGTAGGTATCCAAAGCAATGTTAATTGGAACATGCGTGGTACGGCCACTGCATCCAATATGTTCATGCGCTCACTTGGAAGTGCACTGGGGGTTGCTTTTTTTGGGGGCATTTTAAACAGCTATGTAAAAGCGGCGATGTTGAAATCTGGCATGGAAGGTGACCTTTCCATTCATTCAGTAAATCAATTGCTTGATCCGAATGAAGTGGGGAAAATGTCCGATACGTTGCAAACAACACTGAAGGAGGCGCTTTCGTCTGGATTACATATGACATTTTCTAGTATGTTAATTCTTGCGCTGGTAAGTGCGGCCTTAATATGGTTTCTGCCATCTAATGAGATAAAACGCCATGAATAACATGGATCTTTTTGGTGATATTAAAAATATATTCATATTGGGAGTGATCAATCATGGCACGTATTGGAGTAGAGCCTGGGCTGAATGACATTAAGGAAGAACTTGCTTCAAAAGGACATGAAATTGTGGAACTAAGATCAGAAGCTGATACGGCTAATTGTGATTGCTGCATCATCTCTGGCATGGACAAAGATTTGATGGGCATCAGTGATGTCGTGATTAATGGTCCGGTAATAAATGCGCAAGGACAGAATGCTGAAGAAGTGGTCAGCATGGTAGATGACAAATTATTTTCGGAGTGAGTGCTTAAACTGATCTGCACCCCCAAATTTTTAGGGAATTTGGAGGTGCTTTTCATTGGGTAAATTTACGAGGAAAGAAAAAAACAGGGCGGTAAAATGAGATGAACATTCTGCGCTATTAAACGCAATCTTAACTAGCCCCCCTCATGAAATATCCGTCTTTAAATTTATGGGGTTTCTTTATGAGAATCCTCTTTTTTTTGGTGGATAGTATTGCAAAGCTGTACACCGTTTGATTTTTTGGTTGATGGTTAATTAACAATAAATGTCACCAATCTATACAAAGGGCAAGATTTGACTTGATTGGTGACATTGGAAAGCACTTTCTAATGGGGGATAAATGAAAATGATCACGTGGTTTTCACCGTGACAGTTTTTTCAACTAAGGCTTTGCTATGCTTCCTTTCTACGCATTTTTGGCTATAAAGCATATATTGGATAAAAACGAATATGTTTTAATTCAAGAAGGAGATGCTATCATGAAATTACGTGATCAAATGCCGGAATTGAACGGAGCGACAAAGTGGCTGAACAGCGCCCCGATAACTAGAGCAGAGTTATTGGATGACAGACCGACATTATTTCATTTTTGGTCTGTAAGCTGCAGCCTTTGCAAAGATGCGATGCCGAATGTAAGTAAATTTCGCGATAAATATAAAGATGAGCTTCACGTTATCGCAGTTCATATGCCCCGTTTGAAGAAAGACCTGGACATTAAACAAATCATGAAAGTGGCCCAGGAACAAGGCATCACACAGCCAATATTCATAGATAACCGGCATAAGCTGACGGACGCTTTTGACAATCGGTACGTACCTGCTTATTATCTATTTGATAAAGATGGAAAGCTGCGACATTTTCAATCAGGCGGTGGAGGTATGAGTATGCTGCGTAAACGTTTAAACCGCGTCTTGGGATTATCGAACAAATAAAATGATAATTAGATGCACTTTCAAAAATAACTAAAAAAGGCTATACAGTACAATTTCACATCTAGTTGACTGAAGCGAAAGGCCGCTGGCTATCAACTGTGGTTGCTAAATAAGTACTAATTGTGCCAATTACAAGTAAAATAAAAGAGTTTGGCAGTTCCATCTCTAGACGGACTTCCAAACTTTTTTACATTTATTACGGTTTTGGCCCACCCCCTTTTGTGAAGTACTTCTAAAATATAAATAATCGTAAAAAGAAGATAGCATTTTATTTCGAAAACCGTTATATTAAATATTGTGGAAATAATAAATTTTTTGTGGAGGGGAAAAGTTGAATATTTTAAAAAAATTAAAAGCATATTATTGGCCGTTCAAAAAGTATTTTGCGCTTTCGCTTTTATGTATGGTGTTTGTGACAGCAATTACAGTCATTTACCCGATTGTTCTTCAGATAACAATCGATGTAGTGGTCATGAAGGAACAATATTATTACATACCTTACATTGCGGCAATCTTTTTCTCGCTTATGATCATCAAGGGCATTGCCACGTTTTTAAATCAATATCTTGGCGACTTGTTTGGCATATCGAGTGTGTATGAAGTGAGAAATGGCCTGTATAAAAAATTGCAGGTATTGTCATTCAAATACTATGACAATGCTAAAACCGGAGATTTGATGTCAAGGTTGACAGCTGATGTAGAAGGATTTCGCTTTTTCCTTTCCTTTGGCTTTTCTGAAATGATACATACCATCCTTTTAGTTACGCTCAGTCTAGGCGTCATGTTTTTTTACTCCGCCCCCCTCGCTTTGGTCACCATGATTTCCATGCCTTTTTTAGCTATTGTCGTCTATCGATTTGACAAACGGGTGCATCCAGCATTTCGGGCAATCAGAAAATCTTTTGGCAAATTGAATACCAGGGTCCAGGAGAATATTAGTGGCATGCATACGGTCAAGTCACTCTCAAGAGAGTCGTTTGAAGTCGGCCGCTTTGAAACGAATAATGGTGATTACCGAGACCGCTATTTGGATACAGCAAGCATCTGGGCGAAATACTTCCCTTTGATGGAGTTTATCGGGAATTTCTGTGCCGTTGCTCTGCTTGCCTATGGTGGGTACCTTGTAACTAGTGGAGGCCTACAACTTGGGGAGCTGGTCGCCTTCTTCAGTTTGGTATGGTATATCATGGGGCCGTTGATGAATTTGGGATTCGTGGTCAACATGTTCTCTCAAGCGAAGGCATCTGCAGAACGATTGAATGAGATCCTTGAGGCAAAGGAGGATATTATTGAAAGAAAAAACGCTTTGGATAAGCCAATCAACGGTCACGTTATTTTTCGCCATGTCAACCTGACGTACACGAAGGATGATGATACTGCTTTAAAAAATATCAATTTTGATGCACCAAAGGGAAAAATCATAGGATTGCTTGGCCCTACAGGCTCAGGAAAAACTAGCATCACACAGCTGCTGACACGTTTTTACGAGCCGGAGAGTGGAGAAGTGCTTATCGATGGTCATCACGTATCAGAATATAAACTGGAAACATTGCGAAAACATATTGGTTTTGTGCTGCAGGAATCGTTTCTCTTCTCAACGACTATCAGAGAAAATATCGCCTATGGAAACCCGGATGTACCTGAATCGCAGATCATCGACGCAGCCAAACGAGCGCAAGCGCATGACTTCATCACGGAAATGCCAAAAGGCTATGACACAATGCTAGGGGAAAGAGGCATGGGGCTGTCAGGGGGACAAAAACAGCGTCTGGCCATAGCCCGTGCCATTTGTATCAACCCAAGCATCTTAGTACTCGATGATGCAACATCGGCTGTCGATATGGAGACCGAATTTAAGATTCAGCAAGCTTTAAAAGAGGTGATGCGGGACAGAACAACGTTTATTATTGCTCATCGTATTTCATCTTTAAAGCATGCGGATGAAATTCTTGTCATGGAAGAAGGAAGTATCGTCCAACGCGGTACGCATGATACGTTACTGAATGAACCAGGTCAATATCAGGAAGTATTCAACATGCAATATCGAGATCGAGAAGCCATTTTGAAGCAATCGACACAGGGGGTGTAATAGATGAAAAAAGATAGAGAAAATCAAACGGAAAACAGATCCAATCGATTTCATTATACGATCGATCGCGCGGCTGAAAAGCCCTTCAATTGGAAACAGCTATGGCGTTTGCTTATTTATCTGAAGCCTTATTCGAAAACGTATTTGCCAGGGGCCATCCTGATGATGATCATTTCAACTTTTGTGAGACTGGCAGTTCCTATTTTAATCGGTAAGGTGGCGATAGACGGAGCGATTGCAAATCATGATATGTCCATGCTCGGATATTTGGTCGGAATCATCGTTGTGCTGTATGGCATTAACTATATCAGTAATATTTTTCGGATCAAGTGGGTCAATTATTTAGGTCAAAATGTCATTTATGATTTGCGTAAACATTTATTTACCCATGTGCAAAGCTTGTCCCATCGATTCTTTGATTCCAGATCAGCAGGTTCGATACTAGTCCGAATCATGAATGATACGAACTCATTACAGGAGCTGTTCACCAACGGGATCATCAATCTATTGATGGATGTCATCACATTGACTGGTATCATCATCATATTGCTGACGCTTAGTCCTAAACTGGCACTTGCAATCATGGTCGTACTTCCACTCATGTTTTTTATTTCAACCAAGCTGCGCCGTAATATCCGCAGGGCTTGGCAGGACACACGGATCCAGCAGTCAAGAATGAATTCCCATTTAAATGAGAGTATCCAAGGAATCCGTATCACCCAGTCTTTTTCACAGGAAAAAGAAAATACTGCCTATTTCTTTGGAGTGAATAAGGATAATTTTTACAGTTGGAAAACAGCTACAAAAAAAAGTGCTATGTTTCGTCCATTAGTAGAACTCTGTAATGCAGCTGGCACAGTGATTTTAGTGGCCTATGGATCCTATTTAATCCTGTTAGGTGCAGGGCATGGCGGTATTGAGCTGGGTACGTTTGTTTCCTTTGCTTTCTTCTTGGGAATGTTCTGGGAGCCCATTTCCCGACTCGGACAAATGTATAATCAATTGCTGATGGCGATGGCTGCTTCAGAGCGTATTTTCGAGTACTTGGATGAACAGCCAAATGTGAAAATTATGGATAAGGCCCATGTCTTTCAGGACATCCAGGGCGAGATAGTGTTTGAAAATGTACAGTTTTCCTATGATAATGATCGTGTTGCCCTGCATGAGATATCTTTGAAAATGCGTGCCGGTGAAACAGTTGCACTCGTTGGCCATACAGGCAGTGGGAAATCGACGATAGCCAATCTAATCAGCAGATTCTATGATCCGTCCAAAGGAAGCGTGAAGATTGACGGTTATGATTTAAAAGAAACTGATTTAAGAAGCTTGCGGTGCCACATCAGTATTGTGCTGCAGGATACCTTTGTTTTCTCGGGTACAATTATGGAAAATATACGTTTTGGACGCCCAGATGCGACTGATGAAGAAGTCATCAAAGCTGCTAAAGTTGTCGGTGCAGATGAATTTATCAATAGAATGGCACAAGGTTACCAGACAGAGGTGGAGGAACGGGGCAATATTTTATCAGCTGGCGAAAGACAGCTATTGTCGTTTGCAAGAGCTTTGTTGGCTGATCCACGCATCCTTATTCTGGATGAAGCCACAGCTAGCATTGATACACAGACTGAAGTGAAGATTCAACAGGCTTTGCAGAAGTTATTGCATGGCAGGACCGCTATCATTATTGCTCACAGGCTTTCCACGATACGAGAGGCAGATGAAATCTTTGTGCTGGCCCAAGGTAAGATACTGGAACATGGGAGCCATTCAGAACTGATGGAACAGCAAGGGGAGTATTTTGAACTGGTCAAATCACAATTTCAAATGCTGGACGCGATTTGATAAAAGCTATCTTGCATGCATGCTTTTTCGGGAAATCCTTGCAAGCTGATTGAAAGAATTAAATATCGCCCACTTTTTTACAGAGGGAGGAATGCTTGAAAAAACGCTTTGGTTTTCGCTATCCCTGTGTTATATTAATCAAAGAAAATGGTACTTGTAGTGGAGGAAAATAATATGAATAGGGAATTCGCAGTTATTGGACTTGGCAGGTTCGGTGGAAGTATTTGCCGTGAATTGAGCAGGGAAGGCATGGATGTCCTGGCGATGGACATCAATGAGGACCGTGTGAATGAATTTAAAAATATCGCTTCCCATGCTGTTATTGCTGATTCTACCGATGAGGCGACACTAAAGGAACTGGGCATAAAAAATATCGAGCATGTTATCGTAGCCATTGGTGATAACATCCAAGCAAGCATATTAACGACTGTCATTCTGACAGATCTTAATATAAAAAAAATCACTGTCAAAGCGAATAATGATTACCACGAAAAAATATTGAATCGAATCGGGGCAAACCATGTAGTGCATCCGGAGCGAGATATGGGAAAACGTATCGCACACAGCATCATTTCAAATAATATATTGGATTATTTGGAGCTCTCCGATGATCATAGTATTGTAGAAGTGAAAGCAGGAAAAAGAATGGAAGGGAAGTCACTGATGGATTTGGATATCCGTGCAAATTACGGTTGTAACGTCGTAGCCATCAAGCAGGGGAGCAGTATCAATGTTTCTCCAAGTGCAGAAGATTTGCTGGATGAGCAGGATATCCTGATCGTAATCGGAGCTGATAAGGACCTCTCCAGGTTTGAGAAACATTTGGTCATAGAGGAAAGTTAATTCGGAACGTCTCTGTTGGTTGAAAAGCTTGGGAAATTTACTTTCTGGGAAACATGTATCCGTGGATACATGTTTTTTGTTATGCTATTTTGGGAATACATCCGTATAGATGTTGAAAGGATGTTGTTAAATGAGCTCGAAACGAACAGGAGAAATACTGACTGATTTATTAATAGATTGGAATGTTAATCATATTTACGGGATGCCTGGCGATTCCATAAATGAATTCGTAGATGATTTGCGAAAAAAAGAAGATGAAATCAAATTTTATCAAATAAGGCATGAAGAATCTGGTGCCTTAGCTGCCAGTGCTTATGCGAAATTGACTGGTAAGATCGGTGTCTGTTTGTCTATTGCAGGCCCTGGAGGAATACATTTGCTCAACGGCCTTTATGATGCGAAAAAGGACGGGGCTCCAGTACTGGCGCTTGTAGGACAGGTTACCAGCGAAAATGTCGGAACAAAATCCTTTCAGGAGATTGATTTACAGAATTTGTTCGCTGATGTTGCTGTGTATTGTGAACAGGCGCAGTCTGCGGAACAATTGCCGGATATGTTGAATATGGCGATCAGGAATGCTTATGTACATCAAGGAGTAGCGGTACTCATTGTCCCGGACGACTTATTTGCTGTGAAACAAAATGGGCGCCAGCCATCGACTGCGCCTTCTTATGTCAGGGCATTGCCTTTTCCGCATGAAGTGTCGCTGATCAATAGCGCCAATATGATAAATGAAGCAAAAAAGCCAGTCATTTTAGCTGGGAAAGGGTGCAGAGGGGCTGATAAGGAACTCTTGCAATTCGCAGAAAAAATTAATGCCCCGATCGTTGTCAGTTTGCTTGGCAAAGGAATCATACCAGATTATCATCCTTTGAACATGGGCCAGCATGGACAAATCGGGACAAAACCGGCTTATGAAGCCATTATGGAGGCAGACTTGCTATTACTGGCTGGAACATCATTCCCTTACCGAAACTTTTTGCCGGATGATACGAAAGCTATTCAGATTGATATCATGGCGGATAGAATCGGCGATATATACCCGATCACAGAAGGATTGTGCGGGGATACCAAGCAAATTTTATGCAAGCTGGACGAGATGGTGGAGAACAGAACGGATAACAGCCGCTTCTTGCAAAAATATCAGGATAAAATGAAAAAATGGCATAAACAAATGGAAAAAGATAAACAGGCTCGCGAAAACCCGCTGATTGCCCCTCAGGTAATGCATGCGCTGGAGAAAGTGGTTGATGAAGACGCAGTGATTTCTTGTGATGTAGGCAATGTTACTGTCTGGGCTGCCAGATACTTTCCGATTTTACACCAGAAGTTTGTCATTTCAGGAAGATTGGCGACCATGGGTTGTGGGCTGCCTGGCGCAATAGCTGGCCAGATTGCCTATCCTGACAAACAAGTCGTGGGTATATGTGGCGATGGCGGGTTCACGATGGTCATGCATGATTTTGTCACGGCAGTTAAATATGGCTTGCCTGTAAAAATGGTTGTGTTGAACAATAGCAAGATCGCTATGATCAAATACGAGCAGGAACTTCTCGGGCATTTGGAATATGAGACCTCCTTGGGGGAAATGGATTTTGCCAGTTTCGCAGAAAGCTGTGGGGGAGCTGGTTATCGTGTGGATAAGGCCGAGGATTTGGACAACGCTATGGAGCAGGCCTTCACGTCCAATAAACCGGCAATCATTGATGTTGCTATCAAAGACATGCCTCCGTTGCCAGGCAAGATTTCCTATGATCAGGCAATCCATTTTGGAGAATTTTTAATCAAGGACTTCTTTACCAATAAAAAAGTAGAAGTACCAGATTTGAAAACTTCTATAGAAAGGCTATTGTAATGAAAGCTTTTTTCACTATATCGGTTGATAAAGATTGATACAATACAACAGACGTCCATAAGCTGACATGGCTTATGGACGTCTGTTGTGTATCCTTGTTTGAGAAAAGAAAAACCTGCAAAGCGTTGTGCTTTGCAGGTTTTAGTTAAACTTTAACTTCAGACTTCCATGATAATCGGAAGGATCATCGGGCGCCTTTTCGTTTTTTCATATAAGAAAGGTGCGATGGTATCAGTAATTTCGTTTTTAATTTCCGACCACTGTGTTGTTTTCTTTTTCATGATTTTATTCAAATGCATTTGCACTTGTTTTTGCGCTTCCTTAATCAAGTCTTCTGATTCACGCATGTAAACGAAGCCGCGTGAAATGATGTCGGGCCCGGAAGCAATCTTGAACTCCTTCATATTGATGCTGACGACAACAATAACAAGCCCTTCCTGCGATAAGATACGTCGATCGCGCAAAACGATATTGCCGATATCGCCGATACCTTTGCCGTCTACGTAAACCGCTCCTGAAGGTATTTTCCCAGAAATAAGTGCTTCGTCTTTTCCCAAAGCCAACACATCGCCATTATCCATGATGAATGTATCTTCAGGGGCAATCCCACAAGCTTCCGCGAGTTTCGTGTGTTCCTTCAGCATCCTGAATTCACCGTGAATTGGCATGAAGAATTTCGGTTTGATCAGTCTGAGCATGAGTTTCTGCTCTTCCTGGCCACCGTGTCCCGAAGTATGGATATCACTTACCTTATGATGAATGACTTCAGCCCCTGCACGGTAAAGGCTATTGATTGTACGATTAACACTGATTGCATTTCCAGGGATTGGAGATGAAGAAAATACAACCGTGTCACCAGGTATGATTTGGATTTGCCTGTGTGTACCATTCGCTATACGTGATAAGGCTGCCATTGGTTCACCTTGTGTTCCAGTACAAAGAATAGTGATTTTGTTTGCAGGCAATCGATTGATTTGGTTTGCTTCAATAAACGTATCCTTCGGCGCCTGGATATAGCCTAACTCTTGACCAAGCGTGATAGCGGATTCCATACTGCGGCCGAAGACAGCCACTTTGCGTCCGTGCTGTACAGCAGCTTCAATCACTTGTTGAACACGGTAAATGTTCGATGCGAATGTAGCAAATATTAATCTGCCTTCAACTCTGCTGAAGATATCATTGATGGTCGCACCGACGACTTTCTCAGACATTGTGAATCCTGGTACTTCACTGTTTGTGCTGTCTGACAAGAGACAAAGCACGCCTTCTTTACCAATTTCAGCCATTTTTGTCAGGTTTGCAGGTTCTCCGACTGGTGTGAAGTCGAATTTGAAATCTCCTGTGTGGACAATATTTCCTGGCGGTGTCTTGACTACTACCCCAAAGGAATCGGGTATGCTGTGTGTAGTCCGGAAAAAGCTGACAGATGTTTTCCGGAATTTGATAATATCGTCTTCTTGTATAGTAATCATTTTTGTAGAGCGTAACAATCCATGTTCTTCCAGCTTATTTTGAATTAGTCCGGTCGCAAGTTTTCCGGCATAAATGGGTACATTGATTTCACGAAGCAAGAAAGGAATGCCCCCAATATGGTCTTCGTGTCCATGTGTGATAAAAAGTCCTTTAATTTTATCTTGATTTTGTACCAAATAAGTGTAATCAGGAATGACATAATCGATGCCAAGCAACTCGTCCTCAGGGAACTTGATGCCTGCATCAATCAGAATGATTTCATCCTGGAATTGAACTGCATACGTATTTTTGCCGATTTCACCCAATCCACCAAGAGCGAAAACGGCAGTTTGATCGTTTTTCACAAACTTCATTTTTTATAGTTCCTCCACTTTAAAATCTTCTGATCGTTTTTCATATGCCAATTGTGCTTCGTCTAGTGGATGGATGTATTCGATATTCAACTTGCGGGCTGCTAATTTTTTGCGGGCATCGCGGTCAGAATCTGCCTCGACATAGAGGCTTTTGGTACGTTCACGTACAGGAACCTCAGTTGGAGATTCCTGGTATAAAACTTTAAATATCATGTTATTATCTCTCCTAAAAAGTTGGTATTCATTCAGGGTGAAATGAAAGGAATCTATATAGCTTTCTTTCATGAACAGTCCTGAGTTTCTTTTCAATTTACAATCCATCAGCAAATGCATCACACCTGTTGCATTTGCTGAGGTTGAAGTTGTCAGCTAAAACCACAGCATCATCGTGATTGGTAGTTTTTGGGTAGTTTTGCCAAAAAGGTCATAACAATTTAAATGCATGGTTTTCAGCAATTTTTTCTGAAAACAGTCATGCACTTGTTAAGAAAAATCATCTTCCTTATAAGTTGTTGGTACACGTCCTTGGCCCAAAATATCTTTCAATCGTTTTTTTAGCTTTTCTTTCAATCGTTTGAGCATGAGAAATACATCTCCTTATCAATAACTTGAAAAGCAAAAAACGTTCTACCGTCCAATCCCTCTTATTTATAGTATAATACGATTTCAACAATAATAAAATAGATATACTTTAATTTATGTGAATTTTATTTTGCTTTCACGTGTAAATTGGCGGTCTGATCTAACGTTTATCCTATTTTTTGCATTCTTATGTTTTCTATGCAGACTGAAAAAGAAGCTGCTCCATTTTACAGGAAACAGCTTCTTTTTTAATGAATTGCTTTGGCGTTGTCGGGGATGGCATATGGGTTATCGTTGTTGATATGATCATAAAACATGATGCCGTTGAGATGGTCGATTTCGTGCTGAAAAACAATTGCCGCATAATCGCGCAGCCGCAGTTTGACTGGGTTTCCGTCCAAGTCCACAGCTCTTACTGTTATCCTTGCTGATCGTGGGACAAAACCTTCCACAGGCCGGTCGACGCTCAAACACCCTTCTCCTTCTCGCAAATATGCTCTTTCAACTGAATGGCTGATAATTTTTGGGTTGAAAAGACCATAGCTGTATAATTTGCCATGGTCATCTTCAAAATGAACGGCGAGCATTCTTTTTTCCAGTCCAAGCTGAGGAGCCGCCAGACCGACACCTGGGCGCAGAGCATATTTCGCGCAAGTTTTTTCATCCTGGCTGTTTTGCAGAAACGCAAGCATTTCTTGCAGTTTCTGTTTATTTTCTTCAGACGCAGGCAGTTCGACTTCAGTTGCGACTTCTCTTAGTGCAGGATGGCCTTCACGTACTATATCTTTCATTGTAAGCATGTCATTGTTCACACTCCATATCGTATTAATTCACAACTAACTATTGTATTCTCATCAAAATAATATTTTAACATAATTTGTGGTAAAAAAGCATATAAAGCAGTATAGGAAGGGGTCATTCGTTTTTGTCATTTATTCCCTGCGATTTATGATATACTGTTCCACATATATAAGGTATAAAAATAATAGATATCAAAGAGGGGAGAAATATGCGAATAAAAAAATATGTGATGGTAATTGTATTTGGAATATTTGCTGTATTGGCCGGATGCGGCCAGTCTGCAGAGGAAAAAATCTATAATCACTTGGAAGAAACAGTGAGTTTGGAGGCGGATTTTGCCAAGACTCAAAATGAAATGACAGATTTGGAAAGCCAGGAAAATAAAATTTATGATGAAATCATGGAGCTGGGAATGGATGAGTTCAAACAAATTCAGAAGCTTTCGGCTGATGCAGAAAAAAATATCGATAAAAGAACCGAAAAACTTGGGATAGAGCAGGAAAGTGTAGAGAATGCAAAAGAGGAATTCAAAAAAACGCAAGCCCTGATCAATGATCTGAAAGAAAAAGCAGCAAAAACCAAAGCTGAAAAAATGTATGATGTTATGATAAAACGATATAAGACCTATGACCAGCTTCATAAAGCGTACAAGCAATCCCTGGCTCAGGAAAAAAAATTATATAATGTGCTGCAGGAAAAAGAATCGAGCCAAGACGAACTAACAAAACAAATCAATGCGCTCAATAAGACTTATGAAAAAGTTATCGCAGCTAACAAGGATTTTAACAAGTATACTAATAACTATAATCAAGCTAAAAAAGCCTTTTACAAGCATACGGATTTAAAAGTATCCTACGAAGCCAAAAATGAATAAACATCTTCTCCAAACAGAACCCGTCAAACGGGTTCTGTTTTTTATAGGGTATAAGACATAAAAAACATTCACTTTGCTGTGAAACATCTATACTGATACAGTTTAAATGGACACTATAACAGAATGAGACAGTTCGTACTTTGTGCAGCCTAAAATAGCTGTAACCGTTTACTGTATCGGTTTTAATAATGAATCAAAGCACTTGACCGTCGCTTGCCGAATGGAGTAAACTAAAAGGGAATTAAATTGTATTACTTTTTTCGGATGTTTTTATGTAACAGATTCCGTGCATATGATTTGCCTTCCGGGAAAATGGGAACATAAAAATTAGGGAAAAAGATACAGGTTTTCTCCCATGATGGGTGGGAAATATATAATAGATCACATAATGGACAAGAAAGGAAGAGGTGAACGATTTTGAAACATGTACTTGAAAATATCGAGAGTCAGTTCGAAATGTTCCAGGTTCTTAATGAAAAAGGTGAAATTGTTAACAAGGATGCAATGCCAGACTTGTCAGATGAACAATTGAAGGAACTAATGACGCGGATGGTGTATACGCGTGTGCTGGATCAGCGTTCTATTGCACTGAATCGCCAGGGTCGCCTAGGGTTCTATGCTCCGACCGCAGGACAGGAAGCTTCACAGTTGGGAAGTCATTTCGCGCTTGAAAAAGAGGATTACATTCTTCCTGGTTACCGCGATGTACCACAGTTGATTTGGCATGGACTGCCACTATATCAAGCATTTTTGTTTTCAAGAGGGCACTTCCATGGCAACCAAATGCCTGAAGGTGTACATGCCTTAAGTCCGCAAATTATCATCGGTGCACAGTTCGTTCAGACTGCTGGTGTAGCACTGGGAATGAAAAAGCGTGGCAAAAAAGCTGTTGCGGTCACATATACAGGTGATGGCGGTACATCTCAAGGTGATTTCTACGAAGGAATAAACTTCGCAGGCGCATATAAAGCGAACGCTATTTTCATTGTCCAAAATAACGGATTCGCAATTTCTGTTCCAAGGGAAAAACAAACTGCTGCTAAGACATTGGCTCAAAAAGCTGTAGCTGCAGGTATTGAAGGCATTCAAGTTGACGGAATGGACGTGTTGGCTGTATATGCTGCGACAAAACATGCTCGGGAGCGCGCAATCAACGGGGAAGGCCCGACATTGATTGAGACGCTGACATACCGTTATGGTCCGCATACAATGGCCGGGGATGATCCGACCCGTTACCGTACCGAAGATTTGGATTCCGAATGGGAGAAAAAGGACCCGCTTGTCCGTTTTCGTTCATATCTGGAAAGCAAAGATCTTTGGAGCGAAGAAGAAGAAAATAAAGTAATTGAAAAAGCTAAAGCTGAAATCAAGGATGCTATCAAGAAAGCTGATAAATATCCTAAACAACAGGTAACTGACCTGATTTCCAATATGTTCGAAACACTTCCGTCTAATTTAGAGGAGCAAATGGAAGAATATAAAGAGAAGGAGTCGAAGTAAATCATGGCACAAAAAACAATGATTCAAGCAATTACCGATGCGATGCGTGTTGAGTTGAAAAATGACGAAAACGTATTGGTTTTCGGGGAAGATGTCGGTAAAAACGGTGGTGTGTTCCGTGCTACAGAAGGACTGCAAGATGAATTCGGTGAAGACCGTGTATTTGATACGCCACTTGCTGAATCCGGAATCGGCGGACTTTCTATCGGTTTGGCTTTGGAAGGATTTCGTCCAGTGCCAGAAATTCAATTCTTCGGCTTTGTATATGAAGTCATGGATTCTATCAATGGTCAAATGGCAAGAATGCGTTATCGTTCCGGTAATACAAAGACAGCACCAATCACGATTCGCTCCCCATTTGGAGGCGGAGTGCACACACCGGAGCTCCACGCTGATTCTCTTGAAGGGCTGATCGCGCAGCAGCCTGGTGTGAAAGTGGTCATTCCTTCCACGCCATATGATGCGAAAGGTTTGCTGATTGCTTCCATTCGTGACAATGATCCAGTCGTATTTTTAGAACATATGAAATTATACCGTTCTTTCCGCGGAGAAGTGCCTGATGAAGAATACACTGTCGAGCTTGGCAAAGCAGATATCAAACGTGAAGGCAAGGACGTTACAATTATTTCATACGGCGCAATGGTGCACGCTGCATTGAAAGCTGCAGATGAATTGGCAAAAGACAACATCGAAGCAGAAGTCATTGACCTGATGACTGTCTCTCCAATCGATTACGAAACAATTATTAAATCAGTAGAAAAAACCAATCGTGTGGTTGTAGTACAGGAAGCACAGCGTCAGGCAGGTATTGCTGCGAATGTTGCAGCTGAAATACAGGAGAGAGCGATTTTACATCTGGAAGCTCCGGTATTGAGGGTGACAGCACCTGATACTGTATATCCATTTTCCGAGGCGGAAGAAGTATGGCTGCCAGATCATAAGGATATTATCAAAAAAGTTAACAATGTAATGAATTTCTAAAAATGTAATAAGACAGGAGGTTGGTTTCATGTCATATCAATTCAAATTGCCTGATATTGGCGAAGGAATCCATGAAGGTGAAATTGTGAAATGGTTCGTCAAGGAAGGCGACGAAGTAAAAGAAGACGATGTGCTCTGTGAAGTGCAAAATGATAAAGCAGTAGTTGAAATTCCATCCCCAGTAGATGGAAAGGTTGAAAAGATACATGTGGAGGAAGGAACAACAGCAACAGTAGGCGATACGATTGTCACTTTTGATGCAGAAGGCCATGAAGAGGAAGAGGAACCAAGTTCATCAGAAGCGCAAAAAGATGAGCAGCAAGCATCAAAATCAAGTGGCTCCTACCAATTCAAACTGCCTGATATCGGTGAAGGAATCCACGAAGGCGAAATCGTCAAATGGTTTATCAAAGAAGGCGACGAGGTAAAAGAAGACGATGTGCTCTGCGAAGTACAAAATGATAAAGCGGTGGTTGAAATTCCGTCCCCAGTAGATGGTACGGTGAAAAAAGTTCATGTTTCAGAGGGAACGACTGCAACGGTAGGCGATACGATCATCACTTTCGATGCAGAAGGCTATGATGATGGCAATACAGCCGAAGAAAGCAATGAAGGAAAAACTGAAACAAAAGAAGCAGCGAAGCCTGCTGCGAAAAAATCTGCTAAAAACGACGATGAGCGTGTCATAGCAATGCCTTCTGTCCGTAAATATGCCCGTGAGCATGAAGTGGATATACATGACGTTACTGGCTCGGGCAAAAACGGACGCATTCTTGTTGAAGATATCGACCAATACTTGAATGGTGATCAACCGGCTGCAGAAACCAGTGAGAAGGAAACAAGCAAAAAAGCTGAGAAACAAGAAAGCAAGAAAGCCGCTGCTAAACCAGCTGCTGCAAGCGAACAGCTTGAAACCCGTGAAAAAATGTCTGGAATCCGCAAAGCGATTGCTAGGCAAATGGTTCAATCGAAATCAAAAGCCCCTCATGTTACATTGATGGATGATGTGGATGTTTCCGAATTGGTAGCACATCGCAAAAAATTCAAGGCGGTCGCAGCTGATCAAAATATTAAGCTGACTTACTTGCCTTATGTTGTGAAAGCACTCGTTTCCGCATTGAGGAAATATCCTATTTTGAATGCGAACGTTGATGATGAAGCAGAAGAAATTGTTTATAAACATTATTACAATGTTGGTATCGCGGCAGACACCGATAAAGGTTTACTTGTACCAGTAGTCAAAGATGCCGATCGTAAATCAATTTTTGCTATTTCACAGGAAATAAATGAATTGGCAGATAAAGCGCGAAATGGTAAACTTACATCGGAGGAAATGAAAGGCGCTTCGAGTACTATCACAAATATCGGTTCTGCTGGCGGTCAGTGGTTCACCCCGGTGCTGAATTATCCGGAGGCTTCAATCTTGGGAATCGGCCGTATTCAGGAAAAACCGGTCGTGCGTGATGGAGAGATCGTTATTGCTCCAGTACTTGCACTCTCATTAAGCTTTGACCACCGCATTGTTGATGGTGCAACTGCACAAATGGCAATGAACCAGGTCAAGCGTTTGTTGAACGATCCACAATTAATCATGATGGAGGCGTAATAATTATGGTAGTCGGAGATTTTCCAATTGATGTTGATACCCTTGTAATCGGTGCGGGTCCTGGCGGCTATGTAGCTGCCATCCGTGCTGCGCAACTGGGTCAGAAAGTGACGATTGTAGAGAAAGATAATTTGGGCGGGGTCTGCTTGAATGTAGGTTGTATCCCATCAAAGGCTATGATCCAGGCGGGCCATCTGACTGAACAAGCTCACGGCAATGAGGAACTGGGAATCAAAACAGAGAATGTTTCTGTTGATTTCTCTAAAGTCCAGGAATGGAAAGGAAAAGTTGTCAAGAAACTAACTTCCGGTGTTGAAGGCTTGCTAAAAGGCAATAAAGTAGAGATTGTCAAAGGAGAAGTATACTTCGTCAATGATCATTCCGTGAAAGTAATGGATGAAAAACAGTCTCAAACTTATCATTTTAACAACTGCATCATTGCTACCGGTTCAAGACCTATTGAAATTCCGGGATTCAAATTCTCCGAACGTGTGCTCGATTCGACGGGTGCATTGAATTTAAAAGAAATTCCTAAGAAATTGGTCGTAATCGGCGGCGGATATATCGGTACTGAGCTTGGAAGCGCGTATGCCAATTTCGGTACTGAAGTGACTATTCTTGAAGGCGCCAAAGATATTCTTGGCACTTTTGAAAAACAAATGACACAGCTTGTTAAAAAGCGTTTGAAAAAGAATAACGCCACAATTGTCACTGAAGCAATGGCTAAAGGCGCCGAGGAAACAAAAAATGGCGTTAAAGTAACATATGAAGCCAAAGGAAACACGGAAACAATTGAAGCCGACTATGTCCTTGTAACCGTTGGCCGTCGACCAAACACTGACGAAATCGGTCTGGAGCAAGCAGGCGTTGAAGTTGGTGAAAGAGGCCTGATTAACGTTGATAAGCAATCTCGCACAAATGTTAAAAACATTTATGCAATTGGCGACATCGTGCCTGGTTTACCGCTTGCCCATAAAGCATCGTATGAAGGTAAAATAGCTGCAGAAGCGATTAGCGGAGAAAAATCTGAAATTGATTATCTTGGCATGCCTGCGGTTGTATTCTCGGATCCGGAGCTTGCTTCGGTTGGATATACGGAGAAGGAAGCGAAGGATGCTGGATACGATGTGAAAGCTTCTAAATTCCCATTCGGCGCAAATGGTCGTGCATTATCTTTGAACAATGCTGATGGATTCATGAAGTTGATCACACGCAAAGAAGATGGGCTTGTTATCGGTGCTCAAATTGCAGGGCCGAATGCAAGTGACATGATTGCTGAACTAGGATTGGCAATTGAATCAGGAATGACTGCAGAAGATATTGCTTTGACAATCCATGCGCATCCTTCCTTGGGAGAAATAACCATGGAAGCCGCAGAAGTAGCGCTTGGAACACCAATCCATATGCTATAAAAATGATTTCGTACACCTTGAAGAGTGTATCTGTTGCCAGCAGGTACGCTCTTCATTTATTTGCCGTTAGCAGGCTTAGATGATGGATAGAAGCATGGTTTTCAGCTAACCCCTTTATGGCAAAAAAAACCGTCCATTTGGCTTGCAGCAGCCAAATGGACGGTTTTTTTGTATCACTAAGGATCTAAATATAGAAGCTTTTTTAATGAACTTCAGCTCTCCTTATTTCTTTTGCATTTCAATTCGTCGTGCCTCTTCTTTCAGCGATTTGATCGTCGATATCATAACAAGGATCATGATGATAGCAAAAGGGAATGCTGCAATGATGGAGGCTGTCTGCAATGCTGTCAATCCGCCTTGCCATAACAGAACTGCAGCAGCGCCAGATTGAATCATCCCCCAAATGAATTTTACTTTATTAGAAGGATCCAAACTGCCTCCAGTCGTCTGCATACCCAGTACAAAAGTCGCTGAGTCAGCTGAGGTGATGAAGAAGGTGCTAATCAGCAAAATGGAAAGGACAGACATGAATGTTGCCCATGGGAAATGCTGGAGTACTTCAAACAGCGCTGTTTCTTCGCCCATGTCATTAATAGATTGAATAACATTAGCATGCTGGAAAAATTCCAAATCAATGGCAGAGCCGCCAAATACAGCAAACCAAAGCGCTCCGAAAATGGTAGGGACAAGCAATACCCCAAGTACAAATTCCCTGATAGTCCTCCCGCGGGAGACCCTTGCAATAAAAGTACCAACGAATGGAGCCCATGCGATCCACCATGCCCAGTAAAATATTGTCCAATCTTTTATCCACCCTGCGTTTTCCCCATCAAATGGTGCCATACGCAAACTCATTTTTGGGAAATTCGAAACATAGTCGCCTAATGAATTCGTAAACATTTCCAAAATGAATCTGGTCGGACCGAGAATTAACAGAAAGACCATTAAGGCGAATGCCAGCAGGATATTAAGATTACTTAAGTATTTAATCCCTTTATTGAGCCCGGTCATTGCAGATGTCATGAACAAAACAGTCACAATGAGTATGATAATAAGCTCCGTCAAGAAGGTTTGTGAGATTCCGAATACATAAGACAAACCTCCGCTAATTTGTATGGCTCCGAAGCCCAGTGACGTTGCAACACCAAACACGGTAGCGAAAACGACGATAAAGTCAACAAGGGTACCAAGCGGCCCTTTGACATAATTACCGAACAATGGCTCTAATATCGCGCTTACGAGCCCGCTTGATTGCTTTCGGAATTTAAAAAATGCTAAGGCGAGTGCCAGAGTTGCATATGTCGCCCAAGGATGCAGTCCCCAATGGAAGAAACTATATGTCAGCGCATTTTTTGCAGCTTCTTTTGTTTCCGCATCACCATAGGGCGGAGAGTGAAAGTGGGAAATAGGTTCCGCGGCTCCCCAGAATACAAGTCCGATTCCCATGCCTGCACTGAAAAGCATGGCAAACCATGTGATATAGGAATACTCTGGTTTATCTCCAGGCTTTCCAAGCTTAATTCGTCCATATTTGGAGAATATCAGGTACAATGCAAAAACGACAAATCCGGTTACACTGAGCAAATAAAACCAGCCAAATTTATCGACCAGGAACGCTTGAATCACGTTTGTCACATCGTCCAAATTTGCGTGCGGTAAAACAGTTTTCGGTATTATACCCCAAATGATGAATAGGGCTGTTACAATGACAGATATATAAAATACCGGTGTGATTTTCTTCATCCTTCCAATCCTTTCTTTTAAAATAATGGACATAGAAAAAAACTGGAACATATCTTTACTATTTCCAGATGGTTTAATATGATGCGAACGTCCATAACCAGTATATGCCCCGATGGGACAAATTTCAAACGTTAAAAGGCTTTAAAACCATATGTTTCTTAGATATAATATGCATGGATTTAACAAATTTTGGGAATATACAGGTGAAAATGAAAGGAGTGTATCCATTGAAAAAAGTATCTTGGATATTAATTGCTGTATTTTTTGTATTTCTTGCCGCTTGCCAGAGCCAGCAAAGTGTGTCAGGAACAGCTGATAAGAGCGAGAATAATGATAAACAGGAAGATACAACTGACCATAAGGACAAAGATCAACCATCTGAGAAAACAAGTGGGCTACCCAAGCAAGATAAAAAAGAGAAGGAGGAAGCAAAAAAAGCCAAACCTTCATATGAAATGAAGGACAATTGGTATTTGAAGCCAATTAATGGAGAAAAAAATAAAAAGGTCATATTGCTGACCATCGATGATGCACCGGACAAGCATGCGCTCGAGATGGCCAAAACATTAAAAAAACTTAATGCAAAGGCAATTTTTTTTGTAAATGGACATTTTCTAGGAAGTGATGATAAAAAAGCTGAACTGAAAAAAATCCATGATATGGGCTTCACCATTGGTAACCACACATATTCTCATGCATATTTACCTGATTTATCCCCAGCGGAACAAAAAAAGGAAATACTACAAGTGAATGATATGGTTGAAAAGATAACTGGAGAGCGTCCCCAGTTTTTCCGTGCCCCGAATGGAGCCAACACAGAAGTATCTAAAAGGCTTGCCAAAAAAGAGCATATGACTTTGATGAACTGGTCTTATGGTTATGACTTTATGCCGGAATATGAGGATAGGACAAAACTGACTAACATCATGCTGAAAACGAATTTGCTCGGCAATGGAGCTAACTTGCTCATGCATGATCGTGATTGGACGAATGCGGCTTTGAAAGATATTGTAACCGGGTTAAAGGAAAAAGGGTACGCGATGTTAGAGCCCGATAAGATAAAAAGAATTAATGAATAAAAAGTATCTTCTTGGCAGGTTTCGTATAGGTAAAGGAATGACTGTCCCCCCGAATATAGTTGAATAACATGTTTGTTTAATGTGACATACTTTTTAGGGTTGTAAGCGTTTGTATGTTATACTATAATATAAATTAATCAACACATTCAACTTCAAAGGAGATGACCTGAATGGGGACGATTATTTGTCAGGATTGTCAACAAGTAATTGAACATTACGAAGATGAGAAAGTGACAATTCTTTATGGTACGTGTTCAGAATGCAGTCATTCCTAATTTGAGAATAAAAATAGTACACCGGGACCAAAAAAACGCCCGGTGTACTATTTTTTTGAAGCCACAAGCTTTCCTTTTTGTCTAGGATGTAAGAAAATCTTCATGTTAGTATATGATTATCCTTAGCTATATCTTGATTGCATGGCAAGCTGGTAGAAAGGCAACAAAGAATGTATAACCTTTTTGGCTTCCTTGATAAACTGATCACCATCCAGCAGAATTGCATTTTCCTTTGCAATGTTTTTACCCAGAAGGAATTCACATTTTTTTACATCTCTAAACCGCTCTAGATTTTTTTCGGTTATATCAGGAAGATCAATTACTGGTTTTGTCATATGATCGAGCGAAAAGACATAATCACTCGGAAGTGTCTTAAGCTCTGAAAAATGCTTTAAATATGAACTGGCGATTCTTTGTTTACCATCCAATTCATAAATCAATGCAAGCCATATGAAAACACGATCATCCCATAGTCCGATTTGAAAATGCGGGTGTTTTTTGTACCCTCTTTTACTATCTGCGATGGCCAGCCATGTATTATCGGGTGGATTGACGGTTCTTCTGGCATGCTTGGCAATATGCAAAAACATTTCATTTCCAAGTTTGGCCGATAAATCTGCAGCAAGTTCCTCACCTAATTCCGCAAATTTTGGCTGCAGGCGCTCCTGCAGTGCTTTCATTCTATGATCCAGACCCTCAATTGAAAATATGGCGAAGTCTTCATTGTCAAACCCACTAAAAGACATGTTTGCAACAACCTTTCTTTTTAAACGTATTAACACGCTAAGCAACACGCTTAATTCTTATAGATTATAATAATTATTATTAAAGATAATTCACAGTTAGTCAAGCTATATGAATATGCGGTAACGTTTAAAAAAAAGATTCGTGGGTAGTTTACTATTAAGCATCACATAAGCAATGTGCCAGAACGAAAGAGATCAGTATGACATAAAATGAACTAATGATAATGTATGTTTCGCAGATGATAATCACTTGCATTTGCATGAAGAAAAACGAAAAGGATGTGAAAAAATGAAATATGTGATGGAGACAATCAGAAGGAAAGAGCAGCAGGAAAAACTGCCCGTTATTCGAATGGAGATTGATTATGAACTCATGTGTTTGTATGATGCAATGCAAGAGAAAGATAAAGTGAAAATCATCAAAGCGAAAGAAAAATTGAAACATTTATCCAAACAACTGTATCAAATTGAAGAAATGAAGGAATAAACCATGCCACTGGTTGCAGAAAACGTAGCCTCCGCCCAGCATATTATTGCGCCTATTCACAAAGAAAGGAATTGAATTTTATACTTTCCTTATTGCCAAAAAAATGACGATGGTTCTTGCATTTGTTAAAATGTAGATGGAAGATTCTTAGTATGGAGGATATATAATGGATTCAGATTATCGCAATCAATTGTTTGAACAAGCAAAGGAATGGATTTTTAGCGCTGGAAAAAGAATCAGGGAATCTATGCAAGAACCACTTCAGATTGAAACCAAGTCTGACGAGAATGATTTAGTGACTATTGTGGATAAACAAACGGAAAATTTTTTCGCTTCTGCTATCAGGAGCCAGTATCCAGATCATGGATTATTAGGTGAAGAAGGCTATGGGGATGCATTAGACAATCTGGACGGTACTGTGTGGATTATTGACCCGATTGACGGTACAATGAATTTTGTGCATCAAAAAAGGAATTTTAGTATTTCTGTTGGTATCTATCACGATGGTGTTGGGGAAATAGGTTTCATTTATGACGTCATGGAAGAAGTCTTGTACAGTGCGAAGAGGGGAGAAGGAGCATATAAAAATGGAGAACGTCTCCCGAAACTGCAGGAAGAAGTGCCCTTGAAGCGGGCAATTTTGGGAATGAACCATTATTGGCTTTGCAAAAATCGCGTTAGAAATGAACATGTCATGCAGGATTTAGCGAAAACTGTGCGGGGTTTGCGTACCTATGGTTCTGCTGCACTCGAATTTGCATATGTCGCTGAGGGGCTTCTGGATGGGTACATGGCAATGAGTCTTGCACCGTGGGATATTGCTGCTGGAATTATAATTGTTCATGAAACCGGCGGTAAAACCACGGATATTAATGGCAGAAAGTTGGATTTACTGCAAAAATCGCCGATTTTAACTTGCAATCCAAGTTTGCAAAAAAATTTATTGTCATGGCTGGACAAAGGAAGAGAATGAAATAAACCTCATTCTCTCCTTTGTCTTTTTTTCTTAATGGATAGGCCTACTCCCATCAGTGCAAAGCCCAGTATTAAGAACAACATGGTCAGTGATAAACTTCTCAATGCCATTCCGAGCCCCACGCCAATGAACATCAAAATTACCAATGTGGCCAATAGAAATAAAGGCAGGTCGAATTTTTCCATCTATAACACCTCTGCTGCATGAGAATTGAAACGAATAAAGCCACTTGCAAGTATATACCATCCCTAGCGATCTTTCAAAAATTCGTTCGTCATAAGTTTTGCTGGCAACATGAAACAAATTTTAGTATGATAAATGAAGAGGTTAGTATCGATGGGGGATTGTCATGTACATTTACAGTGCGATTTATGACTTGTTTTTAAATCATTTTGGTGATTTTGGTGAAAAACACATGTTTTGGTTATTATATATCGCAAACTTTATTTTTGGTGCAATAGCCTATAAACTTGGCTTTGCAAGAAAATTGCCTTTATTAAAGAACATCGTTGTCTATATATTGCTGGCAGTCGGTATGTTCATCATTACCATTTTCAGTATTATGCGTCTGCCGATGACAGAAAGTCTGATCATCATATCAGCAGTTCTTGCCATTTACCGTTACAGGCTGCATAACCAACGGAAAAGCAAACAATATGGACAGTAAAAAACACACGTGAATCGTGTGTTTTTCTGTGTAATCAGATAGAGGCTTACGCTTTCGTGACCACCTCCATCATCGTTTCGTGCCTATAGCAATTCGTTTTTTCTTTTTCGCTTTCTATACAAACGGAAATCGCCGGAATCCAAATGTTTTTGTGTGTTTTTTTCAATGCGATCATAGCAAGTCTGGCATAGATACATTTTAATTCGCCGGTTTTTTAGCCGCTTGGCTTGTAAAGAGTCATCATCAATCGTTTCTATTATATCGCAAATAACGCATTTGACATCCATATTTTCACCTCTTGTAAAGGGTAGCAAATATACTATAACATATAAATTTTGTTTGTTAAAACGAGAGAAAGATGTGTTTGATTTATAATTAGCAGGGTATAATACAAACAAAGCTGATTTGCGAAAGGAAGTTTCGAATGAAAAAAAGATACTTAGCAGCTATAGGTGCATTAGGTGTCGGTGCCGCAACAAGCTATTTTGCCAAAAGACGAAACAAAGATGACGCGATGAGCGATCCGGTAACGAACGCCGGTGTACCAGATCAAGTAGACCAAAAGGATATCGCCCAGCTGGAAAATGCCAAGATGGTTTCTGAAGGATCGCAATTCGGAGTACAGTACTATAATGAGTTGAAAACAGATGAAGAGGATCACTAAATAAAAAAACAGATCAGGCAAACTGATCTGTTTTTTTATTTATGATGGTTGGATTGCTCATCTTGGATATCGTCCAAATTTTTCTGTTCATCCTTAGGGATCGTTTTTTTGTTTTGATCTGTTTCTTGTGGACGGTTGTGCGGAACAGGAGTTTCTGGCATATATCTGCCGACAATTGCTGCTAATTCGTCGACGACTCCCTGGATAGGATAACCCTGTGAGATTTTATCGGACATGTTACGCAATCGTTGTGTTACATCGCCATCAGCTACAATAACGGCTGTTTTCCCGTATGGGTCATGCTGCATCGCTTCGGCCACGGAATATTTAATTGTTCCAACGCGAGAGCGGTCTAAATCCTTATTCACATCAATGCCGACGACCGCATAGGGACCAGCTACCACTGCAGCGGCGTTGTCGACATCGGGTATATTGGAAGCGACGCCAGACAAGTGATCGGCAATTTGCCTATTTGAAAGTTTTTCCTGTTTATATTGACTGGAATTCTTGACATGTTCGACTTTTTGATCCGTCACACGATCAGGCAAAGCACTTTGGTTGTTTTTTTGGCAGCCGGTGAATATCAGGCAGACAACTGAAAACAACAGCAATATTCTATACATGAGATGCTTCCTCCTTGATATAGGGATTTGTTATATCTCTATTTTTAGTTGGAAGCTTTAATTTATGCAAAAGAGATTGTTGAAATCAGACTATCTCGATTTTCTTGACATACTTGATAGGGTTCCCCTGATTACTGCCATCTTTAAAAAGAACATGTACAGGTCCATCAACAGTCAGGGGTTTGCCATCCAAAGCGAAAAGGAAGTAACTGTTGCGCAGTTCGTCCAAACTCAAAGTTGTTATATCCGCTCCGGTTCCCAGATGTGCTCCTGTCGCGTCATTAGCAATGCCGGCATTTTTTAAAAAAGCATCCACCGGCATAACATAAGAGTTATTTAATACATCCTTTCCCCGCACTTTCGCAACATGGTCCGGAAAAAAATTAGGCTCTTCTAGTTGTGCGAATTCTCTATTGAAGCGTTGTGCCGCTTTTTGTGAATAATCATCGGCTTCCTTTTCCACTGGCAAGGACTGTGTAAATGCTTCTTCAAGTTTGATTTTACGATTATCAAATATCCATACTGTCGGGTCTAGCGTTATTTGGTAAGCAACTTTTCCAGTTATTGGTATAATCATCGTGATCCGCCCTTCTTTCAATCTTTATTCCATTAGAATAGCAGAACGCGACATAAATTTCATCTCCCAGAATTTTTGTGCTTCATGTCGAAATGATCTGGTGCAAAACAAATCCTTTGTTAAGCAGGAGTTAAAGCAATTTACAACAAAAAGATTTTGTTTGCATTTTCCTACTGCAAACGATAATATAATATAGAAGATGACTCGTTTGTCTGTTACATCACTTGGAATAAAATCCACGTTGATAAGTTCGGGGCGATGCGCATATATTAACAGGCAGATAATAGAAATGATGACATAATAATCATATGAAACATCATATTGGATATACGCGTATGAATTCAATTGGAGGGGATAATGTTGATGCCTGAGATAACTGTTGATCATCGCGAAAAAGCCTATGCCCTTCTTAAGGCTGATGCGGATAAGATATTAAGGCTTATTGAAGTACAAATCGAAAATCTTACAATGCCACAATGCCCTTTATATGAGGAAGTTCTGGATACGCAAATGTACGGACTTTCCAGAGAGATAGATTTCGCCATCCGCTTGAATCTTGTAGGAGAGCTAGAAGGGAAAGCCTTGCTGGAAAACCTGGAAAGGCAGCTGAATGTATTGCATGAGGCTGCTCAGAACTGATAAGACCCAATTGCTGCAGCAAAAGAGGGCAAGCTTTTAAACGCAAAACTTTGTCATCATTTATATTGGGACAAAGTTTTTTTTATTAAAAAATCCACTTGAACAATTAAAGACAAATATGACACACTAATTTTAAAATGTGTTATACTAATAATGATCTTTTTTGTATGCATCTGCTGTGGATTGGAATTTTGGGGAGATTGCTGATGATAAAAAAGATTAAGAAATACGATTTCACGCTTATCATAACGCCAATACTTCTGGCGGCATTTGGCGCAGTCATGATATACAGTGCCAGCATGGTGACAGCTGTCATGGAAAATCATCGTGCCACGTTCTACTTTTTCAAGCAGTTGCAGTGGTTTGCGATTAGCTTGATTGGATTTATCGTTTGTAGTATGATTCCATACAAGTATTATCAAAAACTGATGAAAGTGATTATTTTGATTATTGTCATCCTGCTGGTGGCTGTTTTGTTCTTTGGAACGATAAGAGGCGGGGCCAGATCATGGTTCATAATTGGACCGATAAGCATTCAACCTGCTGAATTTGCAAAACTGGGTCTGATCATGTATCTGGCATCCATCTATTCCAAAAAGCAATCCTATATCAACCATTTCAGTTCTGCTGTTTTGCCGCCACTTGTCATGACGGCTTTTATCCTTGGACTTATAGCACTTGAGCCTGACATCGGGACTTCTGCAATCATATTTTTGATTGCCTGCAGTGTCATTTTCAGTTCGGGGATCCGATTTAAGCATCTTGTGTTCCTTATGTTAATCGGACTTGTAGTGTTGGCAATCGCGATACCTAATATGGTGACGGATGTAAGAATTTCTCGTTTCGTCGGCGCTTACCAGCCATTCCAAGTCCCTGATAAAGATGGCTACCATTTGATACAATCCTATCTGGCAATCAGCGGCGGTGGTCTTACTGGTGAAGGACTTGGTGGCAGTATCCAGAAGCTCGGATATCTGTTCGCGGCTCATACTGATTTCATCATGGCTATTGTAGCTGAAGAACTTGGCTTTTTTGGGGTGCTAATCGTCATAGGAATGCTTGCACTCATTGTGTTGAGAGGTATCTATATTGCGAGAAAGTGCCGCGACGGTTTTGGCGCCTTGTTGGCAATCGGTATTTCATCTATGGTTGGCATTCAGGCGTTCATCAATCTTGGTTCAATCAGTGGTATATTGCCGATAACTGGTGTGACATTGCCGTTCGTTAGCTATGGTGGTTCATCCTTGCTTATTCTTATGATTTCTATGGGGGTATTAAACAATATCGCGATGACTGTTAAACAAAATGACGAGCACCCTGTAAAAGAAAAGCATCCACAGCAGGAAAAGCAATTTTATCAGGTTAGAGGGGGAAGGAAATGGAGCAGTTAAATCACATCAAAAAAGTGCTTGTAGCAAACCGTGGGGAAATTGCGATTCGTATATTCCGAGCTTGTACCGAGCTCGGATTACGAACGGTAGCAATCTATTCACAAGAAGATTCAGGATCCTATCACCGATATAAAGCTGATGAGTCTTATTTGGTCGGATCGGGGAAAAAGCCGATAGATGCGTATCTTGATATTGAGGGAATTATAAAAATCGCTAAACAAGTCGGTGTAGATGCTATACACCCGGGTTACGGTTTTTTATCAGAAAATATCCACTTTGCAAAAAGATGTGAAGAAGAAAACATCATATTCATCGGCCCCTCCAGCGAGCATTTACATATGTTCGGAGATAAGGTGAAAGCGAGAGAACAAGCTCAAAAAGCTGATCTGCCTGTCATCCCGGGAAGTGACGGTCCTGTGCGTTCAATGGAAGAAGTAGAAGCGTTTGGCGAAAAGCACGGCTACCCAATCATCATTAAGGCATCGCTTGGAGGCGGCGGCAGGGGTATGCGTATTGTTCGAAGCGCTACTAATCTTTCTGAAGCTTATGATCGTGCAAAGTCGGAGGCCAAAGCTGCTTTTGGCAATGATGAAATTTATGTTGAAAAATTGATTGAGCATCCAAAACATATTGAAGTGCAGATCATCGGCGACAAGCACGGAGAGTTAGTCCATTTGTATGAGCGGGACTGTTCTGTACAGCGCCGGCATCAAAAATTGGTTGAAATCGCTCCGAGCGTCTCCCTGTCAAAAACAATGCGTCAGAGTATTTGTGAAGCTGCTGTCCGTCTTATGAAAAATGTAGATTATACCAATGCCGGTACAGTAGAGTTTTTAGTGACCGGTGAGGCATTTTATTTCATTGAGGTAAATCCTCGTGTTCAAGTAGAACATACAATCACTGAAATGATTACCGGGATTGATATTGTTCAAACGCAAATCAAAATAGCGGATGGACAGCGTTTATCAGACCCAGACCTTGCAATCGAACAAGATAAAATACAATGCAATGGCTATGCTATTCAATCACGTGTGACGACTGAAGATCCGCTGAATAACTTCATGCCTGATACTGGGAAGATCAATGTTTACCGTAGTGGTGGGGGATTTGGTGTAAGGCTCGATGCAGGAAATGGTTTTCAGGGAGCTGAAATCCTTCCATTTTACGATTCATTGCTTGTGAAAGTATCGACGTGGGCGCTGACTTTTGAGCAATCTGCACAGAAAATGGTCAGAAATCTCAAGGAATTCAGGATTCGAGGTATTAAAACAAATATTCCTTTCCTCGAAAATGTCATGGTTCATCCAAAATTTATGAATGGCCAGTATGACACAACTTTTGTCGATGAAACACCAGAACTATTTGTTTTTCCAAAAAGGAAAGACCGCGGGACAAAAATGTTGACTTTCATTGCGGATACGACCGTTAACGGCTTTGAGGGGATGACACCGCAAAAAAAACCAGATTTTGAAACACCTAAAATACCAAAAATCGATTATTTACAGCCTGTGCCGGATGGAACAAAACGAATACTGGAAGAACAGGGTCCTGAAGGCGTCGTCGACTGGCTGAAAGAACGAAAAGAAGTGCTTTTGACCGACACGACTTTCCGTGATGCACATCAATCTTTGTTAGCGACAAGGGTACGGACGAAGGATATTGTGAAAATTTCTGAATCCACCGCAAGACTGTTGCCTGAACTCTTTTCCGTAGAAATGTGGGGCGGGGCGACTTTTGATGTGTCCTACCGTTTCTTGAAAGAAGATCCATGGGACAGATTGCTCAAACTGCGCAAACTGATGCCTAATGTATTATTTCAAATGCTGCTAAGAGCGAGTAATGCTGTCGGATATAAAAATTATCCCGATAATGTCATTAAACAATTTGTAGAAAAAAGTGCCTCAGCGGGCATCGATGTATTCCGTATATTTGACAGCCTGAACTGGTTGGATGGCATGAAGCCTGCGATACAAGCAGTCCGTGAAAACAATAAAATCGCGGAGGTGGCAATTTGTTATACAGGCGATATCTTAGACGCAAGCCGCACGAAATATAATTTACAGTACTACAAACAACTGGCTAAGGACCTTGAAGAGTCAGGGGCTCATATTCTAGCTATCAAAGACATGGCTGGTTTATTGAAGCCGGAAGCAGCGTATCAGCTTGTCTCAGAATTGAAGGAAACTGTTGGTTTGCCGTTGCATTTGCATACGCATGATACTAGCGGGAACGGAATTTACACCCTTGCCCGTGCAATCGATGCGGGAGTAGATATCGTTGATGTTGCCTGTTCTTCAATGGCTGGGTTAACATCACAGCCAGGTGCGCAGTCCCTATACCATGCTTTGGAGGGAAAAGACCGGCAGCCGAAAGTAAATGTGGAGGCCTTTGAAAAACTTTCCAGCTATTGGGAAGACGTGCGTTCTTATTATAAAGAATTTGAAAGCGGCATGAAATCTCCGCATACAGAAATATATTTCCACGAAATGCCTGGCGGCCAATACAGCAACCTGCAACAACAAGCTAAAGCAGTTGGGCTTGGAGAACGTTGGAATGAAGTGAAGGCAATGTTTCGCAAGGTGAATGATATGTTCGGCGACATTGTGAAGGTGACGCCTTCATCTAAAATAGTCGGAGACTTGGCTCTATTCATGGTGCAAAATAACTTGACAGAAGATGATATATACGAAAAAGGGGAAGCGATCGATTTTCCGGATTCTGTGATTGAATTCGCACAAGGTTACATTGGCCAGCCTTACCAAGGATTCCCACAGGAATTACAGCGAATTATTTTGAAGGGTAAAAAGCCAATCTCAGAGAGACCGGGTGCATTGTTGGAACCAGTGGATTTTAAAGAACTAAATCAAAAGTTATTCAAGCAGCTTGACAGGCAGGTGACAAGCTTTGATATGATTGCCTATGCCCTGTATCCGAAGGTATTCATGGATTATCACCGTTTCACAGCAAAATATGGCGATGTATCCGTGCTGGATACCCCAACGTTTTTTTATGGCATGCGTTTAGGTGAAGAAATTGAAGTAGAGATAGAAAAAGGGAAGACATTGTTTGTCAAACTGGTTTCGATTTCCGAACCTCGCTCCGATGGTACGAGAGTTGTCTATTTTGAGCTGAATGGCCAAAGAAGGGAAGTAGTTGTGCGCGACCATAATATCAGTTCAGATGTACTGGCACGACCTAAAAAAGATCCGGATAACGATAAGCATATCGGGGCGACAATGCCAGGCACAGTGGTCAAGGTGTTATGCCAAAAAGGTGAGAAAGTACAAAAAGGTGATTATTTAGTGATCACCGAAGCTATGAAAATGGAAACGACAATTCAGGCGCCTTCTGCTGGTGTAATCAAAGATATACACGTTCAAAATGGAGAAGCGATCACTGTAAATGATCTTTTACTGGAACTTGAGTAAAAAGAAACCTGTGTCACAGATTTGTGATGCAGGTTTCTTTTTTGGCTATTTTGTTGTTTGCTATGATAGAGAGGCGTACAGAACTTTAGCTTCTTTACTGCGTGTTCACGACTGCGTGTTCACGATTGCTTCGGTTGTTTCTTTCATCTTCCAGAGAAAAAACAATGTCGAAGATTTGATTCAAGGTCTTAAGAAGTGAACTTTATGCTCATGATTTTGCATAATGTTCCAGGTCAGTTGTGTTCCGCTTTGTTTTCACCGTGGAATTGGATGCACACCGTCCAGACAACAACACATAGTAGCACAAGAGACTGAAGAAACAAGAGATTACTAACGCATGCATTAGAGCTATCCCGAGATTCAATGTGGTAAAGATAACCATCGCACCGAAGAACACCTGGAAGAAAATCAGTATAATGAGTGTCATACTTCCCCAAAACATAACTTTATTGCCTTTATAATAGCGTAATGTCCTGAGAAATAAACTCAATGTCCATATAAAAAGAACAGCTGCAGCAAGTCTATGTCCCATCTGAATCCATTGATCAAGCCGGAAGTCTGCAAATGCAAATGGCGCGTTATTTGTACAAAATGGCCAGTCTTTGCAAACCAGGCTGGCGTGGGCGTGACGAACGAGGGCCCCGGTATACACGACAAACAGCGTATAGCATGTCAGTAAGTATATTTCAATACGATGTTTTTTCTGGATGAACAACCGGCTGGTATCCATTTTTTTATCCACTTCAAAAATGAGCAGCATTAATAAAAACACCGCTGCAAAAGAGATAAGTGAAATACCGAAGTGTAATGCCATAACAAAATCGGATTGTCCCCATTTAACAGCCGCAGCACCAATCAATGCTTGCAGCACGAGGAAAAAAATCGACATGAAGGATAAAAATTTGACTTCCCGTATATGTCCAAGTCTCTTCCACGCTAAGAAAGACAGAACAGCCACGATCATAGCTCCTATTCCAGAAACGAGACGATGACTCAGTTCAATGATAAGTTCCGGAGTGATATCGCTGGGAAGTAATTTCCCTTCACAAAGAGGCCAACTTTTCCCGCATCCGGCACCAGAACCGGTTTTAGTAACAAGGGCCCCGCCAATCAATACGAAAATCATGCAAATGGTAGAAACGACTGCTAGCCATTTTAGTGTTTTAGTCATATAATTCCCCACTTCAACATTTCAATAGGTAAATGCACATATCGATTATTATAACCGCAATAAGCGACATTTACCAAAACAACCACTTCTTAATAAGGATAATATCATTCCGTCATGAAAGGCAATATGTTTATGAGTAAAATTTCTATATGTCACAAATTTGTCTAATATGATGAGGTAAACACTTTTTTCATGATGGAAATAGTAAATATCGCTTGCAAATTCGCCTTTATTTTGCTAGAAATATTGTAGGACCTATTTGCCATGCCTTGTTGAATGCATGCTTTTTTTGAAGGAGCCACGATATAATTGAAATAAAACTTTTAGTATTTATATCGGCTTATCACCTGCAGATGGCAATTGATTCGCCTATGATTTTTCAGTGTTACAAAAGCGCTGTCATGAAGGATCTCTCGAAAAATTCAAACAAAATGGCAAGTGGCCGAATGGCTGCGTGTAATGAGGGGAAATCAGTTTTGCGCTGAAAAAAGCCGCAAAAGCTGTCTTTTCCTATGTTTAAAATTGTTAGGGATTCGACAGACTATGGCATCCATTGCTTGCTGTGGACAGGGTGGCCGGTTATGTTTCGGCGTTTCAAGTACATTCAACAATTTCTATGCTGGCAGCAAAGTCCTCGTAATAAAGTTTGGAGAAATGATGCGATGATGTGAATTAGATTGCGAACCTTTTCCATGGTACAATGTATAGGGACAGGAATGTACAAACGAAATCAGGGCATGTTAAGAATTACATCATTACGTCCAAAACGTGTACAGTAAAGGAGGGGATAAATCATAATGAACAAAGTTGAATCATCGTCTGCTCCATTAGTTTCAGAGACGACTGTTGTCCCGCCTGAAAAAACAAACACTTCCTTCATATCGGATATGAAGTCCTTGCTGAAAGTTGGAATCATTAATTCAAATTTGATCACTGCATTTGTCGGATTTTGGCTGGCATTGCATTTTTCACAGGAAACTTTCCGAGACCATTGGGGGACATTTTTGCTAGTGATGCTCGGCAGCGGACTGGTGATTGCCGGAGGATGTATCCTGAACAACTGGTACGATGCAGATATCGACCCAGTTATGAAGCGAACGAAAGGCCGTCCCACTGTTACAGGGACAATATCTATGAGAACAGTATTCTTCATGGGTCTGACGGCTACGCTTTTGGGTCACGTCTTACTGTTATTTACGACAATTCAGGCTACACTATGGGCATTTTTTGGGTGGTTTACTTACGTCGTGCTTTATACGATGTGGTCCAAGAGAAGGTACACACTCAACACGATCATCGGCAGTTTTTCTGGTGCCGTGCCTCCACTCATCGGCTGGATGGCAATCAAGCCCGAACTTGATGTGATACCAGTCATTTTGTTTTTAACAATGTTCATTTGGCAAACGCCACATTTTTTGGCACTTGCCATGAAAAAATGCGAAGAGTATCGCGCTGCAGGCGTACCGATGCTTCCCGTTGTGTATGGTTTTGAATTTACAAAGCGGCAGATTATCGTGTACATTGCATGCTTGCTGCCATTGCCGTTTCTAATGTCATCGCTGGGAAACGTCTTTGTAATCGCAGCAACGGCATTGAATCTGGGGTGGCTCGTTCTGGGCATTACAGGGCTTTTTAAAAAAGACGATTTGAAATGGGCCAACAAGATTTTCATTTACTCGTTAAATTATCTTATGATCTTGTTTTTGCTGATGGTAGTCGTCACCGTTGATTTTTCGTTTTAAGAAGCTTTAAAAATTCTGGCTAATGAAGAGAAAGAGAGGTAAGAATTCATGAAAGGTTGGATGGGAAAACTTAAAGTTTTTTCTCTGTTGGGCTTTCTGACGTTTGCCTTGGCGGGCTGCGGAAAAGAAAACTTGTCTGCATTGATGCCGAAGGGATACAGTGCCCATACTTCTATGAAGCTAATCATTCTGACAGCCGTTATCATGACTTTTGTATTTCTGGTGGTAATGGTTGTGTATGTAATTGTCCTGCTTCGTTTTCGAAAAAAGAAAGGTCAAGAAGATTACATACCTAAACAAGTGGAAGGACATGTTGGACTGGAAACAGTCTGGACAATCATTCCGATCATTTTGCTTTTGGTGATCGCTATCCCGACGACTATCGCGACTTTTGATCTCGCCGACGATGCTGATGCCAGCAAGCAAATTAATGTCGATGTCACAGGGAACCAATTCTGGTGGCATTTCAATTATACGGGGGATAAGGTGCAAACGAGTCAGGACTTGTATATCCCTACTGGTAAAACCGTATATTTGCATTTGAAATCTTCTGATGTCATCCATTCATTCTGGGTGCCAGCGCTTGCGGGTAAAATAGACGCTAACACGGAAAACACGAATACAATGAAATTACAAGCGGATGAAGAAGGCGTTTATTGGGGCAAATGCGCAGAGTTTTGTGGAGATAGTCACTCCTTGATGGATTTCAAGGTTATTGCTGTAAGTCCTGATAAATATGACAAATGGATAAAAGATATGAAAAACTTTAAACCTGATCAAAAGCCGGAAACTGCTGCTGCTCAGGAAGGTAAGGATCTTTTCAAAGACAAGAACTGCATGGGCTGTCATGCGATAGGTTCATCACCGATTCAAACAGCTCCGAACTTGACGGATTTCGGTAACCGTACAAAACTTGCGGGTGTAAAAGAACCGACAAAAGAAAACATCATGAAATGGATTCAAGATCCTGAATCCATGAAGCCGGGGAATAAAATGACTGGAAAATATCCGTCGGTTTCAAAAGACGAAGCTGAAAAACTTGCTGAATATCTGATGCAGCTTAAACCATCTGATGTTACACCGAAAAGCGTCAGTAAGTAAGTTGTTTGAATGAATGGGATGAAAGAAATAAAAGGGAGGTTAAACCTGTGAGTGAAGCAGCTATGCAAAAAAAGGGTGTTGGATCGGTTATCTGGGAATATCTGACTACCATCGACCACAAGAAAATTGCTCATCTGTACCTGTTGGGTGGCGGTTTGTTTTTCATTCTTGGCGGTCTTGAAGCAATGGTTATCCGTATCCAGCTGATGAAACCCGAAAATGATTTTGTTAGTGCAGGTTTATATAATGAAGTAATTACCATGCATGGTACTACCATGATATTTTTAGCAGCAATGCCGTTGCTGTTGGGTTTGATGAATGCCGCGATGCCATTGCAAATCGGAGCCCGCGATGTCGCGTTCCCATTCTTGAACTCGCTCGGTTTTTGGCTGTTCATGTTTGGCGGAATTCTACTTAACTGTAGTTGGTTCATGGGTGGTGCGCCAGATGCAGGATGGACTGCATATGCACCACTGTCCACAACTTCGCCGGGACATGGCGTCGACTTTTATATCGCCGGTTTACAGATTGCAGGGGCAGGGACTTTAATCGGCGGTATCAACTTTTTGGTGACAATCATCAATATGCGTGCACCAGGTATGACATACATGCGGATGCCTTTGTTCACATGGACAACGTTCATCACAAGCATCTTAATCTTGTTTGCTTTCCCAGCATTGACTGTCGGCTTATTTCTGCTGATGTTTGAACGCATGTTTGGGGCAGCATTCTTTGATGTTTCTCTAGGTGGTAATGCGATTATTTGGCAACACCTTTTCTGGATATTCGGGCACCCAGAAGTTTATATCCTGATTTTACCTTGTTTTGGTATCTTCAGTGATGTATTCTCTACATTTTCGAAAAAACGCCTGTTTGGATATACTGCCATGGTTTTTGCAACCATTGTCATTGCTTTTCTTGGTTTCATGGTTTGGGCTCACCATATGTTCACAGTTGGGCTGGGTCCTGTTGCAAACACCATCTTCTCTATTGCAACAATGGCGATTGCAGTGCCTACAGGTATTAAAATATTCAACTGGCTTGCAACATTATGGGGCGGAACGATCACAATCAATTCCGCAATGCTTTGGAGTCTCGCGTTCATTCCATCATTTACAATCGGTGGGATGACAGGTGTCATGGTTGCGACAGTCGCTGCCGACTACCAGTATCATGACACATATTTCGTTATCGCTCACTTCCACTATGTTATTGTAGGTGGTACTGTGTTCGGTATATTTGCGGGTCTGCACTACTGGTGGCCGAAAATGTTTGGCCGGATATTAAACGAGGCGCTAGGTAAATGGGCGTTCTGGTTATTCTTTATCGGATTCCACCTGACATTCTTTATCCAGCATTTCCTTGGATTGATGGGTATGCCACGTCGTTACTGGGTATTCTTGAAAGACCAAGGACTTGATACAGGGAATCTGATAAGCTCTGTAGGTGCATTTTTCATGGCTGCTGGTGTGATCATCTTCTTTATCAATATCATTTACACAGCGGCGAAAGGCGAAAAGACACCTGGAGATCCGTACGACGGAAGAACATTGGAATGGTCTATTCCATCACCGCCGGCACATTACAACTTTAAACAGTTGCCTTTAGTTCGGGGACTTGATCCTTTGTGGATTGAGAAAATGGAAGGTAATGGCAAGATGACTCCGGCGGAACCACTTGGTGATATCCATATGCCGAATAATTCTTTCATTCCATTTGTAATGTCATTAGGATTCTTCATTGCTGGTTTCGGTTTTATCTACCACAATGATACTGTTCTGGGAACGATTGCTATGTTCGGTGGTATGGCTATCGGTTTGCTGGCGATGCTGACAAGATCTCTGAAGGATGACCTTGGGCATCACATCAAAAAAGAAGAACTGGAAAAGGAGGCTGAATAATATGAGTCACGATGAAGTATTACATCCCGAAACTTTTCCGGAATCACCTGAAAAAGCCACCATGGAAGGAAAAAATAAATTTCTTGGTTTCTGGTTCTTTCTAGGCGGTGAGACAGTCCTTTTTGCCAGTTTGTTTGGAACATACCTCTCTTTGCGACATTCAACGGCAGACGGTCCTTCCGCTCATGAAATGTTTGGGCTGGATCTGGTTTTCATAATGACAGTACTGCTGTTGACGAGTTCTTTGACAAGTGTTTATGCCATGTATCATATGAGAAATAATGAATTCAAGAAAATGATGCTTTGGCTTGGTATTACAGGGTTACTTGGACTGGGTTTCCTCTCTTTGGAAATTTATGAGTTTACGCATTACATTACGGAATATGGTTTCACTTTCCGTTCATCAGCTTTTGGATCTGCATTTTATACATTGGTTGGTTTTCACGGCGGGCACGTGACATTCGGAATCCTTTGGCTTGCTGCTCTAATGGTACGCAATGCTAAAAGAGGACTGAACTTATATAATGCACCGAAATTCAATACATTCAGCTTGTATTGGCATTTCATTGATGTCGTTTGGGTATTTGTATTTACCGTTGTTTATCTCATGGGAAAGGTGGGTTAATCAATGACTGATAACACTAATACCAACAAAGTCTCAGAGTACCAGAAGCTTAAGAACAAAGAAGAAATGAAAAGACATTTGATTTCATTTGCAATGATGATTGCTGCGACGCTTATCGCTTTTGCAATCGTCGCAACGGACATCATGAGCAAAATGTATGCTGTGCCAGTTCTGATTTTGCTTGCGGTCATTCAAGTCGGTTTTCAATTCTATTACTTCATGCATCTGAAAGAAAAAGGGCATGATATGCCATCCCTTATGATATATGGTGGTATTTGGGTAGCATTTATGACTGTTTTGACTTTAGGCGCTATCACTTGGTGGTAAGCAGGCAATTGCATAATTCACACAGAGCATATCAATTTGCTTTTCGTTATTGCAAAATTGTCAAGACCGGGGAGAATTCCCCGGTCTTTTCTATATTTTGTCACATCCACAGGATGTGTGAGTGATTTAAATGTTGTATAATAAAGGCAGTGTGAAGATTTTTTTAATATGGAGATGAACAAAATGTCTAATATGTGGCTGGAACTGCAAATTTTCGGTTTTCGCGCTTTATGGAGTCCATACTTCTTCGTATATATCATTGCTTTAGCAGCAGTGTACTATATCGTGACCGGTCCGCTGCGCAGTAAATTTGGAAAAGAAAATGAAGCCCCTTCAGGTAAACAGCAGGCCGCTTTCTATACGGGTATGTTCTTGCTGTATATGGTTAAAGGATCTCCGGTGGATCTTCTCTCGCATATCATGCTGACTTTCCACATGATACAGATGGCCATTTTCTATTTGGTATTTCCAATCTTGATGATTTATGGGCTTCCGGTCTGGTTATGGAAGAAAATAATTTACAGACCTTTTATTTACCCTTTTGTCAAATTCATGACTAAACCGCTGATTTCGTTACTGGTGTTTAATACATTATTTTCTCTGTATCACCTGCCAGCTGTCTTCGATTTCAGCAAGACCTCCCAAGCAGCTCATACTAGCATCGGGCTGATTCTGCTTGTCGCGGCCTTTATTATGTGGTTCCCGGTTACTACTCCTATTAAGGAATTCAACCGGTTGAGTCCATTGCTGAAAATATTCTATATTTTTGCTAATGGTGTTTTGATCACACCTGCTTGTGTATTAATCATTTTTGCGTCCAACCCTTTGTTTGATGCGTACAGTGCTTCCGGTGCATGGCTGCAATCGATGAGTCTTTGCGTCCCTGGCAATGTACTAGATGGAATTTCAATGCAAATCTCAGGTCCTGAAATGTTTTCTCCAATGGGAGTAATGGAGGATCAGCAGCTAGGTGGCATCATTATGAAAATAATGCAGGAGGGGACATATCTTGTAATTCTGGCTAAGGTTTTCTTCCAATGGTTCAACAGAGAAAGCTTGAAAGTGGATCCCCTACCCGAGAACCAGCAGGTTACTACGACACATTGAGCGATATTTGCTCAGTTTCTCGAATGAAAGAAATGCCAGATATATCTAATAGTATAGAGAGAGGTTGAATGGAGTTATGCCTATTTTGCCGACGATAAGCACATTTTTCATCATTTTAAGCGCTGTTTTGATGGCGATTGGCTGGTATTTAATCGTGCATGATAAAAGAAAAGCGCACAAAAGAGTGATGATTTCGGCAGCGGTGAGTGCATTATTGTTTTTCATCATTTACATGTCCAGAACCATTTTTATTGGGAATACGAGTTTTGGAGGACCTGATGAATTAAAAATCTATTACACCGTATTCTTGATTTTTCATATCTTTTTAGCAACAATGGGTGCGATTTTTGGCGTGGTGACATTGACGCTTGCATTTAAACGGAAAATTGCCATTCATCGAAAAATCGGTCCGGTTACAAGTATTGTATGGTTTTTTACTGCTATCACAGGGGTGATGGTTTATCTGCTGTTGTATGTGTTTTACAGAGGCGGCGATACCACGAGCATGATCAAAGCGATACTGGGAACGTGATGTGGTTGTAAAAAATGGGCTGACTGAAAGTGACTTTCGGACAGCCTGTTTTTTTATTTTATAATTTATTAGATAATGTTCCAGCTTCTTGGCTGAGATGCCAATAAGGAGTGGCAGTCCAGTATGTAACCGAAAACCATGGCTAAAGTCACGTCATTTTCGGCGGGTTCTTTAGATTGCTACTAAGCAGCACAGGCATTATAACCAGCAGGTTTTCCATCATCTGATTCCTGACAAAAACTGAATTATGATATGGTCTGAGGATAATAATGAAGTGGAAAAGCGGCAGCAAGTCGGTGATGCAAAATTCCATAAAAAAAGACTGGCCCTTCAGCATTGCCCTTGTGAACGAAAATGTCCGAAATGGGGCCGCCTTTTTTGAGACAGTCTTTATAATATTGATTTTATTTGTTCTTGAATTGCATTAAATCCTCATGCACTTTTGCAACCAGGTTTTTTGCACGTTCGACAAGGTTTTCTGGGAAATTTTCATCTTCACCGTATTCGACTCCGTGTGGATAATAATGTTTTCCCAACAGGGGTGGCATCAATTTGATAACAGCAGTTTTACGGTCCACATCGCCTTCTACTGCACGGCCTTGAATACGAACATAATATGTAATGTTTTTCTCTTGAGAACCAATTTTGTAGTCATAAGTAACTCGTTCATAATCCCATTGACCTGCACGGATGAATGCATGTTGTCCCATGATGTGGTCCAATGGTTTGATATCCATGACAATTTCTTCCATATTGATGTTTTCCAATTTCATTATATACACCTCACATATTTTTCCTCGCTAGCACTATCATAGTACGAATTACAGCAAGTTGCAATCATTTATCCCTACGTGACATCGTCTATTGCAGTGTTTTGATATAATAAATAGGGTAATGAAATATAAACCAGTTGAAAACTATTTCATTGAATAGATTTGATTGGAAGGACATATATTGAATTAGTAATACAATATAGAGGTGATATAGTATGCGATGGATAAAGTCTATATTGGTAGTGCTTTTGCTGGCATTTGCTATCTTCTATTTTCTTGGAAAACACGAGATGAGCCCAAAGGAAGCTGTGGAAAACATCAGCCATCTATTTGTCGAAAAGAAAACTGAAATCAAACAAAAGCAGCTGCCTGAAAAAAAACTGCTGAACAGCAGGTATACTGGTGATTTGTACCATTGGATTGGAAAGAAACCGAAAGAATTGCAGAAAAAGTTCGGAGCTCCCGCCCGCAAAGATGTAAGTGCGTACGGTTATACATGGTGGGTGTATACTGATCGGAAACAGCAATATATCCAGTTTGGAGTGGAGGATGACAAAATCACATCGGCTTTTGCGCTTGGCAAAGGGATTTCAGCCGAACCGGTTGAAATAGGAGAATCATATAAAAAAGCGAAGGATTCTTTGTCTTTTACCAACGAAGTGACATATGAAAAGGGCATTTCTTCGTATCAATTCTTGTTAAGCAAAGAAGATATGAAGGCTCGCCCGCTCGTCAAATTGTCCGATAATATTTATATGCAATGTTATTTTGATACATTTACTGATAAGCTATCCGCTGTCAGAGTGATTGATGGGGATACTTTGCTCAAGCAACGCCCGTATGAGTTGAAATACAGAGGCAGGTTGCCAAAGTCCGAAGAACTGACTGATCAAGAATGGAAAAACGTTGAAAAAGGTATGGAAAAACAAATTTTTGACATGTCCAATGTCCTTCGGGCATATTATGGGAAACCATCCTTGAAATGGGATGAAAAAGTGCATGATGTCGCATTTTTGCATAGTAAGGATATGGCGGAAAATCATTATTTTTCTCACTATGGACAGGACGGGACAGGACTAAAAGAAAGATTGGCCGCAAAAAAAGTATACTATTTTGCGGCAGGGGAAAATATTGCAGCACAGTATCCTGATGCGCCTGCAGCCATGCAAGGTTGGCTAAACAGCAAGGGGCACAGAGAGGCGTTGCTTAATAAAGATTATACGAATCTTGGCGTTGGTGTGTACAAGTTTTACTATACTCAGAACTTTTTAGCAAAACCGATGTAAAAAGGGTAACACTTCCCCCGGGGCATTTGACACTGTTTTTTGGTTTTCTGCATAATATGTAGTGAAAATAAGCAATAGAGCGGAAAGCGCTTTGTCAATTGGGGTGAGAAGTTTGAATGAGGAGAAACTGCATCCAACTATTCGTGAGTTCAAGCAATTTGTCAATCAACATCCGAAACTGCTGAGAGAGATACGGAAAAATGGCCGCTCTTGGCAGGAGTATTATGAAAAATGGGTGCTGCTTGGAGAGGAAGATCCCTTTTGGACATCGTTCCAAGGAGATGCAGATCCGAAAAAAGACAATACAGGCGGAAAACACAATGATAAGGATAAAAAGACGGAAATTTTTTCGAAGATGTGGGAAATGACCGAGAATCTGGATATGGATAAAGTGCAAAAACAAGTACATCAGCTTAACGGTGCCATTTCATCCTTGCAGGATTTGCTTGGTCAATTCCAAACCAAAGGAAATAAGCCTTCTTCTGGTCAACAATTTGGTACGTTTAAGGATTGATGAAAATGGATCAACAGTTATTTACTTCGATAAAAAGCCAGCCTGAATACAGACAGTTTTTGCGCATGAATCCAGTATGGTACCGATACTTGTCTAGGGACCCTGCCAGTTTCAGCACCTTTAAAAAAGAATCGGCATTGTTTCACGGCAAAACAGTAGGGCAGCGGATTGAACGGCTGCAGGATACTGTGAATCTTGCGAATATGTTGTTACAGTTCACCCGGGAAATGCAGGATTAGTTTCATAATGCAACCGGGTGATTTTTTTGTCGCCAGTGAAAACGAAGATTGAAATTGATAGTTCCCGTGAAAATGTTTCATTGCCATGCATTGTATACAGTATGTCGTATTATTCCGCTTTCAATTTATTTTGCAGCAGGATGACTTGGAAGATTGTTTAGCTTTTTTTATTTCCACTCGCGTGTAAACATGATAGTATGGAGATGGAGGTGAATGGAGATGTTTGCTACGCTGGAATTTGTAGATTTGCTTGATCATGCAGAACAATTCGGGGCAATGATTCAGGAGTCTGATGTGATGGCCGCATACAAAAAAGCAAAGCATGAACTGGATAATGATCAACAAGCACAATCGCTTATAAAAGCATTTAATCATATAAAAGAAGAATACGAAGAAGTACAACGATTTGGCCGTTATCATCCTGATTATAACGAAATCATGAAAGCAGTCCGAACCAATAAGAGAGAAATGGATATGAATGATAAGGTTGCCGCATACAAGGTAGCGGAAAGGAATGTGCAAAATTTGCTTGATGAAGTAAGCGAGTACATCGCTTTGAGCATCAGCGACCAAATCAAAGTGCCGAAAGATGGAGCAGCGCTGACCGACGGCTGTGGCGGTGGTGGGAGTTGCGGATGTAAGGCATCCTGATAGGACAGACGTTGGGTCGCCATAATTCATATAAGTGAGGAATATCATGAGAAAAGATCGTCTGGGAATGATTGTTTGGTTTCATCATATGAAAAATTTGAAACAGCTTAAAAAATACGGGAACCTGATCTACGCTTCCAAACGTATGAAGTATGCAGTCATCTATGTCGACCGGGAAGATAAAGCTGAAATCGAGAATAAAGTGCTCCGCTATTCATTTGTTTCTAATGTGGAGTGGTCTCATAAGCCGTTTGTCAACACAACATATGAAAATGCGAAGCCTGATAAAGCGAAACAATATGACTATAAGATGGGTATATAGTTCATTCCAAGTAAGGTTTCACAATACTTAAAATGCGAATCCACGTTGTCTATGTTCCCGTTAAAGACCGGGAGTCCAACAACAGATTGACAATGTTTATACGTATAGACATGAAAAAAACCTGCAGAAATGATTCTGCAGGTCTCTTTGTTTTCGAGAAAACAAAGAGGCAAAGGGAGAGGAGAAACCGGAGGAGAACTTATGGGGAAGTGTAAGTCTTCTCCGTGTTTAACAACAGCCGATAACAGCTGCCTCACTAACATATTATGTACACCGCCCACCTAATTTATACACGGCAGAAAAATTTTTATCTATAAGCGTTGCTGCTTTTTTTTGCAATGAACTAATTTTTTTAATTCCTGCTGAACATTGAATTGTAAGGCTTGCAGATTGAATCGCCTTCTTTTTGTGGTGTAAAAACACAGATTATGATAGGATAAATGTCGAATAAACTCAATTTGGAGTGATCGCATGCGGATAATTGCAGGAACGCATAAAGGAAGAGCATTGAAAGCTGTTCCTGGAAAGGACACGAGGCCGACTACTGATAAGGTGAAAGAAGCGGTATTCCAAATGATGGGGCCATTTTTCGATGGCGGAAGCTGTCTGGACTTATTCGCGGGGAGTGGAAGCCTGGGCATTGAAGCGCTTAGTAGGGGAATGGACCGCGCTGTATTTGTGGATCGGCAGAACAAAGCTATACATACGATTCAGGAGAACTTAGAGATGCTGAAAATCTCCAATCTGTCAGAAGTCTATCGGACGGATGCAAATCGCGCCATACAGATATTGTCAAAGAAAAATATGACTTTCACGCTGATATTACTAGACCCGCCATATAAAAAGGCTGACTATGAAAAATTGATAAGGTCGATTATTAAATCTTCATTGCTCAAGGATGGCGGTATGCTATATTGTGAGCATGATGCCGCTGATCAAATGCCCTTATTGAATAAGGAATTGCAAATCATCAAACAAGCAAATTATGGAACGATCGGCATCACGATGTACCGGAAGGGAGAAAATGAACATGACAAGATTGGCAGTCTGCCCCGGAAGCTTTGATCCGATTACAAATGGGCACTTGGACATCATCGAGCGAGGAGCAAAAATTTTTGATAGAGTGACTGTTGCGGTATTCAATAATCAGTCAAAATCCCCTCTTTTTACGGTCGAGGAAAGGTTGGCACTTATTGAAGCGTCCACACGGCATTTGCCCAATGTTTCTGTAGATGCCAGTAATGGCCTTTTGATCGATTATGCTAAAAAGAAAAATGCGCAAGTTGTGCTGCGAGGTTTGCGGGCAGTCAGTGATTTTGAATATGAGATGCAGATTACATCAGCTAACCGGAAACTTGACCCGGATGTCGAGACGTTATTCATGATGACAAATAACCAATATTCCTTCTTGAGTTCAAGTATCATCAAAGAAATAGCAAAATACGGATCTAATGTATCCGATCTTGTCCCGGAACCAGTAGTTACGGCATTACAGAATAAGTATATCCACCAATAACGGTCGAATGACCATGCGAAAGCGCTATAAAAAACTTGAAAAAGATGACATTTTTCGTGCCAGGGAAAGGATGCAAGATAGATGCTTGCATCCTGCAAGTATACAGTTCTAAAAAGCTGTTTTCTTCAGTCGATGAAACAAAATGATAGTCGATAAAAATATGAAAACGAGAGAAATGATCGGCCCGATATCTTGCACATACCCCAGCGCAGATGACCAGGTATTTTCTGCCGCAGGGGCTCCTACTGCAAGATCGTTGCCATCAAAAGCCTGTCTGTCAAGATAAAGAGGCCGGTATAACAGGACGGTCAGTATGCTGGCGATGAATGCGTGCAATATTCTTCCGATAAAATATGGAAAATACCGGATATCGGTTTCGGAAATAATGCTTGCTACTTGTGCGTGAATGGACAAACCGTTGAAACCAAGAATGAAACTGATCACCACAATGACCGCAAATAAAGGATCAATGGATTCTTTAGAAATCATGCTGGCGCCGACCGTGATTTCCAATACGCCTGAGATGAATGGCAATGCTAACTCAACCGGCAGCTGCAGCATTTGGAAAATGAAATGAAGCCCTGCAGCGAGAACCGGAGTAAACTGCACAAGAAATAATAATTTGCTGAGTACGGAAAATAATATAATAAAACCACCAACCATAAGTAATGTCTGTACGGAATTCAGCACCGCATCCCCAAGTATCTCACCGAAAGCCCTTTTATCTTTAATTCTTGTGCGGTGCATCTCTTTTAAGGCATGCAAAACTAACCCATTCTGTTGTTTCAGTTTCATTTTTGCTTGCTTTTCTTCTTGCCGAACACCGTAAAAGCGCATGATGATGCCGACGAACACATTCCCGGTATAATGACAGACAGCAATTAATAATCCCAGACGGGCATCTCCAAGAAATCCGACGGATAGTGCAGCAACGATGAATAAAGGACTGGATGCATTTGTAAAAGAGGTCAGCCGCTCGGCTTCTATTCTTGTCAATTGTTTTTCCTGCCGCAACCTAGCGGTAATTTTAGCTCCTGTCGGATATCCGCTGACCATGCCTAAAATCCAAGCGAAGCTGCCGGCACCGGGTACTCTAAAAATCGGTCGCATGATCGGCTCGAACAGAACCCCCAGTAACCGCACCACGCCAAAGCTTAAGAGGAGCTCTGCTGTGATGAAGAACGGCAGGAGTGACGGGAACACAATCTCCCACCACATATCCAGTCCCCGAATACTTGCTTCGTACGCGTCTTTGGGGAATTTTATCATGACTAACGCTAAGGCGATGACTGCAATCGCGAGTACGATTGTTTTCAGTTTAGACTTCAAGCTTTTTCCTCCTAATCCGCAGGACATCATATACCTCATTCAGCCAGCTGATTTCAGCATCTGGGCTGCAATGTTTTCGGCTGGCATTGAGCTGCTTGCGATTTTTAAATTTCGTAGTAAAATGGAAACTAGTTTATTGACCATGATTTGAAAGTTTGCTTGCTGTATATTCTGTGCAGGCTAATCCCGGTTGAATGGATTTCACTATCATTGGCAGTGCAGTCAAGGAAAATAGGAACCTCCCTTTCCTTCTGCATAAATGCAGATTTTCTAAACAAGTCTTCATTTTCCACGATTTTGCCATAGCTCGTACTTTCAATATACGCACATGGATTGGACAAATATGCCATACACTTTTATGGAGAACGAAGATTGGAAGGGGCCCGCATGATGAGATTTAAAATGAAACACATTATTACTTTTTTGATTGTGATTGTCATTGCTGTATTTATTGCAACATACCGGTTGCCATACTACATTTATAAGCCTGGGAGCGCGGATGCGCTGGACCCCATCATATCTGTAGATGATGGTTATAAAAGTAAAGGGGATATGCATTTGGTCACTGTCAGAGGTGGACAGGCAACACCGATCGAATATGTGATGGCAAAGGTACTTTCTCATGAGGAGATCATCCCGATTGATGAAGTTATGCCAAAAGGCATTTCACAGGATGAGTATTTTCATGCACAGCTGCAAATGATGGAAAGCTCACAAGAAGCTGCAACAGTAGTCGCTTATAAGGCCGCCAAAAAACATATCGATATCAATTATGACGGTGTTTATGTCGTTTCGGTTGTCAAAGATATGCCGGCAGATGGGAAGCTGAAGGCAGGGGACCGGATTATTGGTGTGGAAAATCATCAAATCCAAGAAGCCAATGATTTGATTGACTATGTGCAAACAAAACAGGCCGGGCAGACTTTGAAATTTGATATCAAGCGAGATGGAAAGAACCTGACCAAAAAAATAAAATTAGAAAAGTTCAAAGATGAGAAAGAAAAAATAGGAATAGGCATACAATTGGTCACTGATCGCAGTGTCAGTGTGAAACCAAAGGTGCATTTCAAGAGTGGGGATATCGGCGGACCAAGTGCAGGTTTGATGTTTTCGTTGAAAATTTATGATGAATTGACAAAAGAAGATTTGACAAACGGCCTTCAAATAGCAGGCACAGGTGAAATTGATTATGATGGAAATGTGATGCGCATCGGCGGTATTGATAAAAAAGTGATTGCAGCTGACAAAGAAGGATGCGATGTTTTCTTCGCACCAAATGAAAATGGCGCTAAAAATTCCAATTACCATATTGCCAAAAAAACAGCTGAGGAAATTGGTACTGATATGAAAGTTGTTCCGGTGGATACATTTCAAGATGCATTGGATTATTTAGAGAAGATGGATGCTGACAAATAAAACCTGACACGTGTTGAATTTGTATAGGAAACGATATTATCCATATACTAACAAAAAGCGATTGGGAATGCTTTCCAATCGCTTTTTGTTACCATGATATCATTCGGAAAAAAATACTGTGCTATAGGGATCTTTCTGGCTGGATTTGTAAAGGACCTTGCAATTCCTGGCGGGTAAGCTTTTTTCGTGCTGCGGGAGCAATAATACTGTAATAGGCATTTGCGGCCCGTTCTTCCATGTGCAGCATCTGGTCCATATTTCTGCTGAGACTTGTGATAAGAGGTATACCAAGGTTTTTCTTAAACTGATTCAAATAAGCTTGTCCCTGTCTGCTAAAACCGAGCAAGCGGATATACGGCACGTTTTCTGAAGCGGTCGCCAATTCCAGTTCTTTTTTTGTTGTATTGGTTAAAATATGTGTAAACATTCTTTGTAATCTTGTCCATGTGTATCGTTTGCTTTTAACGGCCTGCACCCACTCATGAAAAGAAGAGACCGTTGAGGCGGTTTCCTTGATCCTGAATTCAAGGCCTTCATCAACACCAGCGATCAGGGCCAGTTCCTCGTGGCTCATAGTTTGTACCCGGTAGTTGAGAAGGAGGAAGTATTGCTCCCAGTCATGCCATAATCCAGTTCTCCTCCTATATTCGACCAGCTGTTCCATCGTCCCATCAGGGATGGTGTCGCGGATCTTTGTTTTATTTATATTATGAAGCAGTTCTTTTCGTATAGAAGTGGCACTCGCAATATTTCCCGTAATTTTCATATCATGATGTTGGCTTTTTATCCTCGGGATGGTCATTGGTTTGATAGGAAGGTTTCGACCCAAAACTTCATTGACGTAGCTCATACCCAAAACGTTATTTGGCTGCGTTAAGTCAAAATTGTTGTTGGCAAGACCGATTTTATCATAAGCGATTTTACTTGCAGCAGGATAGGAAACGCCTTGCTTTAAAGACGATTTCAGGGTGGAAGTATAGGTTTCCTCGTTTTCTTTCAGAAAGTAGTATCCTTGAAGAAAATCGTCTATTTTTCCTGATTCGCTGCCAAAGCAGATGCTTTCCACTCCGAGTTCATAAAGGGACAAGACGGAGCCTTTTGCAAAAAGACGACTACTTTGGACTGCGTAAGCATAAGGGAGTTCCAATATGATGTCAATGCCACCAGCAAGTGCCGCTTTTGCACGGTGGAATTTATCGATAATCGCCGGTTCTCCACGCTGTAAAAAGGAACCACTCATCACTGCAGCAACGACATCTGCATTTGCCGTTTCTTTCGCTTGGTTCAAATGATGCAGATGGCCATTATGAAAAGGGTTATATTCGACTATCAGTCCGACAGCATTCATCCAAACAACTCCAATCGTTGAAAATACCATTATTTTAACAGAATTGACAGCAATATGCATCTGTGGACGAAATCACTAGCTGATTATACTTAACGCTTCGTCGAACTGCATGACCGTTTAAAAGAAGTGATAACCATAAAAAAATCTGTTAAACTGTAAAGGAAAGATATTGACAAAAGACGTTTTTCCCTATAAAATAACTCTTGTTGCCTTGAGGTGAAGACAATGAAGTTTACATTGACACAAATCAAGAAAAATACAAATGACCATCCTTTTACCTTTGATGGAAAAGTGGATGTTTCCGAACTGGAAAACATGAATAATGACATCCGTCGGATTGAACCGGTCCAGGTACAGGGGCAATGTGATATGAGAGGGAATGAACTCATTTTCTCCTTTTCTATTGAGGGAGAAATGACTCTGCCTTGCGCACGCACATTGGTTGATGTGCCATACCCTTTTAATATTCAAGCAACAGAAATTTTTTCTACTTCTGAAATGTATAAGGAAGATGATGAAATTCATCCTGTACATGGCGAAGTGCTTGACTTGGCGCCATATATCAAGGAAAATATTTTACTGGAAGTTCCTTTCAGAATATTTTCCGACGACCCTGAAGCGGCTGAAAAGGGCGTCCCCTCTTCCGGTAAAGACTGGGAAGTTATCACACAGGAAAAGCAGGAAGAAAAACCGATTGATCCACGTTTGCAAAAACTGTCATCTTTATTAAAAGATGACAGCGAGAAAAGCGAATAAACATGTTGAACTTTGAAGGAGGTGTAAGTCATGGCAGTACCTAAGAGAAGAACATCCAAAAAAGTAAAAAACCAACGCCGTACACACAAGAAACTGTTAGTACCTGGCTTGGTTGAATGCCCTAATTGTGGTGAACTTACAAAATCGCACCGTGTATGCCCATCTTGCGGCCATTATGACGGTAAAGAAGTCATTGCGAAATAATATCGTCTCTAAATCAGCGGATAGATCCTTTCAGTGGAAGGGTCTATTTTTTTGTATTTAGCAGTGTAAGAACCAAGCATTTATCTCGTGTTAAAGGAAATTGCGTTTTCCTATAGCCTGGCAAATCGTAAAGTATTAGTCTATCACAACTATTTTTTGCATACATTATAGCAAATGAGTAAGGAGTGATGTCATGAACACGACGCGCCAGGATGCCTGGTCAAAGGAAGAGGATGCTGTACTTACCAATACCGTATTGGAATACATTCGCATTGGAAACACACAACTTGAAGCGTTTAAAAAAGTAGCCAGCGAATTATCACGTACACCGGCTGCATGTGGTTTCAGGTGGAACGCTACCCTTAGAAAAGAATGCGCAGAGGCGATTCAAGATGCAAAAGAAGACAGAAAAAAAGGCAACAAGCCACGGGAGCCATTGAGTGGCTTACCGGAAAAAGTTGCCAGTGACCAGATAGAATCGACTATTTCATTTCTGGAGAAAATGAAAACAGGATTTTTACTCTCTTCCGGGGAAGAACAAAGAAAACAGCAAATGCAGATTGAAACATTGCGAAAAGAAAACGAAAATCTCAAAGAAAAGCTGAAAGGTTACGAAAGCACTTGGCAGGAGATAGGGAATCTATGGAGCTGGGCAACAAGTAAATATCAGGATTAGACGAAAAAAGGGAAGTTCACAAGGTAACTTCCCAATTTTGTTTTTTATCGTTTTAGTGTGAAAGCTCTTTTTCCTGCACGCCTTTCGGTAGCCAGATAAGTGGATTTTCCCCTAGATCCCTTTCCATCTCGTAATGAGCTTTCTGGAATCCCATTTTTTCCCAAAAACGATCCGACTTGACTCTTGGATTTGTTTTGATAGGCAAATCAAACCCCTTTGCGAACTCTACTAAAGCTTTTCCATAGCCTCTTTTCTGATAATCAGGCAAAACTTCCAGCTTCCAAAGTTCCAGATAATTTTGCGGAGGTTCGAAATAGGAATCGTATTTCGCATCAACTTTATACAAACTCATCCTCGCTATGAGACGGTCCCCGTAAAAAGCGCCGTAAAATGGTGATTCACTATTATTTTCCACAATATTGGATTCAAGATCTTCCAGCATGGAAAGTTCCTGATGACCGTATTCTTTGAATTGCTTGAAAGCCTCTAGTGTTTTGTAATTAATGAATAGCCTTTCGACCTTTATGTCATTCATCTTCGGTCTCCCCCTTCATTTTGCTGTATTTTTGCACTATATTCTTCTATTATAGTATAAATGATCAGATAATGAAATCGTACCGTGCAGCGTGACTTGGTAGCCTTTAGAATTTTGCTTTCGTCTGACACATAGTAGATATCATAGCAGTACTATATATGCAGTAAGGCGTTCGAAAGCTTATTTCTCTTCTAAGGGTTATGTTAAAAAAGCGTCAGCGCATATGGAGATTTTGACAGTGTGCATTTTTGGAACATTTTTTGGGGGGATGGATATGAAAATAGGAATTATTGGAGCCGGCTCAATTGGAATGCTTTTCGGTAGCCGGTTAAGTTTTGCTGGTGAAGTTACTTTTTTTGTTAGAAGATCGGAACAGGCTGAAGCGATTCAAAAGTATGGCATTGTAAGAAAAAATGACGGTCGCCAGATAGCTGCAGGTGCAGCCCTTTTTTCGGAAATGGACAAGCAGGATTGCTTATTTGTTTGTGTCAAACAACATCAGTTGGAAGATGTTTTACCTTGGATTCAAAGAAAAAATGCACAGACCCCGTTATTTTTTATCCAGAACGGGATGGGGCATCTGGAAATAATAAAAAAAATGCAGCAGCCGGCATTCGCCGGGGTTGTAGAGCATGGTTCTATCGTCGTGAATGATTATACATATAGGCATACTGGATGTGGGGCAATAAGTTTTGCGAGCGAACATGTTCATAAACAGCTGCTGGAAAAAATCGTTTCCAAGCTTAGCAGTCAGGACTTTCAATTTCAAATAAGATCCGACATGTTGTTTATGCTTTCTGAAAAGCTGGCCGTCAATGCTGTCATCAATCCGCTCACTGCTATCTTCGACGTAGATAATGGTCAAATTCTTCACAATACGCATTTGAACTGCTTGGCGGAACAATTATGCGAGGAGGCTTGCAATGTACTTGGTTTGGAGATAAGAGTAATGTGGGATCGTGTGATGGAAGTCGCTGAGAAAACCTCCGCTAATATATCCTCGATGCGAAAGGACTTACATGAAAACCGGAAAACCGAAAACGATGCCATTTCGGGGTATATTCTGAAGCGTGCTAAAAAAAATGCACCTTATACCGCGTTCGTTTGGCGTGCTGTCAAAGCCATGGAACAGAAAGGGGGAGTGTCATGTGATTGATTTACTCGTCCATCTTTTTGCTTTTCTTGTCACGATTCCACTATTGGCTACGCTGCTCGTGTTTGTTGTTTTGAAATGGAAATATACCAGTTCAGGTACAGCCTTTCGCAAATCCGCACAGTGGACTGCCATATTTTATGTCATTGCTGTTGATTTAATCTTGTCGGACTTATTTCAGTTTCATGTGCTGTTTTTCATTATACTGTTTTTTATCCTCATTGCTGGACTGATTTTGGTTGGGCAATATAAGGTAAAAGGTCGCCTCTTATATGGCCGTGCCGTTGATATAGCTTGGCGGATGTTTTTTTTGATTTTCTTTGTGCTCTATGTCGTCCTGGCTGCTCTGATGATGATTCATAACACAGTGACCGCACTATTCTGAGCTCAAAACAGATTAAATGAAAAATATCTGTGTTTATCGTAAAATTATCAAGGAAGATTACATACGTTTAAAGGAGTTATGAAATCAGATGCAGATCGATCCTATATATTCGGGCAAAGCAAACAAATTGGTTTCAGATTACAGAAATGATAAACAGTCCATCATGCAATTCTTTCATTATCATCTTACAGAAGCAGATTTCACCAATAGGGTTTCAGATATAAAAAAACGCAGATTCCAGCGTGAAGCAATTGCGGAAGTATTGGAGAAGATGAATAGGGATTGGGGAGCACCTGAATCTGCTATTGCTAATATCAAGCGGTTAAAAAGAACGGATAGCGTGATTGTGGTTGGCGGCCAGCAGGCTGGTGTGCTCACAGGGCCGATGTATTCCATTCATAAGGTGATCTCCATTTTGCAGCTTGCCAGGCAACAAGAAAAGAAATTGAATATACCTGTCATCCCGGTTTTTTGGATTGCTGGTGAAGATCATGATTTTGAAGAAATCAACCATGTTTACATGCCTTCAGGCCAAAAGCTGACAAAACATAAAATGCCGCAGCGCGTGATAGAAAAAAAGTCTGTTTCTGATATTGAAATCAATCAGGCCGACGCCGAAAGATGGTTGCAGGATGTGTTTGCAGAACTGGATGAAACGGTTCATACCAAGCCAATATATACCATCGTTTGTGATTGTTTAAAGCAATCAAAAACGTATGTTGATTTTTTTGCAAGATTCATTTTCACGATGATGGAAAATGAAGGGCTTGTTCTGCTTGATTCCAATCATCCTGAAATCCGCCAGTTGGAGTCAGGTTACTTCAAGCAATTAATCACGCAGCAGCCAAGTATCGCTTCAGGTGTTTTCGAACAAATGCAGTGCTTGAAAAATGAAGGATATCAGGTGGCTCTGGATGTAGGGCCGGAAGATGGACACCTATTCTTCCATGAAGACAAAGAACGTATATTGCTTAAACGGGACGAGAGTGGAAATTGGATTGGAAAACAGAATCAGCTGGTGTTAAGTGAAAAGGAATTGCTCGGTATTGCGGAAAATACGCCGGAAAATTTAAGCAACAATGTCGTCACCAGACCTGTCATGCAAGAGTTGCTGCTGCCAACCCTCGCATTCGTTGCCGGGCCTGGGGAAATCGGTTATTGGTCAGCATTGAAACCAGCTTTCGAAACACTGGACATTAAAATGCCGCCAGTTGTCCAAAGACTTTCTTTCACTTTTCTGGACAATAATACTGAAAAATTGCTGAAACGCTACGGTATACCCTTGAAAGAAGCTGTCGAAGAAGGGGTGGATCATTTGAAATTGCGCTGGCTACAGGCGAAAACGGCGGTGCCAGTAAAAGAGATGGCGGAAGAGATAAAGAAGGGAATCGCTAAAATCCATCAACCACTTCAGGAGATTGCAAAAGACTTACGTGCAGATCTTGGGGCGGTAGCTGATAAAAATTTATTTTATATAGAGCGGAATATTGATTTTGTGGAACATAAAATTCAACAGGCAGTTGAAGAAATGAATAGCAGCCAAGTCGCTGACTTCGATCGTCTGGACCAGGTTCTCCATCCCCTTTCAGGTTTGCAGGAACGCACATGGAATCCGCTGCCGTTGTTGAATATTTATGGAACAACGCTGTTTGCTGAGTTATCCCGCTATGATTGCTCATTTGAGAACAGCCATTATGCAGTCCGTATTTAAATGTTCACCACTTTCCCCCACCGTTTTATGTGTTGACGTAAAACATGTGTAAAATATTGATAAATAAAGGCTTAGCCTGAAAGAAAACAAAATCCTTGTTTTCTTTCAGGCTATTTTTATGTTCAACAAAAATGAAGTGTCAATACTGCTTTGCAAGGGCTTATTAGTTACTGTTTTATAATTGAAATATTTAATTTGAGAATCAGGGTGGTGATTTGTGGGGAGTTGTGGTAATATGGTTACAAGAAAGTGGGGCAGAGTCTATGTTCATGGGTGAGTTTCAGCACAACATCGACCAAAAAGGCCGTATTATCATGCCTTCCAAATTCCGAGAAGATTTGGGAGACAGTTTTGTTGTGACCCGAGGACTGGATAAATGTCTGTTTGCTTACCCATTATCAGAATGGAAGGCTTTGGAAGAAAAGTTGAAAAAACTTCCACTTACAAAAAAAGACGCTAGGGCTTTCACAAGATTCTTCTTCTCGGGCGCGGTAGAATGTGAAATTGATAAACAGGGAAGAATAAACATTCCGCAGCCTTTGAGGAAGTACGCCAACCTGGAAAAGGAATGTGTAGTCATAGGCGTGTCTGAGCGGATTGAGCTGTGGGCGAAGGACGAATGGGAGGACTACTTCGAGGACTCAGAAGAATCGTTCGCCGAGATTTCAGAGAATCTGCTTGATTTTGATATTTAAAAAGTGGGTGTTTTGTATTGTTTGAACATGAGACAGTTTTGAAAAGTGAAGCAGTCGAAGGCTTGAAAATCAAACCAGATGGTACATATGTCGATTGTACAGTAGGCGGTGGGGGACATACAGCGAATATTGCCTCCAAACTGAATGAATCAGGCAGATTAGTCGGATTTGATCAAGATGAAAATGCCTTGCGTGCAGCAAAAGAAAAACTGAAAAACTTTGGTGACAGGATTCTGTTCATCCATAGTAACTTCCGCAACTTGGAAACCCAATTATTGGCACATGATATCGAACAGGCAGATGGTTTTTTGTTCGATTTGGGCGTTTCCTCGCCACAGTTAGATCAAGCAGAAAGAGGATTCAGCTACCAGCATGATGCCGCCCTGGACATGCGTATGGATCAGAGCCAGGATTTGGATGCAATGGATATTGTCAACACCTGGTCTTTTCAGGAACTGGCGAGCATCTTTTTCAAATACGGTGAAGAAAGATTTTCTAAGCAGATTGCAAGAAAAATTGAAGAGAAAAGAAAATTTGAAGAAATCACAACCACACATCAACTTGTGGACATTATTAAGGATGCTATACCTGCTCCGGCAAGAAGAAAAGGTGGACATCCGGCGAAGCGGGTTTTTCAGGCATTGCGCATTGCAGTAAATGATGAACTCGGAGCCATGGATGATGCACTGAGACAGGCCGCCAGAATGACAGCAGTGGGAGGCAGGGTGGCGGTGATCACATTTCATTCGCTTGAAGATCGGCTTTGCAAGCAAGCATTCAAAAAATGGAGTACCGCAAAAGAAACACCTCGCCATTTGCCGATCATACCCGAGTCGCATGAGGCGCCTTTCGAATTGATCACCAGAAAGCCAATATTACCGAGTGAAGCAGAATTAAGCATAAATAGAAGAGCCAGATCAGCAAAGCTCCGAATTGCTGAAAAAATAAAAAAGTGGGATGACAATTTCAGCCATTAAGAAGGGGGAAGAAATGATGGCCGCAGAAAAAGTGAGAAGCTGGCAGCAGCATTATACTGCCCAAGCAGCGGAGCCTGTAAAAAAACAAGTGGTTGTAAGAAAAAGTAGTTGGATTACGCAAGGAGAAAAGGTATTATATTCTATAGCAGGAATCTGTTTAATCCTTGCTTCCATTTTGGTGGTGACTTTTTCTTCGCAAACCGATACGCTGAACAGGAATCTTCAAAGCGTGGAGCAAAAAGTGCAAAAGCAGGAATTAAAAAATGCCGGATTGGCTGATGAAATCAAGGAATTAAGCAGACCTGAGAGAATTATCAAAAAAGCCAAAGAAAACGGGTTGAAGATACAAGATGCAAAAGTGAAACAAGCGCGTGGTCTTGGCAATTAGTCAGGTGAATGAATGATGAAAAAGAATAAAATGACCAACATAATGGCCGGAGTCTTGATTATTATTTTTACAGTCATGTTCGTGGGTGTAACCGGACGCTTTTTATACATACAGGCTTCGGGAAATGTCGATGGGGTATCTCTGAAAAAATGGGCAGATAAGCAGAGAACAGCCTCATACTCCATTCCGGCTGAACGTGGTAAAATATTTGATAGTAACGGAATGACGCTCGCGTATGATAAGCCAACGTTCCGAATTTTTGCCATTGTGGATGGGAAGTACTCTACAAATTCAAAGGAGCCAATGCATGTCACAGATCCGGAAAAAACGGCTGAACAGCTGGCTCCTTTACTGCGTACTGATAAAAATAAATTGGCAGATATCATGCAAAAAGGGATAGATGACGGGAGAAGCCAGGTTGAATTCGGCAAATTGGGGAAAGGTATCAGCCAAAAAACAAAAGAAAAGATCAGTAAGATGAATCTGCCAGGTATAGATTTTGTCAAGGAATCTACAAGGTACTACCCGAATGGCATGTTCGCTTCGCAGATTATAGGATTCGCTAAAACAGAAGAGAAACAAACAAAAGATGGTTTTTATGTGAGGAACATCCATGGTATCACGGGTATGGAAAAGCAGATGGACAAGCTTCTTCATGGAAAAAAAGGTCATATATCCTATGAAAGGGATAATTATAACAGCAAGCTGTTAAACCCGAAAGAAGTCATTACCAAACCAGAAGACGGCGATAATGTTTATCTGACGATTGATCAAAAAATCCAAACACTTCTGGAGGATGTATTGACTCAAGTCGAGCAAAAGTACGAACCTTCGCGTATGACTGCGATTGTCATGAATCCGAAAACCGGGGAAATACTGGCGATGAGCAATCGGCCAAGCTATGACCCGAATAACCCCGTGAATGTAAAAAACTGGTACAACGATGCGATATCAACACCATTTGAACCAGGATCCACTATGAAAATATTCACTTGGGCAGCAGCTATCAATGAAGGTGTATATAAAGGGTCTGATGCCTATAAATCCGGAAAATACCGAATCAATGAACGGATTCAGCCGATCGTCGACCATAATGGCGGAGAAGGGTGGGGGACGATATCTTATGATGAGGGCTTCCAGCGTTCTTCCAATGTTGCAGCTGCGAAGCTTGCTTGGGAAAAACTCGGACCTGAAAAATATTTAGATTATCTCAAAGCATTTGATTTTGATAAAAAAACGGGAATAGATTTGCCTGGAGAAGCTCAAGGTAAAATATTGTATAACTGGCCCCTGGAGAAAGCAACTACCTCATTTGGACAGGGGAGTACCTTGACGCCAATCCAGCAGATGAAAGCTGCTACAGCTATAGCCAATGATGGAAAGATGCTGCAGCCATATATCATCAAAAAAATCATTGATCCTTCAAACAAAAAGATAATAAAAGAAAAAAAACCTAATGTAGTTGGCAATCCTATTTCTGCGGAAACATCAAAACATATGCGGGATTTAATGGAGACAGTTGTTTCCGGAAAACACGGAACAGGGCAAGGTTTTAGTTTGAAAGACTATTCTGTTGCCGGCAAAACCGGAACAGCGCAGATACCGAACGCAGATGGCGGCGGCTACCTGACAGGATACGATAACTATATTTTCTCTTTTCTCGGTATGGCGCCTAAAGATGACCCCCAGTTGATGATGTATGTTTCTGTGAAGCAGCCGAAATTAGAGAAAGATGACGGTTCATATGAATTGGGTTCAGCGCCTGTTTCGTTCATCTTCAATAATGTGATGGAGAATGGCTTGCATTATTTGGATATTGAGCCAGATGAAAAGAAAGAAAAAAGCAATTCCAAAATTGCAATGCCGGATGTGACCGGAGAGAGTACTGTTGAAGCAGAGAAGATTTTAAAGGACAAAGGGCTGAAACCGGTCGTTCTCGGTGAAACCGGAACAATAACCAAAACCAGTATACCTGCAGGAACAAAATTATTACAAAATGAAAAAGTGCTACTGCTGACAGATAAGCCGCTAATGCCGGATGTAACTGGATGGTCATTACGTGAAGTAATGCAGTTATCCAATCTGCTGGAACTAAATTTGACCACAAGTGGAAACGGCTACGTGACTTCACAGAGCATCAAACCTGGGCAATCAGTAAAAAAACATGTTAAGTGGAATGTGAAGCTGCAAAGTCCAGACAGTTGATAAAAAAGAAAAACAGTGTTCTATTCGTTTATTTGATTCATATAGTTGATACAAGCCTATCTATGAAGAGGGGATGAAATGTGAAGCGTGTATCAACTGTAACAGTCAGAAAACGTTTGATCGCTGTTTTTCTTATTGGTGTGATCGTGTTCGGTGTCATTGATATCCGTCTAGGTTATGTTCAGTTTATTTTAGGGGATAAGCTGATGGCGCTTGCCGATAATTCATGGAGCAGGGATATCGTGTTTGAGCCGGAAAGAGGGCTTATTCTGGATGCGAATGATGTCGTTCTGGCTGAAAATGTAACTGCTCCATCAGTAGTAGTGGTGCCTAGACAAATCAAAAATCCCAAAGAAACAGCGGAGCACCTTTCAAAAATATTAGGAATGTCTTTTGATAAGGCATATGAGTATGTTACAAGGTCTGCCATGTCTGTAAGTCTTCATCCGGAAGGACGGAAAATAAATGCCCAGCAGGAAAAGGCACTGCGTACCTTGAATATGGCTGGGGTTTATCTGTCCAAGGATTCCAAGCGCCATTATCCGTTTGGTGATGATCTGGCTCACGTACTTGGTTTTACAGGAATTGATAATCAAGGTTTGATGGGACTTGAGCTTAATCATGACGACAAACTCAAAGGCAAAAAAGGTAGTCTTTCGTATTATTCTGATGCAAAAGGCAAAAAAATGGAAAAATTAGCTGACGTCTACAAGTCGCCCGAAGATGGATTGGATTTAAAAACAACGATTGATTCAAAAGTACAAACAATTATGGAGAGAGAACTGGATTTAGCCGTGGCAAAATACAATCCGGATGGTGCGCTGGCTTTGGCTGTCAATCCTAAAAACGGAGCGGTGCTTGGCATGGCGAGCAGACCAACTTTCAGCCCGGAGGATTATCAAAAGGCTGATGCGGATGTTTATAACCGGAATTTGCCGATTTGGATGACTTTCGAGCCTGGATCCACATTTAAAATCATCACACTAGCTGCCGCATTGGAAGAAAAGAAAGTTGATCTTGAAAAAGATCATTTTAACGATACGGGATCCATCGAAGTTGGAGGAGCGAATATTAGATGTTGGAAAAGCGGGGGGCACGGTGATCAAACGTTTTTAGAAGTGGTGGAAAATTCCTGTAACCCTGGTTTTGTCAACCTCGGTCAGCGTCTTGGAAAAGAGAAATTGTTCAGCTATATCCAGAATTTTGGTTTTGGAGAGAAAACCGATATCGATCTGGCTGGAGAAGCAAAAGGCATTTTGTTCAAACCGGAAAATGTTGGACCAGTTGAGCTGGCTACCACTTCTTTCGGACAAGGTGTATCCGTTACGCCGATTCAGCAGGTGATGGCAGTTTCGGCCGCTGTGAATGGAGGTAATTTGTATGAACCTTTTATCTCCCAGGAATGGCTTGATCCCAAAACAAAAAGAGTGTTGGAAAAACATGAACCGAAATTGAAAAAGCATGTAATTTCTTCTGAAACATCAAAAACGGTAAGAGGAGCATTGGAAAGTGTAGTCGCCAATGGGTCAGGAAAAGGGGCATACGTAGATGGTTATCGTGTGGGAGGCAAAACCGGTACTGCCCAAAAAGTTGGCGAGGGCGGCAAATACCTTGCTAACAACCACATAGTGTCATTCATCGGGTTCGCCCCGGCAGATGATCCGCAAATTGTGGTATATGTCGCTGTCGATAACCCAAAGGACACTGTTCAATTCGGCGGAGTGGTCGCTGCCCCGATTGTTGGAACTATTATTGGAGACAGCCTGCGCGCGCTTGGAGTCAAGCAGCGAAAGGGTGGTCTGAAAAAAGAAGTACAGTGGCCTGAGCAGCCTAAAGTAGAAGTTCCAGATTTGATTGGCGTGAATAAGGATGAGCTCTTGGAGTACCTGGTCGATTTGAACATAGAGACTAGTGGGAAAGGCGAATATATTCTGGATCAGGAGCCTAAACCAGGAACTGAGCTTGAAGCCGGATCAACCATTCGTCTCTATCTGTCTGACAGTAAGCGATAGGCATTCAAATTGAATTGTCGATTACTCACAAGGTGGGCTGCAGCATCAATTTTATTTTAAAACGAGAAAACCGTCGAGATTGACATGAAAATTTGGTATAATAATTTGGATGTGAATTACTTCATCCGGGAATTACGGTCGGAAAATAACTTTTTTACCGAATGCTATAATGGCTGTACTTGTAGTTCCCGGATAATTCTATTTATACCAAAGAGGATGTTTCATTTATGAAATTAGCTGAAATACTTTCCAGTATCGATTTTTATGAAACTGCTGGACACATGGACGAAAATTTGGAAATAAGCACAATAGAAATGGATTCAAGAAAAGTTACGGAAAACAGTTTGTTCGTTTGTATAAAAGGGCAGACGGTAGATGGACATGATTTTGCTGGGCAGGCTGCCGACAAAGGTGCAAGTGTGATACTTGCCGAGAGAAAAATAGAGACAAAGCTCCCTCTCATTATTGTAAAAGATACATCAAGAGTACTAGCGATCATCAGTACACGTTTTTATAACAATCCAACGGGAAAGCTCCCTTTGATTGGGATAACCGGGACAAATGGGAAGACAACTGTCAGTTATCTGCTTGAGTCTATATTCAATAATCAAAAAAAGAAAACAGGCGTGATTGGTACCATACAAATGAAAATTGGAGACAATGCTTATCCTGTTCAAAATACGACGCCCCATGCATTGTTTCTACAAAAAACCTTCCACGATATGCTAGACCAAGGCGTAGAACAAGCGATTATGGAAGTGTCGTCGCATGCCCTGGACCAAGGCAGGGTCTATGGGTGTGATTACGACATTGCTGTTTTTACTAACCTGTCACAAGATCATTTAGATTATCATAAAGATATGGATGATTATTTGCGGGCAAAGTCTTTGCTGTTCGCTCAACTCGGCAACAGTTATGACCATAAGAAAAAATATGCTGTTATCAATGCGGATGATGATTCTTGCGAACTTTTAATGAGGAGCACCGCACAGCAAGTATTGACATATGCCTGTGAAAAAGACGCAGACATCATTGCGGAAAATATATCATTGCATGCGGGTGGTACAGCTTTCAAATTGTCCACGCCAGTTGGTGAAACAACCATCAACAGCCGGCTTATCGGTTTATTTAATGTGTACAACATGCTGGCGGCCTGTGGTGCGGCAATCGCTGCGCAAGTCCCGCTTGAAAATATCAAATCGGCTTTTGAGGAAATTACGGGAGTAAACGGAAGATTTGAACCTGTTGACTGCGGGCAGGATTTTGCTGTGATTGTGGACTACGCCCATACACCGGATTCTTTGGAAAACGTATTGTTGACAGTGAAGGAATTTGCAAAACGTGATGTTTATGTCGTAGTGGGCTGCGGCGGTGACCGCGACCGGGGCAAACGGCCCTTGATGGCACAAATAGCTGTCAAATATGGCGATCATGTGCTATTTACCTCTGATAATCCCCGAACGGAAGATCCGGAAGGGATTCTAGCAGATATGACCGCTGGTGTAAAAGACAGTGAGGCAGTATATGAAGTGATTGTCAGCCGGGAGCAAGCCATTTCGGAGGCGGTTAAACGGGCGGGTAAAGATGATGTGATCCTGATAGCAGGCAAAGGCCATGAGACATATCAGCAAATCGGCTTGGAGAAACATCATTTTGATGATCGCGAAATAGCGGCTGCAGCGATAAAAAATAAGGAGCGTTAATCATGTTGTTTAATACAGATTGGCTTATGCGCCTGTTTGAAGACTTTACCGGAATGCCAGAAAATGATGTTTCTGTGCATTCTGTGGAAACAGACAGCAGGAAAGCGGCGGAAAAATCCCTGTTCGTTCCACTCGTAGGTGAGAAATTCGACGGCCATGATTATATCAAACAAGCTTTTGATAATGGCGCGATTGCCACGTTTTGGAAGAAAGGCAAACCACTGCCGAATTTTTTGCCCGCAGATTTCCCTGTGTTTTTTGTTGAGGACACTTTGCTCGCAATGCAACAGCTAGCCAAGGCATATCGGGATAAAGTTGATCCTGTCGTGATTGGCATTACTGGTTCAAATGGAAAAACAACAACAAAAGATCTTGTTTCGGCAGTTGTTTGGCAAAAATACAATACTCACTTTACGAATGGGAACTTTAATAACCATATTGGGCTTCCACTGACAATCTTATCTATGGATCCGAAAACGGAAGTCCTGGTTCTTGAAATGGGTATGAATCATTCGGGCGAAATTGCAACATTGACAAAAATTGCCGAACCGGATTACGGCATCATTACGAACATCGGGGAAGCACATATTGAGTACCTTGGTTCAAGAGAAGGGATAGCCAGGGCAAAGCTTGAAATTCTTCAAGGACTTAAACACGATGGTATCTTCATTTTTAATGGAGATGAACCGCTCTTGCAAATGCAGACATACGCGCAGGAGACAATCACATGCGGTTTTCATGAGGATAATGACATTGTCATTCATGATGTGTCCGTGGAAGCCCAGCAAACAGTTTTTCGGTTAGGTGCAGATGAAACGTATCGGATTCCACTGCTTGGCGAACACCACTGTCAGAATGCAGCTTACGCCATAACTGTCGGAAAAAAACTTGGTTTGCAGCATCATGAAATCCAACGGGCTTTTGATGAAATGAAACTGACCGGGATGCGTTTTGAAATGCTGAAAGGGAAAAATGGTTCTATCATCATTAACGATGCTTACAATGCATCTCCAAGTTCGATGCGGGCATCGATCGAAGTGGTGAAACAGTTAAAACCATACGCAGTCAAAGTACTTGTCCTTGGGGACATGTTTGAACTGGGAAGCGATGCTGAGCAATGGCATCGTCAAATGGCGGATTCCATTACTGAACCTATCAGCGCAGTGCTTACATATGGCCATGATGCGCAATATATCGCTTCTGCAATGAACAGCGGACAGACAGGGATCACTTGCGAACATTTTGCATCTAAGGAAGAACTGCTGAAAAATTTGCAGACTTACTTGAGGCCAGAAGCTCTGATTCTATTCAAAGCATCAAGGGGAATGAATTTTGAAACAATGGTTAACGAAGTACTTGAAGTAACCAATCTGACAGAATAATTCTGTTAACAGATTGAAACAAATTTATTTATAGCGATGGACGGTATGATGTACGAGGAGGAGAACAAGTGAATGTAACCATTTTAATCATAACCATTTTAATAGCAGCTCTGGTTACCGTCCTTTTGTCACCGATAGTTATTCCTTTTTTAAGACGATTGAAATTTGGACAAAGCATTCGGGAGGAAGGACCAAAATCGCATCAAAAGAAAAGCGGCACACCTACAATGGGCGGTCTGATGATTATTTTCAGTGTGGTTGCCACATCAATTATCATGGCTGTAAAGGTTCATGCTGGCGGTACGATCAGCTATCAGCTTTGGCTGCTGATATTCGTGCTTGTGGGATATGGTCTGCTCGGATTTTTAGATGATTATATTAAAGTAGTCATGAAAAGGAACCTTGGATTGACTTCGAAACAAAAGCTTGCCGGCCAGCTTGTAATCGCCCTTGTTTTTTATTTTATACTGCGGGCCCAGGATTTCCCTACAAGCATTCAAATACCCGGAACAGATATTTATTGGGAGCTTGGATGGGGCTATGCCATACTGATTATCTTCATGCTGGTAGGGTCTTCCAATGCTGTCAATCTGACAGATGGCCTCGACGGCCTGCTGGCTGGTACAGCAGCGATAGCTTTTGGGGCGTTCGCTGTACTGGCTTGGTACGATATACCCCAGGAAGATGTATTTATATTTTCCCTGGCAGTTGTAGGTGCCTTGCTCGGATTTTTGGTGTTTAATGCCCATCCGGCAAAAGTATTCATGGGGGACACGGGATCCCTCGCCTTAGGCGGTTCGATAGCGGCTATCGCCATATTGACGAAGCTTGAAGTGCTGCTTGTCATCATCGGCGGTGTATTTGTCGTGGAGACTTTATCCGTTATCATTCAAGTCATCTCGTTCAAGACGACTGGTAAAAGGGTATTTAAGATGAGTCCTTTACATCACCATTATGAATTGCTAGGCTGGTCAGAATGGCGGGTAGTGACAACCTTCTGGTTGATCGGACTGTTGTTCGCTGTTCTTGGGGTATATATTGAGGTGTGGGTAGGATGATGAATAAATTTAGTGATTTTCCATATACGAATGTACTTGTTCTGGGTTTGGCTAAAAGCGGCACAGCAGCGGCAAATTTGTTGGCTGCCAATGGTACCCGTGTTATTGTCAACGACGGCAATGCCAACGCGGAAGACGAAAACATCAAGGAACTGGCAAGACGTGGCGTTAAAACGGTGGTAGGTTCTCATCCGCTCTCCGTACTCGAGGGTGTAGAGCTGGTGGTGAAAAACCCCGGTATAAAATATGATAACCCCGTTTTGGTGCATGCACTTGAAAAAAGTATACCTATTGTGACAGAAGTTGAACTTGTCAACTATTTGACAGAAGCGAATATCATCGGCATCACTGGTTCAAATGGAAAAACGACAACAACGACCATGGTTACCGAAATGCTTAGAAACAGTTCTCTCCCAGTTAAAGTAGCTGGAAACATTGGAATTGTCGCTTCAGAAACGGCTGCGACAATGCTGAAAGGCGAAAATCTTGTTTTGGAACTATCATCGTTTCAATTGCAGGGGACGAAACATTTTCGGCCCCATATTGCTGTCTTGCTCAATATTTTTTCTGCGCATTTGGATTATCACCACACATTGGAAAACTATATTGCGGCAAAATCACGCATTTTTGCCAGACAAACACCTGATGATTTCGCCGTATATAATGCGGATGATGCGGTAGTTTGCGAGGCGGTCCGGCAATCAAAAGCCGAAAAGATCCCCTTCTCAGTGAAGCGAAGGTTGGAAAATGGGGTATGGGCAGATAGGGATGCAATCTATTTCTATGATGAGAAGGTTGTTGACCGTGCTGAGATAGTGCTTGTTGGCGAGCATAACCTTGAAAATATTCTTGCGGCTGTTGCAGCAGCTAAACTATCAGGAGCTTCTAATCAAGGAATCAGGAAAGTTTTAGGTTCATTCAATGGCGTAAAACACCGTCTGCAATATGTAACGACAGTTCAAGGACGCAGGTTTTATAATGATTCCAAGGCTACCAATATTTTAGCGACTTCAAAAGCGTTAACCGCATTTGATACACCGACCATATTATTAGCAGGGGGGCTTGACCGGGGCAATGGTTTTGAAGAAATGCTTCCTTTTCTGAAACATGTCAAAGCAATGGTTTTATTTGGAGAAACAGCACATAAAATTCATGATACGGCAGTTAAAGCAGGCATTGAAGATATCGTTTTTGCTGACGATATAACGGATGCGGTTCCCAAGGCGTATGCTTTATCAGTGCCAAAGGATATCATACTATTATCCCCAGCATGCGCCAGCTGGGATCAATATAAAACTTTTGAGCAAAGAGGAGACATGTTTATACAAGCCGTGCATACATTAGAGTAGGGGCTTGTCTAACTTAACAAATATAAGCACATTATATCGTGATGTAATGCAACGCCCCTGGCACTAGAAGTGAAGGGGTGTTGTTTTTTGCAGAAAAAATCGGATCTGAAGGAAAAGCCAGACTATATATTGCTTTGGACGATTATAGCTTTGCTTGTAATCGGCGTTATAATGGTATTCAGCTCATCTTATGTGTGGGCAGGCTACAAATACGGCGACGCGTATTATTACTTGAAGCGGCAGCTGCTGTTTGCCGGTGCCGGTATAGCGGCTATGTATGTTACCATGATGATCCCTTATGGAACATGGAGAAAATACGCAAAGATCATATTGATCATCTGTTTTTTGCTCTTGCTGATGGTGTTAGTTCCTGGAATCGGCATGAAGCGGGGAGGAGCCCAAAGTTGGATTGGAGTTGGTGCATTCAGCATCCAGCCCTCCGAGTTTATGAAATTGGGACTGATTATCTTTTTGTCTGCCACACTGGCGGTGAAACAGAAATATATCACTTCATTTACAAAAGGCTTTTTGCCATTACTATTACTTATATTTACAGCGTTTGGCATTATCATGCTGCAGCCCGATTTAGGTACGGGAATGGTTTTAGTGCTCACGTGTATGGCTATGCTATTTACGGCGGGAGCCAGGATCTGGCATTTTGCATGGTTGGGAATAATTGGAGTTGCAGGCTTTGTATTGCTCATTGCTTCAGCCCCCTATCGCATAAGCAGAATAACAGCATATTTGAATCCATGGGAGGATCCGTTGGGTGATGGTTTTCAGATTATCCAGTCACTTTATGCAATCGGACCTGGACATTTACTTGGGATGGGGCTTGGAAATAGCTTGCAAAAATATTTTTATTTGCCGGAGCCGCAAACTGATTTTATTTTCTCTATCTTAGGCGAGGAATTGGGTTTCATTGGCGGTACGGTTGTCATATTGTTATTCGCGCTGCTGTTTTGGCGGGGAATCAAAGTTGCACTTGAGGCAGCGGATGAATTCGGGAGGTTTCTAGGCCTTGGGATCGTATCGATGCTTTGTATACAAGCGATGATCAACATTAGTGTAGTGATTGGTCTGATTCCTGTAACTGGTATCACGCTACCGTTTTTGAGCTATGGCGGGTCTTCACTAACACTTACTTTGTGTTCAGCCGGAATATTGTTGAATATCAGCCGGACGACGAAGTTATGATTTGTTTTAAAAGGATCTTGCCTCACTGACAGGCAAGATCCTTTTTCTGTATTGCGAACAAAGGCCGGTGACCCATTTACAAGCGACAGTTCCGGCCTGCTACTCCTTGTCAACTGGAGATATATTCATGAAAACCGGAATGCTATATTTTTTTCGCAAACTGATAATGTCACTGTATGTTTACACCTTCAGTATGTTATAATGCTAGATAAATAGATATTTTTTGCCTCTATCTGAGTATCTTTTAGCATACTTTAAAAAGCAGGCAGCCTGCCGGGGTGTTATGTAACAGGTGGTAAAACTGTAAGACACAGCCAAATTGATTACAATGGATAAAGGAAGACATGTGGATGGACAATAATACAGACAGTAAAAACATTGTTTCGATTGAGGATCGTATCCCTAAATTGAAGCATGCAAGAAAAAAGAAAGCCAACAGACGAATGATAAGTTATATTTGTATTTTTTTCTGTTTGATATCTATCATCGTTTATCTCCAATCCCCTTTAAGCAAAATCAAAAAGTTGGCAGTCACCGGCAATTCATATTTGACGGATCAAGAGATTATTCAGCAGAGTAAGTTGACAAAGAATACAAACATTTGGTCAGTCAACAAAAAGGAAACAGCCCAAAAATTAGAAAAAAATCCAATCATCGAAAGCGTAGAAGTCCAGCGTAAGTTACCCTGGACTGTTCAGGTGAAAGTGAAAGAGCAGCCTATGGTCGGATATATCGAAAAGGAAGGACGCTATATTCCGGTGCTGGAAAACGGCGCTGTTCTGAAAGATCGTGCCAAAAATACCAGTGATGGCAATGCGCCTGTATTAAGTGGATTTTCCGACACTGCTTTTTTAAAGCAGATGACTTTACAGCTGCAAAAATTGCCTGATAGAATTTTCGGGATGATTTCAGAAATACACTGGGTGCCGACAAAAAAAGACCAAAGCAGGATACTGCTTTATATGAATGACGGGAACCTCGTCTCAGGAAGAATCAATCATTTCTCTGATGACATACGAATTTACCCGTCAATCACAGCCCAGCTGGATCCAGCGAAAAAAGGGATTGTACATATTGGGGTCGGCGCCTATTTTGAAGCCTTCAAGAAAAAGAAAGAATAGGCCGACATCATGTAGAATCACAACTTATGGCTGTAAAACAGTCGGACCAGACAATGTCGTCTCGTACAAATATAAGGAGTTTTAGCATAAAGTTGGCATAAGCCAAATAAAGGTAATTTTACTTATTTATGGAATTACCTTATATAAGTTTCTTTTTTAAGCCAATTCCTATAAAATGATAGATTATATATGAATTGTATGTTTTTTTGCACTTGCATGAGAGATGAAGAAAACAAGATGCTTGAGAATCGGAGGTGCCTCTCTTTGAACAACAGTGAAGTGCTAGTTAGTCTTGATATAGGAACATCAAAAACGAAAGTGATCATCGGCGAAGTAATGAACGATTCACTTAATATTATCGGCGTTGGAATTGCCGAATCTAACGGAATAAAAAAAGGGGCAATTGTTGATATTGACCAGACTGTTTATTCCATTAAAAGCGCGGTGGAGCAAGCTGAGAGAATGGTAGGCATGCATATTGACAGTGTAGTGGTCGGTATTAGCGGAAATCACGTCCAATTGCAGCCTTGTCACGGAGTCGTAGCGGTACAGAGCGAAGACAGGGAAATCGGTGACGAAGATGTCGCAAGGGTGATTGACGGCGCACAAGTTGTTTCCGTACCTCCTGAAAGAGAAATCATCGACGTGATCCCGAAACAGTTTATCGTGGATGGATTGGATGAAATAACTGATCCCCGTGGTATGATCGGCGTACGTTTAGAAATGGAAGGGACAATCATCACTTGTTCCAGAACACTTTTGCATAATATATTAAAATGTGTGGAAAGAGCCGGACTGCAAATCGGAGATATATGTCTTCAGCCATTGGCGGCGGGTTCTGTGGCACTTTCCGATGATGAAAAAAATCTAGGTGTCGCCTTGATTGATATTGGCGGCGGCTGTACGACAGTTTCTGTTTTCGAGGATGGTCACCTTGCAGGAACCAGTATGCTGACACTTGGTGGCGATAATATCACGAAAGATCTATCAATCGGACTTCGCACATCAACAGTCGAAGCCGATGGCATTAAAATAGATCATGGTCATGCATTGTACAGCGACGCACATGAGGACGAGGTTTTTCAGGCAACCATTATTGGAAGCAATAACAAAGAAACTTTCAATCAATTGCAGGTAGCTGATATAATTGAAGCAAGACTTGAGGAAATATATGCTTATGTAGAAAGGGAAATCAGGAAGATGGGTTATCATGAGCTTCCTGGAGGATATGTGCTCACAGGGGGAACCATGAAAATGCCCGGAGTGTTGGAACTAGCGCAGGAATTATTTCAAGCCAATGTGCGCATAGCCATTCCGGATTACATAGGTGTGAGAGAACCACAGTTTACTGCTGGGGTAGGCATTTTACAATTTGCATACCGGAATGCGAAAATACAAGGGAAAGATATATTCCCTGCGATTGCTGGAGAGATTCCGGAAACAAAGACAAAGAAAGTTAAAAAACAGAGCAACAAGCAGGAAAAAAATGAGCCTAAGAAAAAAGAATCAGGCATTGCTAATCTTTTTAAATACTTCTTTGATTGATAGGATATTAGTATGGAAACAGAAAAAGTATGATTTGAATTGGCAACTTAAACACGGAAGACATTTTTAATTATTGGAAAATCGGCTGATTTTGCATATTAGGAGGAAACAGTATGTTGGAATTTGATATGAATATGGATCAACTGGCGACTATAAAAGTAATTGGGGTCGGCGGCGGCGGTAATAATGCTGTTAATCGTATGATTGAGCACGGTGTAGAAGGCGTGGAATTCATTGCTGTCAACACAGATTCCCAGGCATTGAATCTATCTAAAGCCGAAGTCAAATTGCAAATCGGCGGGAAACTTACTAGAGGACTTGGTGCCGGTGCAAACCCTGAAGTTGGTAAAAAAGCGGCAGAAGAGAGTAAAGAACAGCTTGAAGAAGTGCTTCAAGGTGCAGATATGATTTTTGTCACTGCTGGTATGGGCGGCGGCACTGGAACTGGTGCTGCACCGATCATTGCCCAAATTTCAAAAGATCTTGGTGCATTGACGGTTGGGGTAGTTACCAGGCCATTTTCATTTGAAGGAAGAAGACGTTCGACACAAGCAATTGGCGGTATAGAATCCCTGAAGAGTGCTGTAGATACATTGATTGTCATTCCTAATGACCGCCTGCTGGAAATCGTGGATAAAAACACACCGATGCTCGAGGCTTTCAGGGAAGCCGATAATGTTCTGCGTCAAGGTGTACAAGGGATTTCCGATTTGATTGCGAAACCGGGATTGATTAATGTCGACTTTGCTGATGTGAAGACCATCATGATTGATAAAGGGTCTGCATTAATGGGGATCGGAGTTGCGACAGGCGAAAGCAGAGCTACGGAGGCTGCCAAAAAAGCCATTTCGTCACCATTGCTGGAAACATCTATTGATGGGGCACATGGTATTTTAATGAATATTACAGGAGGCAACAATCTGAGCCTGTATGAGGTGCAGGAAGCTGCTGACCTTGTTACCACTGCTGCGGATGATGAAGTGAATGTTATCTTCGGATCAGTCATCAATGAAAACTTGAAAGATGAAATTGTTGTCACTGTAATTGCCACTGGCTTTGATGAGAATAAGAATATTCAACAGCAGCCAAAGCAGAGACCGTCGTTTAACCACCATCAGCATGCAGCAACCAAAATGCAGGAGGATATACCTCGGGAACCAAAACAGCCAGCTCAGCCTAAGCAGGATGAAGAAGCTCTTGATATTCCGGCGTTTCTGCGCAACAGAAATCGCAATCGCAACAGATAATGTTTTGCCAAAAGGGATGTTATTAAAGTCTCTGTGAAAATTTCATAGCCTATAAATGTAAAATCCACGAAGCATGTACAACACTTGCTTTGTGGATTTTTTATTGGATATAAGATTGCTTAAAACCGAAGATTTTTTCTGCCTGTTTGAAATATTTACAGACTAGAGCTCTAAAACTTTTATGTTCTAATTCCCGACAAACTCCCTGATAACTAGTTGAAATTAGTACCTGTATGGCTACAAGATATGACAGACTTTGCGATAGTGGCGGGTTATACTCTGAGTATACGAAAATGACATTATTTCATGTAAATAGCAACATGGACGTCGTATGCATAAGAAAGGGAGTGTGGGGTGGCGGTTTATTTAGATGTTGTCTGGGCATTGAATCTATTATTGGACTGGATGTTGATTTTGCTGACACAGGCACTGACTAGGGAAAAAACCAAGCAGTTCAGAATCTTCACTGGTGCGCTTTTTGCTTCGTCTATCGTCCCTGTCACTATTTATTTTCCCGATTCATTTTTAAATACCATTATCGGTAAATTACTATTTTCCATAGCTATTATTCTAATCTCATTTCGTTTTAACACGGTCAATCGCACCTTGAGGGTGTTAGCGATGTTTTACTTTGTGACCTTTTCAATTGGCGGAGGGATGATCGCTGTCCATTTTATAGCCCAACGGCCTGCTGTCATCAATCCAGACGGAATGTTGACCATGAATCAAGGTTTTGGAGACCCGGTCAGCTGGCTGCTAGTGTTGATAGGTTTTCCGCTTGTATGGTATTTTACCAAGCGTCGTATGGATAAACACGCTGCAGCAAAAATCAAATATGATCAATTATACCCTGTCAGTATCACGATAAGAGATGAGACATACTTGACTGACGGTTATATCGACAGCGGCAACCAATTAACTGATCCGCTCACAAAGAGGTGTGTCGTTATTTGTGATGAGATTTTCCTAAAGAATTGGTTCAGAGAAAATGAATGGGCTATGTTGAAAAAAGCACATGAACATCTTGAACTGGAAGCTATTCCAGAACGGTGGCAAGGATACATTCAACTTGTGCCGTTTCACGGGGTGGAAGGGAAGAATGGATTTTTGTTCGCTATTCGGCCCGACAAGCTTATGATTCAATATGGGAAACAGGAAGTCGCTGCAACCAAAGTGCTTATTGGCATCCAGTTTGGCAGACTTGCCAAAGATCAAACCTATCATTGTTTACTGCACCCGCAAATATTGAAGCTATATGCAGCGGATACAGCTTGATGAACAGAAGGGAGATAAAAACATGAAGATTTGGAAATTGCGATTGCAATTGTGGTGGTACAAGCTTCTGATCAAAGTTGGTTTGAAATCAGAGGAAATCTATTATATTGGCGGCAGTGAGGCCTTGCCGCCGCCGTTATCGAAGGAAGAAGAAAAAGAGCTCCTTATTCGTTTGCCAAAGGGTGATAAATCAGCAAGAGCAATGTTAATTGAAAGGAATTTGCGTCTTGTTGTGTATATCGCACGCAAATTTGAAAACACAAAAATAAATATTGAAGATTTGATCAGCATCGGAACAATCGGGCTGATTAAAGCAGTGAATACTTTCAATCCAGAAAAGAAAATCAAACTGGCTACATACGCATCCAGATGCATTGAAAATGAGATACTGATGTATTTGCGCCGAAATAACAAGGTGAAATCGGAGATATCATTCGATGAGCCTTTGAACATCGATTGGGATGGCAATGAATTGCTGCTGTCAGATGTACTTGGAACGGATGAGGATATCATCACCAGGGATCTGGAATCAAAGGTGGATAAGTCATTGTTAAAAAATGCATTGGAGCAGCTTAACGCTAGGGAAAAGCAAATAATGGAACTGCGCTTTGGTCTAGTGGGGCAAGAAGAGAAGACACAGAAGGATGTTGCGGATATGCTAGGTATTTCGCAGTCATATATATCCCGGCTGGAAAAGAAAATTATCAGGAGACTTCAAAAAGAATTTAATAAAATGGTCTAACCTTTATCCAATATGCCATGCCGCACTTTTTTTCGAAAGTGCGGCATTTCTATCTGCATAAAAAAACTCCTTGGCGGAGATACTGTCCATGAACAGCATCTCCATCCGGGAGGGTAAGAAATGACCAGACATAAAGTAGTAATTTGCGGAGTGGACACATCAAAACTCCCAGTACTTAAGAATGAAGAGATGAAAAAGCTATTTAAAAATATGCAGGCTGGGGATCTTTCAGCAAGAGAGGAGCTCGTTAATGGGAATTTGCGTTTGGTGTTAAGTGTGATTCAGCGTTTCAACAACCGCGGGGAATACGTCGATGACCTTTTCCAAGTGGGATGTATCGGACTGATGAAATCTATTGATAACTTTGATTTAAGCCATAATGTCCGTTTTTCAACGTACGCTGTACCGATGATCATTGGAGAAATCCGGCGATATTTGCGGGACAACAATCCAATTAGGGTGTCACGTTCATTAAGGGATACTGCATATAAAGCCCTTCAGGTTCGCGAAAAACTGATCAACAAAACATCGAAAGAACCAACTGCTATGGAAATAGCCGAAGAAATGGGTATACCGCATTCTGAAATTGTCTTTGCCATGGATGCGATCCAGGATCCGGTTTCATTATTCGAACCAATTTATAATGATGGCGGTGATCCAATTTTTGTAATGGATCAGATTAGTGACGATAAAGATAAGGATTCCACCTGGGTGGACAAACTTTCATTGAAAGAAGGCATGCACCGTTTGAATGACCGTGAAAAAATGATCCTGAATAAGCGTTTTTTTCAAGGAAAAACCCAGATGGAGGTAGCCGAAGAGATCGGGATTTCCCAAGCGCAAGTCTCCAGATTGGAAAAAGCTGCTATCAGTCATATGAATAAAGAAATGTTTGAATGAGACCGAAAAAAATAACTATTTTTCAAAACTTGAAGAAGAATCCACGAGGCATATTAAAATGCCTTTGTGGATTTTTCTTCAGTCAAAGCAATGGATGCTGCGGACGATACTGTATTTGTTTCTGCATCGGATGAATCAGTCAATCATAAGTTCAAATTACCGACTTACTATTTATGTCCTTCATTCAAAATAGATGTATAAACATTGCTTTTCTGCAAATATAAAATCCATTTGCTTCATGTAGCATGTTTCTAATGTTGAATAGCCAGTTGTCCTGAAATAAGTTAAGAAAGAAGAAAGAATAGCTTGCTGTCTGCATATAGATAAGCAAGGGAGTGAGTCATAATGCTAAAATTATCTGATCTGCAAGTGAAAGAAGTAATAGCTGTCGCAGATGGAAGAAAGCTTGGTAACATAGCTGATCTGGAAATAGACCCTGATAAAGGAAAAATTATCGCATTGATTGTCTATGATCGGGGAAAAAAGGGAGGAATGTTCGCAAAGGCGGAAGAGATGGTCATTTATTGGGAGCAAATCGTCACCATTGGAACAGACGTCATTTTAATCGCTGATCAGCATCAGTCAAAGCTTTTTATTTCAAATAATTAATAGCATTGATAGCATTTATTCGACAAGAATTTTCCAGATTGTTCATAGATATGATAAAATGATAGAAGGAAATGTTTGCTCAGGAGGAATGAATATTGTCAGAACCGTTGCAGCTTAATGGCAATACTTTACATATTGAAAAATGGGAAAAAAAACTTCCTGGCCTTACAGCTGGTTTTACCAGCCGTTGCCAAGGTGTCAGCAGTCTTCCCTTTGATTCATGGAATATGGGCTTGCATGTCGGTGATAAAACAGCCGATGTATTAGAGAACAGACAAAGACTCGCTGATAAAGTAAGAATGCCTTTGGAAAGTTTTGTGGCTGGTGAACAAGTTCACGGCACAGAAATCAAAAAAATCGGACAAGATGAAAAAGGATGCGGCGCAAAGCGGCTGGATACATCGCTGAAAAGCATTGATGGCGTATATACCAAGGAAAAAGGTGTTTTGTGCACAGCGTTTTTTGCCGACTGTGTCCCATTATTTTTTCTTGATCCTGTTTCAGGATTGATAGGCATCGCTCATGCCGGCTGGAGAGGCACGGTTGGGAGAATTGCTGAGAAGATGGTATGGAAGCTGACCGAATATGGAGCGACTAAATCTAGTCTTTTAGCAGTTATTGGGCCATGTATTTCAAAAGCGAATTACGAAGTGGATCATCAAGTAATCAGCAATATATCCGATAAAGATCAAGCAATCGCGGCAACTCCCCTTGCAAATGGAAGATTTTTGCTGGATTTAAAGAAACTTAACGCAAAAATTTTACATGATGCAGGTTTGCCTGAAAAAAACATAGCGGTGACAAATTATTGTACCTTCGATGATGAGACTTTATTTTTTTCCCACCGGCGAGATCAAGGCAAGACAGGCAGAATGCTCGCTTTTATCGGGTATCGTGATTATATTTGAGGGGAGAAAGGAAAGAATGGAAGTAGCAACGAACTTAGCAAATATTCGCAGCAGAATCGAAGCAGCTTGTGACAGAAGCAATCGAAACAAAGAAGATATTGTCATCATCGGTGTGACAAAATATGTTACAATAGAACGAACAGAGGAAACGATTAATGCAGGCATCAAAAATCTGGGTGAGAATCGTCTGGAAGGTTTTTTGGATAAATACCAGCATTTTCAGGATGAAGATGTGTGCTGGCACTTCATTGGAAGTCTGCAAACAAGGAAGGTAAAAGACGTTATTGACAAAGTGGATATGGTTCATTCTTTGGACAGAATGTCTCTTGCAAAGGAAATCAATAAGCGGATTGACCGTCCAGTTGACTGTTTTATCCAAGTCAATGTAAGTGGCGAAGAAAGCAAGCACGGTTTAATGAAAGAGGAACTGATGCAATTCATCGCAGACATTCGTCAGTATGAACATGTGCGAATCGCCGGGTTGATGACCATGGCTCCTTTGACAGAAAATGAACAGGTTATTCGCAATGTGTTCCGCGAATTGCGGGAACTGAGGGATGCAGTAAAAGAACAGGGGCATAGTCACGCCCCATGCAGATTTTTATCTATGGGAATGAGCAATGATTATGAAATAGCAATTGAAGAAGGAGCGACACATATACGCATTGGTACGGATTTAGTGGGCTAGTGTCATCTGGAAAACCAATTAGCGAGGTGAAATCGAATGAGCATTAAGAACAAGCTGAAATCATATTTCACAATGGATGATGAATACGAGTACATTGAGGAAAATGATGATCAGAAAGAAGAGGATTATGCACCAGTCGCTGCAAAACAGAAAAGAAATGTAGTCAATCTTGCCAGTGTACAGCAGCAAAATGTAAAGATCGTGTTATGTGAACCCAGAACATATGGTGAGGCTCAGGAAATAGCCGACAATATCGTTAATAGGCGAGCTGTAGTCGTGAATTTGAAACGGCTGGACAATATAGAAGCCAAAAGGGTGTTAGATTTTTTAAGCGGGACGATTTATGCTGTCGACGGCATGATGCAAAAACTGAGCAGCGAAACTTTTCTATGTGCCCCCGATAACCTGGAAATTTCCGGTACAATCACAGAATCCATTGAAGACCATGTAGATTACAATAAAGGATGGTAATAAAGCATGTACGAGTTATTCAGAATCCTGGAAACTGCCTTGAATGTTTACAGTTTCGTTTTGATCATATACATTCTCATGTCCTGGTTTCCTGGCGCAAGAGAATCCGCTTTTGGCGGAATATTCGCCAAGTTGAGCGAGCCATACTTGGAACCGTTTCGCAGAATCATTCCGCCAATCGGTATGCTGGATATATCACCGCTCGTCGCTATCATTGTGCTGCAATTGGCACAGAGCGGATTACGGACATTGGGTTATATGTTTTAAGGGAGCAACAAAAATAAATGGATATATATCAGCACTTTCGTAAAGAAGAACATGCTTTCATTGATCAGGTGCTTTCATGGAAAGATGATGTGAACCGGTCCTACAGAAATAAATTGACGGATTTTCTTGACCCTCGGCAGCAATTTATCGTTGACAGCCTTACAGGCAAGAATGATGATGTAAAGGTATGGCAATTCGGTGGCGGCCGTCATAGCGAAAGGCAGCGAGCGCTCATCACCCCGTTTTATGAACAGGTGCAGCAGGAAGACTTCGGTCTTTGTTTGCTTCAAGCTTCTTATCAGGAAAAATTCTCTACATTGACACATCGCGATGTATTAGGTACATTTATTTCATTAGGACTTAAACGTGACAAGCTCGGAGATATACAAGTGTCTAATGGGCTGATTCAAATGATTGTCGCTGATGAAATTGCAAAATTTGTCGTACTTCAGATGACAACAGTGAAGCGCATGAAGATCAGCATGGAGGAAAAGCCATTGTCGGCATATCGTGAACAGCCTTCTGTCTGGAACGAAATGGGCAGGACTGTTTCTTCCTTGCGCCTTGACACGGTGCTGAAGGAAATCTATCATGTGTCGCGCAAAGAAGCTTCAGATTATATTAAAAAACAAGCAGTGAAAGTTAATTTCAAGCTTGTAGAAGATGTGAAATTTCAGGTGTGCGAACAGGATATCATCTCTGTCCGTTCAAAAGGCAGAAGCAAATTAGTGAAAATTGAAGGTAAAACAAAAAAAGATAAATTCAAAGTGGTTGTAGCCACCTTGAAATAGTTGGTACATACTGTAAGAAGTTGTAAAAGAATGTTTGTAATATGGTAAAATGTAAAAAAATGTCAGGAGGTGGCGAGATGCCATTATCACCATTAGAAATTCACAATAAAGAATTTAACAGAGGTTTCAGAGGTTATGACGAAGATGAAGTAAACGGGTTTCTTGATCAGGTAATTAAAGACTATGAAACTGTTATTCGTGAAAATAAAGAACTGGATGCCAAGGTTGCGCAATTGACCGAAAGACTCGGGCATTTTACGAATATTGAAGAGACGTTGAATAAATCAATCCTGGTTGCACAGGAAACAGCTGAAGAAGTCAAGGGAAACGCCGCAAAGGAATCGAAGCTTATTATTAAAGAAGCGGAAAAAAATGCTGATCGCATTATCAATGAGGCGCTAAGTAAATCACGCCGAATCAGTATGGAAGTTGAAGAGCTGAAGAAACAAGCCAAGGTGTTCAGAACCAGATTGAAAATGCTTGTAGAGGCTCAGCTTGATCTGATTGACAATGATGATTGGGAAAAAGTACTTGATACAGATTTTGATGAAGAAGTTGAAATGGTCGAAACCAAGGCATAGACTTGACTTGATATATTTTTTTGCATATAATCTTAACACATAGATACAACAATAGCCGGCTAAATATGATAAATATGAAGACGGAGACGTTTGAAGACAAATCTGAACAGCGAGTTGGGGATGGTGTGAGCCCGATACAGAAATGCTTTTGAAACCATCACTCCCGAATTTCCCCGTGAACAGTTTTTGACAAAGTAGACTAAGTAATGGAGGACGTTTCATTCGCGTTAAGAATATTTGAGTGAATTCGATCGGATGATTCGAATTTATAAGGGTGGTACCGCGAGTCTTCTCGTCCCTTACCAGGGATGGAAGGCTTTTTTTGATAGGCAAATTTCATGTGCTCTGCTGCCCTATCATGATACAGGTCGAGATTTTCTAATCATATATCGGTTAAATACCGACCAAGGAGGAAGAATAGTGGATTACAAAGAGACATTATTGATGCCAAAAACGGCATTTCCAATGCGTGGCAACCTGCCAAACAAGGAACCGAAACGTAGAGAACATTGGACAGAAAATAACGTGTATGAAAAAGATTTGGAACGGACAAAGGGCAGACCAACCTTTATTTTGCATGACGGGCCACCGTATGCAAATGGTGATCTCCATATTGGTCATGCCTTGAATAAGATTTTGAAGGACTTCATTACACGCTATAAATCCATGTCAGGGTATTATGCACCCTATGTGCCGGGGTGGGATACGCACGGTCTGCCGATTGAAACGGCTTTGACCAAGAATAAAAAAGTGGATCGCAAAAAAATGAGCATAGCGGAGTTTAGACAGAAATGTGCTGAATATGCCATGAAACAAGTGGAAACCCAGCGTGAACAATTCAAAGAACTCGGTGTCAGAGCAGATTGGGAAAATCCTTATATCACGTTGAAGAAGGATTATGAAGCGGCCCAAATAAGAGTATTTGGTTCCATGGCGGAGAAAGGATACATTTATAAAGGTCTAAAGCCGGTATACTGGTCGCCGTCTTCAGAGTCTGCATTGGCTGAAGCAGAAATCGAGTATCAAGATAAACGGTCACCTTCCATTTATGTAGCGTTTGCGGTTAATGATGGCAAAGGTCTGCTGCAAGAAGGTGATAAATTCATCATTTGGACGACAACCCCTTGGACGATCCCTGCCAATTTAGGAATCAGCCTCCATCCCGACTTGGAATATGTGGTTGTCCAAGTAAATGGAAATCGATTTGTGGTCGCACAGGCACTTTTAGAGAATGTTGTTCAGGAGCTTGAATGGGAAAATTATGAAGTTGTTCAAACCTTTAAAGGCGCCGAAGCAGACAGAATCACTGCAAAGCATCCGTTTTATGATCGTGATTCCTTGGTAATGATGGGTGAACATGTTACGACTGAAGCAGGTACCGGCTGTGTCCATACAGCGCCCGGACACGGGGAAGACGATTTTTATGTTTGCAAAAGTTATGGTATCAATGCATTTTGTCCAGTAGACGAAAAAGGTGTCATGACGGAGGAAGCGCCAGGATTCACCGGTCTCTTTTATGATAAAGCCAATAAACCTATTACAGAAAAATTAGAAGAAACGGGTGCTTTGCTGAAGCTAAAATTCATCACGCACTCCTATCCTCATGATTGGCGTACAAAAAAACCGACTATTTTCCGGGCGACCTCACAGTGGTTTGCATCCATTAAAGATTTTCGACAAGAAATTCTGGATGAGATCAAACAGGTGAATTGGTATCCGAAGTGGGGAGAAACAAGATTGTATAATATGGTGCGCGACCGTGAAGACTGGTGTATCTCCAGACAGCGTGCATGGGGTGTGCCAATTCCGGTATTTTATGGTGAAGATGGTACGCCGATTATCACAGATGAGACGATTGAACATGTTTCAGGTCTGTTTGCGGAATTTGGTTCCAATGTTTGGTTCGAACGTGAAGCAAAAGACTTGTTGCCAGAAGGATTTACATCAAAACATAGCCCGAACGGCCATTTCACGAAAGAACAAGATATCATGGACGTTTGGTTTGATTCCGGTTCCTCACATGAAGCTGTGCTGCAAGGCAGGGAAGAATTGCGCCGACCTGCAGATGTATATTTGGAAGGAAGCGACCAATATCGCGGTTGGTTTAACTCTTCGTTGTCCACTGCTGTCGCAGTTACTGGAAAAGCGCCGTACAAAACGGTCATCAGCCATGGATTCACTATGGATGGCCAGGGCAGAAAAATGAGTAAATCTCTTGGTAATGTCATCGTTCCTTCAAAAGTGCTCAAGCAACTTGGGGCGGATATCCTGCGTTTATGGGTGGCTTCTGTCGATTACCAGGCTGATATGCGTATCTCTGATGATATTTTAAAACAGACATCTGAAGCGTACCGGAAAATCCGTAATACATTTAGATTTATGCTTGGCAACTTGGATGATTTCAATTCGAAGAAAGACGCACTTGCAGCTAAGGATATGGAAGAAATTGACTTGTTTATGTTGCATCGATTGCAGCAGCTCGTTAGAGATGTGCATGAAAGTTATGACCGGTATGAATTCTCACCAATTTTTCACCGTATTCATAATTTCTGTACGGAAGACCTGAGCTCTTTCTACCTTGATTTTGCCAAGGATGTGTTGTACATTGAAGCACCTGATAACAAACGACGCCGAAGCATCCAGACTGCTTACTATGAAATTTTGGTCACATTGGTGAAATTGTTGACACCTATCATTCCGCATACTACGGATGAAGTTTGGGAATATATCCCAGGTGTTGAAGAAGAAAGCGTCCAGCTGACAGATATGCCTAAGGCTCGGGAAGTAGAGGGCTTCACGCAACAGATGCAAGAAAAATGGCGCCATTTCATGGAAGTCCGTGACGATGTTTTGAAAGCTTTGGAAGAAGCCAGAGTGGAGAAGATCATCGGGAAATCGCTTGAGGCAAAAATTACCATAGTTCCCGAGGATGAGGAAACAAAAAGTGTATTAACACAAATGGATCACTTTCATCAGCTGTTAATCGTTTCAGAAGCTGCCATTGCTGATAAAGACGAAAAAGCCGAAAAGTACCGGCACACTGCAGTGAAAGTTGAAAAACATCCAGGAGAAAAATGTGAACGTTGTTGGGTGTCATCTGATAGTGTAGGAACAGATCATAACCATCCAACGCTTTGTGAACGCTGTGCAGAAGTTGTCAGCGAACATTATGATAAATAACAAGTCATGTATAACCCGCCGGAAGGTTCCGGCGGGTTCATTATTGGCCGGAAAAGTGTAAAAAACATCTTTTCGAAGGATATGGTTCCTGGTTTGTGTGGGATGGACAAATATATCCCGTGTTTTCGGCAACAAGCGTTTAAAATATGATAAAATAAACCCAAGTGATTAGAATTTACATATCGGAGGAAAACGAATGTTTCTGTATTATTTGATTGCTATCATCGTTATCGCACTGGATCAGTTAACAAAATGGGTCATTGTCAAAACAATGGATTTGTACGAGAGTATCCCGGTCATTGAAAATTTTTTCTTTATCACATCATCTCGCAACAAAGGTGCAGCGTGGGGAATTCTGCAAGAGCAAATGATTTTTTTCTATTTCGTGACGCTGATTGTCATTATCGGGGTTGTATATTTCATACAGAAATATGCTAAAGAAAGTATATGGCTTGGAATCGGGCTAAGTCTTATTCTGGGAGGAGCGATTGGAAACTTCATTGACCGGATTTTTCGCAATGAGGTGGTGGATTTTCTCCATTTTTATATTTTTAACTATGATTTCCCGATATTCAATGTTGCCGATTCATCTCTTTGCATTGGCGTCGGTTTCATTATTATAGCTACAATTATTGATGAATGGAAAGGGAAAAAGAAAGGATTGGCTTAAATGGTTGAGACGGCTGTATATGAAGTAGCTGAAGAAAACGCAAAAAAGCGGATTGACAAGCTGTTAGCAGAAATTCTTCCTGATGTCTCCAGGTCCCAAGTACAGACCTGGATCGACAAGGAAATGGTGACTGTAAACGGTAAACAGGTGAAGGCGAACTATAAATGCGTTCCAGGGGACCGAATCACCTGGACAATTCCGGAAACAGAAGAACCGGAAATCGAACCGGAAGACATACCTTTGGATATCGTTTACGAGGATAGTGATTTGATAGTTATCAATAAACCAAAGGGAATGGTTGTTCATCCTGCAGCTGGGCATTATGGACATACACTGGTGAATGCATTGCTTTTTCATTGTAATGACTTATCAGGTATTAACGGTGTGTCGCGTCCAGGTATTGTTCATCGTATCGATAAAGATACAAGCGGCTTACTGGTTGCTGCAAAAAATGATGGCGCCCACACGAGTCTTAGTGAACAGCTAGCAAATAAAGATGTCGAAAGAAAGTATGAAGCAATAATTCATGGGGAGCTAGCGCATGATACGGGACTAATTGATGCACCAATTGGAAGAGACCCAAACAACCGGCAAAGAATGGCGGTAATCGAAAACGGCAAGGAGGCGCAGACACATTTCAAAGTATTGGAACGCTTTCGAAACTACAGCCATATTGAATGCCGTTTGGAAACTGGCCGTACGCATCAGATAAGGGTACACATGAATTATATTGGCCATCCGTTAGTAGGAGATCCTAAATATGGCCCACGTAAAACCTTGGATGTGGCTGGACAGGCATTGCATGCAAAGGTTTTAGGCTTCAGACATCCAGCGACAGGTGAATTTCTGCATTTCGAAGCGGAGGCTCCCGAAATATTTCGGGATACATTGACAATTATAAAGAAGATGTCTTGACACTAAGGAATATCTTTGACATAATGAAAAAAATGAATTAGGATCCTTTAAGATAGTCCTGAGAGACTAAAAAGGAGGCGGAATCTATGTTTATGTAGCAGGCTCCTTATCTCTCTTACGGGAAAAGGAGTCTTTCATTTTGCAGAGGAATGCTTTCTTGCAAAATGGAATAACTGGGAATTGAGGAGATAATATTGAAGAAAAAGACCAACTTACTTGACCAGGCCGCGATCAATCGCGCATTAACGAGAATCGCTCATGAGATTTTGGAAAAAAACAAGGGTGGGGACGATATTGTCCTGGTCGGTATTAAAACAAGAGGCATCCCGCTTGCCCAGCGGCTCCAGGAGAAAATAAAAAGGATTGAAAACATGACGGTTCCTATTGGAGAATTGGACATTACGCTCTACCGTGATGATCTTGAAAAGGCAGTTGCGCAGGATGAGCCGGAAATCAAGGATAAAAATATCCCCGTAGATATCGGCCAAAAGAAAGTCGTTCTTGTAGATGATGTATTGTTCACTGGCAGGACGGTGCGGGCTGCGATGGATGCGGTGATGGATATTGGCCGGCCCTCTGCTATACAATTAGCTGTTCTTATCGATAGAGGACACCGGGAACTACCGATACGTGCTGATTTCGTTGGCAAGAATATCCCGACATCTGATAAAGAGATTGTTATGGTTCAGTTGGATGAGACCGATCAGGCGGAACAGGTCGACTTATTTGAAAGAACATAAAAGGATGCGTTTCCAAACACCTGCAGATTTACAGGTATGTATATGGATGTACTAACTTATGCAGATAGGAAGCGAGGCAGTACGAAAAAAAAGCAGTTAAAAAATGAAAATAGCTTGACCTTTAAATGAATCCAGAGAGGTTCACAAGGTCGCTCAGTTTTGATGCGCGTGTTTTGGCGTTCAAACCTCTTTGCGGCCGATGCAAAGAGGTTTTTTTATTCAAAGATAGCGGCCTTTACAAAAATGGAGGGATAAAATGATGAGACATTTTGAATCGCTTCACCAATTTTCAGTAAAGGAAATCATGGAGATGCTGGACTTAGCCAATCATTTTAAACGAGGGGGTGCACCTTCTTTCAAAGATAGCTATGCTGCAAATTTATTTTACGAACCAAGCACTAGAACAAAGAATAGCTTTATGATGGCCCAACATAAGCTTGGTATGAATGTATTGGAATTTGATGTGGATACTTCCAGTGTCAAGAAGGGAGAAACGCTATACGATACGGCAAAAACAATGGAGGCAATCGGAGCAGATTTACTTATTATCAGACATCCGGATGATCATTGGGCAGACGGGCTTCGTAATGGTATAGGCATACCTCTGATAAACGGTGGAGCAGGGAAGGTGGAGCATCCGACACAGGGATTACTGGATTTGCTTACAATCTATCAAGAATTTGGCCATTTTCAAGATTTAAAGATTGCTATATGCGGAGATATTGCCCATAGCCGTGTAGCACATTCCAATGCGGAGGTGCTGCAGCGAATGGGCGCTGAAGTCTACATGTGCGCGGCACCGGGGTTCGAGGATTTATCCTTGCCAATACCTTACATTACGATAGATGAAGCTGTAAATGATTGTGATGTAGTGATGTTGCTGCGTATCCAGCACGAGCGGCATGAAAGTCATTGGCAAACATCTTCTTATCTAGAAGATTATGGTTTAACTAAAGCCAGAGAAAAACAGATGAAAAAGCAAGCGATCATTATGCACCCGGCACCAATCAACCGGGATGTGGAGATTGATACAGAACTGGTGGAATGTCAGCGTTCCCGCATATTTAAGCAAATGGAGAACGGTGTATATACGAGGATGGCCATTATCACAAAAATGATGGAAGAATGGAGGATTAGCCATGCGACTGCTTTTGAAGAACACGAGGCAAATAGCGCCCACAGGGCAATTGCAAGCCTATGATGTACTGATCGAGGAAGGATTGATCAAAGAAATAGAAGCAGAGCTGAGTGAAAAGGCTGCTGATCATGTTGTCGATTGTAAGAAGAATTTGCTTGTTCCCGGTTTTATTGATGTTCACGTTCATCTACGTGAACCGGGCGGGGAGCATAAGGAAACAATTGCATCAGGCACGAAAGCCGCGGCTCGTGGGGGCTTTACCACAATTTGCGCTATGCCGAATACGGCACCAGTCCCTGATAGCGTAGTCAGCATGGAAGAGTTGCTTGGCAGGATAGCAGAACATGCGAAGGTTCGTGTATTGCCCTATGCCTCTATTACAAAAGATCTGCAAGGAAGGGAGCTTTCTCCCATCCGGGAACTTTCTAAACTCGATACATTTGCTTTTACAGATGACGGTGTCGGAATTCAGTCAGCTGACCAAATGCTGCTTGCAATGCAGGAGGCGGCCAGGGCGAAAAAGGCCGTTGTTGCCCATTGTGAGGATAACAGTCTATTGCATGGTGGTGTCATCCATCAAGGCAGGGCCAGCGAAAAATTCAACTTGCCTGGTATCACATCTGTTACAGAATCGGTTCAAATAGCCAGGGACGTTCTATTAGCGGAGGAGTCGGGTTGCCATTACCACGTCTGCCACGTAAGTACAAAGGAGTCTGTACGTGTGATCCGGGACGCAAAGCGTGCTGGAATCAAGGTAAGTGCTGAAGTGACGCCCCATCATCTATTGCTGAATGAGGAAGATATTTTAGAGGGAGATGCTAATTTCAAGATGAATCCGCCACTGAGGAGCATAGCTGACAGTCAGGCACTGCTGGATGGTCTGTTGGATGGCACAATCGATTTTATCGCCACAGATCATGCTCCACATGCAGAAGAAGAAAAAGCAAAAGGTTTTTTGGAGGCACCTTTCGGTATTGTAGGGCTGGAAACAGCTTTTCCATTGCTTTATACATACCTTGTCAGAACAAATAAGGCATCATTATCTCAGTTGATAGATTGGCTGACCATAAAACCTGCGACGGTTTTCGGTCTTTCTTATGGAAAGCTTGAAACCGCGAATATTGCGGATTTGACACTAATAGACCTGGATCACTCCAGTACGATTAATAAAGATACTTTTTTTTCTAAAGGCAAAAACACCCCATTTGAAGGCTGGAAGATATACGGGATACCAAAATTGACTGTTTTTGGCGGCGAAATAGTATATAAAAATCTCTAAAATCACATATTGCATAATTATTCCATTATATTTATAATTATACAATATAATCATACCTAAAGGGGTGGAGATAACATGCATGCAGAAAAAAAATCCATTAGAAAAGTTTTTGTGATTGGTTCTGGTCCTATCGTTATCGGTCAGGCAGCAGAATTTGATTATTCAGGCACGCAGGCGTGCCAGTCACTGAAGGAGGAAGGCTATCAGGTTATTCTGGCTAACTCCAATCCAGCAACGATTATGACGGATGATACGATTGCGGATGTAGTCTACATGGAGCCTCTGACAGTTCCATTTCTGGAAAAAATCATTGAAAGAGAGCAGCCAGATGCTATTTTGGCTTCATTTGGAGGTCAAACAGCACTTAATTTGGCAATGGAACTTCACAAGGCAGGAGTATTGGAAAAAAATCAGGTGAAACTTTTAGGGACTTCTTTGACAGCAATCCAAAACGCAGAAGACAGGGAAAAATTTAGAACATTGATGTACCGTCTGGGGGAACCTGTACCTGAAAGCAGTATTGTCACATCAGTTGATCAGGCTTTGATCTTTGCAGAAGAAAACGGTTATCCAGTCATGGTACGGCCCGCATATACTTTAGGTGGGACAGGGGGCGGAATCTGTGCAGATGAGAAAGAGCTGGTTCGTACTGTCAAGGCGGGTATATCACTATCCGCAGTCGGTCAGTGTCTGTTGGAAAAAAGCATCGCTGGTTATAAAGAAATTGAATTCGAAGTTGTACGAGATCAAAAAAATCAATCAGTGATTGTGTGCGGCATGGAAAATGTGGATCCAGTGGGTATTCATACTGGTGATTCAATTGTTGTAGCTCCTATCCAGACACTGGACAAAGAAGAACTGGAAATGCTCCGGTCAGCAGCATTGCGGATTGTGAGCGCGCTGGAAATCGAGGGTGCTTGCAATGTCCAATTGGCTTTACATCCATATAACCGTCAGTACTATGTGATTGAAGTTAATCCACGTGTCTCCAGGTCCTCAGCGTTGGCTTCCAAAGCTACCGGGTATCCAATAGCGAAAATATCAGCAAAGATTGCGATGGGTCTTTCTCTTGATAAGATTGTGGATCGGAAAACGAAAATCGCGTACGCATATGCAGAACCGGAATTGGATTACATCGTTACCAAACTGCCAAGATTCGCTTATGATAAATTCACTGAAGCGGATCGTACATTGCAGACACAAATGAAAGCAACCGGAGAAATCATGGCGATTGGAAAAAGTTTTTCAGAATCATTGCTGAAAGGACTGCGTTCTCTGGAGTACACCGCGCACGATTTAACCCTTGACAGTTTAAGGGAAACAGGAATAGAGGTACTCAAGGACAGATTGCAAAAGGCCGACGATGAAAGAATATATGTAATCGCGCAAGCATTTCGAAAGGGTGTGGACGTTGGGGAGGTGCATGACCTCACGCAGATAGACCACTACTTCCTGGAATGTATTCAAAACCTGGTTCATCTGGAGAAAGTATTAGCTAATAATCCATTATCGATCGACTATTTGCAACAAGCCAAAAGAATGGGAATTTCAGACGAAACAGTTTCCAGATGTTGGGGTGAAACGGAGGAAAAAATATATCAGCTGCGCAAAAATAACCACATGCTTCCTATGTTTGATCTTGTACATACATTCGAAGCAAGCGATGCCTTAAAGACACCATATTTTTATAGTACTTTCCTGCATGCCGAAAAGAAAAAGCCTGGACTGGAAAAAAAGAAAATTATCGTGATTGGGTCCGGTCCGATCAGGATTGGGCAAGGAGTAGAATTTGATTATGCGACGGTTCACTCGATCAATGCTATACAGGACATGGGCTACGAAGCAATCATCATTAATAATAATCCGGAAACAGTTTCCACTGACTTCAGTATATCTGATAAATTGTATTTTGAGCCGCTGACACTGGAGGATGTGATGCATGTCATTGATAAAGAAAGACCGCTGGGGGTTGTCGTACAATTTGGAGGCCAAACAGCTATCAATCTTGCCGCCGGTCTTGAAGCAAGAGGCGTAAATATTTTGGGAACAGATTTGCAAGCGATTGATCGAGCAGAAAATCGCCAGCAATTTGAACAGCTGCTGGATGATTTGGATCTGCAACATCCTTCGGGTGTAAGTGTCACCAATCAGTCAGATGTCTTCAAAGCTGCAGATCAGCTGGGTTATCCAATATTGGTTCGTCCTTCCTATGTAATCGGTGGAAGCAGGATGGCTTTGATCCACAATCAAAAACAGCTGGAAGCATATTTGCATAAAAATAGTTCCGTACAAGACTGCCACCCTGTTTTGATAGACAAATACATTACTGGAATCGAAGTGGAGATAGATGCTGTCAGTGACGGAAAGACGACTGTCATACCAGGCATCATGGAACATCTAGAAAGGCCGGGAATCCACTCGGGAGATTCCATTGCTGTTTTCCCTCCACAAAGAATCAGCAAAGCAAGCAAACAAAAAATTGTAGATGCGACTATCAAAATCGCTTCAGCACTGCCGATAATCGGATTGATAAATATACAATTCATCGTAAAAAATAATGAAGTGTTTGTACTGGAAGTGAACCCGAGATCGAGCAGAACAATACCTTTTTTAAGCAAACTGACTGGGGTGAATATGGCAAAGCTTGCCACAAATTGCCTGGCAGGGCAGTTGCTTGACGAAAAAGGCTATTCGTCAGGATTGTTGCCTGAAATAAAGTCTGTTGCAGTAAAGGTTCCAGTGTTTTCATTCACGAAACTGAAAAACGTCCATGTAACGCTTGGACCGGAAATGAAATCGACGGGTGAAGTGATTGGAATGGCAAATGATGCGGAAGATGCTTTAAGCAAAGGTCTATTAGCAGCTGGCCTGCCGGAAATGAAAGGGGAAAAGGTGCTGCTAGCTGTTACGGAAAACGACGAACCGCAAATCGTCAGTATTGCAGAAAATTTGATAGCACATGGAAAGCAAATTTTGGCTGCTGAAGGAACTGCTGTTTGCCTGAAAAATAAAGGTATCCAGGCAGACACTGTGAGAACGGAACATATCATTCATCTGCTTGAAAAAGATGAAATCGGTTTGATAGTTTTTGATGACGAACATGCAAACCAGGCGGAAAACACCTTTTTTGAAATTGGCAGAAAGGCTGTGGAACTAGGTGTTCTATGTATGACTTCTGTAGATACAGCACTAGCATATAGTAAACTGCTTGGCCGAGAAGTCTTGCAGATACAGGATAGGGAAGTGGTACATCTGTGAAAAAAATACAAAGAGTGGTTATTGAAGAGAAAAGGTGGATTGCCAAGGATACCATCGAGATGGTGCTCTTGAATCAATTTATTGCCAGGAACGCCATACCAGGACAATTTCTGCACATAGCCATCCCTGGAAATACCTTGCGCAGACCAATTTCGATAGCTGATACAAATGGCAGCCAGGGCACAGTGACGATTCTATTTAAAGTAATCGGGAAGGGCACAAGCCGGCTGTCGGAATTCACCGTCGGCACATACCTCGATGTCATTGGTCCACAAGGCAATGGTTTTGATTTGCAAGTGGGAGAAAATAGCACCATCCTTTTGGCTGGCGGGGGGATAGGTGTCCCCCCGATTCATTTTCTTGCTAAAAATCTGGCTGATAAAAACTGTCGTATGGTTGCGGTTTTGGGATTCCAGTCAAGGGACTATGTTTTTTATGAGGAGAAGTTCCAAAGCATATGCCAAACACAAATTGTCACCAATGATGGCTCGCAAGGGGTAGGCGGCTATATAACGGACCATTTGCCGCCAAAACAAAAAATAAATACATTTTACGGGTGTGGCCCGGTCCAGATGCTCAAAGTGCTTACTGTACGATTGGATGGCATAAAAGGCTACCTATCTGTAGAGGAACGGATGGGGTGCGGTGTAGGGGCTTGTCTTGCTTGTATGATTCCCGCGAATAACGGGAAAGGCTATAAAAAAATTTGCCGGGATGGTCCGGTCTTTTCAACGGGAGAGGTGAGCCTGTGATGAATTTGGAAATTGAATTGCCCGGACTGAAATTAAAAAATCCAGTCATGCCTGCTTCAGGCTGTTTTGGATTCGGCAGGGAATACAGTGAATTTTTTGATCTTGGCGAGCTTGGGGCAGTCATTATGAAAGCAGCGACTGCTAAGCCTAGATTGGGGAATCAAACACCAAGAGTTGCAGAAACGCCATGTGGAATGCTTAACGCAATCGGTCTGCAAAACCCTGGAGTTGAGCGGATCATCGATGAAGAAGTTCCTTTTCTGGCTGGGTTCGATACCTGTATCCTCGCTAACATTGCCGGCAGCACGCATGAAGAATATGAAGCAGTTGCAGAAGCGTTCAACCGGTCGGCTGAAGTGGATGCACTTGAGCTGAATATTTCTTGTCCAAATGTGAAAGAAGGAGGAATGCAATTTGGCAATAATCCAGCTATGGCGGCAGAGGTAACAAGAGCGGTCAAACATATCAGTGATAAACCGGTGTATGTAAAACTATCACCGAATGTCACTGACATCAGCAAAATGGCGCTTGCTGTGGCAGAGGCCGGCGCCGACGGCTTATCACTCATCAATACTTTTACAGGGATGCAATTTGATCTTGTGAAACGAAAACCGTTGCTTGCCAATGTCACTGGCGGTCTATCAGGGGCCGCCATCAAACCGCTCGCGGTAAGGATGGTTTATGATGTGAAAAAAGTCGTCGATATTCCGATTATTGGGGTTGGAGGTATTACAAGTGCAGAAGATGTGCTGGAATTTTTGCTTGCCGGTGCGAGTGCAGTGGCAATAGGTACCGCAAATTTTCAGAACCCGTTTATATGCCGGCAAATCATTAAGGCATTACCTGCCGTATTAAAGACATATGGATTCACTTCCGTAACCGAAGCGATTGGAAAGGGGAATATACAATGAAACGATCCGTATACTTGGCTCTGGATTTTCCGGATTGGACAGAAACAGATAGCTTTTTACATAGAAATGATTTGAGAGGCGTACCTGTTAAAGTAGGCATGGAACTTTTTTATAAGGAAGGAGTTCATGTCATCCAACGGCTGAAGGAGGACGGGCACCCGGTATTTTTGGATTTAAAGCTGCATGATATTCCGACAACAGTGGCCAATGCCATGCACAATCTGGCCAACCTGGGTGTCAATATGGTTACTGTTCATACACTCGGAGGAAGTGAAATGATCAGAAATGCAAAAGCAGCATTCAATCAAGGCGCTCAGCCAGGGGCAAAATTGATTGCGGTCACTATTCTTACTTCGATGGATAATCAGATGTTGCATTTGGAACTTCATATGGCTGGCAATGTGAAAGAGGAGGCTGTCCATCTTGCACAAGTAGCGAAAAACAGCGGAGCAGATGGAGTTGTCTGTGCAGTCAATGAAGCGGCAGCCATCAAACAAGCATGCTCCAATGACTTTCTGACAGTGACACCAGGGATTCGCCTCGACCGTTTACATAATAATGATCAAAAACGTGTGGCAACTCCGAGTGAAGCGATACGTAACGGAGCGGACATTTTGGTAATTGGAAGAAGTGTTACCAAGGCATCAGACCCGAAAAAAGCATATGAAAACGTGTTGGAGGAAATGGCTAATGCATGATAATCAAGCAATCGAAAAAGGCTTACTGGAAATTAAGGCAGTACAAATCAATCCATCAGACTGGTTCACATGGACTTCAGGTATAAAGGCCCCGATATATTGTGATAATAGATTAACGATGGGATACCCGCGACTACGCAGGAAAATCACCGAAAGTTTTGTGCGGATGCTAAAGGATGCTGAATGGGAACCAGATATCATCGCTGGATGTGCGACTGCCGGCGTCCCTCACGCTGCCTGGCTTGCGGATGTATTGGAATTGCCTTTGGTTTATGTCAGGTCTGAAGCAAAAAAGCACGGTAAAGGAAAGCAAATCGAAGGTATTGTCAAGCCTGGTCAAAAGGTGCTTGCTGTTGAAGATTTAATATCAACTGGTACTTCCTCCATCAAGGTTTCAGAGGCATTGAGAGAAGCCGGTGCGGAGGTTCTTGGTGTGTTTGCAATTTTTACATATGGCTTGGAAAAAGCAACGGCAAATTTTGCAAGGGCAAGCCTTCCATGGTATACTATTGCGAAATTTGATCAGCTGCTGGCGTATATGCTTGCAGATAAGCAATTAACCGTAGAAGAACACCAACAATTACTCGCATGGAGAAACAGTCAGGTTTAACAAAGCTCAAACCAGATGGCATGCAGCGCGTATGCCATCTGGTTTGGCCTTCAACGAAAAGCTTTGGCTATCAACATGGATGGGCATGCCTGCGCTTATGTTTTTTTACAAACAGCAACCCATTCGTCCAGACTGAATGATACGATATCTCCAGATGTATCATATACAATCTGGTAATAATTTTGTATTTCTTGGGGAGATTGCAAAATAAAATTGGTTACGTTTTGGATGTCTTCCTGTGAGCTCATCATACGCGATACCCATTCTTGATAAGGCAGGTTTTTTTTCCTCTTCTGTTCATATAACAATTGAAGTCCGTTATTTTCAAACAACGCTTCCCACTCGGAAATGTTTAATGACCTTACATGGCTGGGATCCCGCATTTTTTCCATTTTGTTGATGAAAAAATCGAAAGTGGCATATTCACTAGCAACATTATCCACCAATAGAAATTTCCCATTTTTTTTCAGTACACGCCGCGCTTCTGCCACGAATTTTTGCGGGGATGGAAAATGATGCGCGGCAATCCGGCAGGTGACAATATCAACATGATTATCCGGGTACGGTAGCTGTTCTGCATCGGCTTCGGCAAACACGATGTTATCGATATGTTTCAGATGGTCTTTAGCAGCAGCGAGCATCTCTTTTGTTAAATCTGTTGCAATTATACGTTTCACCTTAGCCGCAAGGTATTTTGCGGTATGTCCACCTCCGGTCGCTATATCCAATGCAACCATATCTTTTTGTGGTTTTAACAATGCAACAAGCGCGTTCAAATCCTCTTTTTTGGAGTGAGTGCTGCTAGTGACATAGCTTTGCGCGTTTTCTCCGAACTGTTTCTTTGTCAAATCTTTTTCATGCAACCTGATCATCCCTTCCTTAAATCTTTCCTTTAGATTAACTGGTAATATGCAATAAGTAAAATACTGTTATATAATTATATTAGATAAACAAAAATTATCAGATGGAGATGAGTATATGCGTATTGACGACTACGCATTATTATTAAAACTGCAGGAGGTAGGAACAATCAGAGGCACAGCAAAATCAGTCCTGATTTCCCAGCCGGCGGTTACACAGCGATTAAAGTATATTGAAGATTATTTTGGTATGCCAATCTTTATCAGGACGCCTAAGCGTCTTGTTTTAACTCCCGGCGGGGAGATCATTTTAAACCATGCGAGTGAAGTGGTGGCAAGAGAAGCAGCAGTTAAAAATACGCTTGCTCAAACGAGTGATGAGATAAAAGGAACGCTGTCGATCGCTTGTTCATCCTTGATCAGCCAGCGTTTTCTTCCTGCGATTCTTGGAGATTACACGGCTAAATATCCTGGAGTGACTATTGATCTGGTCACTGGTATTAGTGAAGATATTAAACAGCATCATAAAGATTACCATGTTTGTATTATCAGAGGGCAAAAACTGAAAGAGAGTACTTGTATCAGTTTATTCGAGGATCCCCTGTATATTTTTGATACGGAGGATTTCCCCGCGGGAAAACTAAAAGAACGCCCGCTAATATCTTTTAAAAGTGATGACAGCATGCATGAGCTGGTAGATAACTGGCTATATCACCATAATGATAGAATCAAGCCATTAAAGGCGATCACTGTTGATCAGATCGAGACATGCAAACAATTTATGAAACAAGGAATAGGGATGGCAGTGCTGCCGGAGAGTGTATCGGAATCAATGAAAAAAGATTATCCGCACATCGCATTGGAACTTGAGGGTGAGCCGGTGACAAGACATACTTGGCTTTGTTTCCAGGAAGGTATCCGCAAGCTTCCACAAGTTGATATTTTTATTCGGGAACTGACAAAACAGACATTTTTAGACGAGAGAAAAGTGTAATCATTACCCGTTAGTACATTTTATATGGTTATAATCCCAACTCATTGCTTGGGAAAAGCCACAATGATTTAAATGCCTTCTTTAAAAACGTTTTCATGATTTCAAAGACGGGAAGAAGTCTAGTGAAGTTAGTCACCAATATTCTTTTTTCCCTGCCCGGTCGAGTTAAATCTAGCAAACTATCAAGGAGGTTATGTTGTTGGCTGATAATCGCGGAGTGGTATATAAAGGCAATGGTAAAGTGGAAGTGGAAAACATTCCTTATCCAGATTTGGTTTTGCACGAGGGACCTGGCGTTCCAAAATCGAATGAAGGCAGGAAATGTGAGCATGGTGTCATCATCAAAAATATAGCGACGAATATTTGCGGCAGTGACCAGCACATGGTACGCGGCCGTACAACTGCGCCGTCGGGGATGGTTCTTGGTCATGAAATTACCGGTGAGGTCATCGAGGTTGGACGAGATGTGGAATTCATCAAGAAAGGTGATATTGTATCGGTACCCTTTAACGTAGCTTGCGGACGCTGTAAGATGTGCCGCCGCCAGGATACTCATATTTGTTTGCACGTCAATCCGGAACGCCCAGGCGGTGCTTATGGATATGTAGATATGGGCGGATGGGTTGGAGGCCAGTCCGAATATGTGATGGTACCTTACGCAGACTTTCAATTATTGAAGTTTCCTGATAAAGATCTGGCAATGGATAAGATGTTGGATTTAGCCATGCTTACTGATATCTTTCCAACGGGCTACCATGGGGCTGTGAGCGCCGGGGTGACCACAGGTTCTACGGTTTATGTAGCGGGGGCAGGGCCAGTGGGTTTGGCTGCGGCCCATTCTGCACAATTACTCGGTGCGGCGGTTGTGATTGTTGGTGATCTGAATGCTGCGCGGCTGGAACAGGCTCGAAGTTTTGGATGCGAAACAATCAATTTACAGGAACATGACGATGTCGGTGAACAGATTGAACAAATACTGGGCATCCCTGAAGTTGACTGTGCAGTCGATGCAGTTGGTTTTGAAGCATATGGACACGGAACGGACTATGAAGGTTCCCCTGCCACAGTACTTAATACCATGATGGATGTAGTCGAGGCAGGTGGCAAATTTGGCATACCTGGCCTTTATGTCACTGAAGATCCTGGAGCCAAGGATGAAAACGCAAAGCAGGGCTCACTGCAGGTTCGCTTTGGACTAGGCTGGTCAAAAGCACATGCTTTTGTAACCGGTCAAACCCCTGCTATGAAATACCAACGCCAGCTGATGATGGCGGTATTGAATGGCAGAGCGAATATCGCGAAAGCAGTGAACGCGACGGTTGTCTCCCTGGATGAGGCACCACAGGGATATGCGGATTTTGATAGTGGGGTGGCTAAAAAATTCATCATCGATCCGCATGGAATGTTGAGATAGGTACACCACAAATAGCAGTGAAGCTTATAAGTATATAAAAGGAGGAGGATATTTTGTCACAAATGTATTTGGAAAAAGCAAAGCAATTAATTGAAAGTGCTGAAAAAGAAGCGAGTGAAATAGGTGTACAGATGGTCATATCGGTCGTAGATGATGGTGGAAACCTTATCGCTGTCCACCGTATGGACGATGCATGGCTGGCAAGTGTAGACATCGCATTTCATAAAGCTTGGACAGCAGTTGCTTTGAAAACGCCAACCTCGGAACTTGAAAAGGCGACTTTGCCGAACGCCGAATTATGGGGCTTACAATCGACCAATCAAGGTAAAATAGTCGTTTTTGGCGGAGGGTTCCCACTGGAACAGGATGGAAAAATTGTTGGTGGTATAGGAGTAAGTGGTGGGGCTGTCCCTCAAGATGTCCAAGTGGCCCAAGCTGCAGTGAATACATTCCAAGCTGGGAAGTGAAAGTCCAGGCACCGATTTTATAATATCGGTGCCTGGCTTACTCATTGATCCATCATACGTTCTGCTTTTTCTTTTGAGGGTGTGACATAAACTGTTTTTTGGTCAGTGTATGTGACAAAGCCCGGCTTCGCTCCATTCGGTTTCTTTACGTGCCGAACCCTTGTATAGTCCACGGGGACGGAGGCAGAGTTTTTTGATTTACTGAAATAGGCTGCAATGTTGGCTGCTTCCAAAATGGTTTCTTCGGATGGTTCCTTGTTTCGGATAACGACATGGGATCCTGGTATGTCTTTCGTGTGCAGCCATATTTCATCACGGTGAGCAACTTTCATTGTTAAATATTCGTTCTGTTTATTATTTTTTCCAACTAAGATGATCGTTCCATCTGTCGCTTGAAAACTATCCAAAACTGGCTTGGATGGTTTATTTTTTCTTTTTCGATGGGATTGTTTTTTCAAAAAACCCTCTTCGCGCAATTCTTCTCTTATTTCTTCGACATCGTCATCTCCTGCTGCCTCAATCTGCTGCAGCAATTGATCGAAATAGGCAATATCCGTTTTTGTTTTTTCTATTTCTTTCTCAATCGCTATCTTGGAATTTTTGCGTTTTTGATATCTTTTAAAGTAATTCTGCGCATTTTCACTCGGTGTTTTATACGGATCGAGTGGAATGATCATCTCGGTCTGTTCAGGGTCATAGTAATTGACGACAGAGACTGATTTATCTCCTTTTTTCACCATATGCATATTAGCAGTCAGCAACTCACCGAGCTTCTGGTATTTGGCAGCGTCCTGCGCGTTATCGATTGTCTGGTAATGCTTTTTTAATTTTCTTTCGTTTTTGTTCAGTTCATTATGGATCAGACGATAAAGGTCTTTTGCTTGTTGCTTCACTCTGTCCCTTTGTGCTTTACCAGAGTAGAATGCATCGAGCATAGTACTTGGACTACTGTATATTTGTGCCTCTTCAATGGCGGAAATGATTTCTATAACATGGAATTCTTCTCTTTTTTGAAGATAAATAGCCGGCTTATAATCCCGTATTTTCATTTTTTCTTGCAATTCTTCAAATGCTTTCTTGTAAGCATTCTGGGAACCGAGACCTGCCCTTTGGACAAGTTCTCTGGCAATGAAAGGAGAAATGCCTGTGAAGTTACGCACAATTTGCTGATCCAGTTTACCTGCATTGAAATCCAGTCTTTGGATGAAGGTATCTCCATTAATTTCCAACGGGTTCAACTTATCCTGCATAGGGGGTAATTTGTATTCAGCTCCCGGTAAAATAGTGCGATAACGGTTTTTCATCATACCGATGTGTTTCATACTATCAAGAATATGCCCTTTATCCTTATCTATTAGCATGAGATTACTGTGCTTGCCCATAAGCTCAACGATTAACCTCTGGCGGGTCACATCTCCGATCTCGTTTTTTGCTTCCATGTCAAAAAACACGATTCGTTCCATCCCATATTGTGCAATCGACTCGATAATGGCTCCCGATAAATATTTGCGCAAAAGCATGCAAAACATGGGAGGCTCCTGCGGATTATGGAATCGGTCCTCTGTCAAGTGAAAGCGCGCATAAGTAGGGTGTATGGATAAGAGCAATGTGTGATTTTTTCCCTTGCTTCGTACTGTGAAAACCAATTCTGTATCAGTAGGCTGGTATATTCTTGTTACTTTTCCTGGCAATATAGTGTCTTCAAGTTCCTCTGTCACTGCTTTGGCGACAATTCCGTCAAATGGCATTTTGCTTCACCTCTTTAGCAATTATAGCATTTTTAAGGGCATGTCTGCATAGATATCCATTAGAGCGCGTCTTAAAAAGGAAGGGAAAAGAAACTTGCTCGGCTAAGGTTGTGATGACCTGCGTTCGAATAATTGCCTCCCCTCAAATAATGGCTTTATACAATTTGGACAGGATTTGCTAGCTTCTGTAGTTTCCAGTAAGACGCGACAAAAGATAGTCCAAGCAATAAATGGTGGAGTGTGATGTTTACCTGACCTTTTGAACAACCTCTTTGATTGTTTTGTTATACGGTTTCATAAAGTATGAACAACGGTATCTTAGCATGGAGGAATGCAATGTGGAAAAATGGTATCAATTAGATACAGCACAAACAGAAAAAAAACTGCATGTAAATATCCAAAACGGTCTTACAAATCAGCAGGCAGAGCAGCGGCAAAAAAAAATTGGCAGCAATGAATTAAAATCTAATGATAAACAGTCCCGCTGGCTGATTTTTTTGAAACAGTTCCAGGATTTCATGGTGCTCGTGCTGCTTGGGGCAACTTTGATTGCCGGGATGCTGGGAGAATTCGTGGATGCCATTGCTATCATGTTCATCGTTTTCGTGAATGGTTTTATCGGATACTTTCAAGAACAGAAGGCCGAAAAGTCACTGGAAAAACTGAAGGAACTGGCTGCTCCGACAGCAACCGTTTTACGTGAGGGATCATGGGTGAAATTGCCATCCAAAGATTTAGTGCCTGGGGACATCGTCAAAGTAAAAAGCGGTGACAGAATACCTGCAGATTTGCGTGTCAGCACATCTAAAGCAATGGAGACGGAAGAATCCGCGCTCACAGGCGAATCACTCCCGGTCGTCAAACATGCGTCCGCCATAAAAAAAGTTAATTTGGAAGCGCAGGACCAAACCAATATGGCATTTAAGGGAACCTTGGTCACACGCGGTTCGGGTACAGGTATCGTAGTTGCGACAGGAATGCATACAGTAATGGGGCAAATTGCTTCCTTAATGAGTACCACAAAGAAAATGCCTACTCCGCTGGAAAGGAAGCTGGCAGAGCTTGGCAAAATTCTAATTGTCATTGCACTGATGCTCACAGCACTTGTCATTGGGATCGGTGTTTATCATGGACACCCGCTTTACGAAATGTTTCTGGCTGGCGTATCATTAGCCGTTGCAGCTATCCCTGAGGGGCTGCCGGCAATCGTGACAGTTGCTTTATCGCTTGGTGTTCAGCGAATGATTCGTAAAAAAGCAGTCGTCAGAAAACTATCTGCTGTCGAGACTTTAGGCTGTGCCTCAGTTATTTGTTCTGATAAAACTGGAACCATGACACAAAATCAAATGACAGTTAAAGAAATATACCACCAGGGGCATCATTTACAAGTTTCAGGAGAGGGTTACCAGACGGAAGGTGGATTTTATTTAGACGGGCGCAAGGTAGATAGTGCCTTTGCGAATTTGAAGGATATGCTCTTGTTCGGTTCCCTGTGCAATAATGCTTTACTTAAAATACAAAAAGGGAAATATGTGGTGGATGGCGACCCGACGGACGGTGCATTGATTGTTGCTGCGAGAAAGTACGGGCTCCCTCTGGAAGCTCAGCAGGATTTCCGTGTAATAAAAGAAATTCCATTTGATTCAGATCGAAAGCGAATGAGTGTCATTGTGGAAGATGAAAACGAGCAGCGATTCGCGATCACAAAAGGTGCGCCGGACATATTACTGCCCCGCCTTACTTATATTGACCATGGCAATGGCAGAACCGTGTTGAAAGACAAAGACAAAACAGCGATTGAGACTGCAGTTGGGCAAATGGCGGAAAGAGCACTGCGCACTATTGCAATAGCTGTCAAACCTCTAAAGGCTACGGACAGCCTGGAAGCTCATACAGTGGAAAAAAACCTTCATTTCGTCGGCATATATGGGATGATTGACCCACCAAGAAAAGAAGTGAAAGAAGCAGTTAAGGAGTGCAGGGAAGCCGGAATTAAAACCGTTATGATTACCGGAGATCATTTGAAAACTGCCAAGGCTATTGCCGAGAAGCTTGATATGTTGCCTGAAAACGGTCTTGTGATGGGAGGCCACCAAATTTCCTCAGCCTCAGTAGATGAGTTGGCTGAAATCATTGATGACGTATATGTTTTTGCCAGAGTCACACCGCAGCACAAGCTGAAAATCGTCCAGGCATTCCAAAAAAAGGGACATGTAGTGGCAATGACCGGCGATGGTATCAACGATGCACCCGCCATCAAGGCCAGTGATATTGGCATAAGTATGGGCATAACCGGAACGGATGTTACAAAAGAGGCCTCGTCGCTGATACTAATGGATGATAATTTCGCCACTATTAAAGAAGCGATTCGGGAAGGCAGGAATATCTATGAAAATATACGCAAGTTTATCAGGTATTTACTTTCATCCAATGTAGGAGAAATACTCGTCATGCTTTTTGCCATGCTGCTGTCGTTACCATTGCCGCTCGTGCCAGTGCAGATTCTCTGGGTCAACCTCGTAACAGATGGACTGCCGGCAATGGCACTTGGATTGGACAAACCCGAAGATGACGTGATGCGAAACAAGCCACGCCAACTGAAAGAAGGTGTGTTCTCAAGAGGTCTTGGATTTAAAATCGTAAGCAGAGGGCTGCTGATCGGTGTCGTCACGTTGATTGCTTTTATGATCACTTACCAAAACAACCCGGAAAACCTCACTTTTGCTCGGACAGTGGCCTTTTCAACACTGGTTATGGCTCAGCTGATACATGTATTTGACTGCCGCAGTGAAGTGTCAGTCTTCCATCGCAATCCTTTCGAAAATATTTATTTGCTGCTGGCAGTGTTGTCTTCCGCCTTGATGTTGCTGGTCGTTATATATTGGCCGCCGCTGCAGCCGATTTTCCATACCACATCCATTGATGTGAAAGATTGGATGTTGATTTTGGCACTTAGCGCGCTGCCGACAGTACTGTTCGGTTATACAAAAAAATGAAATTTACGTGGACTGTCGGTTAACGGCAGTCCTGTTTTTGGTAACGGAAGGTATATCAGCATCTTCAAATATTCAATTGGCAGACTGCGCGCACTATTAAGCGAAATATAAAACAGTTGTATTTTATGTCCTTGTTTCTTTATAATAGTATGTATGACTAGAAAAACTAGAGACGTGCTTAGCTTAAGGGGGAAGACGGATTGGGATTGCAATTAATCAATATTGGTTTTGGCAATGTAGTTTCGGCCAATCGGATCATTTCGATTGTATCTCCGGAGTCTGCACCGGTGAAGCGAATCATCACAGTAGCCAGAGAAAATAATAAATTGGTAGATGCAACGTATGGCAGAAGAACACGTGCGGTAATTATAACGGACAGTGACCATGTGGTATTATCAGCAGTTCAGCCTGAAACTGTCGGCCAGCGGCTAGTAAGCCATGATGAATTAGCTGATATGTAAACTGCATGCAGCTGTGGAATTGGAGGATATGACTGTTGATTGAGAATAAAGGTATATTATTTGTTTTGTCTGGGCCTTCCGGTGTCGGCAAAGGTACAGTGAGGAAAGAGATTTTTAACCGGAAAAATGACTTGAAATATTCCATCTCAGCCACGACCAGAGGAATGCGCCAAGGGGAAAAGAACGGTATCGACTATTTCTTTAAATCAAAAGATGAATTTCAAACGCTCATTGAGGAAAATAAACTGTTGGAATACGCTAAATATGTCGATAATTATTATGGAACCCCTCGTGATTATGTGGAGGAGATGCTTGCAAAGGGCCATGATGTCTTTCTGGAAATTGAAGTGCAGGGTGCCCTCCAAGTGAAAAAGAATTTTCCTGACGGCGTTTTTATTTTCCTGCTGCCGCCAAGCCTCGAAGAATTGAAAAATCGTATAGTCAGCAGAGGGACAGAAACAAATGAACTCGTGCGAAATCGTTTGTCAGAGGCCAAAAAAGAAATTAGAATGATGGATAATTATGATTATGCGGTGTTGAATGATGATGTTAATCGTGCGGTCGAAAATGTTCAGTCCATCATTGCAAGCGAACATCTGAAAAGAGAACGCGTCGAAAAAGAGTACAGAAAAATATTGGAGGTCGAATTACCATGATGTTGGAGCCATCTATTGATGCATTGCAAACGAAAGTTAAATCCAAATATACCCTTGTTATCCTTTCAGCGAAAAGAGCGAGACAAATAAAAGAGCTGAACAATCTGATGATTGATCATCCAAAATCTCAAAAGAATGTCGGCAGGGCGCTCGAAGAAATCAATGCTGGCAAAATTGTTCTGGAAAATAACGAAACCCTCGCAAAATAATTCTGGCGAGGGCTTTTTTCTATTAAGAAAACGACATGAGGACACCATTCACCATCATGCATGGTGATGTCAGCAGCGATCGACATGATAGAACTGGCTATGTTGGTTTCCTCGTGGAAAAAGTAATCAGCGGAGAATAGAATCATAGTAATGAGGGGTGTTTCAACATGCTGCAACATAAAAATATAGTGTTAGGCGTTTCGGGTGGAATAGCAGCCTATAAAGCATGTGCGTTGACAAGCAAATTGACACAAGCTGGAGCGAATGTACAAGTGATTATGACAAAAAATGCAACTGAATTTGTTTCCCCCTTGACATTCCAGGCATTATCAAGAAATCCCGTCTACACAGATACATTTGATGAAAAAGATTTCAAAAAAATAGCCCATATCGATGTTGCTGACTGGGCGGATATATTCGTGATCGCACCTGCAACAGCTAATATACTGGCGAAAATGGCAAATGGGATTGCCGATGATATGCTGACGACGGCCTTGCTGGCGACATTAGCAGATATTTATATTGCCCCAGCGATGAATGTTAACATGTACAGCCATCCTGCAGTTAAACATAATATGCAACTATTAGCTGATCGCGGCTGCCATTTTATCGAGCCTGGTGCAGGGTATTTGGCTTGTGGCTGGATCGGAAAAGGAAGATTAGAAGAGCCGGAAAGTATTGTAGACGCCATAAGCCGGCATCAACAAAAGAAACAAATTTGGAGTGGGAAGAAAGTGCTGATTTCTGCAGGACCTACGAGGGAGAAAATAGATCCAGTACGTTTTTTTACAAATCGTTCCTCAGGTAAAATGGGCTTTAGCCTGGCAAAAGAAGCGGCACAAATGGGCGCTGAAGTAACTTTGGTTGCGGGCCCCGTCTCCCAGGAAACAAAGGATAAAAAAATAAGGCGCATCGATGTAGAGACTGCTGAAGAGATGAATCAAGCGATGCAACGAGAGTTTCCCATCCAGGATATTGTTATCAAAGCAGCCGCGGTTGCAGATTATCGTCCTAAAATTGTTTACAATCAAAAGATGAAAAAAAAACCAGGCGAGTTGCGGATTGAGATGGAGAGAACGACAGATATTCTGCAGCAGCTTGGGGAAAAGAAAGAAAATCAATTCCTGGTAGGGTTTGCAGCAGAAACTGCTGATCCGCTTGCATATGGCAAAGAAAAATTGAAAAAAAAGCATTTGGATGCCATTGTAGTCAATAATATTGCAGTGGACGGAGCAGGCTTTGAAAAAGACACGAACATCGTGACTTACATCAATAAAAATATGGAAGAAACAGAAATTCCATTAGCAACAAAAGCGGAAGTGGCCAACCAAATCCTGTCTCTGATCGATCGTGACATGAAGGATGAATTAAATTGACAATCGCCAAAGTAATCATCGATATACCGACAAGGCAAATCAATAAAACATTTGATTATCTGGTTCCGGACAAATTTGCGCACATTCTCGAGTCTGGTATGCGCGTGATCGTACCGTTTGGCCCCAGAAAAATCATGGGCTTCGTTGTTGGCCAGTCTGAGCACACGCAATACGACATCAGGAAGATGAAAGAGATTTTAGAGGTATTGGATTTTGTACCGGTTTTGACGAAAGAATTGCTGGAATTGGGGAAATGGCTTGCAGCTGATACATTGAGCTTTTATATCACAGCATATCAAGCCATGCTTCCACAAGTGTTGAAAGCCCAGTACAAGAAGGAACTGTCCCGGCAGACAGATGATTCTCTCGGGAAAGAATTGGATACCCTTTTTGCAGGCAGGGAAGTGATCGCATTTGAGGCATTCGAACATTCGAATATTCCCTACACTGTCCTGCAGAAAGCGATAAAAAACGACGCTATCCAAGTGCATTATCTTGTAAAATCCAGGGTGACGAAGAAAAAGGTGACTATGGTTGAACCAGGTATAGAAAGCCATCGGCTGGAAGAAGTGCTTTTAGACATCCCTCACAATGCCAAAAAGCAAAAACAGGTGCTGGCTTTTTTTGCAGAGAACGATGAACCAATCGAACGCTCCGAATTGCTGAAACTTACGCAAACGACTAATCAGACAGTGCAAACTTTAGTAAAAAAATCGATTTTACGGCAATATCAAAAGGAAATATATCGGAACCCGTATGATGATAAGACATTCCAACGGACTTTTCCGCTTGAGCTCACAGCGCAGCAGCGAGCAGCTATCGATCCAATCAACAGATGCATTTCCGCAGACGAGCACGATATATTCCTGCTGCATGGTATAACAGGAAGCGGCAAAACGGAAATTTATCTGCAGGCAATTCAAAAAGTGATTGATAAAGGGATGGAAGCGATTGTGCTGGTGCCAGAAATATCACTCACTCCGCAGATGGTAGACAGGTTCAAAGGGAGATTCGGCTCGGATGTAGCTGTAATGCATAGCGCATTATCCAGCGGGGAGAAATATGATGAGTGGAGAAAAATTCATCAAAAAGAAGTGAAAGTCGTGGTGGGAGCCAGATCAGCTGTATTTGCCCCATTTGAAAATATTGGCATCATCATCATAGATGAAGAGCATGAAACCTCATACAAGCAAGAAGACCAGCCCCGATATCATGCCAGAGACGTAGCAATCAAACGAGGGGTGTTTCACAATTGCCCGGTGATTCTGGGGAGTGCAACGCCCACATTGGAAACCTTCGCCCGGGCAAAAAAGGGCGTATACAAACTGGCTTCCCTTGATGAGCGTACAAATAAGAAACCACTGCCCCAAGTGGAAATAGTGGACATGCGCGAAGAACTTCATGAGGGTAACAGGACGATGTTCTCCCGTGTGCTGATGGAAAAAATGAAAGAGACGATTTACCGGAATGAGCAGATAGTTTTGCTTTTAAATCGGAGAGGATACTCCACGTTTGTCATGTGCCGCGACTGCGGACATGTTATCGAGTGCCCGCATTGTGATATCGCACTTACTTATCACAGAAATGCCAACAAGTTAAAATGTCACTATTGTGCTTATGAAGTACCCATGCCCAACGACTGTCCTGCATGCGGCAGTGAATCGATTCGTTATTTCGGAACCGGTACCCAAAGAGTAGAGGAAGCATTAACGAGATTGCTTCCTGAAGCATCGGTCATTCGTATGGATGTCGATACGACCAGAAAAAAAGGCGCTCATGAGCGGTTGCTCAAGAAATTCGCGAATAAGGAGGGTGACATTTTACTGGGGACGCAGATGATTGCCAAAGGCTTAGACTTTGCCAATGTCACACTTGTAGGAGTTCTGACTGCGGATTCCATGTTGCATCTGCCCGATTTTCGTTCAGCGGAAAAAACATTTCAATTGTTGACGCAAGTAAGCGGAAGGGCCGGCAGACATGAATTGCCAGGAGAAGTCATCGTGCAAACTTATACACCAGATAATTATAGTATTCAGCTTGCTGCTAATTATGATTACCAGCAATTTTTCCTGCAGGAGATGCGTACAAGAAAAGTTTTTCAATATCCCCCATATGTATTTTTGACGCTGATTACTATTTCGGATGTGAATCATGCGAAAGTGATACAGACTGCACAGCAAATGGTGCAGATGCTTCTTGGTAAAGTACGTCCGGATACCATTGTACTGGGACCGACTCCATCGCCAGTGTTGCGGGTCAAAGATAGATATCGTTATCAATGCATGATAAAATACAAAAACGAACCACAAATCAGAGAATTTATAGAGGAAATACGAACCCATTTTAAAGATGAATTAAAAAAGGATGGTTTGCAGATTTTTGTAGATATGCAGCCATACCAGTTAATGTAGAAAGAAGGTATTCATGTGAAAAGAATCGTTTTCATGGGCACGCCTGAATTTTCAGTCGGCATACTGAAAAAATTGCTCGCATCAGATAATAAGGTGGTACAGGTTGTGACCCAGCCTGACCGTCCTAAGGGACGCAAGAAAATATTGACGCCTTCTCCGGTTAAAGAAGAAGCGCTGAAACATGATTTGCCAGTTTTTCAGCCGGAGAAACTCAGATTGGATTTCCAGCCTATATTGGACTGCAAGCCTGATTTGATTGTGACGGCAGCATACGGGCAGATTCTCCCAAAGGAACTTTTGGAAGCCCCTGTCTACGGCTGTGTGAATGTCCACGCTTCTTTGCTGCCAAAACTTCGTGGTGGTGCACCGATCCATTATGCCATTATGCAAGGCGAGAAGGAAACGGGCGTGACGATCATGTATATGGCCGAAAAATTGGACGCCGGGGATATGCTGAAGCAAAGAAGCATTCCGATAGGGAAGGAAGATGATGTCCAGTCCATGCATGATAAGTTGTCAGTGCTGGGAGCTGAGCTTCTGCTGGAGACACTGCCGGAAATATTTGCCGGCACCGTTAATGCTGACAAACAAGACGAAACGAAAGCGACATTTGCTCCTAATATTAAACGGGAGCTGGAAAAGATAGACTGGGAGAAATCAGATCAAGAAATCTATAACCATATTCGTGGTTTGCACCCATGGCCTGTTGCCTATACTTTATATGAAGGAGAGCGAATGAAAATATGGTGGGCAAAGCCGAATGGCCAAATGTATGATGGAGAGCCGGGGGAAATCATGGAAGTAAAAGAAAACTGTTTTATAGTCGCTTGCGGAAATAAGCTAGGGCTTGAGGTCGTGGATATGCAGCCGGCAGGAAAAAAACGGATGACTGTAAAGGACTATTTGCACGGTGCGACAGGCAGGATTAAGCCAGGAACAAGATTGGGTGAATAAGTTTGGAAAAATTAAGTTTGCGCAAATCGATGCTTTCAACACTAGAAAGGATCGAAAATGGCGGCTATAGCCATCTATTAATCGATCACGAAATAAAAACAAATCAATTTAGCACAAAGGATGCCGCATTGCTGACGGAGGTCGTTTATGGAACAATGCAGCGAAAACTGACGCTGGATTTCTATCTGAACCAATTCCTTACAAACGGTGCAAAAATCAAAGATTGGGTCAGAATACTTTTAAAAATGTCCGTGTACCAAATGGTTTACCTAAAAAGAGTTCCGGATCATGCCATTATTCACGAGGCTGTAGAAATAGCTAAACAAAGAGGACATAAAGGTATCGGAGCGCTTGTAAATGGGGTACTGCGAAATATACAGCGAAAAGGAATCCCTGATACAGCAGACATAAAAAATGACATAGAAAGACTGAGTATACAAACAAGCTACCCGTCGTGGCTAGTTAAAAATTGGATAGACAGTTATGGTTTTGCAACCGCCAGCGCAATATGTGAAGCGACATTACAGCCTAAACAGACAGCGGTAAGAATACAACCGCTCAGAATGACGAGGGAGGAAGCGCTTGAGAAGCTTGATGATGAGGGAATCGTGGCCAGACGCTCGGAAATATCCAGTCAAGGCATCATCGTGGAACAAGGCAATGTGTTGCATTCGCGTTTATTTAAGGAAGGATATTTGACTATACAAGATCCAAGTTCCATGTTGGCAGGGGAAATGCTTGCGGTGAAGCCTGGCATGACAGTGCTTGATACATGCAGTGCTCCAGGAGGGAAAGTGACTCACATTGCTGAACTAATGCGGGACACTGGTCACATTTACGCCCATGATTTACATGAAAATAAAATACGGGCGATAAATAGGAAAGCAGAGCAGCTGCATTTGACAATTATTGACGCAAAACAAGCAGATGCCAGAAAAATTGGGGAGTATTACCCGAGAGCTTTTTTTGACAGAATATTGATCGATGCACCCTGCTCAGGATTAGGAGTCATTCGTTCCAAGCCAGATATCAAATATAGAAAGAAAGAAACAGATATTCTTGCATTGGCTCAGATTCAAAAAGAAATCATCAGCCAGGCTGGTCTGCTGCTGAAAATTGGTGGAATGATGGTGTACAGCACATGCACTATTGACAAGCGGGAAAACGAGCACATAGTAGAAAATTTTTTAGCCCGGAATAAACACTTTCAAGTAGATACAGCATTTTTTGAAGAGCTCCCTCCATCACTGCAGCATGCAAAGGGGCTGACTCGATTCGGACTCCAGTTGTTTCCCAATGAGGGTGAAACAGAAGGTTTTTTCCTTACGAGACTAATCAAAACGGCAGAAGGATAAATACGAAGCTTTTTTTTCTTGTGGCTGTTCCCCAAATGATTGTTGGTTTTATCCAAAATAAGAAACATGCACCAAAACAATAGTTGATAAATGTTTTAGTTAACTATATATTTTAGTTAGGAAAAGTAACTGGCAAGTAGTGTCTGTCGGACTAGCTGCATAAAGAGGTGATAACATGGAAGGACGTTTTATGACTGATACAGGAAAAGTCAGACACCATAACGAAGATGCAGGCGGTGTTTTTCGAAATGACTCCAGTCAGGTGCTGGTGCTTATAGCCGATGGTATGGGCGGCCATCAGGCAGGAGATGTGGCAAGCCAAATGACTGCCGATAGCATGCAAGAAAAGTGGCGGCATGTGTGCGTTAACTCTCCGGCCGAATCCGAAAAATGGCTCGGCTCCGTATTGAAAGAAATCAATCAGGATGTATTTGCATATTCTCTGGAGAATGAAGAATGCAGGGGTATGGGTACAACGATTGTTACAGCAGTCTGTTCAGAAGAATTTATCACGATTGGCCATGTCGGTGATAGCAGATGTTACTTATATGCTGACGGGAAATTGAACCAAATCACAGAAGATCATTCACTTGTCAATGAACTGGTCCGTTCTGGGGAAATCTCGAAGGAAGACGCCAAATACCATCCACGGAAAAATGTCGTGCTGAAGGCACTCGGGACTGAAAAGCTTGTTAAGCCTGATATCCAATCCATATATTGGAAAAAAGGCGATAAGCTCCTGCTCTGTTCTGATGGGCTGACAGATAAGATTGACGACGATGAAATGGAAACGTATTTCATGGAATTCGAATCGATAGACGCATTAGGGAAAAAATTGATTGATACGGCAAATGATCGAGGTGGAGAGGATAATATTTCGCTGGTCATCATGCATCATCAACAGGTGGAGGCGGGTGACAGTACATGCTGAATGGACGTATGCTCAATGAACGCTATCTGATCAAGGCAATGATTGGCGGAGGCGGGATGGCAGATGTGTATTTGGCTCGTGACACCATACTAGACAGAGATGTGGCAATCAAGGTGCTGCGAATGGAATTTGCTAATGACCAGGAATTCATTACAAGATTCGATCGGGAAGCACAAGCTGCAACAAGCTTATCACATCCCAATATTGTCAGTATTTATGATGTCGGAGAAGACGATGAAATGCCTTATATGGTGATGGAATATGTCGATGGCATGACCTTGAAGGAATACATACAACGTTTTGGCCCATTAGAGGTGTCTGAAGCAATCGATATTATGAAACAAATCACTGCAGCCATTACACAGGCGCATGAAAATGCAATTGTGCATCGTGATATCAAGCCGCAAAATATCATGATCAATAGTTATGGACAGATCAAGGTAACTGACTTCGGTATTGCAATCGCCCTCAGTGCAACGTCCTTGACCCAAACAAATTCCATACTTGGCTCCGTGCATTATCTTTCTCCAGAGCAAGCCAGAGGGGGCACTGCAACAAAAAAATCTGATATTTATTCACTCGGCATTGTTTTTTATGAATTGTTGACTGGAAAATTGCCTTTCTCCGGTCAATCGCCAATTGCAATCGCTTTGAAGCATTTGCAATCCGATACACCGTATGTCAGGAATTTCAATCCGAATATTCCCCAGAGTGTGGAAAATATCGTTTTAAAGGCGATGGCTAAAGACCCATTTCAGCGATTTCAGACGGTTTATGAAATGCAGGAGAGCCTCGAAACAGCGCTAAGCCCTGAAAGGGTCAACGAACCGAGATTCACTCCTCAGGAAGAAGCTGGTGAGGAGACAAAAGCAATACCGATCATTACGGATACGCATCCAGTAGATGAACATGATGATACCATCATTCATACACCTGATGAAGATACAAAACAGGCAAAAGGAAAAAAACAAGCTTCCAAACCGGAAAAAAAAGGTAAAAATAAAAAAAGCAACAGTAAACAAAAGAAGAAAAAGCGGAAGAAATGGCCGCTCATTTTGATTATTTTAATCGTATTGCTTGGTGCTGCTACAGCAGCAGCGTTTTTCGTCCCCGGGTTCATCAAGCCAAAAGATGTGATTATCCCTGATCTGTCTGGTCAAGAGTATGAAGATGCGGTAGATCATCTGAAAGAACTGAATTTATATGCGCAAAAAGAAAAAGTGTTTTCCGATGCAGTCGAGGAAGGACTTGTTGTGAAGTCCGACCCCCATCAGGGAAAAACGGTTAAAGAGAATGCCACTGTCACTGTTTTTGTCAGCCAAGGCAAGGAAAAAGAGGAAATGCCTGACTATGTCGGCAGGGATTATGATCAAGTGAAGGCGATTTTGGAAGATCATGAGTATGACGATGTGATAGCATATGAAAAGCATTCCGACCGTCCAAAAGGGGAAATCATCAGTCAGATACAACCCTCCGCCGGCTCTGAGGTCATACCAAGTGAGACAAAAGTGATTTTTGAAATCAGTATCGGCCCTGAATTGATCAGTTTGAACAATTTAAAAGGAATGACAGAGGATGAAGCGAAGAAATACTTGGATGATAATGATCTGAAAATGAATAAGATCGAGGAGCACTCAGAGAGTGTCGAGAAAGGTCAAGTAATCAAACAAAGTCCGGATAGTAATACAAATCTTGAAAAGGGTGAGACGGTGGACGTGTATATTTCCACTGGACCGGAGGAAAAACCACCCGCTTCTCATACCATTACATTTACTGTTCCCTATGATCCTGCTGATGAAGGAAATAAGGATGAACAGCAAGATGACGAGGAAGAAAAGGAAAAAACGAAACCACAAACCGTTAAAATATACGTTAAAGATGTGGACCATGATATTTCGGAAGTGTTTAAGGAAGATTCCATCACGAAAGATAAAGAATATACAATCACGCTGACGATCGCGCCTGATTCCGAAGGTGAGTATAAAGTGATGCGTGACGATGAGCTGATTATTGATAAAACAGTAGACTATAAAGAAGGTGAGTGAATGAAGGAAGGTCGAATCATCAAAGCGTTAAGCGGGTTCTACTATGTGAAAGCAGACGATGTCGTGTATCCTTGTAAAGGGAGAGGGTTATTTCGCAAGCAAAAAATCACCCCGCTCGTTGGAGATTTCGTCACATTTGATGAGCATGAGGCGTATATCACGGATATTGCCAAGCGTACCAATGAACTCGTCAGACCTCCAATTTCCAACATCACACAGGCAATCTTGGTAAGCTCGGCAACAATGCCTGATTTCAGCAGCCTGCTATTGGATCGCTTTCTTGTGTTGATTGAAGCGAAACAGATCAAACCGATCATTGTGATTACAAAAGTTGACCGAACCACAGAAGCTGAGCTGGCTCATTTAGGAGATATACAACAGCAGTATAGGAATATAGGCTATCAAGTCATCTTGTTTTCTGCGAAGGGTGAAAGAGACCCTGAAGCATTGAAGCCATATTTCAAAGATCAAGTCACTGTGATCGCTGGCCAGTCGGGGGTTGGCAAAACCTCTTTGCTTAACGCCCTGGAGCCTTCGTTGTTGTTGAAAACAGCGGATATATCCAAAAGTCTTGGCAGGGGAAAGCATACGACCAGACATGTAGAACTGCTTGAAATTGCAAACGGTTTGATAGCAGATACCCCTGGATTCAGTATGCTGGAATTCGGTGATATTTCTGCAGAAGTGTTGGCAGACAGCTTTCCAGAGTTCGAGGAACATCAAAGCAGTTGCAAGTTCCGCGGCTGTTTGCATTATAAAGAACCGAAATGCGCGGTGAAAGAGGCTGTTGCCACAGGAAAAATCGCGACATTTCGTTATGAACACTATATAAGCTTTTTAGAAGAAATCCAATCCAGAAAGCCGAGGTATTGAACAATGACAAAAATAGCTCCATCCGTGCTCTCAGCAGATTTTTCCAAACTTGCTACTGAAATAAAGGAAGCGGAAAACGGAGGCGCCGACTATATTCATATCGATGTCATGGATGGCCATTTTGTGCCAAATATCACAATAGGTCCGCTGATTGTGAATGCAATCAGACCAGTGACTGCCTTGCCGCTCGATGTTCATTTAATGATTGAAAAGCCAGATGACTATATCGCTGATTTTGTTAGAGCAGGAGCGGATATCATTACGGTCCACCAAGAAGCTTGCGTTCATTTGCATCGTACCATACAGCTGATCAAAAGCCATGGCGTGAAAGCAGGTGTGACCATCAATCCTGCAACACCTCCTGAAATGATTCGCGATATCCTTGCTGAGGTGGGTCTTGTGCTCATCATGTCAGTGAATCCTGGATTTGGCGGACAGCAATTTATTCCAGCTTCCATCGATAAAATTGCTCAAATCGCTTCTTGGAGGCAGGAAAAGGGTTTGCATTTTGAAATTGAAGTCGATGGGGGAGTCAATCAGGAAACTGCGGCACTTTGTATAGAGGCGGGTGCTGATGTATTGGTGGCGGGGAGTGCCGTATTCAACCAGCCGGATCGCAAACGAGCCATCCATGATCTACTGGCAGCAGGTGTAAATGAATGAAGGTAGGGATTGTTGCAAATGGCCCTGCGACACTTTTACCTGATCTTTCTTTGTATGACCAGATAGATGTGTGGATTGGTGCTGATCGTGGTGCATTCGTTTTGTTGGAAAAAGGCTTGGATGTAGATTATGCAGTTGGCGATTTTGATTCGATGGACAATGCAGAGAAAAAAGCGGTCAAAGAAAATGCGGGTATATTTAAAATATATCCTTCTGAAAAAGATGAGACAGATTTGGAATTGGCTATCTTGGAGGCGATGGAACTGAGGCCGGATACTGTCCTTCTATTCGGGGCAACAGGAGGCCGTATGGATCATACACTGGTCAACATACAAATTCTTGCCAGATTTGCAGAAAACGGGATTGCTGCCAAGCTCATTGACCGAACGAATACGATTGAGTTAGCACTTCCAGGTTCGCATACACTGACAAATGATCCGGAATATCCATATATTTCATTTATACCAATGACGCCAACAGTTACCGGATTGACCTTGCAGCATTTTTATTACCCACTGGAAAATGAAACGATTTCTTTCGGATCGACTTTATGTGTTTCGAACAAGCTTATCGCAAATAGTGGTACTTTTTCGATCGACGAAGGCATAGTATTAGTTATAAAGAGTCGTGATTGATGAGATAAAGCGGCTTGATTTATTCCTTTTTCGCCAATCGAGGAGGTCGAACTCATGAAATTTTATACGATTAAACTTCCCAGGTTCATAGGTGGGTTTGTACGGGTTGTGATCGGGATGTTCAAAAAAGAAAAATAAGCTTGCTGGACTTTTGTCAATGAACTGACAGAAGTCTTTTTTTGGCAAAAAAATACATGCTCTCCTCATCTTCAATTATCCACGGGCAACTATAAAAAATGTATATTAGCCATACCCATAGTTTTATCATATAGATAACAGCCCATTTCACATAGTTTGCCGCTATTAACGTAAACTGTGACGTGAATATCTTGAATATGATCCATTTTTCTTATTTAGTGATGGAGACAGGTGTATGTATTTCGTTTCGGCAGCATACTTCGCTTTCCACGGGCCCGGATACAGCCTCTTTGGACACGTGATGGGACTGCGATTACTCGTCCCGTTGAAAACCATTGTTCCCGCAGGAATCAACGTCACAAATTAGCATTGTCAGCGCATCGCAGTTTTGCATCAATTGCGGATTAACCTGAGGAAAGGAACAAAACCTAAAAGAATCAGCTTAAATGATCAAATGAAAAAAGCATCCAAATCATCTTGGATGCTCCATAACATTTCAAACCTGTATCAAACGCGTTCTACCTTGCCTGATTTCAGGGCGCGGGCAGAAACGTATACACGCTGTGGTTTACCATCTACCATGATGCGGACACGCTGCACATTCGCTTTCCATTTGCGCTTGCTGTAGTTCATCGCATGTGAACGTTGGTTGCCCGTACGAGTTTGACGTCCAGTTACAACACATCTTCTTGCCATGTTCGTACCTCCTACTCTGACAATATAAAATACCTCTATAAATTTATCATATGTAAACAAAGAATGCAATAGGTGGAACTTGTGCCTATAAAGAAAAAAGACTTGACAGAATAAAATTGTTCGTTCATTGTTATAAAAGGACCGCCTAGGTTTATCCCTCATTAGCAGGCTTGCTCTAGCTGCAATAAGGTTAAAAAGTAAAATAGTCTGTCGATCCATTTTGTTTGTGATTCGGTAACGAAAAAACCTATGCTGCATGAAGTTTCACTTATATTTATCCCAGGCTTCTTTTAAAATACATTTGCTTGTAGTAAAATAACGTTAAGATTTGCCATTGAAGGAGGATTATTCATGTCCATTGAACTCAATACGAACGACGGTCAAGTGACGATAACAAACGAGGTCATTGCTACAATTGCCGGCGGAGCAGCTGTGGAATGCTACGGTATAGTCGGCATGGCTTCAAAAAGCCAAATTCGCGATGGCATTGCTGAGATGTTAAAAAAAGAGAACTATTCACGCGGAGTGGTAGTCAGACAAGAAAATGACAGTCTTCATATCGATATGTATATTATCGTAAGTTATGGAACAAAAATTTCTGAAGTGGCCCACAATGTGCAATCCCAGGTAAAATATAACTTGAGCCATTCCCTAGGATTGGAAATTGACTCTGTCAATATTTACATACAAGGTGTTCGAGTTGCTAAAGATTAATCTGATTGCTCTTGTGTTAGAGGAGGAAGTAATGTGATTATAGAAAGATTAGAAGGAAGCGTATTCGCGAAAATGGTCCTGATGGGAGCGAACCATCTGACAAACCATGCAAAGCAAATCGACGCTTTGAATGTATTCCCTGTTCCGGATGGCGATACTGGTACGAACATGAACTTATCCATGACCTCTGGAGCTAACGAAGTAAAACAAACCGATGATGCCGTCCTTGGCGATGTTGCACAAGCCTTTTCCAAGGGGCTGCTTATGGGAGCCAGAGGTAACTCTGGCGTTATCCTGTCTCAGCTTTTCCGCGGCTTTGCCAAAAGCCTCGAGCATAAGGAAGCCGCAGCACCTGAGGAATTGGCGGAAGCTTTTGAAAACGGAGTGAAAACTGCATACAAAGCAGTTATGAAGCCGGTTGAAGGTACAATTCTCACTGTTGCCAAAGATGCTGCGAACAAGGCAGTCGAGGTTGCCAAACATGAAAAGGATATTGCTGCACTGATGGATGCTGTATTGAAGGAAGCTAAGGAGTCCTTGAAACGCACACCGGAACTTCTTTCGGTATTGAAGGAAGTCGGCGTGGTCGACTCGGGCGGACAAGGTTTGGTGACTATCTACGAAGGATTTGCTGCTGCCCTGAAAGGCAAGGAGCTTCCTGAAGCAGATGTTGTCAATGATATGGAAGAGTTGGTCAATGCTCAGCACCATCAGATTGCCCAGGATTTTATGGACACTTCCGAAATAGAATTTGGTTATTGCACAGAATTTATGGTGAAATTCGACGATCAGAAATTAAAGGATCATCCATTCGATGAAGAACAATTTCGCAATGAGTTGAGTGAACATGGAAATTCATTGCTTGTTGCTGCTGATGATGAAATTGCCAAAGTGCATATCCATGTAGAATATCCCGGTCAAGTACTGACAATCGGTCAGCAATATGGCAGCTTGATCAATATGAAAATTGAAAATATGCGTGAACAGCATACAGCAATTGTTGGTAAAAAAGAAGAGAAACAGCAACAGCCCCAAAAAAAGCAGCCTTATGGGATCGTTACTGTTGTGATGGGGCAAGGTGTCAAATCATTATTCGAAAGCCTAGGTGCAACGGTAGTTATAGAGGGTGGACAGACAATGAATCCAAGTACTCAAGATATCGCTGATGCAATCCAACAGGCCAATGCAGAAAAAGTCCTGATTCTCCCGAATAATAAAAATATCGTTATGGCTGCGCAGCAAGCGGCGGAATTGGCCGATGCCGAAGCAGCAGTAGTGGAAACGAAAACGATTCCTCAAGGAATCAGCGCTTTGCTTGCTTTCCACCCTGAACTTGCGTTGGCAGACAATAAGCAAGAGATGGAACAAGCAGGCCAACAGGTGAAGACCGGACAAGTTACGTATGCAGTCCGTGATACAAAAATTGATGGTGTCTCCATTGAAAAAGGCCATTTCATGGGGATTGAGGACGGAAAAATTACTTCGGCAAATCCCGATAAACTGGAAACAGTCGAGAAGCTGCTTCAATCCATGGTTACAGATGAAGATGAAATCTTGACAATTATTTATGGAGAAGACGTGGATAAGCAAGAGGTCGAAAAGCTTCAGTCGTATGTAGAAAAGCATTTTGAAGATATTGAATTGGAAATTCATGAAGGAAACCAGCCTATCTACGCTTATATTATTGCAGTTGAATGATCTTTGAAAAAAGTCCGCTTTCTTTAAGCGGGCTTTTTATTTGGCATCCGAAAATCATTATTCGCATGCCAATCCCTGCTGATTTTTGTTATAATTTATATGATTGAATAGAATGTCAAGGCGGTGTGGTTCATGAAATATAACTCTGTGTTCGATATTATAGGTCCTGTGATGGTTGGTCCATCCAGTTCCCATACAGCTGGTGCGGCCAGAATAGGCCTGGCTGCAAAGAATCTTTTTGGAAACGAAGTCAAGTGGGCGAGAATTCATCTTTACGGCTCGTTTGCTAAAACGTATCAAGGTCACGGCACGGATATGGCCTTGATTGGGGGTCTGCTCGGATTCGATACGGACGACACTCGTATGAGAAATGCCTTTCAAATAGCGAAAGAGCGGAATATGCAAATCGACTTCATCGAAGATGCTGCGAAAACGGAGCATCCGAATACAGCTAGGGTCATTATTGGCAATGATGACGAAAGCTTGGAACTGGTCGGGATATCCATTGGCGGCGGAAAAGTGGAAATTTGTGAGCTAAACGGCTTTGAACTAAGGCTTTCAGGAAATCATCCTGCCATTTTAATTATGCACAATGATCGTTACGGGGCTATTGCTTCTGTCACAAAGATCCTGGCCAAGTATGAAATCAATATCGGCCATATGGAAGTCAACCGTAAAGATATTGGCAAAGAAGCGTTGATGGTAATTGAAACAGATCAAAATGTTTCAGACGAATTGATGGATGAATTACAAAAAGCCGACCATATTATACGTATTTCGAAAATAGTCAGTTGACAAAATTAAAATTTTTGTTTTTTAAATAATGTTAAGTGACAATCAGATACGGCAAGGAAAGAAGTTATTGCAAAGGAGTTTTGGCGATGTTTCGGACAGTAGCGGAACTGGTTGAATTGGCGGATAGCCAAAAAATACCAGTTTCAGAAGTGATGATTCTTCAGGAAATGGATGTGAAGAATAAATCCCGTGAAATGGTCTTCTCTGATATGGAAAATAATCTTCAGGTGATGGAGAATGCTATCGAAGAGAGTCTGAAAGGAGTTCAGTCTGTTACAGGGCTGACGGGCGGAGATGCTGTATTGATTCAAAAATATATGAAAGAAAAAACGCCATTATCAGGTAACTTGTTGATGGATGCTGTAAGCAAGGCTATGGGAACCAACGAGGTCAATGCAGCTATGGGCATGATTTGTGCAACCCCGACAGCAGGGAGCGCAGGATGTGTCCCTGGCACGTTATTTGCGGTGAAAAACCAACTGCATCCTACAAGAGAGCAGATGGTTCGCTATCTTTTCACCGCTGGAGCTTTCGGGTTCGTAGTAGCCAATAACGCCTTTATTTCCGGTGCCGCGGGTGGCTGTCAGGCAGAAGTGGGTTCTGCTTCGGCAATGGCCGCTGCGGCGATTGTTGAGATGGCTGGAGGGACCCCGCAACAGTCTGCAGATGCATTTGCAATGACGTTGAAAAATATGCTGGGACTTGTGTGTGATCCGGTGGCTGGACTTGTTGAAGTTCCATGTGTTAAAAGGAATGCAGGCGGAGCTTCACTTGCGATTGTATCCGCTGATATGGCGCTTGCTGGTGTGAAAAGCCGCATACCTTGTGATGAAGTGATCGGGGCCATGTACCGGATTGGCAAAACGATGCCGTCAGCGTTAAGGGAAACAGGAGAAGGCGGCCTAGCCGCAACACCGACCGGCAGGGAATTAAGAGAAAAGATATTCGGAAGCCCGGTAATGAAAGAGTGATGAATTTTGATAAATGATCCTGTGACAAGCTTGCAGGGAATTGGAGAAAAGTTCGCGGAAGATTTGGCGTCGATGAAGATATTCACGGTTTCAGATCTCCTGAACTATTTCCCGTCCCGTTACGATATACACGAAATAAAGCCGATTGCTGAATTGATTCACGATGATAAAGTAACCATTGAGGGAAGGGTAATCAGCCAGCCTTCTCTTTCTTTTTATGGAAAAAGGAAATCCAGACTCGTGTTTCAGGTGGAGGTGGAACAAGTTGCGGTGAAAGCTGTGATGTTTAACCGCTCTTTTGCCAAAAAACAATTGCAGCAAGATGATGTGGTCACGTTGACCGGTAAATGGGATGCGCACCGACTGCAGATTACTGTCAGTCAATACCATAAAGGTACTGCGGATAAGGACACCGAAATACAGCCGGTTTATCCGCTGAAAGGAAATGTCTCTAATATCCGTTTGAAAAAGGCTATTGCTCATGCAATTTCTGCTTGTTCGACGGAAATAGAAGAAATATTGCCTGAATCATATCTAACGTCATACAAGTTGCCGGCACGATCGCAGGCTGTTAAAATAATGCATTTTCCTGAATCGAAAGTAGCATTGAAGCATGCCCGCAGGAGGTTCATTTATGAAGAATTTTTGTTATTTCAACTAAAAATGCTGCAATTAAGAAAGCGTAAGAGAGAAGCTACACAAGGGAATAGACAGGAATTTGACCATCATAAAATCAAGACTTTCATTGCCTCCTTGCCTTTTTCGCTCACTGCCGCACAACAAAAAGTGCTTGAACAGATTCTGAAGGACATGGCCTCTCCATACCGTATGAACAGACTGCTGCAAGGAGATGTCGGTTCTGGAAAAACAGTTGTGGCTGCTATTGGTTTATATGCGAGCATCACTGCGGGGAAGCAAGGAGCGCTGATGGTGCCAACGGAAATATTGGCTGAGCAGCACATGCAATCCTTAGAAAATTTTTTCGGTGACAGAATCAAAATTGCTTTACTGACAGGCTCGGTCAAAGGAAAGAAACGCCAGCTGATATTGGAAAAATTACAAAAGCAAGAGGTAGATCTTGTGATTGGGACACATGCGCTGATACAGGATGACGTACAATTCAAAAATCTTGGATTGGTCATTGTGGACGAGCAGCATCGTTTTGGTGTAGAGCAAAGGAGAGTATTGCGCCATAAAGGTCTACACCCCGATGTGTTGTTTATGACTGCAACACCGATTCCCCGTACACTTGCTATCACGGCATTTGGTGACATGGATGTCTCCGCAATTGATGAAATGCCTGCCGGTAGAAAAGAAATCGAAACGTACTGGGTAAGGGAAAATGTATTAGAACGAGTTTTGGATTTTATTGCTCAAAGAGTTAGTGAAGGAGAACAGGCTTATGTGATTTGTCCGTTGATTGAGGAATCGGACAAGCTGGATATCCAGGATGCGGTCGAACTTTATCAGCAGCTACAGGCATACTATGGCGATAACATCCAAATTGGATTAATGCATGGCAGACTCCCTTCTGTAGAAAAAGAGAAGGTTATGCAGGATTTTGCGAATAATACATTGCAAGTACTTGTATCTACGACAGTGGTGGAGGTGGGAGTGAATGTTCCTAACGCAACGGTCATGGTGATTTATGATGCGGAAAGATTTGGTCTTGCCCAATTGCATCAGCTTCGTGGCCGAGTGGGGCGTGGAAACCGCCAAAGCTATTGTGTATTGATAGCAGAGCCGAAAAATGAGGTTGGCAAAGAAAGAATGCGGATCATGACAGAAACTAATAATGGTTTCGCACTAGCTGAAGAAGATCTGCAGCTGCGCGGGCCGGGGGATTTTTTTGGCAGTAAGCAAAGCGGGATGCCCGAATTCAAAGTTGCTGATATGCTGCATGATTATCGCGCTTTGGAAACAGCCCGAAAAGATGCACAGGAAATCCTGGAAAAAAATCTGCTTTCAACACCAGAATATCGAACAATTTTGTTATATTTGGAAAAAGAAGGTGTCTTCACTATAAAGCTGGACTAACCAGTTTACAAAAGGGGAAACTGCTAATCTTACTTGCCAAAATTCACAAGCTATTATATATTACTATTAGTACCAAGTCATAATACTTGGAGAGTATGGATTCATAATGTGGATGGTGCTTTCATGAGACAACCTAAAATGAAAAGACAAAAATTTTTAAGGGAAACCATTGACCGGATGCCATTCATTACAGACGAAGCTTTGGCAAAAAAATTCGGCGTCAGCATTCAGACGATTCGTTTGGATAGGATGGAGCTGGCAATTCCGGAGCTTAGGGAACGAATTAAAACGGTGGCGACTTCTCAGTGGAATGAAACCATGCGAACCCTTGCTCCTGAAGATGTTATTGGCGAAATCATCGATTTGGATCTGGGTGAAAGAGCGATTTCAATTCTCGATATCAAACCGGAGCATATTTTCACGCAAAAAAATATTGCCAGAGGCCATCATTTGTTTGGTCAGGCGAATTCGCTCGCTGTTGCAGTGATTGACGATGAACTTGCCTTGACAGCAAAATCAAACGTAAAATTCACACGCCAGGTAAAGCAGGGAGAACGTGTTGTCGCAAAAGCGAAGGTGCAAGGTGAAAACGATAAGAAACTGACGGTGGTGCAGGTTGAGAGTTTCGTTGAAAAAGAAATCGTATTTACTGGAAAGTTTTATATGTACCATGATAAGGAAGTATACTAATTGGATACTTGCCATTATATTGCCGGTGTAAAAGGAGAAATATATCATGAAAATAGCAATTGACGCCATGGGAGGGGACAATGCTCCGCGAGAAATAGTACAAGGTGTCATGGACGCGGTAGCTGAGCTGCAGGATTTACAGATCACGCTTGTTGGTGATGAAAAACAAATCAGGCCATTGCTTACCAGTGCTCAAAGCATAGACATATTACATACAGAAGAAATGATAACAGCAGAAGATGAACCTGTCCGTGCTGTGCGCAAAAAGAAAAATGCTTCTATGGTGCTAATGGCAAAAGAAGTGAAAGAAGGAAGAGCCGATGCTTGTATATCTGCAGGCAATACGGGTGCACTGATGAGTGCGGGATTATTTGTTGTCGGCAGAATTTCCGGTATTGACCGGCCGGCACTCAGTCCGACTTTACCAACTTTGGATGGGAAAGGATTCTTGTTGCTTGATGTCGGAGCAAATGTGGATGCCAAGCCGCATCATTTAGTGCAATATGCATTAATGGGAGCCATATATGCAGAAAAAGTGCGTGCTATTCAAAATCCCACCGTCGGACTTTTGAATATTGGCACCGAAGATGGAAAAGGGAACGATCTTACTAAAAAAGTTTTTGAAAAACTGCAGCAGGCACCAGTGAATTTCGTTGGCAATGTAGAAGCGAGGGAAATCCTGAACGGCGCAGCTGATGTCGTTGTTACTGATGGTTTCAGCGGGAACATCGCTTTAAAAACGATCGAAGGTACAGCGATGACAATGTTTTCAATGTTAAAAGAGGTATTCATGTCTTCGATGAAAACAAAATTGGCTGCTGGAATGATGAAAAGCAATTTGAAAGAGTTAAAGAACAAACTTGACTATTCAGAGTATGGCGGAGCAGGATTGTTCGGCCTGGATGCGCCGGTGGTGAAGGCACACGGGTCTTCAAATGCCAGAGCAATCGTTAATGCGGTCAAACAAACGTATCACATGGCGAATTTGCAGGTGACTGAAACAATCAGACAGAGAATTGCTGCCTTGAATGAGGAAGAAAACGGAGGGGAATGACATATGAAAAAATTGGCCTTCATGTTTCCTGGACAGGGATCGCAAACAGTCGGCATGGGCAAGGAAGTACACGATCAATATGAATCTGTCCAAGCAATGTACGAACAAGCGAACAAAGTGCTGGACAAAGATATCCGAGGTTTGATGTTCGAAGGACCGAAAGAAACATTGACAGAAACAGAAAATACACAGCCAGCACTATTGCTTACAAGTACCGTGATGTATTCTTTGCTCCAGGAAGCAGGTGTCACACCGGATATGGTTGTTGGGCACAGTCTTGGGGAATATAGCGCATTAGTGGCAGGCGGATCACTGACATTGGAAACTGCTTTGCCACTAGTTGCTGCAAGAGGGAAATTGATGGAGCAGGCTTTTCCAAAAGGACAGGGAACTATGGCAGCAGTCTTAGGACTTGAGCAAACTGCTGTAGAAGCAGTACTGGCTGAAATCCAGAATGAAGTAGTGGATATTGCCAATTTGAACTGTCCTGGCCAAATAGTCATTTCAGGCTCTGAACAAGGTGTCAAGCAAGCTAGCGCGATGCTGAAGGATAAAGGTGCAAAAAGAGTGCTTCCACTTAACGTAAGCGGTCCGTTCCACTCGCGCTTGATGAAAGCGGCCAATGATGAGTTTGCTGCATACCTGCATAAGGTCGAAATAAATGATGCAAGAATACCTGTTTATGCGAACGTCACTGCAAAGCCTGTCAAACACAGCGAAGAAATCAAAGAGTTGCTATTGAAACAATTATATTCTCCTGTGCGGTTTGAAGAATCAGTTAGAAACATGCTTGAGCAGGGGGTTGATGCTTTCGTTGAAGTTGGTACAGGGAAAGTGCTTTCGGGACTTGTAAAGAAAATATCCCGTGAGGTTGATATTTTCGCCGTGCAAGATCTTTCGTCTTTAGAAAAATTTCTTTCATGGTATAAGGAGGCAAGGTAAATGCTAGCAGGTAAAACAGCGCTCGTGACAGGAGCTTCCAGGGGAATTGGCAGAGCGATCGCTTTGGAACTAGCGGAACAAGGTGCTAATATTGTAGTGAACTACTCCGGCAGTGAGCAAAAAGCTGGGGAGGTTGTTGAGGCAATTGAAAAGCTTGGTGTCAAAGCAATAAAATATCAGGCGAATGTAGCTAAAGAAGAAGATGTAAAATCCATGATGAAGGAAACCGTTAAAACATTTGGCAGTCTGGACATTTTGATTAACAATGCCGGCATCACAAAAGATAACTTGCTTATGAGGATGAAAGAATCCGAATTTGATGACGTGATTCAGACAAATCTGAAGGGAGCTTTCCTTTGTGTGAAGGCTGCTACAAGGCAAATGATGAAGCAACGTGATGGAAGAATTGTCAATGTGGCATCGGTTGTCGGTATAAGCGGAAATCCAGGCCAGGCAAATTATGTAGCGGCTAAGGCGGGGCTGATCGGTCTAACAAAAACGGCTGCAAAAGAACTGGCAGCCAGGAATATCCGCGTGAATGCTGTTGCACCAGGATTTATTTCTACCGACATGACAGATGCGCTCACAGAAGAGCAGCGGGAAGCTATGCTGCAGCTTATTCCGTTGGCCAGGCTTGGAAAACCCGAAGATATTGCAAAAACAATTCGTTTTCTTGTCTCGGATGACGCAGCCTATATAACTGGGCAAACAATCACTGTTGATGGCGGGATGATAATGTAACTATTTGGCAGTGTCAGAATTGAATATGAGTTACAAAATGCTTATACTACTTGAAGGGAGGTGAAAGAAACATGGCAGACGTATTTGACCGCGTAAAAGAAATTATCGTTGATAAACTTGAAGTGGACGAGTCAAAAGTGACAATGGAAGCATCTTTTAAAGAAGATCTTGAAGCTGATTCACTTGATGTCGTTGAACTTGTAATGGAATTGGAAGATGAATTCGATATGGAAATTGCGGATGAACAAGCAGAAAAAATTAATACTGTTGGTGATGCAGTGAACTACATAAACAGCCAACAATAGTTTTTTTCTTCGCAGGTTTCATTCAAAAATAATATCACTTTTAAAGTCTCGCATGATGCGGGACTTTTAAGTATATGATAAGAATGGCCAAGCCCTCTGCTCACTCATAAATTTGTGCAAACGCTGACGGTCATGGTCGAATGCCTTCTTTTTCAATGTGGACAAGAACGGAGGTGTCGAGTTGAATATAAAAAAATTGGAAGAACAATTGGGGATCGAATTCCGTGATCATCAATTAATAACACAAGCTTTTACACATTCATCTTATGTGAATGAGCATCGCAAAGAGCGATTTTCTGATAATGAACGATTGGAATTCCTTGGTGATGCCGTATTGGAATTGGGCGTGTCCCAATTCATTTACAAAAATAATATGCAAATGCCCGAGGGAGAAATGACGAAACTGCGTGCAGCTATTGTCTGTGAACCTTCCTTGTATGCTTTTGCTAAAGAATTGCACTTTGAGCAATATATCCTTTTAGGAAAAGGTGAAGAGCAGACAGGTGGCAGGACTCGTCCGGCATTGCTTGCAGATGTTTTTGAATCCTTCCTTGGTGCTTTGTATCTTGATCAAGGATACGAAACGGCCTTACAATTTTTAGTAACATATGTTTTTCCTAAAATCAGTAGTGGTGCTTTTTCTCATGGGATGGATTTTAAGAGCAAGTTACAAGAACTCATTCAACAACATAAGGATCAATCCATTCTTTATCAAATTGTGGAAGAAAAAGGTCCTTCTCATAATAAGGAGTTTGTCGCACATGTCTTAATGAATGGGAAACAATTATATGGCGCAGGAAGCGGCCGGACAAAAAAAGAAGCTGAACAAAATGCTGCGAGAAACGCGATAGACAGGCTGATGGATAATGATACCAAGCGTTGAAAAGCAACATCTTACGTTCCAACCTTTGCTAACTGGCTACAGGAAATATTTCTGTTGAATGAGAATAATATGATGATATCCAAAAAGACTGTTATTCAGTTGCATAAGAATAACAGTCTTTTTGTCAGTGAATCAAATATGATGGGCAGACGCGGTATGACCGGCAATTATCTTATGTGGTTTTTAAACTTTTTTCATCTGTCCTGCTTTTACTTTTATCTGCGGACAGCTCGCAGCTCATCCAGAAAGGCCTGTGTTTCGGAAGCACTCAATGAGCCTTTTTGTATGACCATATCATACATGAATTTCAATTCTTCGTATTTTTCGAGATCGTAATCCTCCGGCTGCATGATAGTGCGGTTGACAACTTGCAGCTTTTCTGCAAGCTCGGATAATATGTACGAAAGATTAGCGTTTGTAGCTTCTTCCAGATTCATGGAGACACCTCATTGTCAGTTTAGGAAACTTTATTTGATAACTTCTTTTGTACCCATCTTTATGATAAAATAAATGCGTTCAAATTCCAACTATTTATTCGTGAAATGTTTTCGTAAACAATAGATTTATTAAATTCAGGATTTGACTGAAGGAGAATGTTTATGTTCCTGAAAAAATTGGAAAGCGTCGGCTTCAAGTCATTCGCTGAAAGAATAGATGTCGCATTCGTACCGGGGGTGACCGCGGTTGTGGGCCCTAATGGCAGTGGTAAAAGTAACATAACAGACGCAATACGCTGGGTTCTCGGCGAACAGTCTGCCAAGTCATTGCGCGGCTCCAAAATGGAAGACATTATTTTTCAAGGCAGCGACAGCCGGAAAAAACTGAATGTCGCAGAGGTGACGCTGCTGCTTGATAATACAGAAAATCATCTTCCAATCGATTACGATGAGGTAAGTGTAACAAGAAGGGTTTACAGGTCAGGTGAGAGTGAATTTTACATCAATAAACAAGTATGCCGCCTGAAGGATATTGTAGATTTATTTATGGATTCCGGTTTGGGAAGAGAAGCTTTTTCTATTATCAGTCAAGGGAAAGTGGAAGAGATATTAAGCTCTAAAGCAGTTGAAAGAAGAGCTATTTTTGAAGAGGCAGCGGGTGTGCTGAAGTACAAGCAGCGAAAAAAGAAGGCTGAATTCAAGCTGGCTGAAACGAAAGAAAACTTGAATCGCGTAGAAGATATTATGCATGAAATTAATAACCAGATCGAGCCATTGGAAGAACAAGCTGAAAAAGCGGAGAAGTACTTGACGTACAAGGCTGATTTAAAAGAAAAAGAAGTATCATTGCTTGTTACGATCATTGACAAGCTCCATGGAAAATATGAAGCGCTGAAAAATGAAATCGAACAGGAAAAACTGGAAGAAATAGAGATGCAGACAAGCATCCAGCAAAAGCAAGCGCAATTGGAGAAGTCAAGGCAGGATGTCCAGCGTCAAGACGAACAAATCGAACAGGTGCAATCGCAATTGGTTGAGACAATCCAGACACTGGAACATTTTTCCGGAAAAAAACAAGTTTTAAAAGAGCGAATCAAACATTTTGCTGAGAACAAAGAAAAACTGGACAAACAAAAAAATGACATATCGAATCGAATAGAACAAACAAGCACGCTTTTGCAAAGGGATAAAAAGAAATTACGTGCACTTAAAACTTCCCGCAAAGAAACATCAGCCAGACTCCAAGAGCTGGAAGAAACCATGTCACTCAAAGAAGAAAAGCTTGCTGAACAAATTGATGACCTGAAGTCGCAGTATATTGAATACCTGAATGAACAAGCTGCGAAACATAATGAACAGCAGACAATCAAACAGCAGCAAGGCCAGATTTCCCGTAAAAAAGAGAGACAGACAGGACAATTTCAACATTTGCTGGAACAGAGAAAGACGTTGCGCGATGAGCACAAGCGTGCTGCCGATAAACTTGATGAAACAAAGAGAGTCTACGAAAATGCTGAAAAACAAATGGAACAGCTCAAAAAAGAAGTTTCCAAAGAGCAACAAGCATTTCGTGATGGACAGACAAAGTTATATCAAGGTTATCGGTATATTGAGAATTTGAAATCAAAAAAAGAAATGCTGGAGGAGATGAAAGAAGACTTCCAGGGTTTTTTCCATGGCGTAAAAGCAGTGCTGCAGGCAAATCAAAAGGGACAGTTGCAACAGATTTATGGTGCTATCATTGAGTTACTGGATGTAGACAAACAATATATTACGGCAATTGATACTGTACTGGGCGGCTCAAGTCAGCATATCGTGGTTGAAAATGACCAGTCCGCGCGTGAGGCCATTGCATGGCTGAAAAAAACGAACAGTGGACGGGCAACATTTTTACCTCTATCATCTATCCAAGCGAGGTCCATCCCTGCAGCTCTAAAAGCTCGGATACAGGAACATGAAGGATTTGTGGGAATCGCAGCGGAGCTTGTACATGCAGATGCTAAATACAAAAAAGCCATTCACCATTTGATGGGACATGTAGTTATTACCAAAACGCTCAAAGATGCTAACGAAATCGCACAGATTGTCGAACGCAGATACCGCATCGTCACATTAGCAGGTGATGTCGTTAATCCGGGCGGATCCATGTCAGGCGGAGCACAAAAAAGAAAAGCGAATTCCTTATTCACAAGAGAAAAAGACCTGCAGGAAATAACCGCTACACTTGGTGATTATGAACAAAAAGCGGCACAATTGGAGCTTTCGCTTCAGAAGAAAAAGCAAAAAATAGCTGTGAAAGAACAAGAACTTGGAACAGTGGAAACCTCCATTTATAAAAGTTATCAGAAATACCAGGAGGCAAGAACTGCTGTGAAAGAATTGGCGTCACAATTGGATTACCTGGCCAATAGTTTAGCGATTTTTGATCAAGAGGAGCAGCAATATATCGAGGATAGCAGTGAGCTTCAAACACGTGAACAGCAATTGGAAACTGATTTGGAACAGTTGAAAGTGAAGCTCACTAGTGTACAAGCAGAAATTGATGAACTTACAGCTAAGCAGAAGAAAATAAATGCAAATCAGGAAAAAGTACAATCTGAATATTATGAGACTAAAATCTTATTGGCAGAGCAGGATGAACGGATTAAAAATCAGCAGGAAAAGAACAACCAGCTTCGGACGGAGCTTGACGAATTGGAAAAACAGCATCTGCAGACTGCAAATGAACTTGACGAATTGATAGAAATGAAAAAAGCTGATGATCATTCCGAAAAAATGTCTGAATCCATCAAACAAAAACAAGCGGAAAAAGAAATGCTGACGAAAAATATTCAGGAATTACGTCAAAAACGAAGTGACTATGGTAAATGGATAGCTGGTCAAGATCGGGAATTAAAAGAGGAAAATAAGGCTCATACGGTGAGAGTAAAGGAAATACAGCAAAAAGAAGTCGTCGCCAATCGTTTGGATGTTGAACTGGAAAATCATCTATCCCAACTTTCCGCAGAGTATACTTTAACATATGAAAAAGCGAAGAAAACATATGAAAAAGTGGCGGATACATCTGAAACAGAATCAATTGTAAAGCAAATCAAAGCGGCACTGGCTGATCTGGGGACAGTGAATCTTGGAGCAATAGATGAATTCAAACGTATTTCTGAAAGGAAAGCGTTTCTCAGTGTCCAACAAAACGATTTAGTGCAGGCTTCGGCTACACTCCACGAAGTGATTACAGAAATGGACGCGGAAATGGAAGCGATGTTCGGGGAAACCTTTGCTAAAATCAAAGCAGAGTTCGAAATAGTGTTCAAAGAATTATTTGCAGGCGGGCATGCAGAATTGAAATTGACAGATGCAAAGAATCTCTTGGAAACAGGAGTCGATATCATTGCACAGCCACCAGGGAAAAAACTGCAGCATCTTAGCCTGCTTTCAGGGGGCGAACGGGCATTGACTGCCATTGCGCTGCTGTTTGCAATTCTTCGTGTCCGGCCTGTTCCGTTTTGTGTATTGGATGAGGTGGAAGCTGCATTGGATGAAGCCAATGTTGTCCGTTTCGCGAAATATATTAAGAAATACAGCAGTAATACACAGTTCATCGTTATTACTCACCGTAAGGGCACAATGGAAGAAGCAGATGTACTTTATGGTGTAACGATGCAGGAATCTGGCGTTTCTCGGCTTGTTTCTGTCCGGCTGGAAGAAACAAAAGAATTGGTTTCGATGTAAAGTGGTATTGACGAGCTGGTACACACATGCTGAAATGGATATAGGATACAGATAAGCAAAACTATAGGTGACTTCTGTCGTAGTTTTTAATTAACTTTTGAATTCTTTTCCAAGCCAAACCGGAAAATTTTCACTGAAAAAGTTAAGTGATATAACCTTGAAAGGGATGAAGTATATGGGATTTCTCGACAAAATCAGGAATAAATTCAAACAGACCGAAGGGGAAGCGGTCACTGAAAAATATGAAAAGGGGATGGAAAAGACACGCAAAACTTTTTCAGGAAAAATCAATGATTTGATTGCTCGCTACCGGAAAGTGGATGAAGATTTTTTTGAGGAACTGGAAGAAGTACTCATTTCTGCTGACGTAGGGGTCACTACCGTGATGGATCTAATCGATGAATTAGAAATGGAAGTGAAACGGCAGAATATCAAAGATACGATAGAAATGAAAGAAGTCATATCTGAGAAACTTGTTGATATCTATTATGGAGAAGACGAAGAAACGATAGAAAACTTGCAAATCAAAGAAGATGGCTTGTCTGTCATTTTGGTGGTAGGTGTAAATGGTGTGGGTAAAACAACATCTATCGGGAAATTAGCACATCAATTAAAACAGCAAGGAAAAAATGTTGTTTTGGCAGCGGGGGACACTTTTCGTGCCGGAGCAATCGAGCAGTTGGAGATTTGGGGACAAAGGGCTGGTGTTCCGGTCATCAAACAAAGTGAGGGCAGTGATCCTGCAGCTGTCATCTATGATGGTATCAAGGCTGCGAAATCCAGAAGTGCAGATGTTTTAATCTGTGATACAGCAGGACGTCTGCAAAACAAAGTGAATCTCATGAATGAGCTGTCTAAGGTGAATAGGGTTATTCAAAGAGAAGTACCCGGCGCCCCTCATGAAGTGTTGTTGGTGCTTGATGCAACTACGGGGCAAAATGCACTAAGCCAGGCAAAACTCTTTTCAGAGGCTGCGGATGTCAGCGGTATAGTCCTGACAAAGCTTGATGGGACTGCAAAAGGCGGTATCGTTTTGGCAATCAGACACGAACTGGATATCCCTGTGAAGTACGTTGGTCTAGGCGAACAAGTCGAAGATTTACAGGAGTTTGATGCACATGCGTTTGTATATGGGCTGTTTTCTGACCTTCTGGAAAATGAACCGGGGCAAGATGAAGATGCATAAAGAATGAGTACTTGACAATAAGCGTAAATTTTCAGTATGATATTTGTAAAGGATTATGCCTTAACAAGGACTGAAGCTTATGTTGGATAAGACAAATAGAATGAACTTTTTATTGGATTTTTACCAGGACTTATTGACTGGTAAACAACGGAATTATATGGAAATGTATTATTTGGAGGATTATTCTCTTGGAGAAATCTCTGAACTGCACCACGTTTCCCGGCAGGCGGTTTATGATAATATCAAACGAACAGAATCGATGCTAGAGAACTATGAGGAAAAACTGCATCTGTACGAAAAATTTTCAAAGCGCGCTGGAATCATCGAACAGATGGAAACAGTGATCGCTGCAAATGACTATCAAGGGCTGGAATCATATATAGCCCAGCTTAAAGATATGGATTAGGAGGACAACTTTCATGGCATTTGAAGGATTGGCCGACCGTTTGCAAGGCGTAATCAAAAAAGTGACGGGCAAGGGAAAGGTATCTGAGCAAGATGTCAAGGAAATGACCAGGGAAGTTCGACTGGCATTACTTGAAGCGGATGTCAATTTCAAAGTTGTCAAGGATTTGGTCAAACGCATTAAAGAACGGGCTATCGGTCAAGAAGTGATGGAAAGTCTGACACCGGGCCAGCAGGTCATCAAGGTTGTCAAAGAGGAATTAACAGAGCTGATGGGCGGAGAGCAAAGTAAAATTAAAGCTGCTGACCGGCCGCCAACAGTCATTATGATGGTTGGTCTTCAAGGGGCAGGAAAAACGACGACTACCGGCAAATTGGCCAATCTGTTGCGAAAAAAATATAACAAGACTCCGTTACTTGTCGCATGTGATGTATATCGTCCTGCTGCAATCAACCAATTGGAGACACTTGGCAAGCAATTGCAAATGCCTGTATTTTCTATGGGCACGGATGTGAACCCGGTGGAAATCGCCCAACATGCGATTGAGAAAGCAAAAGAAGACCATAATGACTATGTGATCGTCGATACAGCCGGTCGCTTGCATGTAGACAGTAACCTGATGGATGAACTGCATCAGATGAAAGCAGTGGTAAAACCAGATGAAATCTTTCTAGTGGTTGATGCCATGACGGGTCAAGATGCGGTTAACGTCGCTGAAAGTTTCAATCAGCAACTCGATATCACTGGAGTCATCCTGACAAAACTCGATGGGGACACACGCGGCGGGGCAGCTTTGTCCATTAAAGCGGTAACAGACAAACCTATAAAATTTGCAGGGATGGGTGAAAAGCTGGATCAGCTGGAGGCTTTCCATCCAGAGAGAATGGCTTCAAGGATTCTTGGAATGGGTGACATGTTAAGCCTGATTGAAAAGGCTCAGACAAATGTGGATGAAAAACAAGCCAAGGAATTGGAAGAAAAAATGCGTACCATGTCTTTCACCTTTGACGATTTTCTGGAACAAATGGGGCAAGTGAAAAAAATGGGACCGTTGGAAGATCTGCTTGGCATGATCCCTGGAGCTGGGAAAATGAAGGGACTGAAAAATGTCCAAGTTGATGAGAAGCAGCTGGGGCACGTGGAAGCCATTGTGCAATCCATGACCAAGGAAGAAAGGGTCAAGCCGGAAATCATGAATGCAGGGCGTAAAAAGCGAATCGCTAAAGGTTCCGGTACTTCTGTTTCTCAAGTGAACCGATTGCTGAAACAATTTGATGAAATGAAAAAAATGATGAAGCAAATGACCAATATGCAAAAAGGGAAAAAAGGCAAAGGATTTAAATTTCCTTTTATGTAATGTAAAAACACTTTACAGACATTCATGTTTCTGATACAATTTAAAACTGTGTAAAACATATTTATGGAGGTGTAATGAAATGGCAGTTAAAATCCGCTTGAAACGTATGGGTTCCAAGAGAAACCCATTTTACCGCATTGTTGTAGCTGACTCCCGTTCTCCTAGAGATGGACGCTCTATCGAACAAATCGGAACTTATAATCCCGTAGTTAACCCGGTTGAAGTTAAAATAGATGAGGATAAAGCATTACAATGGATGACAAACGGTGCAAAACCAAGTGACACGGTACGCAACTTGTTTTCCAAGCAAGGCATCATGAAGAAATTCCACGACCAAAAAAACCAAAAGTGAGGTAGTGTGATATCATGAGAGCCCTTATTGAATCAATTGTATTGCCATTGGTAGATCATCCTGAGGAAGTTGTTATCAACGAAACAGAGGAACAGAGTAAAGTGGTTTTTCACCTTACTGTTCATCAGGACGATGTAGGTAAAGTAATTGGTAAAAATGGGCGTATTGCCAAAGCGATTCGCACACTGATTCATGCAGCGAATAAAGATGACGCTGAAAAACGAATTTATTTGGATATTATGTGAAGGGGAGGGTGCGGGTTCACCTTCCCTTTTTTTCACAGCAAAGCTTTTTCACCGTGGTTGACTGCTGGTAGAGAATGTTTTTTCTTTGTTGCACAAAAATGATTGGAATCTCTGTACGCACCGACAAGGGGTGTGTCGGCGTAGGGTGTATATCCCGCCTTTAGTCGGCCATCCATTACTTGCATGCACGAGTCCTGTCAGTTAAAAAAATACAGTTTCTACATTGCGTGTGAGGTGGATACGCTTGAATATTATCAAAAAAGTTTTGGTCAAGCAGATTATTACGGATAACAGTAAACGAAAATTGAAAAGAGATTTCCATGAACAGATATTGCGGCTTGAACAAGAGTGCCAACAATTGCTTTTTGAACAAAGAAAATTGCAAAATAAAGCAGGGACTTCAAAGCAGGAAATAAATGCCAGGTTTCAGCAGGAAATACGCAAGCGGAAGGAAAAAATGAAACTCGTCGATTTTAAAATTGAACAGCTTGATATGCTGGAAACCGGCAGTGAAATCACTGAAACGGAAGTTGATGCTCTTGTTGAAGTCAAACCTGGGACCGACTGGAACAAAGTGATGGCAAGCTCTGCAATTATCGTCAAGGATGATGTCGTTATCCGAATCGATGAATGATAGGTGATAAGATGAGTGCAAAATACTACAATATTGGCAAGGTTGTTAATACTCACGGCATCCGCGGAGAAGTGAAAGTGCTCAGAATCACTGATTTCGCTGAAAGATTTAACGTTGGTGAAACAATTTACCTTGATGATCATCAAGATGATGGGCAGGCTCTTATTATTGACGGGCATCGCCTTCACAAAGGATTTGACTTGCTTCACTTCAAAGGTTTAGGCAACATTAATGATGTCGAACATCTGAAAGGGAAGTATTTGAAAATAGCTGAATCGCAGCAGACTTCCTTGGAAGAAGGGGAGTACTATTATCATGAGATCATCGGTTGTGAAGTTTACCTTCGGGATAAGATGGAAAAAATCGGTGTAATCAAAGAGGTTCTATCGCCAGGTGCGAATGATGTCTGGGTCGTAAAACGTGCGGCGGGAAAAGATATCCTCCTTCCGTATATTGATGACGTCATTAAAGCAGTTGATGTTGCAGGCAAAAAAGTGTTTATTGAACCCATGGAAGGATTGCTTGACTGATGCATGCAGATATTTTAACGCTATTTCCGGAAATGTTCGCTGGTGTGATGAACACCTCCATCATGAAAAAAGCGCAGGAAAAAAATAAATTCGATTATCATTTGATTAATTTCCGGGAATTTACCAAGAATAAACATAATAAGGTCGACGATTACCCTTACGGCGGGGGGGCTGGTATGGTGCTTGCACCGCAGCCTGTTTTTGACGCTGTGGAAGCTCTGACAAAAGAGCATAGGGAAAAAACACGTATTGTTCTGATGTGTCCGCAGGGAGAACCATTTACACAGGAAAAAGCGGTGGAACTTTCTAAAGAAGAAAATCTGATTTTTATCTGCGGTCATTATGAAGGATATGACGAACGAATCAGACAATATCTGGCAACTGACGAGATTTCCATTGGTGATTTTGTGTTAACTGGCGGAGAACTGGGGGCAATGGTCGTGCTGGACAGCGTAGTTCGCTTGCTTCCAGGTGTGCTGGGTAATGAGACATCTGCAGTTGAGGACTCTTTTTCCACTGGTTTATTGGAGCACCCCCATTACACCAGACCGGCTGATTTTCGCGGTATGAAGGTTCCGGAGGTGCTTTTATCAGGGGACCATGGCAAAATTGCCAAATGGCGCAAAGAAGAATCATTGAAGAGAACTTACGAGCGACGGCGGGATTTACTTGAAAATCTGAAACTTTCACAAGCGGATAATCAGTTTCTGCAATCATTGACCCATCATCATGAATGAGTTTTTGTTCCCTTTTAAAAATTTGTTGAAAAATCATTAAGAATATGCTATATTTATGCTTGTGTTCAGCCTTTTAAGGTTGAACGATATAAACAATGTTCCGCTGTTCGAAGTTAGGAATAAGAGCATTGATGGAAAAAGGAGAGAAACAATATGCAACAATTGATTCACGAGATTACAAAAGACCAGCTTCGGACTGATCACCCTGATTTTCGTCCTGGAGATACGATTAAAGCTCACCTGAAAGTCGTTGAGGGTACACGCGAACGTGTTCAGGTTTTCGAAGGTGTGGTCATCAAGCGTCAAAATGGCGGAATCAGTGAAACTTTCACAGTGAGAAAACTATCTTACGGTGTTGGTGTAGAGCGTACGATTCCATTGCATTCTCCGCGTATTGATAAAATTGAAGTCGTTCGTCACGGTAAAGTACGTCGTGCTAAATTGTACTACTTGCGCAGCCGTCGCGGCAAAGCGGCTCGCATTAAAGAACGCCGCTAAGATATTTGCAGCATCAAAACTACTCAGAAAGGAGCTTGGTAATTCGTACAAGCTCCTTTTTGCTCTTTTGAGACAATGATTACACGCTTAAAAACTAAAATACAACTAAGTCCAAGTTTGCTGGAGGTTAAAGGATGGCCAAACGAAAACGCAAGAAGAATGAATGGCTTGATTGGGTAAAAGCGATTGTCATCGCTTTTATTATCGCATTTGTCGTGAGGAAATTCCTGTTTACGCCGATTATCGTTGATGGACCATCTATGATGCCAACGTTACACGACCGAGATCAGTTGATTGTGAACAAATTCAATTATCATTTTGAAACACCAGACCGTTTTGATATCGTTGTTTTCCATGCAACAAAAAAGAAAGATTTTATTAAGCGGGTTATCGGCCTCCCTGGTGAACATGTCGCGGTGAAGGACAATGTATTGTATATCAATGGGAAAAAGATAGAGGAGCCTTTTCTGGAGGAAAAAGAGGGTGATATGCAATCTTATCGCGTATTGACCGAAAATTTCACGCTCGAAGAACTTCCGGGAAATTACAAAAAGATACCTAAGAATTACGTGCTTGTACTTGGAGACAATCGATCTAACTCTGTAGACAGCCGGATTTTGGGATTGATATCACTTGATCAGATTGTAGGGAAAACAAGCCTGCTATACTGGCCGCTGAATCGTGTACAATTAATGGGAGAGTAGGATAACATGACAATTCAATGGTTTCCGGGTCACATGGCCAAAGCAAGAAGAGAAATGGAAGAAAAATTGAAATTGGTTGATTTTGTGGTAGAACTGCTTGATGCACGTACGCCATGGTCATCACAAAACCCGATGCTTGCCAAGGTGGTTCAGGGAAAACCAAAGCTCGTGGTTTTAATGAAAAAGGATTTGGCTGACCCGGAATCGACAGGGAAATGGCTTAATTATTTCCATTCATCGGACGTGAAAGCTATTGCTATGGATGTGAATAATCAAACTGATTTAAAGCAATTCATCCAGGCGGCTAAGGAGCTTGGAGAAGAAAAAAGACGTAAACTGCAAAAGAAAGGCATTCAGCCGAGGGCATCGAGAGCGATGATTGCGGGTATTCCTAATGTAGGTAAATCAACCTTGATTAATCGTCTGGCCCGCAAAAAGATTGCCAAAACTGGTGACCTGCCAGGTATCACAAAACAGCAAGCATGGATCAAGATTAAAAATGATTTTGAGTTGCTTGATACACCGGGTGTTTTGTGGCCGAAATTTGAAGATGAGCAAGTAGGTCTTCGTCTTGCAGCGGTAGGTACGATTAAAGATCAGCTGCTGACGTTGCAGGATGTTGCTGCATTTATTCTGCAAAGACTGCAAAAACATTACGCCGAGCTGCTTCAAAACCGATATGAAGTGGAAGATGTTCAGATGGATATATGGGAGTTATTCAATCATATCGGCAAGCGGCGCGGAGCACTGGAAAGTGGCGGGCAAGTTAATATGGACAAGGTTGCAGAAATCATCATCAGGGATCTAAGAACTGGTAAGCTGGGCAGAATTACATTGGAAACCCCTGAATAAAGATTAAAAGTGGGTGGGACAGAACTAGCCAAAAACAGCTAAAAAAAGCTATAAAGTTCCATTTCACATCTAGTTGATTGGAGCGAAAGGCGGCTGACTCCTTGAAAAAGAAATTCGCTTTTTCTGCGTGCAATGGGATGCTGCCGAAGCGTTCCTTTTCCCGCGGAAACAATGGTTTTCGATGGGACGCGTAATCGCAGTCCCAGCACGAGTCTGAAAACGCCGCAGGAAGTGATTTTCTTAGAAAGTACATGAGGGAAGGCAGCTACATACGGCCTTTGCGACCAACGCTTGCACACCCCTTGCCGGGGCACCTGACGTGTAAATCAACGAAATTGCTAAGCTGGATAAAAAAAGTTGGGCGGTTCCATGTCAAGATGGTACCGCTCAACATTTTACATTTCCTGTGGTTTTATCCCACTCTCTTTTTTTAGGCAGAGTGGATTTTCGACCTTTCAAGCTTCTGTAGAATTGGAAACCAAAAAAATTCATTTTTTATACATATATGAGGGCGTTTTCTCCGTTAGTGACAGGTTTTTTTATTAAGATGACTGTAGACTTGACCGGTTCATACCGATAAAATATATAGTGCGAAAAAGAAGGTACATAAAATGGAAAAATTATCAATTGTCCAAATTAAAGAATTACTGAAGACAGAAAAAATTTCAGCGGAATTGCTTGAGAAATTACGGTTAGACGATAGAAAAGGCATTAAAAGTTTATTGAAAAGTTATGACAATAAGCGAGAAAAAAAGAGATTGTTACTGCGAAAATATAAAGATATGAGTAAGTATGAATTGAAAAATCGCCAAACAGGGTGCCGCTTTATCGCAGGAGTAGATGAAGCAGGAAGGGGTCCCTTGGCAGGACCAGTTGTGGCGGGTGCGGTTATATTGCCTGAAGATTTCGTTTTACTTGGGTTGGATGATTCCAAACAACTGAACAGAACAACCAGAGAATCTTTTTACGATATTATTGTTGATCAAGCAGTCAGCTATGGAATTGGGATCGTGGATAATAACGAAATAGATTCTATTAATATCTATAAGGCTACAAAAATGGCGATGCATCGGGCGGTAGACCAGCTCCAACCGGAGCCCGACCATGTGCTGATTGATGCGGTTCCGCTTGAGAGGCTTGGCTGTACATCGGAATCATTCCCAAAAGGTGATCAGAAAAGCGTCAGTATTGCTGCTGCAAGTATCCTGGCTAAAGTGACGCGAGATCGTATCATGGATAAATTGCACAGGGAGTTTCCGGTCTATTCGTTTGCTTCCAACATGGGATATGGCACGAAGGAACATATGGAGGCGCTGCGGACCCATGGCATTTCTCCATATCACCGCATTTCCTTTGCTCCTGTAAAAGAAACAGCAAAATAACCGAAAAGGAGCGAAAGTGGATGGTTGAGCGAATAAATACTAGTAAATTCATGCAAGCAGCCTCACAGCAACAGCAAAATATGCTCAAAGTTGGTCAGATCATGTATGGGAAAATTATTCAAATCTTCCCGAATGATATGGCTGAAATCATGCTGAACGGGAGGAAGATGACTGCTCAGCTAAACACTCCGCTTTCAATCGGCGACAAACGTTATTTTCAAGTAACTGACAATAGGGATGTACCCCAGCTCAAAATATTTGGCGATAAAGCGACAGGACAAACGGGGCTGGATGCTGCAAATATTCTCCAAACACTGGGTATGCAGCCCGGCAAAATGAATAAAGCGTTTCTGGTTTATTTAATGCAGCAAGGTGTGACATTCACTAAAACGCAGTTGCGCAATGCATTGCAGCTTTATAGTACTGTGGAAGATAAAACGCAAGCTAGGCAAATCATTTCAGCTATGATAACAAGAAGTTTGCCAATGACAAGAGATGTGTATCAAGCCCTGCAAACAAAAAGCGAGCATTCACTAACATCGGTATTACAGAGCTTTTTGACTGAATTAGAAAATAGCGATTCGCCAAAAGCGTTAATAAAGGAATTGTTGTTTTTAGGCAGCCGTTTGCTGAAGGATAACCATGTTTCTACCGCTCCGCTACTGACAGAGCAGCTCTCAAGCCGTACAGAACAACTGCAGCGGATGGTTGCATTACTGATGCAAAGAGAAATGCCCGAAGCGGTCCAAACATCGCGTATTTCTATAGAAAAGCACGTTGATGCCATCTTCCAATCAATGACTGCTTCCGTAAAAAGTACGTCTGCGCTTATAGAATACATCTCAACAAATAAAACGGGTATTCAGAAGGAATCAGCCCAGTTCGTTAACCGGTGGGAAGCAGTCATTTATAAAGCTTTCGCAAATGAACAAACGCTGCCTGAACCGGTGGTGCAGCTTTTCCAAAAGCAAGTTGACAGGCTGATGGCAACCGTAATTGGCACTAGCTGTAAACAAAGAACAGAAAGTAACAGTCTGACCAAGATGGTGGGATTCCTGGTTTTTGCCAAGGGCCTGCAGCATAACGATTTATTCTCCATGGTTTCGTATGAATATACAAAAACAATGAATAAAAATGTTTCTTTGCAAAACCAATTTCTGCAACATGTTACACAGGTACTTAATAGTCTTGGAATAGAGCATGAATATACGGTGGCACATCAGGAAACGCCAACAGCAATGGCAGCCACGATTAAAAGTTTGGTTTTGCAGCTGATGCAATCCACAGATAGTTTGGGTAAAGACAGTGCGGAAAAGTTGCTTCAATATATAAACGGCATGCAACTCGATTCTGTCCAAGAAGTGAACAACCAATTGTTCACTTCTTTGCAAATACCGGGCGGGAGACTGGGTTTGCCCCAGGATATGGAATTGCGGATAGCTGGTAAAAAGCGACCGGACGGGAAAATTGATAAGGAATTCTGTCACATTTTATTTTACCTCCATTTGACTGCCCTCCAAGAAACTGTGGTCGATATGCATGTACAGAAACGTTCCGTGCGCATCACTGTTTTTAATAACCATAAGCATCTGCCGTCTATAGCCGAACGATTAAAGCCGAAATTAGCGGAAGAGCTTAAGTCAAGAGACTATCATCTTTCATCTATTCATTTCAAAATGTTGACACAGAGAGAGAAAGCGTTACAGAGGAACAGTGATGAAAACAACAGCCCTTTTCTGCAGGCAAAAGGAGTCGATTTTAGGATATGAGGGAGAAACGCAAAAAAGCAATTGCATTGAAATATGATACTAAAATGAATGACGCTCCAACCGTGACAGCTAAGGGGAATGGCCTTATCGCTGCTAATCTGATTTCAAAAGCAAAGGAAAACGATGTTCCGATTGTAAAGGACGAATCACTTGCAAACTTGCTAGGCGAGCTTCATATAAATGAGAGGATACCGGCAGAGTTATATGAAGCAGTCGCATCAGTATTCGCTTTTGTTTATCAACTTGATGAACAGGCAAGAAATGACCGGGAAAAATAAAATGCACTTACGACAGCATTCGCTATCTCTTGTGAATTATGCTGTTTTTTTATACAATAGAAATGCAGTGAATTTGATGGGAGGATATAGGATGAACATTCATGAATACCAAGGCAAAGAGATTTTACGCAGTTATGGTGTCAAGGTTCCTAATGGACATGTTGCATATACAGTCGACGAAGCTGTGGAAGCAGCAAAAAACTTAGGTACTGATGTAACTGTTGTAAAAGCACAAATTCACGCCGGTGGCCGTGGAAAAGCCGGTGGGGTAAAAGTAGCCAAAAATATCGATGAAGTGCATACATATGCTGAAGAGATTCTTGGCAAAGTGCTTGTCACACACCAAACGGGACCAGAGGGGAAAGAAGTAAAGCGCCTTTTGATTGAAGAAGGCTGCGACATCAAAAAAGAATACTATGTTGGGGTCGTTCTCGACCGGGCTACATCTCGTGTTGTCATGATGGCATCAGAGGAAGGCGGCATGGAAATTGAAGAAGTTGCCGCAAATAATCCGGAAAAGATTTTCAAAGAAGTGATCGACCCGGTTGTTGGTCTGATGCCTTATCAGGCACGCAGACTCGCTTTCAATATTAATATTCCGAATGAGTTATTGAATAAAGCAGTGAAATTCATGACAGGCCTTTATACTACTTTTGTTGAAAAAGATTGTTCCATTGCTGAAATCAATCCATTGGTAACCACTGGTGATGGGGAAGTAATGGCATTGGATGCAAAGTTGAATTTCGATGACAACGCAATGTTCAGACAGAAGGATATCATGTCCTATCGTGATTTGGATGAAGAGGACGAAAAAGAAATTGAAGCGTCCAAATATGATTTGAGCTATGTAGCACTTGACGGAAACATCGGCTGCATGGTTAACGGAGCAGGCCTTGCTATGTCAACAATGGATATCATCAAGCATTACGGCGGCAACCCTGCCAACTTCCTTGATGTAGGCGGCAGTGCTACGGCTGAGAAGGTAACAGAGGCGTTCAAAATCATTTTATCCGATAAAAATGTCAAAGGGATCTTTGTCAATATCTTTGGCGGAATCATGAAATGTGATGTCATAGCTGAAGGTGTCGTAGAAGCGACGAAACAGATCGGTTTGGAAATACCCCTTGTCGTGCGTCTGGAAGGAACAAACGTCGATATGGGCAAAAAGATTCTACATGAATCTGGCTTGAACATCGAATCTGCGGATTCCATGGCAGACGGTGCACAAAAAATCGTATCATTGGTTAAATAATTTTCCAAACAAATTCTAAGACAAAGACTTTTAGAAAGGACGGACGAAAATGAGCGTATATGTGAATAAAGATACAAAAGTAGTGGTCCAGGGGATTACTGGCGGCACTGCGCGTTTTCACACAAAACAAATGTTGGAATACGGCACAAAAATAGTTGCCGGAGTTACACCCAAAAAAGGCGGTACAGAAGTGGAAGGAGTTCCTGTCTTTGATACGGTGAAAGAAGCTGTTGACCAAACAGGAGCTAATGCTTCAGTAATCTATGTTCCTGCTCCATTTGCTGCTGATGCGATCATCGAAGCAGTAGACGCTGAAATCGAATTGGTCATTTGTATCACTGAACATATTCCGGTTTTAGATATGGTAAAAGTGAAACGGTACATGGAAGGGAAAAATTCCCGCTTAGTGGGACCAAACTGTCCTGGTGTCATCAGTCCAGAAGAATGCAAGATTGGTATTATGCCTGGCTATATTCATAAAAAGGGTCATATCGGCGTCATTTCCCGTTCTGGAACCTTAACATATGAAGCAGTGCATCAATTATCCGAAAAAGGTTATGGTCAAACTTCTGCCGTTGGAATTGGCGGGGATCCTGTCAATGGCACTAACTTCATCGATGTTTTGAAGGAATTCAATCATGATCCGGAAACAGAAGCTGTTGTCATGATTGGTGAAATCGGTGGAACTGCTGAAGAAGAAGCTGCAGCTTGGATCAAGGCTAATATGGATAAACCAGTTGTCGGATTCATCGGCGGAGCGACTGCACCTCCAGGAAAACGTATGGGCCATGCCGGTGCAATTATTTCAGGTGGTAAAGGTACCGCAGCTGAAAAAATCCGTGTAATGGAAGAGTGCGGCATTAAAGTGGCTGAAACTCCTGCCGTTATTGGCGAGACGATGATCAAAGTTTTGGAAGAACGCGGACTTGCTGAAAAATGCAAAACGCATTAATCCATTTTACTGATTAGATTGCCAGAGTATACTTGAAATATATTTTTAAAGGAACCTGAATAGCTAGTATTCGGGTTCCTTCATTATAATACAACATTTATAAGAGAGGGAGTATGTGGTTGTCAACTTTAATAAGGAATCGTTTGATGCATCTTCATTTCTCAAGCTATGTAAGCCGCTCACTCATTCGTAAAATTTTACAAAAAGATCCTTCGTTATCGTCTATCTATAGCATGACTCCAGCCGATTGGCACCACCTATTTCAAGTCCCCCGACAAAAAGCAGATCTCCTATACCAACACCTTCATTCCAGTTCTGTTTTACAACGCATAAACCAAGATATGAAGCAATATGGTGTAATAACAATAGTTGACGAAGTATATCCACCTGTGTTAAAAACAATAAAAGACGCACCGATTGTTTTATACACTTTCGGAGATGTGGATTTGTTGAAACAAACCCCTACATTAAGTGTCATCGGAACAAGAAATCCATCCGTTGGTGCATGGGAAACAACTTCACATATTATCACACCGCTGATAAAAGAAAATTGGGTAATCATCAGCGGTATGGCCAGAGGGATAGACAGCTTCGCTCATAAACTAGCGTTGTTGCATCATGGAAGGACAATTGCTGTAATGGGCAGCGGTTTCCAGTATGTCTATCCTCGTGAAAACAAAAAACTATTCGAGGCTATTGCACAACATGGGCTGATATTGTCTGAATATCCGCCGCATATACCCCCCAGGCCATATCAATTTCCGGAAAGGAATCGTATCATAAGTGGATTGAGCTTTGGAACGCTCGTCATAGAGGCAGCCTTAAGAAGCGGCACACTGATAACTGTCGAACAGGCCCTTGATCAAGGCAGAGAGGTGTATGCGGTTCCCGGCTCCCCCTTGCTTAAGCAAACAGAAGGCTGCCACAAAATGATTCAGGAGGGTGCCAAATTGGTGCATCACGCACCTGATATATTGGAAGACTGGCATCAAAATGGATATCATTGGGAACTGATATGTAAATAATGACTGCTTAGATAATAATTCATGTTGTTTGACAAAAAGCTGGTATGTATTTAATATTAGTGGAGCTTTTCGTTTGTTATAAACTCTAAAGTAGTATATGTTGAAACATTCGAATGAAACCAATGATTATGTATAAATATGTGCCTCAATGTAGGAGGAAATCTAAAAGATGGCAGATTATCTAGTTATAGTTGAGTCGCCCGCTAAAGCTAAAACAATAGAACGTTACCTTGGTAAAAAATATAGTGTAAAAGCATCCATGGGGCATGTGAGAGATTTGCCCAAAAGTCAAATGGGTGTCGATGTGGAAGACCATTTCAAACCGAAATATATTACTATTCGCGGTAAAGGTACAGTTTTAAAGGAACTGAAAGCTTCAGCAAAAAAAGCAAAAAAAATCTTTCTCGCAGCTGACCCTGACAGAGAAGGGGAAGCGATTGCATGGCATCTGGCGCATGCGCTGCAAATTGATGAAAACTCTGAATGCCGTGTGGTTTTTAATGAAATCACGAAAGACGCTATCAAGGAATCATTCAAACATCCAAGAACTATCAACAGTGATTTGGTCGATGCACAACAAGCCCGCAGGATTTTAGATCGGCTTGTAGGCTATAATATCAGCCCGCTGCTCTGGAAAAAAGTTAAAAAAGGGTTGAGCGCTGGCAGAGTGCAATCTGTCGCCCTGAAAATGATCATCGACAGAGAAAAAGAAATTGAACAATTCAAGCCGGAAGAATATTGGTCTATAGAAGCCTCATTTGAAAAAGATAAAAAGATATTTGAAGGATCTTTTTATGGCCTGAGTGGTGAAAAAGTAGAACTGCAGAATGAAAAAGAGGTTCAGCAAATACTGGACAAAGTGAAGACGAAGCAATTTCATGTCAGCAAAGTCACACAAAAAGAAAGAAAGAGAAATCCGTCCAAGCCTTTTACAACTTCATCTTTACAGCAGGAGGCAGCCCGAAAACTCAATTTTAGGGCAAGGAAAACAATGATGGTCGCCCAGCAATTATATGAAGGAATTGACTTGGGAAAAAAAGCAGGTGGCATAACAGGTTTGATTACCTATATGCGTACGGACTCTACAAGGGTTTCTGATGTCGCCAAACAAGAAACGAAAGGGTATATTGAAGAAAACTTCGGAAAGGAATACTTGGGATCTGGCGGTGCTGAGAAACAGAAACAGGGTAGTCAGGACGCCCACGAGGCGATACGCCCCACTTCGGTGCTGCGTACACCAAAATCTTTGAAACCGATTTTGTCTAATGACCAGTTCAAGTTATATAAGTTAGTTTGGGAACGCTTCGTTGCAAGCCAAATGGCTCCTGCTATACTTGATACGATGAGCGTTGTACTAATGCATGATGAAGTGGAGTTCCGCACTACAGGATCTAAAGTGAAATTCAAGGGCTTCATGAGAGTCTATGTGGAAGGCAATGACGACAATAAAAAGGATACTGATAAAATTTTACCTGACCTTCAAGAGGGCATGGAAATCAAAGCCGAAGAGATAACGCCGAATCAACACTTCACACAGCCGCCGCCGAGGTATACAGAGGCAAGATTAGTGCGTACGATGGAAGAAAAAGGTATTGGCAGGCCTTCCACTTATGCACCTACACTCGATACGATTCAAAGAAGGGGTTATACATCTATCGATAACAAGCGATTTGTGCCCACAGAACTTGGCACGATCGTCATCGAATTATTGGAGGAATTTTTTCCTGAAATTATTGATGTAGATTTTACTGTTAAAATGGAAAGTGATTTGGATGCTATCGAGGATGGTCAAAGAGACTGGATCAATATCATTGATGATTTCTACGGAGATTTTCATAAACGTCTGGAAGTTGCAGAAGAAGAGATGGATAAAATAGAAATCAAAGATGAGCCAGCTGGTATCACGTGTGAAAAATGTGGTCATGAAATGGTGTACAAAATGGGGAGATATGGAAAATTCCTGGCATGCTCCAATTTTCCAGAGTGCCGTAATACGAAACCTATTTTGAAAGAAATCGGTGTGAAGTGTCCGAAGTGCCACGAAGGCAATATAGTGGAAAGAAAATCTAAAAAACGCAGAACATTTTATGGCTGCGACCGTTTTCCAGAATGTGATTTCGTTTCTTGGGATAAACCAATCTCCAGACCGTGCCCTAAATGCGGGTCTTTACTTGTGGAAAAGAAGAGTAAAAAAGGTACACAAATTCAATGTGTGGAATGTGATTACAAGGAAAATGCACAGAGTTAACATGAAGCCCCCTGCCTGAGCGTAAAATGCGTGTAAGGCGGGGGGATTTTGTTTGCACATAATTATTGCTAATGTCATAGCAGGCTGCGCTGGATTCGTTATCTATTACTATACATTCGGGGAACGGATGGATAGCCATTTGTGACAGATTTCCTTGCTTGGAAATGCTTTACGCTTCCGATACGGGGCAAAGGTTTTCAAACCCTGATAAAAGGGAATAAACTGAGCAAAGGAGGAACATAAAATGCATGAAACCAAACTATATTATGTGACAGTAGATAATGCGGATATCCGCGAAAATTCATTGCCTGACTCGGGAATTGAATTTGAAATCGCAGCAACCGATAATGATATAAAACAGTTAGAAGACCTGTTTATGAAACGGAAACGATTTGGAGATTATGCAACAGCCTATTTGAATAAGCCATTCAATGAATGGGGTGCCGACAGGGAAAGAGAGGCATATGCCGAGGTAATTGATAAAATTTATAAAAAGGTCTACCAATTGGGTACGCCAAAAACGAAGCAAAAAATAGATGAAATGGGAATATTTGACTGAAATCTGGCAATTATGATAACAAACGGTTGTTAATTACCATCTGGAGAAGTGAATCTTTAAAAATGATGGAATTCTTTTAGTTGACTAAATGAAAACGAAGGATTATAATTCTCTAGTGGTAAGCTCATTTACTTGACAGCCTTAAGTCATAGCCGGTAATGATGCTCTTTTAATCTGAGAATCTTGATGTCCGTTCTGAATGTTGTTACAATTTTGTTAAATACATTGCTTAAGCAAATGAATTATGTTATGATTTATTCGCTGTTAATGGGGTGGGTTTTTGCTGCAAAGTTACATTCAGGCGTTCAATGAATATCTACAAATTGAAAAAAACGCCTCTCATTACACAATTGAATTTTATTTGGACGATTTACAGGAGTTTTCTCATTTCCTGGAAGAGGAGAACATCGTTGATTTAAGGGATGTTAATCAGCAGGTTGCCCGCTTATTTCTGACCCGGCTGTACAATGGCCGGTCCAGCAGGCGTACTGTTTCCAGAAAAATTTCCAGTTTGAGAAGCTTCTATCGTTTCGTGGAGCGCGAAAACATTGTAAAAAACAATCCCTTTGTTCAAGTTTCTTTGCCGAAAACAGATAAACCGATCCCGGGCTTTCTTTATAAAGAAGAACTGGAAAGACTGTTTGCCGCAAACGATCTGAACACGCCTTTGGGACAGCGCGATCAAGCATTGCTGGAATTACTGTATGCCACAGGAATCCGGGTCAGTGAATGCCAGCAATTGCGGCTGCAGGACATCGATTTTTCAATTGGGACAGTTTTTGTGACAGGAAAAGGCAGAAAGCAGCGCTATGTTCCATTTGGCAACTTTGCCCAACAAGCATTGGAAAATTACATTGAAACCGGCAGATCAGCTTTATTAGCGAAGTCCAATCAAGCTAGTGAAGTCATTTTTTTGAATGCGCGCGGTACCCCGCTGACTGTCAGAGGCATACGCAAGGTCCTTGACAAAATGGTTGAGAGAGCGGCGCTGACCATTCATGTTCATCCTCACAAGCTGCGCCATACCTTTGCAACACATATGCTTAATGAAGGTGCTGATATGCGGACAGTGCAGGAAATGCTGGGGCATGAAAATCTGTCATCCACGCAAATATACACCCATGTAACAAAAGATTACTTGCGCAAGGTTTATATGAACAGCCACCCAAGAGCAAGAAAGTGATGAAGAAGAGGTGAAAAGCATGAATACTGAGATGCATGCTACAACCATTTTCGCAATCCAGCACAATGGACAATGTGCCATGTGCGGGGATGGTCAAGTAACAATGGGTAATGCGGTGGTAATGAAACATACTGCAAAGAAGGTCAGAAAATTGTTCCATGGTAAAGTCTTGGCCGGTTTTGCAGGTTCGGTTGCAGATGCATTCACCCTGTATGAAATGTTCGAAGGAAAGCTGCAGACGCATGATGGGAATTTAGCAAGGGCTGCAGTGGAGCTGGCCAAGGAATGGCGTAGCGATAAAGTGCTTCGTAAGCTGGAAGCTTTGCTGATAGTGATGGATAAGGAGAACATGTTTCTCCTATCCGGGACAGGTGAAGTGATTGAACCGGATGATGGTATTCTAGCCATCGGTTCAGGCGGAAATTATGCTTTGAGTGCTGGCAGGGCCTTATCGCGTCATACTGAAATGATGACCGCGAAGGAAATTGCGAAGGCTGCATTGGAGACAGCCGGGGAAATATGTGTTTATACCAATGACCAACTTACCTTGGAAGTACTTGATTAGAAGGAGGTTATTCCATATGGGATTTGATAATACTCCGAAAAAGATTGTGGAGCAGCTCGACCGTTTTGTGATCGGTCAGCAATCGGCAAAACGCTCTGTCGCTGTTGCATTACGCAACAGATACCGGCGAATGGAATTATCTGATGATATCAGGGATGAAATCATCCCGAAAAATATCTTGATGATCGGTCCTACGGGTGTCGGGAAAACGGAAATCGCCCGCAGGCTGGCAAAGCTCGTGGGGGCTCCTTTTATCAAAGTAGAAGCTACCAAGTTCACGGAAGTTGGGTATGTGGGCCGGGATGTCGAATCCATGGTGCGAGATCTCGTCGAAATGTCGATCCGGCTCGTAAAAGATGAGAAAATGACAGGTGTGCTCGACAAGGCAAAACAAATGGCTGATAAGCAGTTGGTCAAACTGCTCGTACCTCAGGCAAAAAGCAAGTCCAGCATGAAAAACCCATTTGAAATGCTTTTTTCCACGCATGAAAGTCCAGAGCAAACCGATGACGATGAACAGGAACAAGATGAACAAGTCCGAACGAAAAGACAACAGGTCGAAAGGCTTCTGGCGTTGGGCGAAATGGAAGACAATCTTGTCACTATCGAAATCGATGAAAGCTCTCCTTCACTATTCGATATGCTGCAGGGTTCCGGAATGGAACAGATGGGCATGAACATGCAGGATGCTTTCAGCCAGATGATGCCAAAACGAAAGAAGAAAAGGAAAGTGCCTGTCAAGGAAGCAAGGAAAATACTTATACAGCAAGAAGCGCAAAAACTGATTGACATGGAAGAAGTCAGCCAGGATGCTATCGCGCGAGCTGAACAGTCTGGCATCATCTTTATTGATGAAATTGATAAAGTGGCTGGGAAGCAGGATAATTCTCCAAATGTTTCCCGTGAAGGGGTGCAAAGGGATATTCTGCCGATTGTTGAAGGATCGACAGTTGTTACAAAGCATGGGCCGGTGAAAACAGATCATATGCTATTTATCGCGGCAGGGGCATTTCATACAGCCAAACCGTCAGATCTCATACCAGAACTCCAGGGAAGATTTCCGATAAGGGTTGAACTGGAAAAACTGACTGTCGATGATTTTAAGCGTATTTTGAAAGAACCTTCCAATGCGCTCTTGAAACAATATACTGCATTATTGCAAACAGAAGGTATAAATGTTGTTTTCACTGACGATGCTATTGACAAAATAGCACAAATTGCCTTTCAGGTAAATCAGGATACAGATAATATTGGCGCTAGACGACTTCATACGATATTGGAGAAATTGCTTGAGGATCTATCTTTTGAGGCTCCGGATATTATGATGGAAAAGGTGGAAATCACCCCGTCCTATGTAGATGAAAAATTGAGTAATATCGTAAAAAACAAGGATCTAAGCCAATTTATTCTATAAAACACTCTTTTAAATTCAGAATGGAGGATCATAATGGATCTATTAACACGAGCTAGAAAAATCAATGGTATGCTGCAGAAAGCTACCGGCAAATCAGTAAATTTCAACGATATGGCTGCATCTTTAAGAGATGTGATCAAGGGAAATATTTATATTGTTTCCAGAAGGGGCAAATTACTCGGATATGCGATCAACCAAGAGATTGATAACGACCGTATGAAGGGCATGCTGGAAGAAAGAAGATTCCCGGAAGAATATACAGAAGGTTTGTTCCATGTTCATGAAACGACAGCTAACTTGGATATTGAAAGCAAGTACACAGTATTTCCTGTAGAAAACCGTGAATTGTTCAAAAGCGGTCTGACAACGATTGTACCTATTATTGGTGGGGGCGAGCGTCTTGGCACGCTTGTACTTGGACGTTTGACTGAAAGCTTCAGCGATGATGATTTACTATTGGCGGAATATGGTGCTACTGTAGTAGGCATGGAAATCCTTCATGAAAAGACGGAAGAAATTGAAATGGAAGCACGCAGCAAGGCGGTTGTACAGATGGCGATCAGCTCTTTGTCATACAGTGAGCTGGAAGCAATCGATCATATTTTTGAAGAATTGAATGGAAAAGAAGGTTTACTGGTAGCCAGCAAAATTGCTGACCGTGTCGGCATTACCCGCTCTGTGATCGTAAACGCTTTGCGCAAATTGGAAAGCGCTGGTGTCATCGAATCTCGTTCCCTCGGTATGAAAGGAACATATATTAAAGTGTTGAACGATAAATTCCTTGTTGAATTAGATAAGCTTCGTTCAAGATAAAAACCTGATAAAATAGCAAGTACGCTTGCAGGTAAGAAAACCGGACAGCATGTATTGTCCGGTTTTTTTATACTCCATTTTTCTAGTCCAAAATGCTCCAGCTCTTTTAAGGCAGCATACTCCCTGAATAATTTGGACATCACTCCTAAAGTCAAAGACAATAGCTGACAGAACTTCCCCATATCAGACCTGTTACCCTTTTTTTGAACGCAAAAGTTGTGTTTTATATTTGCAGAAAATCCATACAGTACACAGTTTGCGTATTACTAAGTCAGTTATTACTTTTGTCCCATAAGACAACACTTCAAATAACTTCTAAAGTCATGAAGTAAAAAAGTCCCAAAAAATTACCGAAATCGACATAATTATCATTTCTTTCATTAACGCTTGTTGAATCGCCAAAAACACTGTCATATCAACAATTATGGTGTTTTTTTCATAGCCGTAAGACAATATCGGTAACAAAATTTTATGACTGTCTGACTTTCCCAACATGATTTTTGTCGAAAAACTATGGACTTTAAGTGAAAAATACTCTATCATATTCGATGTGAAGGAATAAAATGTGACTGTTGCATTACCTATTGTTAACTTACTGTAATTCTATATAGGTAAAAAGGAGGTAAAATAAATTGGATCTTTTTTCAGGTACGCTAAAAGTCCTGGGTCAATCGTTGGATGCTGCTGCTGCAAAGAATAATGTCATCTCGGCAAACATTGCAAATGTGGACACTCCAAACTATAAAGCAAAGGATGTTACATTTAAAAATATGTTGCAAAATGCTTCGATAGACGAATTTCAGGCAAAACGCACTAATTCAAAACACTTATCCTTTGATGATGAAATGAATACATATAAAATCGTGGAAAAAAACAACACATCTTATAATCATAATGGCAATAACGTTGACATTGATAGAGAAATGGCTGAGTTGGGGAAAAATCAAATTTATTATCAGAGCTTGGTAGAAAGAATGAACGGCAAGTTTAGAGATTTGGAAACTGTACTCAAAGGAGGGAACTGAAGATGTCTATTTTCAACAGCTTCAATGCTGCCTCTAGCGCACTGACAGCACAGCGGCTTCGTATGGATGTTATTTCTTCAAATATCGCCAATGCAGAAACGACAAGGGCGGAAAAGAACGCAGACGGAACATTTGAACCATATAGGAGAAAAATGGTTCAGCTTCAAGCAGACAAACCGGTTTTTTCCAAGTTTTTGCAGGATGCCTCCGCAAACCAAGCATCAGGCGTCAAAGTTTCCAGTATAACCAAAGACGATGAGCCGTTTAAAATGGTATATAATCCCTCGCATCCAGATGCAGATGCTAATGGGTATGTAGAAATGCCGAACGTCGATCCTTTAAAAGAAATGGTCGATTTAATGAGTGCAACCAGATCTTATGAAGCAAACGTTACTTCTCTGAATGCTACCAAAGCAATGCTGATGAAGGCGTTGGAAATCGGAAAATAAGCAGGGGTGAAAAGATGAGTATAAGTGCAGTTAATGTCCAAAACGTATTGCCATCTGTAAATAAACAGGCTGTCGAAGCAAACGGAACTGAAAAACAGGGAGTAAGCTTTGCTGATATGATGAAATCGGCTGTTAACCAGGTGAATGAAGCACAAATTGATTCTGACAACAAGACAATGGCGTTGGCTAATGGAGATATCAATGACCTGCATGATGTCATGATCACTGCGAAAAAGGCCAGCATCACGCTGCAAACCGCTGTCCAAGTGCAAAGGAAGGCAGTGGACGCGTATAACGAAATGATGAGAATGCAAGTGTAATTGCTTTCCTTTGCCTCCTCTCAAGTGCAATACAATAAGTCTTCTCATGTAGTACAAAGACAGAGAACTGAAATGTTTTTGGATGTGGCGGTGGAATTTTAATGAAAGAAAAAATGAATTACATATTGGGTGCTGTTAAGGGCTTTTGGCAAAAGCGCACAAAAGGTCAAAAAGGGATGCTTGTAGGCGGCCTCGCCGCCATAGTCGTTCTGATTGCGGCAGTCTCACTTTTGGCAGGAAAAACCAGCTATACCCCCTTGTATAATAATTTATCGGCCCAGGAAGTTGCCCAAATTAAAGCGGAATTGGACAACAAAAAGGTACCGTATGAAATCGGGGGTAATGGGACAGCCATTTCAGTTCCGGAAGATCAAGTGGATTCCTTACTGGTAGACTTGGCTGGACAAGGTCTTCCAGACAGCGGAAGCATCGATTATTCATTTTTTTCCAAGAATTCTTCGTGGGGAATTACGGATAACGAATTCGATATTATGAAACTTGATGCGACCCAGACGGAACTGGCGAATTTGATGAAAGGGATCGATGGTATCGAGGATGCCAAAGTGATGATCAACATGCCGAAAGATCCGGTATTTGTCAGTGATGATGTACAGGAGGCAAGCGCATCTATTGTCTTGCATACGAAACCGGGGTATAAACTTGAGGCCAGTCAGATCAATACTTTATATACATTGGTTTCTAAAGCGGTACCGAATTTGCCTGCAGAAAATATCGCTATCATGAACCAGTACTTTGAATATTATGATCAACAAAAACAATCAGATGAAGGCGATTCGTATGCCTCACAGCAAAATATCAAAAAAGACGTAGAGCATGATATCCAACGCAGGGTACAGCAGATGCTAGGAACGATGGTCGGGCTGGAAAATGTCATCGTTTCGGTGACGGCTGATATTGATTTCACGAAAGAGAATAGTGTTTCTGAAATTGTTGAACCTGTAGACAAGGAAAGCATGGAAGGCTTGCCAGTCAGCGTGGAAAAAATTCACGAGACCTATGCGAATAAACCGGCAGATGCAGGGGGGACAGCTGGCACCGGTGATGAGGACATTGCTACCTACCAAGCATCTGATGAGGACCAAAATGGAGATTACGAGATTGTTAAAGAGAAAATCAACAATGAATTTAATAAAATTCACAAGGAAATCGTACAAAGCCCTTACAAAATTAGGGACCTGGGAATACAAGTTGCGGTGAATCGAATAAAAGACAAATCTGAAGATGAAGTGAAATATCTCTCTCAGCAGGAACAAAATACTGTACAGGATGGGATTACTTCCATATTGGATTCCATCATCACCACTTCTGTTGATAAGGGTTATGGAGAGGTGGATCCGAACACAAAGTCTTCCATTGTTTTCCAAGATTTTAATGGCAGTTCCACAACGGATAACGAACCGGTCAGCACCGTGCCGGTATGGATTTATATTGTCGGCGGTATGCTTGTGTTATTGGTCATTATCTTGCTGATACTCATGTTCCGAAGGAGAAGAGACTTGGAAGATGAAATGCTGGAGGAGCCGGGAGAAATACAAGAGGACATACCAGAGGAGATTCCTGAACTGGAAACAGACAATGATTCTGATTCGATCAAAAGAAGAAAACAACTTGAGAAGATGGCCAAAGAGCAGCCGGAAGATTTCGCCAAGTTGTTAAGAAGCTGGATTTCGGAGGATTAAGGAGGGATATCATGGCAAGACAAAAAGGTACACTAACCGGCAAGCAAAAAGCGGCTGTACTCCTCATATCCATGGGCCCGGAAGTTTCAGCACAAGTATATAAACACCTGTCTGAAGAAGAGATAGAAAAACTAAGTCTGGAAATTTCATCCGTTAAAAAAGTAGATACGGATATGAAAGACCAAGTGGTCGACCAATTCCACCAAATTGCTATCGCCCAGGATTATATTTCTCAAGGTGGTATAGGTTATGCAAAAACAGTTTTGGAAAAAGCTTTTGGCAAAACGGAAGCTGATAACATCATTAACCGTTTAACTTCTTCATTGCAGGTAAGGCCATTTGATTTTGCGAGAAAAGCAGATTCACAGCAAGTTCTGAACTTTATACAAAACGAACATCCACAAACAATAGCGCTTGTGCTTTCCTATTTAGATGCAGAACAAGCTGGACAAATATTGTCATCACTGTCACAAGAATTGCAGCCTGATATAGCACGTAGGATCGCTACCATGGATTCCACTTCGCCAGAAATTATCGGCCAAATCGAGCAAGTACTGGAAAAGAATCTTTCTTCGTCGTATACGGAAGATTATACGAAGACTGGAGGGTTACAAGCTGTTGTGGAAGTACTCAACGGCGTAGACCGGAGTACAGAGAGGACAATACTGGATGCATTGGGAGTTCAAGATCCTGAACTGGCCGATGAAATCAAGAAACGGATGTTTGTGTTTGAAGATATTGTCATTCTGGATCATCGTGCCATTCAACGTGTCATCAGGGAAGTGGAAAATGACGATTTGCGTTTAGCATTGAAAGTAGCGAGTGATGAAGTGAAAAATATTGTCTTTAAAAATATGTCTCAGCGTATGGCTGAAACATTTAAAGAAGAAATGGAATTTATGGGCCCTGTCAGATTGAGAGATGTGGAAGAATCACAGACAAGAATCGTTTCGGTCATTCGCAGGCTGGAAGATGTGGGGGAAATTGTCATTGCACGTGGCGGAGGTGACGACATCATTGTCTGAATTGGAATATCAGAATGCGAGACAGATAAAAATCAGGCCAGTCACCCTGCAAAAAAAAACCATAGCAGATAAGAATGAAGAGGTATATCCTGCTTCGGAACTGCAGCGCGATATCGACACACTTCAGCAACAGCTGAATGATTTACAGACAGAAAAAAAACGGGTTATACAAGAAACAGCAGAATGGATAGAACAGGAAAAAACAGCTTGGGCAAAAGAAAAACTTCGACTAATTGAACAGGCCAAAGCGGCCGGCTATCAGGAAGGTTTCCGAGTCGGTGAACAAACAGGTATTGCTCAGTATGACAGTTTAATCGCAAAAATCAATGAGTTTGCGGATACCGCGCAGAAAGATTATGTCCGGACGATTTCGCAAGCTGATGATGCAATCATGCAGATTGCTATCGCAGCCGCTGACAAAATATTGCGGCGCCAGCTGCAACATAATCCTGAGGCCTTCTATGAAATCGTAGTTGCTTGTATTCAAGAAGCAGGTGATGCAGCGAAGATCACAATCTTTGTGCATCCTCAGCAGTATGAAATGCTCATTCACCAAAAAAATGAATTACAAAATCTATTGGACGAAAATGCAAAGCTATTGATTAAAGTTAGTAAAACGATTCCGGAATTCAGTTGCATTTTAGAACATCCTCTTGGCCAAATCGATGCAAGCGTAGATACACAGTTAGGCCAAATCCGTCAAGCACTTGAAGAAATAAGGGCTGGTAAATGATATGGATACAGCATATATGCAAAATGTTATCGAACAGCTAAATTCATTCAAACACTATGGCAAGGTGATGCAGGTCGTCGGCTTAATGATCGAATCTCTAGGGCCGCAGGCTACTATCGGTGATGTTTGTTTAATCCATCCGGCAAACGCACATAAAGAACCTGTGCTAGCTGAAGTAGTGGGATTTCATCAAGAAAGAATCATGCTCATGCCTTATTCAGAAGTGGCCGAAATCGGTCCGGGCTGCCTGGTGGAATGCACTGGTAAGCCACTCACGATTAAAGTGGGGCAGTCACTGCTTGGAAATGTGGTGGATTCCCTTGGAAGAAAAATGGATCAGTCCGGGCTGCCGGAAGGGCTGACAAATTACATAACGGAACAAAAACCGCCTAATCCCATGCTTCGCCCCCCAATTGTAGAGCCGATTCAGTTAGGAGTAAAAGCGATTGATGGATTGCTGACAATGGGTAAAGGGCAAAGGATCGGGATATTTGCCGGCAGCGGCGTGGGGAAAAGTACGCTCCTTGGAATGATTGCTCGTAACAGCGGCGCTGATATTAACGTGATCGCTTTAATCGGTGAACGGGGCAGAGAAGTCAGGGAATTTATTGAAAAGGATTTAGGGAGTGAAGGGCTGAAAAAATCTATTGTTGTAGTAGCCACTTCTGATCAGCCAGCATTGATGCGCATTAAGGGCGCATTCACGGCGACAGCTATCAGCGAATACTTTCGAAATCTGGGATATGACGTAAATTTGATGATGGATTCTGTAACACGTGTCGCGATGGCGCAGCGTGAAGTCGGCTTAGCCATCGGCGAACCCCCAACGACGAAAGGGTACACGCCATCTGTGTTTTCGCTTTTGCCGAAACTGCTGGAGAGAGCTGGTACAAATGAGTCAGGTACAATCACCGGTCTATATACGGTTTTAGTCGATGGGGATGACATGAATGAAGTGATAGCTGATACAGTCCGAGGTATACTTGATGGCCACTTCGTTATGGATCGTAAACTGGCTGAACGAGGACAATACCCTGCTATCAATATATTGAAGTCCATTAGCCGGGTGATGAATCAAATAGCTGATACTAATCATTTGCAAACAGCACAGCAAATACGTTCGCTTATGGCCATATATGAAGAAAATCATGAATTGATCCAAATTGGCGCTTATAAAAATGGGAGCAACGCAGAGATAGATAAGGCGATTCATTTCCATAGTAAGATACAGTCCTTTTTGAAACAGGGGACAGAGGATTATGCAACATTGCATGAGTCCATTGCCAAGATGAAAGAACTCTTGAACGGAGGGGACAATTGATGGCACAGACAGCAGTGCTGAACAAACTATTGGATTTACGCGAAAAAGAAAAGAAAGATGCCCAAAAAGCATATCGCCAGTCGATGGATTTTTTTGAAGATATTGCTGGAAAAATGTACCGCCTTTTACAAAAAAAAGAAAACGCCGAACAATCCTATGAAAATTACTTACAGCAATCCATTCCACTTGATAGGGTAAAAGAGCAGCTTTCTTATATAGAGTTACTCAATCAGCGCATTTTGGATTTGCAAAATGAAGTCCAGCGTGCACGCCAGGAAATGAATAAAAAACAAGAGAAATTATCGGATGCATTTGTAGAAGTGAAGAAATTTGAAAAAATGATTTCCTATAGACAACAGTCCGAAAAAGCATTGCAGGATAAACAGGAAAAAGAATTTCTTGATGAAATATCGATCAGACAATATGTCGATTACAAAAACAGGTGAAAAACGATGGTGAATAAAACAACAGAAACGACTAAAAAGAAAACCAACCCACTGGCATGGATATTTTTTGCAATTATTCTTCCCATCATTGTCGCGGTAGTTATCCTTGTTTTCATCATTCTGCTGGCAGGTAAGGATGGCACTGCCTGGCTAAAAAATACAGCGAATCATATTCCTGTCGTTTCGTCATTTATCGATGGGGATACACCTGCTGCCGAATCCAATCCGGCAGATATGAAGGCGCTGAAGGAAAAAGATGAGAAAATCGACGAATTGTCCGGCCAGGTAGATGATTTAGAAGGTACTGTTGATAATTTGAAACAGGAACTGGCAAAGCTCGAAAAAAACAAGAACCAGAGTGAAGACGACAGCCAGTCAGACCACGAAACAAACGAAAAAAACCGGGTGCAAGCTGTTTCAAGTTCCTTCAAAGACATGGATAGTAAAAAAGCTGCGAAAATAATCGAGAGCATGAAAAAAGATTCCGCTATCCATGTTTTGAAACAAATGTCAAATAAAGTAAAGGGTCCCATTTTGGAGGCAATGGAACCGGATAAAGCAGCTAGTCTTATGCAGTCTTTGCTTGAGAATTAATACAGGTAACTGGAAAGGGGGTGAAGAAAATGGAGACGATGGCAACATTATTCAAGCACTCGATTCGTCCAACTTCTATGAAATCAGGGTTTACAAAAGATATGACTGACACGGACACGTTTGGTGCTGCACTAGATGCAAGTCAAACACAAGGACTGACGACAGGTATGGAAGGAGGCGAGTCAAAGCCTGCCTATGGAAAGACAGAGATCAACAGTGCTGGAAATGAAGCTATGACTGCAGACATTCTGGCAGAACCATTCATTGAAAAATTAATAGATTTTCTCAAACAAACTGATGGCAAAACAAAAACGAAAGAAATAGATATGGATGATCTGTCTGTAATGCTCGCTGAAATGCCAAAGCAGTTGCAAGATATCGCAGCAAAATTGTTCCAGCATGATTCCGAGCTTAGTGGGGTTCCACAAACCGAATTGTCGTTTCAAAATGACCTGAAGACAAAATGGACAGAGCTGCTGGATTCTTTAAAGGTGAATGGGCGACAGGATAGTCCGATAGACATGCCGATGCTTGCAGACAGTGAAGAAGCCGCTACCTCTGGTGCTTCCAGGGTGAAGGAGACAGTCAACACACATCACATGCAGGCCATATTGGAAGAGGGAAAGGAATTACTGTCTCAAGTAGCGAAAATACTGCAGGTTTTGGATAAGGGCGGTGATGTGAACCGTGAAGCCCAAAAAGTTTTACAATATCTGCAGAAATGGACTGCATTGGACACTCAAAGCAACGGGCAATTGTCAGGACAAATAGCAGATATGGACGGCATCGATGAAAGAACGATAAAAAATTGGCAATCGCTTGTTCAATTGTTTGAAAAACGGACATCGATGGCAAATAAACAACAATATCTCTTCAATTCCAAGGTTTCCAGTATGGATATTGCCAAATGGCTGGGGAAAATAGGAAATGAAAGCAAACAGGCCAATACACTCATGGAGCATGTAAGCCATGCTGCAGTGACCAGTATGCCAATGACAAAGGTGGAGCAGTATGTCATACATGTCAATCAATCCTATCAAGGGCAGCCGGCAGATGAGCAACAGCTTATGGAACAGTTGGAAAAGATCATGAAGTCGACTGATTTAAGACAGCTGCAGAATGGAAAAACAGAATTAAAAATTTCTCTAAGACCGCAAAATCTTGGTGATTTGACCATCAGAATGAACCAGGTCAACGGTGAAATGATTGTGAAAATATCCGTTCATACAAGCGTCGCAAAAGAGATGATTGAATCGAATCTGCACCAATTGAAACACATGTTTTCACCTCACCAGGTCGCTGTTGAAAAGCAGGATATGCACATACTGGCGAGTCAATCTGCCAATAAAGAGCAGTCAGACCAAACGTTCGATGAACAACAGCATTCATCCAAGGATGCAGAAGACACATTTCAAGCTGAGAACGATGAGGAAGACGATTTGAAAGAACAATTTGCAGATATATTACTGCATGCGAAAGTGTAGGTGAGCAGTTTTGAGCAAAATCGATGCTTCGCTGTACCTGAACAATCAAGTACAAACGAGAAGCCAGGGTTCTAATTTGGATAAAGATGCTTTCTTGAAGATACTGATGACACAACTGCAAAATCAGGATCCATCCAGTCCGATGGATGACAAAGAGTTCATCGCGCAAATGGCACAATTTTCGCAGCTTGAACAGATGACTAATATGACCAAGTCCATCGATGCATTGGTGCAAAGCCAAATGATATCACCAGTCGTCCAATACAGTCACATGATCGGTAAAACAGTAACATATCCCAATTACAATGAAGAAACAGGCGTCGTTGACGGCACGGTGAAAAGTAAGGTCATCGCAGTCAGCCAACAAGACGGCTGGGCAATATTGGAATTGGAAAACGGTGAAAAAATTTACGCAGATGCGATTTTACAAGTCAGTGATAAAGATGTGGATTATGATGAAAAAGATTTGCCTCCAGCCAGGGATGATGGAGACCAGCCATGAGCTATCCAATCCAGTCAATGCACCATCCATTAGAACAACTGCCAAAAAAACAAGCAAACAAAAATAAAGCAGTCGAAACTAGTTTTCAGGAAATATTGCAGCAGCAACAGGATTTGAAGCTGAGCAAGCATGCTTTACAACGGCTGCAAGAACGAGAAATTCAAATTGATCAAGACAGTTGGCGAAAGATTTCTGACAAAGTGAGGGAAGCAAAAGAAAAAGGAATCACTGATTCTTTGGTGATAACCGGTCAAGCAGCATTGCTAGTCAGTGCGAAGAATAACACTGTCGTAACAGCAATGGGCATCCAGGAAGCGAACAGCCGGATATTTACGAATATCAATGGCACTATCATCATGAATCAATAGGTTGGACCCTTATGGGAAAACTTCGAGCTGTCGATTGACAGACACAGCTCTATACAAAATGATAAAGGGGATTAAAATTATGTTGCGTTCCATGTACTCAGGTATTTCAGGAATGAAAGGTTTTCAACAAAAATTGGATGTTATCGGCAATAATATCGCCAATGTCAACACAAGCGGATTTAAAAAAGGGCGTGTCACATTCCAGGATATGATGAGCCAGACGTCTGCTGCAGCGCAAGGGCCATCTGGTGGAAAGGGCGGGTCGAACCCGATGCAGGTCGGGCTTGGTTCAAAACTCGGAACGATTGACACGATCCAAACCCAGGGCTTTCAGCAAACGACCGACAGACCACTGGATTTCGCGATTGAAGGCGACGGCATGTTTGTCGTCAATGATGGTACGACGGATCATTATACGAGAGCAGGTATTTTTTCATTAGATAAAGAGGGCTATATCGTGAACCCGCAAGGATACTACCTGAAAGGTACAGATGGGGAAACTGTGAATGACAAGATTAAAATCCCGTTAGATGCAAAAGATTTCAGCATCCAGTCAAATGGTAAGGTCACATATCTGAGTGCGGATGGAGAACAGCATAACGCAGGTGTCATTCAGCTTGCCAAATTCGCTAACCCGGAAGGACTGGAAAAGGAAGGAAATAACCTTTATCGTGTGTCCGATAACTCAGGCGAGCCGCAGTTGTCAGATCCGGAAGCAGGGGGAAGCGGTAAATTGGTAACCGGCGCTTTAGAAATGTCCAATGTGGACCTGGCTGAAGAGTTTACGGAAATGATTACCGCTCAGCGTGGTTTCCAGGCGAACACGAGAATCATCACAACTTCAGATGAGATCCTGCAGGAGCTCGTCAATCTGAAACGATAATAAGGAGGCAGGGAGTGCTCCCAGAGTGCTCCCGACTTTAACATGATTAAGTTAACAAGGTTAAATGGAGAAGCATTAATACTGAATGCTATTTTGATTGAACAAATTCAGTCATTGCCGGATACAACTATCACCCTGACTACAGGGAGAAAATTAGTTGTGAAGGAGTCAGAAACGATTATTGTCAAAGAAACAATAAACTTCTACCGTAAGATCGGCTTGGCATCAATGAGAGAACCAGGTGAAAAGCATGAATAAAGTGACAAAGATATTATTATCGGTGATGACAGCAGTTTTGCTTGCCGGAATTATTATATTCTTTATCTTATTCGTAATGGATGACAAGGGAGAGGTGGGGTCGGCCCAATCGATCGATGATATGGTGGAGTACTCCTACCAGACCCCGGAAATGACAACTGATTTGGAAGATGGCAGTTTTGTCAGAATTCAGTTCCAGATTGTGACAGATGGTAAAGCTTCCAATAAGGAAATAGCTAAACGGGAGTTCCAAATCAAAAATATCATTATTAAAGAGATGGCAACAATGTCGAAGGAAAAATTCAAAACCGGCTTGGGTGAAATGGAAGATACATTGAAAACGAGACTGAATGAGTTCATGACAGAAGGAAAGGTTACCAAGGTTTATACGATCAGTAAAATTCTGCAGTAGAAAATGAAACAGTAAGTGGTTTTCTCCATGATTGGGGTGGTTTTTGTTGGATGAAATATTATCACAAAATGAAATAGATGCCCTGCTTTCTGCATTATCCTCCGGAGAAATGGATGCAGAAGAATTGAAGCAGGAGGAACATGAAAAAAAGGTCAGGGTATATGATTTTAAAAGAGCACTGCGTTTTTCAAAGGATCAGATCCGTTCTATCGGCAGGATCCATGAGAATTATGCCCGGCTGCTGACTACTTTCCTTTCAGGACAGCTACGTACATATGTCAATATATCTGTTGCTTCCGTAGATCAGGTGCCATACGAGGAATTCATCCGCTCTGTTCCGAGCATGACATTTTTAAATATCTTCCATGTCAAGCCATTGCAGGGACGGGTTATCATGGAAGTCAATCCCAATATTGCCTACAGCATGCTCGACAGGATATTGGGCGGGTCAGGAAGCAGCATGAATAAAATCGCCAATTTAACAGAAATTGAATCAATGATTTTAACCCAGCTTTTTGAAAAAACAAGTGACAATCTGCGGGAAGCTTGGTCTGCACTTGTTGACATGGAACCGGAACTGGAGGATTTCGAGGTGAACCCGCAATTTGTTCAAATGGCTTCACCTAATGATACGGTTGTCGTAGTTACATTTGATACAGCTATCGGCGAGGCGAGCGGAATGATCAACCTATGTATTCCGCACATCGTTTTGGAGCCTGTCATTCCAAAACTTTCAGCACATTATCAGCTGCAAACAGCACCTACACAGCCTGATCAAAGAGTTTATGAGAAATTAGCTGCAAATATTGAACGGACGGAAGTTGAAGTGAAGGTTGTTTTGGGAGAAACGGATATCAGTATCCAGCAGTTCCTTGATGTGCAAAAGGCGGACGTGATCACTCTCGATAACACAATTGATGAACCGCTCATTATGATGCTCAATGATGAACCAAAATTTTATGCGCAGCCAGGTTTATCAAAACGTAAGCTATCTGTTCAAATCATGGAAGAAATAAAAGGGGGAAACAAATACGATGAATGATGGCATGCTTTCCCAAGAAGAAATCGATGCATTATTAAAAATCGGCTCTGGTGAAGAAGCCGCAACAGATAAGGTTGAAAAAAACCAACTGACCCCGATTGAAAAGGATACACTCGGTGAAATCGGAAATATATCATTTGGCAGTTCTGCAACCACACTATCGACACTGCTCAATGAAAAGGTAGAAATCACGACTCCGTCAATTACAGTGATGAATGAAGACAATGTCGTGGATCAACTTGAATTTGAGCACTTGCGTGTTGAAATCACATATAAAGAAGGGTTTACGGGCAAAAGTCTATTTATCATCAAAAAGGAAGATGCCGCGATTATTTCTGATATCATGCTTGGCGGAGATGGAACGAATCCGGATGAAGAACTAAATGAAATTCATCTAAGTGCTGTTCAGGAAGCAATGAATCAGATGATGGGCGCTTCTGCAACGAGTATGTCCACCATATTTGGGAAAAAAGTTGATATTTCACCGCCTGTCATCGGCGTGAACGGCGGGGATCAAACTGCTGAAAGTATGACCGTGGCTAAGGAATTTGTCAAAGTATCCTTCCAGCTGAAGGTTGGAGATTTGATTGATTCCAATATCATGCAAGTCATTCCAATGCCGTTTGCCAAAGAGCTTGCAGGCGAACTGCTCGCCATTGATGAAAGTCAGGAAGACCAAGGGAATGTTTCTCAGGAAACAGCTTATCACGAGGAAGCGGCTGCCACAGTTCTTGCAGATTCAAAACCTGCACCTTCTTATTCAACAATTTATGCAGCAGAGCAAAATGACCATGACAAAGAACATGAACATTACATTGGCGCTCCTGTCGATAAAAATCATGCAAAGGTACAGCAGGCTTCTTTTTCGGAATTTGAACGAGGACAGTTGAATAACCAAGAAAAAAGGAATTTGGATATGCTGCTTGATATCCCTTTAAAGGTAACTGTGGAACTGGGCAGGACATCTAGAACAATCAAGGAGATCTTGGAACTGTCCGCAGGTTCTATCGTTGAACTGGATAAGCTTGCGGGCGAACCCGTAGATATACTTGTCAATGCTAAATTGATCGCTAAAGGTGAAGTGGTTGTCATTGATGAAAACTTCGGCGTGCGTATTACAGAAATTGCAAGCCAGACTGACCGCTTGTTAAAACTTAAATAATATCTCATTCAGGAGGAATGTACAATGGCTAATAGGATTTTGATAGTAGATGATGCAGCATTCATGCGTATGATGGTGAAAGATATTCTAACAAAAAATGGATTTGAAGTAGTTGGTGAAGCGGGCGACGGATCACAGGCAGTAGAAAAATATAAAGAACTCTCGCCGGACCTAGTGACGATGGATATAACTATGCCGGAAATGGATGGCATCACAGCTTTGAAAAAAATTAAAGAAATCAACCCCGAAGCGAAAATCATCATGTGTTCCGCCATGGGGCAGCAGGCAATGGTTATCGATGCTATACAAGCAGGCGCGAAAGATTTTATTGTAAAACCTTTCCAGCCTGATCGCGTGATTGAAGCGATTCAAAAAGCATTGGATTGAGGAAACAGTGAACATGTGGATGAAAAAGCTTGCTTTTAGCTGTGCTGCGGTCATATTGCTCGTAAATGGCTGCGGCGCTGCAACCAGCCATGTGATGGCCAAAGATACAAGTGTGGAAGATTGGCTGGAAAAAGACGATCCAGTTAAAAAGGAAAAATCAGAGCATAAGACTCCCGCCGTAAATTCAAGTGAATCATCGGATAGAATGTCCGATACATCATTACTTTTTAGCCTGGTCAAGGTAGTCATTGTGCTTGGATTGATTTTATTTCTAATCTATTATGTCGTCAAATTCTTAAATAAGCGGAATAAAATGCTGCAAAAAGTGAAGGCGATGGAGAATCTGGGTGGTGTATCAGTTGGAACGAATAAATCCGTGCAAATTGTCCGTATCGGCCAACAATTATATTTGCTGGGTGTAGGGGACAATGTTGAAATGCTGAAGGAAATAACGGATCCAGAAACAAAAAATTCAATTTTAAAACAACAGCAGGATGCAGGAGAAACTGCTGGCCCAAAAGTCGATATTGCGTCACTGTTTGCTAAAAAGAAGACTGCTCAGCAGGCTGATGAAGGATCGAATTTCAGAAGGCAATTTATGCAGGAGCTGGACAAGATGAAAACGACCAGACAACGAATTTTAAACGAACATCAAAAGGACGATGGACATGAATGATGTCATGCAAATGTTCTCCGGCAATGACCCGGGAACTGTTTCAAGTTCAGTGAAATTGCTTTTGTTAATGACAGTCTTGTCGCTTGCCCCAAGCATTCTAATTTTGATGACCAGTTTCACCCGTATTGTCATCGTTCTTTCTTTTGTGCGTACATCCTTGGCAACACAACAGATGCCGCCGAATCAAGTAATAGTCGGGCTGGCGCTGTTCATGACGTTTTTTATTATGGCTCCTACCTTTCATGATGTATATCAGGATGGACTTCAGCCGTTATTTGAAGAAAAAATTACACTTGATGAAGCTTATGATAAAGCGAGTGAGCCGATGAAAGAATTTATGGCCAAGCATACAAGACAAAAAGATCTTGCTTTGTTCCTTAATTACGCAAAGAAAGAGAAACCGGAATCAATCAAAGATATCCCGATGACGACACTCGTACCAGCGTACGCTATCAGTGAATTGAAAACTGCTTTTCAGATGGGGTTTTTGATCTTTGTACCTTTTTTAATTATAGATATGGCTGTCGCAAGTGTTCTGATGTCCATGGGAATGATGATGCTTCCGCCAGTAATGATTTCATTGCCATTTAAGATCTTGCTGTTTGTGCTTGTGGATGGATGGTATCTGATTGCACAATCATTGCTTCAAGGGTATTGATAAAAGTGTTGCTAAAAAAATGGCAGGTGGTTTTAGATGAGCAGTGAATTTGTATTAAGTTTGGCAGAAAAAGGTATTTATACAACTCTTATCATAACAGGACCTTTATTGATTCTGGCGCTGGCTGTCGGATTACTGGTGAGTATTTTTCAGGCGACGACACAAATCCAGGAACAAACACTCGCTTTCATTCCAAAAATAGTAGCGGTTCTGGTTGGGTTAATTTTTTTCGGTCCATGGATGTTGACAAAAATGGTCGAGTTTACTTCCGACATACTGCAGAATTTAAATAGCTTTGTAGGTTGATAAGATGTTGAATGATATGACATTGAAATTGTTGCCTGTATTTTTGCTAGTGTTTGTAAGAGTTCTTGGTTTTTTTGTTACGATGCCCATTTTTTCATATCGAACCATACCCTTACCTTTTAAAATTGGGATGAGTTTTTATTTAGCGATAGCTATGACATATGCGGTCAATGATGCCGCGATAAGCTGGAATAGTACATTTCCTGTCTTGTTGGTCAAGGAATTGTTCGTAGGCATTCTAATCGGATTGATTGCTTATATGGTTCTGGCGGCTGTCCAGATAGCCGGTGGATTTATCGATTTCCAAATGGGGTTTGCCATAGCTAATGTGATAGATCCCCAAACTGGAGCACAGTCCCCTTTGATTGGTCAATATTTTTATATGATTGCATTACTATTCTTATTATCGGTAAACGGCCACCATTTATTAATAGATGGGATATACAACAGTTATCAATTTATTCCGATAGACCGTTTTATCCCTTTTTCCAGAGACGGGATCATCGACTTTGTCATTGATGTATTCACCAATATGTTTTTGATCGCTTTTCAAATAGCTATACCAATAGTCGGTTGTTTGTTCCTCGTGGATATAGCACTTGGCATTATAGCGCGAACAGTTCCTCAACTGAATGTTTTTGTCGTTGGCCTGCCTCTGAAAATATTAGTCAGCTTCATCGCATTGGTTCTCTTTTTTGGATTGTATATCACATTGGTCAGGACTCTGTTTGACGGTTTATTCAAGACGATGCGCGGTCTGATGCAATTGTTTGGAGGTGGCTGATCATGTACTTGAAACTGGATTTACAGTTTTTTGCTGGTGAGAAAACAGAAAAAGCCACCCCAAAAAAAAGGCAGGATGAAAGGAAAAAAGGTAAAGTGGTCAAGAGCCAGGATGTGAACACTGGCCTGTTGCTACTGGCGGTATTCATCATACTCTTTGTTTTTGGCTCCTACATGAAAAATGGCATGCTGGCTTTGATGACACAATTTTTCACAGAAACGATTCAGCAAGATATCACTCAGCAGTCTGTTCGCAAGTTACTGACCAATGCGTCGCTGGAAACGGCAAAGCTGCTGGCTCCAGTGTTGATCATTGCATTCATTGCTGGTTTTGCTGCCAACTTGATGCAGATTGGGTTTCTTTTCACTTCTGAATCATTAAAATTCGATCTAAAGAGGATTGATCCGATTAAGGGATTCAAAAGAATATTTTCTATCAGAGCGGTCGTTGAATTATTGAAATCACTTTTAAAGATCAGTTTTATTGGCACCATCACTTTCATGGTGATTTGGTCTCATCGAAACCAGATGATGATGCTTGCTTTTAAAACTCCTGCTGATTCGCTCCAATTTTTTGGACAAGTAACCATTATCATGGGTCTTTCAGCTATTCTTGCATTGCTGTTTTTAGCAGTCTTCGATTATGCGTACCAGCGCTATGATTATGAAAAACAAATGCGTATGTCCAAACAGGATATTAAAGATGAGTACAAAAACATAGAGGGCGACCCTTTCATCAAATCGAAGATAAAGGAAAGACAAAGGCAAATGTCCATGCGTCGCATGATGGCAGATGTGCCTAAGGCAGATGTGATCATCACCAATCCAACTCATTTCGCCGTAGCTATCAAGTACGATGAAAACAAAGCAAGCGCCCCCTATGTACTTGCTAAAGGTGCAGATCATGTCGCAATGAAAATAAAGGAAATTGCCAGAGCTCACGATATCATTACCATTGAAAACAGGCCTTTGGCCAGATCCTTGTATGCCGATGTTGAAATCGGCCATGTAATACCGGAACAATTTTTTCAAGCTGTCGCTGAAATGTTGGCGTATGTTTACAGACTTGAAAAGAAAGCCGGGCAGTAAGGGGAGAGATTTATGAAAGCAAAAGATTTAACCGTGATCACAGGAGTTATCTTAATTATAGTTATGCTTGTTATCCCGCTGCCAGGCTGGCTATTAAGCATATTGATTTTAATGAATATTTCATTGGCCCTCATCGTCATTCTGGTTTCAATGAATACCCAGGAACCATTGCAGTTTTCCATTTTCCCTTCCCTATTGCTGCTTTTGACCTTATTCAGACTGGGGCTGAATGTATCAACAACCAGATCTATTTTATCAAAAGGAGATGCGGGTAACGTTGTAGAAACGTTCGGAAGCTTTGTGATAGGCGACAATCCATTAGTAGGGTTCGTTGTCTTCGTCATTCTGGTCATCATTCAATTTCTTGTCATTACAAAAGGTTCAGAACGCGTATCAGAGGTTGCTGCCAGATTCACCCTGGACGCGATGCCAGGAAAGCAGATGGCCATAGATGCTGATTTGAACGCTGGATTGATCACGGAACAGCAGGCAAGAGAAAGACGCGAAAAAGTAGAAAATGAGGCGGATTTTCATGGTTCGATGGATGGTGCTAGTAAATTCGTCAAGGGGGATGCGATTGCCGGTATCATCATTGTACTGATTAATATCATTTTTGGACTGATTATCGGTGTGGTACAAATGGGGATGCCGTTCCAGGAGGCTGTCAATACATTCATGCGTTTGACGGTTGGCGATGGCTTGACCAGTCAAATCCCCGCATTATTGATATCAACAGCAACTGGTATCGTTGTCACGAGAATTTCAACAAATGGTAATCTCGGAAGCGATGTAACATCCCAATTATTGCAATATCCAAAACTGTTGTACATTGCTGCGGGAACTATTTTTCTGCTCGGTCTCACGCCGATCAATTTTTTCTTGACCACAGCAATTGCTGTATTGTTAGGCATCAGCGCGTATTTGCTGCAAAGAAAACCCGTGCCTACCGATGTCATGGATGAAGAAGAAGAGGCGGAGAGTGAATCGGCTGCCATGAAGGCTCCTGAAAATGTTGTCAACCTGCTTAGCATGGATCCGATTGAATTCGAATTCGGATATGCCCTGATTCCCCTGGTGGACGCGAAACAGGGAGGAGATTTACTGGAAAGAGTCGTGATGATCCGCCGGCAACTTGCGATTGAACTCGGAGTCGTTATACCGGTTGTTCGGATTCGTGACAATATCCAGCTGAACCCGAATGAATATACATTGAAAATCAAAGGGAATCGGGTAGCTGAGGGAGAAGTATTGCTGGATCATTATTTAGCGATGACGCCGGATGCCGACGATGACAATATTGATGGGGTGGAGACCAGGGAACCCGCTTTTGGGCTCCCAGCCAAGTGGATCAGCGAAGAAGTCAAGGACGATGCGGAAATGTTTGGTTATACGGTCGTTGACCCTCCCTCCGTCGTTTCTACACATATTACGGAAGTGATCAAACGTTATGCGCACGAACTGTTAGGACGTGAAGAAACGAAACAACTTATCGATCATCTGAAAGAGAGTTATCCAATTTTGATCGAGGAAGTTACACCAGAGCCTTTGGGGATAGGGGAAGTTCAAAAAGTGTTGAGTAAATTGCTGCGGGAAAATGTGTCTATTCGAAATTTGCCGGTTATCTTTGAAACGCTGGCTGATTTTTCAAAAATGACGAATGATCCCGATCTGCTGGCGGAATATGCACGACAATCCCTATCCACGCAAATCAGCAGACAATATGCGGATGAAAATAATACCCTGAAGGTCATCACCGTATCAGGAAAAGTGGAAAAAAACATTGCGCAAGGGATACAACAAACCGAACACGGAAATTATTTGTCGCTGGATCCTGAGACACAGCAGTCGATTATCCAGGCAATTCAACAGCAAGCAGAAAAGCTTCAGGTCCAGGAAGAAACAGCAATTGTCCTTTGTTCGCCGGCGATCAGAATGTATTTGAAACAACTTCTCGATCGTTTTATGCCACAAATCGTTGTATTGTCTTATAACGAATTAGAGCCAACAGTCGATGTACAAAGTATCGGGATGGTGAATGTAGCATGAAGGTAAAAAAATATCGTGCAGCGACAATGCCTGAAATCATGAATCAGGTACGTAAAGAGCTTGGCCAGGATGCTGTCATTCTTCAGTCCAGAGAAATCTTTGATGGCGGTTTTCTTGGGCTGTTTAAAAAGAAACGAGTGGAGGTCATTGCAGCGCTGGATCAAGCACCTGTAAAAAAACAACCATATCGGCAGAAAAATGATGCCATCAGTCATCCAGACGTCATAAACGAAATCAAATGGCTGCGCAGAATGATGGAAGAACAAGCAAATAAATCAAAAGTGTTTTCTGAAACGGAGTATTTGCTCGTATACCAGTATTTGCTTGATCAGGATGTTGAGGAAAGTATGGCTGGGAAAATCGTCCGGCAGGTGAAACAAAAGCATCAGAAAAATGGCCTTCAGCCTGCTTTGTCCCAAATCAAAAAGGATGCAACACAAGAAATACAATCACAATTTGCAGCCCGTGTGGAAACTGGCATAAGCGTTCAGCAGCATCATAAAAAAGTCATTCAATTTGTGGGGCCTACCGGTGTAGGCAAAACAACCACTTTGGCGAAAATAGCAGCATTAGAAATGACGAAGCATCATCAAAATGTCGCATTCATTACGACGGACACATATCGGATAGCAGCTGTTGAACAGCTGAAAACGTATGCCAAGATATTAGATGTCCCTTTGGAAGTGGCTTACTCCGCCGAAGACTATCAGCAGGCTATGCAAAAGTTTGCGGATTATGATTTGATATTTGTTGATACAGCGGGCAGAAATTTTCTTGACGCTACCTATTTGAACGAGCTCGAGCAATCGATCGAATTGACCGACAATATGCAGAACTATCTTGTTTTATCATTGACAGCGAAGCAAAGCGACCTGTTGCTGCTCTTAAAGCAATTTGAAAAAGTACATATCGATGGATTGATTTTTACCAAACTGGATGAAACAAGGCACTTTGGAAGTTTATTCACGTTACCTTGCAAGAGCGGGCTCGGTGTTGCCTATTTATCGAATGGACAGGCAGTCCCAGATGATTTGATTGAACCAAACCCCGAAGATATCAGCAGCTTCATCATGGGTGATTTCGATGAAAAGTGATCAGGCAGCAAACCTTCGCCGACAATTCCAGCAAACTCGTAAAACAGCCAAGACGATTGTCTTTGTCAGTGGCAAAGGTGGGGTAGGCAAATCCAATACTGCGTTGAATTTTTCTATGAATCTATTGAAACGCGGCAAGCGTGTACTGCTAATGGATATGGATATCGGAATGGGAAATATAGAAGTTTTGCTTGGGATGCAATGCAGATATTCCATCATTGATTTTTTTGAAAATGGTATTTCTTTGACTGAAATAATAGAAAAAGGACCGAGAAACCTCCGTTTTATTGCGGGAGGGACTGGTCTATCCAAGCTTTTTCACATGGCGCCTGCCAGTTCCGCATATTTTTTTGAACAATTTAGCAATCTTTTCACTTCTTTTGATTTCATTATTTTCGATATGGGGGCAGGAGCGTCAGAAGACGGCATGCGGTTCATCATGGCTGCAGATGAATGTTTTGTTGTGGCCACACCTGAACCGACCGCTATCATGGATGCCTACAGCATGATCAAGCACATTATTAAAAACAAGTTTGATATGCCGATATATATGATAATGAACCAGGTGAGAACAACACGCTCTGGTAAGCAGGCTTGCTCAGAGTTCAAACAGGTCGTGCATAGGTTTTTGGGGATTGAACCAGTTCAATTCGCCCTGCTGCCGTCTGATCAGCTGGTCCATAAAGCAGTGATGCAGCAGTGCCCGTATACTTTGCTGAATGAACGCGCACCGGTATCCAAAGCGATGGAAAAAATGGCAGAAGCATATTTATCCAGAGAATTTGATCGAGATACCAGCCAGGAGGTTTCTTTTATAGAAAAACTAAAAAAATGGATAGAGAAGAGGCAACAGAAATGATCGACCATCCCGGGGAAGGAATGCGAAATGCACCTGTTCCTCGCCTCATCGCGATAGGCAGTTCTACCGGGGGGCCGCGGGCTTTACAACAGGTGCTCACCGATTTGAATGCCGCAGGGCATGTTGAAACACCCGTTTTGATCGTCCAACATATGCCTGCTGGATTTACCCAACTGTTGGCAAAACGCTTGGATTCTTTTTCAGAACATCATGTGAAAGAAGCAGAAAATGGGGAATGTATCAGAAAGAAAACAATTTATATCGCGCCTGCTGATTATCACATGGAAATCGTGAAGTATCGTACAGAATTGAAAATCGAATTGACACAATCGCCGCCAAAGAAAGGACATAGGCCTTCAGTAGATGTCATGTTGGAATCATTGTCCAAGCTTAGCGTTTCTTTGATTGCTGTCATTCTGACGGGTATGGGAAATGATGGGACGCAAGGAATAAAAGCATTAAAAGAAAACGACCCCTTTATTCAGCTGATCGCTGAATCCGAGGAAACTTCTGTCGTATTCGGAATGCCGAAATCAGCAATTGCGACCAATTTGGTAGATTTTATACTGCCATTGCACCGCATAGGCGGCAAAATAAAAGAAATAATCACGGGTCTGGGAGGAAATTAAATTGGACACTACGCAATATCTTGATGTATTCATTGATGAAAGTAACGAGCATTTGGAAGTACTTTCGAATCAGCTGCTCGCACTGGAAAAAACACCTGCTGATAAATCCATCATTGAAGAAATATTTCGAGCGGCACATACATTAAAAGGTATGTCAGCCACAATGGGATTTCAAGATTTGGCTGATTTAACACACAAGCTGGAGAACGTTTTCGATGCTATCCGTTATGACAGAATCGTTGTGCAGGCTTCCATGATGGACATACTGTTCGCGGCTTTGGACCATTTAACAACGATGGTGGAGGATATCGCCGCGGGCGGATCAGGAAAAGAAGATGTCTCGGGTATCGTCAGAGATTTACTGGCACTGGAAAATGGCGATGATCCTTCTGAAGAAGAATCAAGTGTGCAGACTGGGGGGGCTCGCAATCAAGGGGGATTGCAATTAGATGAATTTCAGCTGTCTATCCTAGGTGAGTCAGCGGAGAGAGGTTTTCACAATTATGAAATTCATGTGCAATTAATTTCGGACTGCTTGCTGAAGGGTGTCAGAGCCTACATGGTATTTGACATACTGGAAAAAATGGGGGAAGTAATTTATTCCAACCCGGATGTAACCGAGTTAGAAGAAGAAAATTTCGATGATTTATTCACCGTGGTTTTTGTCTCAAATGCATCCGACAATGAGATAAAATCAAAAATAATGAAAGTATCAGAGATAGAGAGCGTGGATATTTATCCTTTCCAGATGCGAGCGAATGATCCATCTGAAAACCAAGGGAAAATCGAAGAAAAAAAATCTGTGCAAGTCCCGGAAACAAAAAATATAGATACTGGAAGCAATCATGCCCAATCAGTTTCCCATAAAACCATAAGGGTCAACATTGAAAAATTGGATTCCTTGATGAATCTCTTCGAGGAAATGGTCATAGATCGCAGCAGGCTGGAACAAATTTCTTCTGAAATGGACCAAAAGGATCTGCAGGAAACGGTAGAACATATGTCCAGAATCTCCAGCGATTTACAGGATATTATTTTATCGATGCGCATGGTTCCGATTGAACAAGTATTCAGCCGGTTTCCGCGAATGATCCGCAAGCTGGCAAGAGAATTGAACAAACAAATCCAGTTGGATATTACTGGTGCCGATACGGAATTGGATCGAACAGTAATAGACGAAATCGGGGATCCGCTGGTACATCTGATTCGAAATGCAATTGATCATGGTATTGAAATGCCTGACGTAAGAAAATCGAAGGGCAAATCAGAACAGGGAACGATCAATTTGAAAGCATATCATAGCGGAAACCATGTATTTATTGAAATTGATGATGATGGTGCAGGTATCAATAAAGAAAAAGTGCTGCAAAAAGCGATTGACAACAACGTTATTTCCTTTGAACAAAGAGAGTCTATGTCAGATCAGGAAGTGTTTGAATTAATTATGGAAAGCGGTTTTTCCACTGCAGACAAGATATCGGACATTTCCGGCAGGGGGGTCGGTTTGGATGTTGTTCGGAGTAAAATAGAATCTTTGGGAGGGAATATCACGATAGACTCTCAAATAGACAAAGGCTCCAAATTCATCATTCAGCTGCCGCTGACCCTTTCAATCATTTCCGTCTTGCTGGTGGAAATGCAACAGGAGAAATATGCAATTCCTCTTTCAACGATTGTGGAAACAGCAATTATCAAAAAGATGGATATCATGTCTGCGCATCAAAAAAGTGTGATAGATTTCCGCGGAAAAGTAGTACCGCTTGTATTCCTGAAAGACACATTTCAAATACCGCAAACAGAGAATCAAGAGGATGATGATTTACTTTCTGTTGTTATCATCAAGAAAGGGGAAAAAATGGCGGGCCTTGTCGTTGATGCCTTTATAGGGCAGCAGGAAATCGTTCTAAAATCCCTTGGTGATTATCTAACAGATGTGTTTGCTATTTCCGGAGCAACTATATTGGGAAATGGGCATGTTGCGCTGATTATCGACAGTAATGCACTGATTAAATAAATATAAAAATGGGGAGGTCATTACATGATAACAGAATCAAATAAAACCAGGAAAGTAATCGTTTTTCAGGTTGAACATGAAGAGTTCGCTGTGTCTGTGGAACATGTCGGAGGCATAGAGCGCATGATGCACATTACCAGAGTTCCACAGACCGCATTTTTCGTAAAAGGAGTCATCAACTTAAGAGGGGTGGTGACACCGATAATAGATTTGCGCAGCAGATTCGGAATGGAAGCTATTGAATATGACAACGAAACAAGAATCATCATTGTTGCTGAAGGAGATAAAGAAGTTGGGTTAATAGTCGACCGAGCGAATGATGTAATTGATATTCCCGAAGATGCTGTCGAAGCGGCACCAGATGTTATTGGTTCTGTAAAAATCGACTATATCGAAGGGGTAGTAAAAATCGACGACAGGCTATTGATTTTATTGGATCTAAAACAAGTCCTTTCCGCAGAGAAAATACATGGGAATGATGTCAAAGGCCTGTAATGATGAAGAAATTGACCAATATGCAAAGAGATGCACTGAGAGAGATTGGGAATATAGGATCTGGAAATGCAGCAACATCTATGGCTAAAATGATGCAAAATAAAGTCGAGATGGCTGTACCTGATCTCAAAATTATAGCATTTGAAGAAGTAATGGATATGCTTGGTGGGGCTGAGACCACTGTTGTAGCAAATATGTTCCGAATCAACGGAAACGCTCCAGGGACAGTGTTTTTGATTATGAGCCTGGAAGAAGCTGATTCTATCGCCCAACACTTTTCTGGCCTCGAATTATTTGACTGTCAGGACGATCCCGAACCCTTGGGAGTATCCGCAATCCAGGAATTCGCCAATATTCTGACGAGTGCTTATGTCTCGGCACTTGCAGATTTTACTGGTCTGCACATGCAGCCTTCAGTCCCTTTAATAAGTATTGATATGGCTGGAGCCGTTATTTCGCAGGGGCTAGTGGAAATTTCACAAGCAAACGATTATGCCATCATCATTGATACGGTGATGAATGTTCCTGCTAAAAAAGGCATGGTACAGTCAAATGGCCAGTTTTTACTGCTTCCAGATCCGGACTCTCTACCAAAAATATTCAGTGCACTGGGTATTAGCTATGATGAATAGTATAAAAACAGTTGTGAAAGTAGGCATAGCAGACTTGAAAATAGCCCACTCACCGGAAACCATCCGAACGACTGGTTTAGGTTCTTGTGTCGGAGTTGTGGTTTATGATTTGCAAAAACATGTAGCCGGGCTCGCGCACGTCATGCTGCCCGACTCGCAAATGCTGAAAAAACCGAATATGAATATGATGAAATATGCGGACAGTGCAATCGATATGCTGGTCAATAAGGTGATTTCCGAAGGGGCGCGTCTATCAGCTTTACAAGCTAAAATAGCTGGTGGTGCACAGATGTTTCAAATGGCAAGCAGCAGTGAAGTTATGAGAATAGGTCCAAGAAACGTAGAAGCGGTTAAAAGACAATTAAAGGAACATCATATTCCGGTTACAGCTTCTGATGTGGGCGGGAATTGTGGCAGAACTATCGAATTTGACCCTTTGAGCGGAGACCTTTATATCCGGACAGTCAGCAAAGGCGAAAAGGTTATTTAAGGAGAAGGAGGATGGAAACGGATGCCAGTAAAACAATCTCCAGAGGAAGCAGCTATGTGGAAAAAATGGATGGATTCAGGGGATGTACAAACCGCTAATCAACTTTTGGAACATTATATGTACCTTGTGCAATTTCATGTAGAGCGTACTGCCAGCCATCTGCCGTCAAATGTGGTGAAAGATGATCTGAAGAGTTACGGGATGATGGGATTATACGATGCGATAAAAAAATTCGACCCTGATCGTGATTTAAAATTTGATACGTATGCCTCTTTCAGGGTTCGCGGGGCGATCATTGATGGACTGAGAAAGGAAGACTGGCTGCCGCGTTCCATTCGAGAAAAAGGCAAGAAGGTGGAAAATGCATCAAGGATACTTGAACAAACCCTGCAGCGGGAACCAACGTCTCACGAAATCGCGTCGTATCTGGGTATTTCCAGTGAGGAAGTGGAATCCATCGTAAAAGACTCGCTCTTTTCCAATGTCTTATCGATTGATGAAAATCCGAAAGAAGGTACTGAACGAAGTAAAGACAGTGTCGGTTACGATATTAAGGATAACGAGGCCCTTACGCCGGATGAAGAACTGATCGATTCTGAAATGAAAGTGGACCTGGTTCAGGGGATCAAATCATTGACAGAAAACGAGCAGCTGATCATCAGCCTTTTTTACCATGAAGAATTAACGTTGACAGAAATCGGTCATGTAATGGGTTTGACTACTTCGAGAATTTCTCAAATTCATAAAAAGGCAATCTTTAAGTTGCGGAAAATCATGGAAAAAATGTCTGCCATTATTTAATAAAATCAAAAAGGGAAAAGGCGGTGAACAGCATGGGTGTACCGTTCTTATTGGTCATCAGTTTTCTATTACATATTGTTTCCTTGGCCGCTATTTATTTTTTGTTTAAGCAGCTTACTGCCAAGCAAGAAAAAAATAAACAGCTGCCTGAAGACTTTCTGGAATTGATGGATACTTATCTGGAAGAAATCAGATTTGAAAATGACAAACTCAAGCAGCATTTGGAGAAGCATACACCAAGAACATTGCCCCAAAAAGAAAATACTCAAGAAACAGCGTCAGAAAGGCAAACGAACGAGCATTCAATGGATGCCATTGCAGGTTTGAGCCAGGCAAAAGATCAAACGGAAATGTCCACTGAGGCGAAAATACTGCAGTTGCATCAACAGGGAAAGCAGACTGAAGAAATTGCCAAGGAACTTGGCTGTGGAAAAACAGAAGCGGAATTGGTCATCAAATTTCACGCAAAATGATCAATTGTGAGATGTTCCAGATAACCTATTGATAGGTATCTGGTTTTTTTCATCCCTATTCATAATAGAATTCAAAATATGTATATAAATACTTGCCACCTTTTGTCGGATATGGTATAGTAACTTTTGGTGTAAATACTATGCATTGTTATGCATATCAAAAACACACGTCTGTTGATTCGGTGAATGGTGCCTTGCCGAAGAAGAGGGATTGTTCCCATTTTCTTGAGAGGTCTTTCATTGAAAATGATGCTGACGGAGGAAAAAAACCATATAGGAGGAATGTAAAATGTCAGTAATTTCCATGAAACAATTACTGGAAGCTGGTGTACACTTTGGACACCAAACACGCCGTTGGAACCCGAAAATGAAAAAGTATATTTTTACGGAACGTAATGGCATCTATATTATCGATTTGCAAAAAACAGTGAAAAAGGTTGAAGAAGCTTATAAGTTCGTAAAAGAACTAGCTGCCAATGATGGTACATTGTTGTTTGTTGGTACCAAAAAACAAGCGCAAGATTCTGTACGTGATGAAGCAACTCGCTCAGGCATGTACTACGTCAACCAACGTTGGCTTGGCGGCACGCTGACTAATTTCCAAACTATCCGTAAACGCATCAACCGTTTGAAAGACATTGAGCGTATGGAAGAGGATGGAACTTTTGAAGTACTTCCTAAAAAAGAAGTTGTCGACTTGCTAAAAGAAAAAGACCGTCTTGTCAAATTCCTCGGCGGTATTAAAGATATGAAGAAATTGCCTGACGCTTTGTTTGTTATCGATCCGCGCAAAGAGCGCATCGCGATTGCGGAAGCTCATAAATTGAACATCCCGATCATCGGCATCGTTGATACAAACTGCGATCCTGACGAAATCGACTATGTCATTCCGGCTAACGACGACGCAATTCGTGCCGTCAAGCTACTTACTTCAAAAATGGCTGATGCGATTTTGGAAGTAAAACAAGGCGAAGAACTGGAAGAAGCTCCTATTGAAGCTCCGGCAGAAGAAAACAAGGAATTAGCTGAACAAGAATAACTTGCTTAAAAGGTTAGGTGATAAGGGGAGATGCCTTTTATCACCTTTTTTTAAAGAAGTTATCCAAACAACCAATAATTAAGGAGGAATTGTAATGGCAATTACTGCAAAAATGGTAAAAGAATTACGCGAAAAAACAGGTGCGGGCATGATGGATTGTAAAAAAGCTTTACAGGAAACAGATGGTGACCTGGAAAAAGCAATCGATCATTTGCGCGAAAAAGGCATTGCCAAAGCTGCTAAAAAAGCGGATCGTATCGCTGCGGAAGGTTCCGCTTATATTCTTCAGGACGGGAATACTGCTGTTTTGATCGAAGTAAACTGTGAAACAGATTTTGTGACGAAAAACGACCAATTCAAGCAACTACTTGAACAAATCGCAAAACATCTGATTTCCCAAAAACCTGCTTCTGTAGATGCAGCACTACAGCAAAAGCTTGAAGGCGGAGAAGATACGTTGGAAACACTGATCAATTCTGCCATCGCTAAAATAGGCGAAAAGCTTTCACTTCGCAGATTTACTATCTTGGAAAAAACTGATAATGATGCATTTGGTGCATACTTGCATATGGGCGGCAGAATCGGTGCGCTTACACTTCTTGAAGGCACAACTGATGAGCAGCTGGCAAAAGATATCGCCATGCATGTTGCAGCAGTTAATCCTCGCTATGTTTCCCGCGAAGATGTCTCTGCAGACGAAGTAGACCGGGAACGTGAAGTGTTGAAAACGCAGGCGCTTAATGAAGGCAAGCCTGAAAAAATTGTTGAGAAAATGGTAGAAGGCCGCCTGAGCAAATTCTTTGAAGAAATCTGCTTGCTTGACCAAAGCTTCGTAAAAGATCCCGACCAGAAAGTGAAGAAAATTGTAGGCGATAAAGGGGCGGCAGTCCGAAGCTTCGCGCGCTACGAAGTCGGAGAAGGCATGGAAAAACGCGAAGAAAATTTCGCAGACGAAGTGATGAACCAAATCAAAAAATAAACGGGTAATCGGTTTATGATGTGGAAGGTGGATATCTGCCAAGATTGGGAAGTAAATGTATCTCATTTGCACCCATGCAAGCTTTTTGATTTATCCACATTTTGCCGAATGCTTAAATAATCAACTGCTATAAAATAGGGAACAGCTTTTATGTTTGTTCCCTATTTCTCCAAAAGCCGTAATTTCCTTCGGCGAAATCACAATTAACGGGATGAAGATGAACTCGTTCGTCAATGTGAAGAATGCAATGATTACATGAAATGATCATCCATTGCATGAGAAATCCAGAAATATTATATAACAATGATGGAGGTTACTATGACATCAGCTCGGTACCGCAGAATCGTATTAAAATTAAGTGGGGAAGCTTTAAGCGGCAAACAGGGTTACGGAATTGAACCCAAAGTGATCCAGTCTATCGCTCAGCAGGTAAAAGAAGTTGCCGAGTTGGGAATAGAGATAGCGGTCGTTGTCGGAGGCGGCAATATTTGGCGAGGTAAAGTAGGCAGTGAAATGGGAATGGACAGAGCTACTGCCGACTACATGGGCATGCTGGCAACCATTATGAACTCACTAGCATTGCAGGACAGCCTGGAAAAAATCGGCATTCCTACACGAGTACAAACCTCCATTGAAATGAGACAAGTAGCTGAGCCCTATATAAGAAGGAAAGCAATCAGACATTTAGAGAAAAAACGAGTGGTCATTTTTGCTGCCGGCACTGGAAACCCGTATTTTTCAACTGACACTACTGCTGCATTGCGTGCGGCTGAAATTGAAGCTGAAGTAATCCTAATGGCGAAAAACAATGTTGATGGCGTATACTCAGATGATCCGAAAGTCAATAAGGATGCCAAAAAATATGAAAGTCTGTCCTTCATGGATATGCTTAATGAGGGTCTGGGTGTGATGGATTCGACTGCTTCTTCACTATGTATGGATAACGATATACCACTTATTGTTTTTTCGATCACTGAAGAAGGCAATATTAAAAAAGTTGTTCAAGGCGATGAACTTGGCACAATTATAAGGGGGAAGTAAGATGATAGAAGATGTCAAACAACAGATGAATGAAAAAATGAATCAGGCTGTTCAAGCTTTTTCAAGGAATTTGGCAACTGTCAGAGCTGGTCGGGCAAATCCGAACCTGCTAAACAGTGTCTACGTGGATTACTATGGTGCTTCCACTCCTTTGAACCAATTGGCTGGTGTCACTGCACCTGAACCTAGACTGCTGATGATCACTCCTTACGATAAAACCGCAATCGGAGACATCGAAAAAGCGATTCAGAAAGCTGATCTTGGCTTGGCTCCTTCTAGTGATGGTAATGTGATCCGAATCAATATTCCTACTTTGACGGAAGAAAGACGCAGAGATCTTGTGAAAGTTGTCGGGAAGTTTGCTGAAGAAGCACGCATTCAAATCCGTAACATTCGCCGTGAATCAAACGACCAGCTGAAAAAACTTGAGAAAAATGGGGATATTACTGAAGATGATTCCCGCGTATCGCAGGATGAGGTTCAAAAAGCGACTGATAAATTCGTAGCAGATATCGACCAGCTGGCTAAAAATAAAGAAAATGAGATCATGGAAGTTTGACCCGAATGTGTTATTCCTGTATAAATAATATAGAGATTATTGCCTTCTTTATTTAAGAGGGCTTTTGTTTTGCAAAGAATAATTTCCGGAGATTGGTTTGTTCATTTTCTCGGGTTGTTAATGCGTCTCCTTGAGCTATCGTGCTGAGGACTCATCGAGGCCTGCAGTGTCCGGACAGTCTCCGTGCACTTCCCTTGGCAGTATCATATCCTTCCGTAAATCTGCGGTTTAACATTCGTTTGTTTTTAAGCGCTGATGGAACATTGACAAGGATGACTGCATTGGCATACAGTCTGTAGTTTTTTGTAAAAAGCTCTAATAGTCAATGTATGTAATTTTTTAATGCACTTTTAGAACATACGCTATTATTCATCCATGTTTTGATGTTATAATGGTAGTTCAGTAATTGAATCATCATAACCAATCAAAGAAATCCATATGATTATATTATATATACGCAACAAGTATTTCGGAGGACGAATATGTCTATAAAACTTCCTTTTTTAAAATTTAAAGATAAGCAAATACCAGATAAAAAACGTATTGAACAGCAAAATATACCTGAACACGTCGCAATTATCATGGATGGCAACGGACGATGGGCCAATAAACGCGGTTTGCCGAGAGTAGCCGGACATAAGGAAGGCGTTGGGGCGGTGCAAAAAGTTGTTCGGGCAGCTGATAAATTACATATTTCCGCACTGACCTTATTTGCCTTTTCAACAGAAAATTGGCAGAGATCAAAAACAGAAGTTGATTTTCTCATGCGGATGCCAAAACAGTTTTTTCATAAATATTTGCCTGAACTGATGGAGAGAAATGTCCGTGTAGAAACAGTAGGTAATTTTGAACAATTGCCTGACCATACAAAAAAAGCTGTATGGAATGCAGTGGAAAAGACAAAAGATAATGATGGGCTGCTGCTAAATTTCGCCTTGAATTATGGCGGGCGTCTCGATATTATGCAAGCAGCCAAAAAAATGGCCGAGGATATTAAGAAAGACGAGCTTTCCATTGCGGATGTAGATGAAAGTGTATTTGGCAGCTATCTCTATACAAATGGAATGTCTGAGCCGGATTTGCTTATCAGGACAAGCGGCGAGAAAAGAATTAGTAATTTCATGCTCTGGCAATGCGCTTATTCAGAATTCTGGTTCACGGAAGTTTTTTGGCCGGATTTCGATGAAGAAGTGTTCATGCAGGCCATACAGGCCTACCAACAAAGAAAAAGGCGCTTTGGCAGCGTGTAAGAGGTGACAATTTCATGAAACAGCGTATTATTACGGCAATTTTGGCTATGATTGTGTTCATTCCATTCGTATTATATGGTCACTGGCCGTTCATTTTATTCGTTTATTTTCTGGCTACCATCGGACTATTCGAACTCATGCGGATGAAAAGATTGCCGGTTTTATCATTACCTGGAATTACCGGATTCGCTTTTCTCTGGATAGCGCTTTTACCCGGTTCCACGCATTTCGTTTTTACAAAATCAGAATGGATTGTGTTGTTTTCACTACTACTTTTAACGTATACAGTATTATCGAAAAATAAATTCACAATGGAAGATGCTGGATTTGTGATGCTTGCAATGGTCTATGTAGCCATGGGATTTTATTATTTCATGGAAGCACGGACACAGTCAGGAGATGAGGGGCTAGCAACCGTGTTCCTTGTATTATTCATCGTTTGGGCAACAGACACGGGCGCATATTTTGTAGGCAAGGCGATAGGAAAAAACAAACTTTGGCCGGAAATCAGCCCAAATAAGACGATTGAAGGCGCACTTGGTGGCATCTTGCTTGCGTGTGTGGTCGGTTTAGTTTTCCAAATGATTCATCCATTCCATTACGGCTTCCTTGCAATTGCTGGAACAGCCATCCTTATATCTATTGTAGGGCAGATGGGAGATCTGGTAGAATCGGCTTTTAAAAGATATTTTGGCGTAAAAGATTCAGGAAATTTATTGCCGGGCCATGGCGGGATACTCGATCGGCTTGACAGTGTATTGTTTGTGTTTCCTGTATTGCATCTGATTCATTTTATCGGATGAATTGGCCAAGCACTGCTTGTTTGAATTTGTTTGGATAATATATATAATGAAAATATGGAAGTGGTTTTGAAAATGGACCTGTTTCACATTCATATAGAGCTTACAGTGTTTCAAACGTTATATGGCAAGCGGTATGACCTTGGTTGTTAAAACAATCCTTTAAAAGGAAGGTGCTCATTTGAATACAGTAATCGCGTTTATATTGATGTTTGGTCTGCTTGTTTTCATTCATGAATTCGGTCACTTGATTTTCGCTAAGCGGGCAGGGATGCTGGCACGTGAATTTGCTATTGGCTTCGGACCAAAAATATTTTCGTTTACCAAAAACGAGACGCTATATACAATACGCTTATTGCCAATAGGCGGCTATGTCAGAGTTGCGGGGGAAGATCCCGAAATCATTGAATTAAAGCCCGGCCATCATGTTGGTCTGGAATTCAATCATGAAGGCAAAGTCGATAAAATCATTGTAAACAATAAAGAAAAACATCCGGAGGCAAGGGTCGTTGAGGTATCACATGTAGATTTGGATCATCAGTTGCGTATTGACGGCTATGAGCCGGACGATCCTGATAATCTGTTAAGTTTTGATGTGGATCGTAAAGCGTTTTTCATCATGGATGAAAAAGAAACACAAATCGCCCCTTACGACAGACAATTCGCTTCAAAATCTGTAGGTCAACGAGCAATGCAGCTTTTTGCGGGACCCATGATGAACTTTGTCCTGGCGATTGTTATTTTCTTCATCATTGGCTTAGTACAAGGTGTTCCTTCTGACAAACCGATAGTCCAGGATATCCAGGCAGACAGTGCTGCTGCACAAGCGGGGATGCATTCAGGAGACAGAGTACTCCAGATTGATGGCAAAACAGTTTCTTCTTGGGATGAATTCAGGACCATCGTCCAAAGAAATCCTGGTAAAGAATTGAGCTTGGTCGTTAAACGAGGCGAGCAAACGAAGGAACTGCAGCTGGTCCCTAAAAAGCTGGAATCTGAAGGGGAAGAGTTCGGTCAAGCTGGGGTTACCGGAACTTTCGAGAAATCTATCATAAAAACGGTACAATACGGGTTTTTACAAACCTTCGATACCACGAAAATGATTTTGACAAATCTGTTTAAGCTGGTAACCGGCCAATATTCCATTGATATGCTTTCAGGACCTGTTGGAATTTATGATGCTACTGACCAAATCGTACAGACCGGATTTATGAATTTCCTTATGTGGACAGCAATGCTTAGTATCAACCTGGGGATAGTCAATCTGGTCCCATTGCCGGCACTTGACGGTGGGCGTTTACTTTTCGTTGGGATTGAGGCGGTCAGAGGCAAGCCTATTGACCCGCAAAAAGAAGGCATTGTGCATTTTGTCGGCTTTGCATTGTTAATGCTGCTGATGATTATCGTAACATGGAATGACATACAAAGATTATTTCTATAGAGCTTCATCTAAGTGAATTTGCAAAAATGGACCCTTGTCAGAATTGTGGCAGGGGTCCGTGCATTGATCTTATATCGAATATCCTGTAGAGGGAGATGCGAAAAAATGGATATTTCACAAAAAGAAAAAATGCAAGTGTTGTTGGAGCAATTGGAAATACCGCAGGAACACTTGTCCTATTTTGCGGATAGTAAACTGTTAAAACTGGAATTGTACAAACATGAAAAGTTATGGCATTTTCATATCCAGTTAAAGCAGGTGCTGCCTTCTGCAATTTATCAAATCATGACAGCAAAGCTTCAGGAAAAATTCAGCCAGTTTGCAAAAGTCGATATGACAATACACACAGAAGAAAAAGATTGTGATGCAGACGTTATCCGTTCTTATTGGCAACTTTTTCTACATACGTACCAGATCTCGCCAGCATACAAAGATCTTGTGTTAAATCAAACACCACAAATCAGTAATCAAAAGTTCTGCCTGAAGGCAAGAAATGAAGCGGAGGCTACTTCATTGAAAAAACGTTTGGAAGATGGATTCCAAACTTATTGCAAACGTATTGGAGCGCCGCTATATATGCTGGAAGTAGAAGTTGAAAATAAATTGGATGAGATCCAGAAATTTAAAGAACAAACAGCAGCTGAAGATCAGCAGCTTGTGATCAAAACGATCCAGGAAAAAGAAAAACGGGATCAGAACAGACAAAATGATGAAGATAATAAACCGTTTGTGCTGGGATACGCCATTCAGGATGACGCGATCCCAATGGAGAATATTCTGGAAGAAGAAAGACGTGTAACAGTGCAGGGGTATGTTTTTCTTGTGGAAATTCGCAAGTTGCGTTCTGGAAGAAGTCTGTTGATTGCTAAAGCAACGGACTATACAGATTCATTGCAAATTAAAATGTTTTCCAGAGGCGATGATGATGCGAAAATGTTTGAGCAGTTGAAAAAAGGAATGTGGATTAAAGCACGTGGAAGCATCCAAACAGATATGTATACGAATGAACTTGCAATGATGGCGAATGACATCTGTGAGGTACAGGTAGAGACGCGGCAAGACACCGCACCTGAAGACGAAAAAAGAGTAGAGCTGCATGCCCATACAACAATGAGTCAATTAGATGCCGTCGTATCTGCTTCCAGATTGATAGAACAAGCGGCAAAATGGGGGCACCCTGCAATGGCAGTAACGGACCATGCAGGTGTTCAATCTTTTCCTGAAGCCTATGCTGCCGGGAAAAAGCATGGTGTCAAAATACTCTATGGTGTGGAAGTGAACCTTGTAGATGACGGTGTGCCGATCGCTTATAATGACAAGGATGTTGATTTAGAAAACGGAACTTACGTGGTGTTTGACGTGGAAACAACTGGTTTGTCGGCCGTATATGATACCATTATCGAACTGGCAGCCGTTAAAGTGCACAAAGGAGAGATTGTCGATCGGTTTGAATCATTCGCCAACCCACATCACCCCCTCTCCCAGACAACAATTGACCTTACAGGTATCACAGATGAGATGGTAAGTGACGCACCTGAAATTGGTGATGTATTAAAAGATTTTTACGAATGGACCGGTGAAGATATTCTCGTCGCTCATAATGCGAGTTTTGATATCGGCTTTTTAAATCAGGGGTATCAGCGCATTGATATGGGGAAAGTCAGTAACCCGGTTGTCGATACCTTGGAGCTGGCAAGATTCTTGTTCCCTGAAATGAAAAATCATCGTTTGAACACGCTATGTAAGAAACTGGATATTGAATTGACACAGCACCACAGAGCCATATACGACGCTGAGGCGACAGGTTATTTATTATGGAAGCTGATGCAACTGGTCTTTAAAAAGGAAATCACTAATCATAAGCAATTGAACAATCATATGGGAGAGGGGAACGCATACCAACGGTCACGCCCTTTTCATGCAACAATGATCGCTAAAACGCAGGAAGGCTTGAAAAATCTGTACAAGCTGGTATCCCTGGCTCATGTTCAGTATTTTTACAGAGTGCCACGTATCCCGCGCTCGCTTTTAAAAAAATATCGGGAAGGAATCATTATCGGATCGGCTTGTGACCAAGGTGAAATTTTTGAAACCATGATGCAAAAATCCGCGGATGAAGCCGAAAAAGTTGCTGAATTTTACGATTATATCGAAGTGCAGCCTCCGGCTAATTATGTTCATCTGCTTGATAAAGAGCTTGTTTCAAATGAATCACAGATTTTAGATATTATCCGTAAATTGGTCGCATTGGGAGAGAAAATGGACAAACCTGTCGTTGCTACAGGTAATGTTCATTACGTTGAAAAACATGAGAAGCTCTATCGGAAAATATTGATTGCTTCGCAGGCCGGAAATCCATTGAATCGCCACAGATTGCCTGATACACCTTTTCGGACAACAAACGAAATGCTTGATTGTTTCCAGTTCCTTGGGGAAGAAAAGGCAAGGGCTATAGTAGTTGACAATACAAGAGCACTTGCTGATCAAATAGAAGAGATTTCTCCTGTCAAGGATGATCTTTTCACACCTACCATAGAAGGTGCAGAAGATGAAATCCGCAATTTAAGCTATGACCGAGCAGCTAAGATTTACGGAGAAGACATCCCGCAGATCGTTATCGATCGATTAGAAAAAGAATTGGCCAGTATTATCGGACACGGGTTTGCAGTCATTTATCTGATCGCGCATAAATTGGTGAAAAAATCACTGGATGATGGTTATTTGGTAGGGTCCCGCGGTTCGGTAGGCTCTTCACTTGTTGCGACGATGACAGAAATCACTGAGGTGAATCCTCTCCCGCCACATTATGTGTGTGAGCAATGTCATCATAGTGAATTTATTACGGACGGATCCTATGGCAGCGGATTTGATTTACCTGATAAAAAGTGTCCTGACTGCAACATCCCTTACAAGAAGGATGGTCAGGATATCCCCTTTGAGACTTTTTTGGGATTCAAAGGAGATAAAGTGCCGGACATTGATTTGAATTTTTCCGGTGATTATCAGCCTCAGGCGCATGACTATACAAAAGTGTTATTTGGCGAAGATAATGTATACCGCGCTGGAACGATTGGAACAATAGCTGAAAAAACCGCTTATGGATATGTGAAAGGATACGCTTCTGATAACCAGCTTGTATATAAAAACGCCGAAGTAGACAGACTTGTGCAAGGATGCACTGGAGTCAAGCGAACAACAGGACAGCATCCGGGGGGCATCATTGTCGTGCCTTCTGAACTCGAAATTTTTGATTTCACACCTATTCAGTTTCCAGCCGATGACCGGAATAGTGAGTGGCGAACAACCCATTTTGATTTCCACTCCATTCACGATAACCTGTTGAAGCTTGACATACTTGGACACGATGATCCCACTGTAATCAGAATGCTGCAGGACTTAAGCGGTATCGATCCAAAGACGATTCCGACGGATGATGCGGAAGTAATGAAAATATTTGCCGGCACTGAATCACTTGGAGTTACCCCCGAACAAATCGATTGCCATACAGGTACACTTGGCGTACCAGAGTTCGGTACAAAATTTGTAAGACAAATGCTTGAGGATACTAAACCAACGACATTTGCGGAATTAGTCATCATTTCCGGATTGTCCCACGGGACCGATGTGTGGTTGGGGAATGCACAGGAATTAATCAATGATGGTATATGTAAACTGCCTGATGTTATTGGCTGCCGTGATGATATCATGGTTTATTTGATGCACAAGGGCCTTGATGCTTCCCTGGCGTTTAAAATCATGGAATCGGTTCGTAAAGGTAAAGGTTTGCAGGATGAATGGATCACGGAAATGACAAAGCATAATGTCCCAGGGTGGTACATCGAGTCATGTAAAAAAATCAAGTATATGTTCCCGAAAGCCCATGCTGCTGCGTATGTACTGATGGCTATCCGGATCGCATACTTTAAAGTACATCATCCCATTTTGTTTTACGCAGCTTATTTCACCGTACGCGCCGATGACTTTGAATTGGACACAATGATAAAAGGGCCTGACGCAATACGTAAAAGAATAGCTGAAATAACAGCAAAAGGAAATGATGCCCCGCCGAAAGAGAAAAGTTTGCTCACCGTTTTAGAAATATCGCTGGAAATGTGCCAGCGAGGATTCGGTTTTGCCAAGGTCGATCTTTATAAATCTAGTGCCACCGAGTTTATTGTAGACGGCGACAAGCTGATTCCCCCATTCAACGCTGTGGATGGGTTAGGAACAAACGCAGCTATCAATATCGTCAAAGCAAGGGAAAACGGAGAATTTTTATCTAAAGAGGATCTTCGTGAGAGAAGTAAAATCTCCAAAACGGTGTTGGAATATCTGGACCACCATGGTTGCCTGACTGGGATGGCAGAAAAAAATCAACTGTCACTATTTTAATAAACCGATTAGCTTGCAGGTATGTTGCAGGCTAATCGGTTTTTGGTAATGGAATAAATAAATCTCTCTTGTTGGATAGGGCAACAAAGTATTTACCATATTTACGGAAATTGCCAGCTTTCTGATAAACTGATCATGTTGCAGGACATTTCGCATCTTCATTTTGGATGCATAAACACTTATGATATAATGTGTATTGCGAAATTTCATGAAAAATTTTGTCATACGGGGGCGCTTCATTTTGGATATATTGAAAGAAAACAAAGAAGATATATTGCAATTTTTAAAGGAAAATTCGGGACGATTTGAGGAGAATTTATTAAAGCAAGCAGAGAACGTGCGCGATAAAATAAAAGAGATTGATGCAGTGGGCAATATTAATTTATTGAATAACGCGAATAGGCTTGTTGGATATATAGTCGAAGAGGATACCACTTCCATTCATGAATTTGCTGGACAAGAAGGAATAATTTGGGCGGAGAACAAGTTGACACTGGCATTCAAGTTGGAATGGATCCAAGCGATAAGAAGAACATTTTGGCAGTTTATTAAGGAATATGTAAACAGGAACAACCGCTCATGGTCGAATGAAGATTTTTTTATTATGCATGGAAAAATTGATGATATGATAGATCTGTTTATTAATGGATTCTTCCTCAGCTATTCGACATGTAAGGATGAATTAATTGAAAAACAACGTAAGATGGTGGATAATCTTTCCGCTCCGATTATACCAATTACAGACACGATATTCATTCTTCCATTAATTGGTACATTGGATGATCAGCGTGCCCGGATCATTGAAGAAAAAGTATTAATGGAAATAGGCAAATCAAAAGTGCGTACGTTGATTATGGACCTTTCCGGGATTGCAGAGACTGCTCCTGAGTCCATCGATTATTTTTCCAGATTGATGGAGGCGGTCAAGATGATGGGGTGTGAGCCCATCATTTCAGGACTGCGTCCCAAAATTGTCCAGCAAATGATCAGAATGGATATTCATTACTTCAAAGGGGCTACAAGAGCGACATTGCAGCAGGCTCTTTATGATAGTATGTTTACTGAAAAAGAACATGATAAGAAGCGTCTTGATGGATGAAATTCACTTTTCTTGCCTTCAATGTATTATTATGGTACATTAATAACATCTGTTATGAACGTTATGAAGAAAGAGCGGGTATTCACCCACTCTTTTTTCATAACGAAGTCTTTGGACGTATCTTTTTCCCTTGCCCGAACTTGGCAAGGGTTTTATATTGACTGCTGTAATTGTTAGGTCTTTGGAAACCGATTTTCTTCATTTCGGATGAAGGCTGCCTGAAATGAAGGTTTTTAGCAGTTTGAGTTGGGAACAATATAATAAGAGGTTTTTTGGAAACTTGTCCATTTTCGGTTGCAAATGGCAGAAACCATACTGATGACAATGTAGTAAAAGGAGGAAGGCTATTGGATTCGGAAGTAATCAGCATTGCAAAAGAATTGGCAGCACCAATCGTTGAAAAAAAAGGACTTGAACTCTTTGATGTCGAATATGTCAAAGAAGGCAAAAATAATTTTTTAAGGGTCTATATCGATAAAGAAGGCGGTGTTGATATCGCTGAATGTGGAGATGTGTCTGAGGAGTTGAGCCAGCAACTGGATGAGCTTGATCCAATAAAGGAACCTTACTTCCTGGAAGTTTCTTCACCTGGAGCGGAACGTCCACTGAAAACACAAGAAGATTTCGCCAGCAACATTGAAAAAAACGTATATGTTAAATTATATGAACCGATTGGCGGAAGTAAGGAGTATCAAGGTACATTGCAATCTTTTACAAACAATATCGCTGTGATAAACTATCTTGATAAAACTAGAAAAAAACAAATTGAAATTCCATACGAAAAAATTGCAAAAGCAAGAATCGCAGTTGTATTTTAAAGGGGGATATGAGAAGTGAGCAGTCAACTGTTCGATGCAATTGAATTATTAGCAAAAGAAAAAAATATCGACAAAGAAATATTGCTTGAAGCACTGGAAGCAGCATTGATTTCTGCTTATAAGAAAAATTTCAAATCAGCTTCCAATGTCAGAGTGGATTTGGATGAAGAAAAAGGTACAATGCGAGTCTTTTCACGTAAAACAGTTGTTGAGAACATTGAAGACCCGCAACAGGAGATTTCACTGGAAAACGCTAAGGAAATCAGTCCAACGTATGAGTTGGAAGATGTTATAGAGGTGGAAGTGACCCCTAAGGACTTTGGCAGAATTGCTGCTCAAGCAGCAAAGCAAGTTGTTACCCAAAGGGTTCGTGAAGCAGAAAGAGGCGTCATTTTCAATGAATATGCAGATCGTGAGGATGACGTCATGACCGGTATCATTCAACGAAAAGACCCACGTTTTGTCTATGTCAACCTTGGTAAAATCGAGGCCAAGCTTCCTGAAGCGGAACAGATGCCTACCGAAGAATATAATATTCACGACCGTATCAAGGTGTATGTCACCAAAGTGGAAAATACAAGCAAAGGGCCACAGGTTTATGTATCTCGTTCACATCCGGGATTACTGAAGCGTCTTTTTGAAATGGAAGTGCCGGAAATTTACGACGGGGTTGTAGAAATCAATAATGTTGCCAGGGAGGCGGGTGACCGTTCCAAGATTTCTGTCTACGCTGATGATCCTCAAGTGGATCCTGTCGGATCCTGTGTCGGGCAAAAAGGCCAAAGAGTTCAAGCAATTGTCAACGAATTGAAAGGTGAAAAAATAGATATCGTGCAATGGTCTGATGATCCGGTCGTCTATGTATCGAATGCTCTCAGCCCGGCAAAGGTAATCGATGTGCTAGTTGATGAGGAAGAAAAATCTACCACGGTCATCGTCCCTGATTACCAGCTTTCGCTTGCTATTGGCAAACGGGGGCAGAATGCGCGATTGGCTGCCAAATTAACAAACTGGAAAATCGATATTAAAAGTGAAACACAGGCAATAGAGGAAGGGATCATCGAAGAACAGACTTATTCAGCAGAAGATGAAGATTTGTTTGAATAAGGAGGGATTGCCATGAAAAAGAGAAAAACACCTATGCGCAAATGTGTTGTTACCAATGAAATGATGCCTAAGAAAGAACTGATTCGAATCGTGCGAAATAAAGATGGTGAAGTATCTGTTGACCCGACAGGCAAAAAAAATGGCCGTGGGGCATACGTCACCAAGAATCAGGAAGTAGTCAGGAAGGCACGTGAAAACAATGTGCTGGGGCGGCACTTGGAAGCCGAGATTCCTGAAACAGTTTATACAGAGCTTTTAGCGTTAATTGGGAACGGCGATGTTTAAACGAAACTATTTAAATCTTATCGGCTTAGCATATAGAGCACGCCAATGTTCAGCGGGTGAAGATACGATAATCAAGGATATAAGAAAAAGACGCGTAAAACTTCTTATATTGGCAAGTGATGCAGGCCCTCAGACGAAAAAAAAATTGACGGATAAATGCAAGACGTATGAAGTGCCATATATCATTATTAATGAGGATAAAGAGGCCTTGGGCAATGCTATCGGAAAGCTGCAGAGGGTAGCTATCGCAATTTTAGATGAAGGGTTTGCCGCAAAAATCAAATCTTTATTTGATTAAATACTTTTGGGGGTGAACATATGCGTAAAATGCGTGTATATGAATATGCAAAACAAAGTAATACAACAAGCAAAGAAGTGATCGACCAGCTGAAAAAAATGGATTATGAGGTTACAAACCATATGTCGACTATTTCGGAAAACGCGAAAAATAGACTGGACAAGATTTTTAATTCGGGCAAAGAAAAACAGAAAAACAACAATGGCGCACAGCATAGTAAGGATAAACATATGAAAACAAAACAAAACCAAGGAACTGATCATAAGCAGGATAGTGGAAAACAAGGGAACCCGTCTGGCCAACATGGCAGCAGCCATTCGAATAAAAATAAACAACATTCAGGCTCCAGCCACCCGCAAAATGGAGAGCGTAATCAACCGTCTCGCAATCAAAACAAACAAGGACAAAACAAGAATCAGCATCGTCCTGGAAAACCTGGGAACAACCGACGCGGCACAAGCCCTTCCGGACAGCGAAATAATAAACAAAACAACCGGAATCAGGGTAAACAGCATCGAACGAACCAGGCACCTCAAAAACCGGTAGTCAAAGAAATGCCTAAAGAAATTAAATATAGTTCTACATTGACGGTGAGCGAGCTTGCGTCTAAATTAAACAAGGAAGCTGCCGAAATCATTAAAAAGTTGATGTTTCTTGGTGTGATGGCAAACAAAAACCAGGATCTCGATGATGACACAATTGAACTGATATGTGCAGAATATGGCGTGGAAGTGGAAAAAGAAATCATATTGGAAGATACCGATTTTGTTAAGTATATTACTGAAGATAAAGAAAGCGAATTGATAGAAAGACCTGCTGTAGTTACTATTATGGGTCATGTCGACCACGGGAAAACTACATTGCTTGACTCCATCAGGCATACCAAAGTGACAGAAGGTGAAGCCGGCGGTATTACGCAGCATATTGGGGCATACCAAGTTGAACTGGAAGGAAAGAAAATCACATTTCTGGATACACCTGGCCACGCGGCTTTCACCAGCATGCGTTCCCGCGGTGCCCAAATAACAGATATTGCCATCTTGGTTGTGGCTGCTGATGATGGTGTCATGCCACAAACGATTGAAGCGATCAATCATGCGAAGGCCGCAGAAGTACCAATCATTGTTGCCGTGAATAAGATTGACAAAGAAGCAGCAAATCCGGATCGGGTCATGCAGGAGCTGACGGAACACAATTTGATTCCGGAAGACTGGGGAGGCAATACGATTTTTGTTAATCTGTCTGCAATCAAGCGAGAAGGTATCGATGATTTACTTGAAATGATCCTGCTTGTTGCCGAAGTGGAAGAGCTGAAAGCTAACCCGGGGAAAAATGCATTTGGCACCGTAATTGAAGCGGAATTGGATAAGGGTAAAGGCTCTGTCGCGACATTACTTGTCCAAAACGGAACATTGCATGTTGGAGACTCTCTTGTTGTCGGTAATACGTTCGGACGTGTCAGAGCAATGGTCAATGATCTTGGTCAGAGAGTGAAAGAAGCAGGCCCTTCGACTCCAGTAGAAATCACTGGGTTGAATGAAGTGCCGCATGCAGGAGACCAGTTTCTTGTATTTGATGACGAGAAGAAATCCCGCCAGATCGGAGAAGCCCGCCATTCAAAAGCAGTGCAAGAAAACCGAAGCGAACAGCATAAAGTCAGCTTGGATGATTTGTTTGAACAAATCAAACAAGGACAAATGAAAGAAATAAACATTATTGTGAAAGCGGATGTTCAGGGATCAGTCGAAGCACTGGCGGCTTCTCTGAGAAAGATCAATGTTGAAGGTGTTAAAATCAACATTATTCATACAGGTGTGGGTGCCATTAAAGAATCCGATATCATTCTTGCTTCCGCTTCAAACGCAATCGTTATCGGCTTTAATGTCCGGCCTGATGTCAATGCAAAAAAAGCTGCGGATTCCGAACAGGTGGATGTCCGTCTCCATAGAGTAATATATAAAGCCATCGAGGAAATCGAAGCTGCGATGAAGGGGATGCTTGATCCTGAATACCAGGAAAAAGTAATTGGTCAGGCAGAGGTAAGAGAAACATTCAAGGTATCCAAAATCGGTACTATTGCAGGCTGCTATGTAACGGATGGAAAATTGACACGCGATTCAGGCCTTCGTTTAATACGTGACGGTATTGTCCTTTATGAAGGCGAAGTCGACACACTGAAGCGCTTTAAAGATGATGTAAAGGAAGTAGCTCAAAACTATGAGTGCGGATTGACGATTAAAAACTTCAATGATATCAAGGAAGGGGATATCGTCGAAGCGTTCATTATGGAAGAGATTGAGCGGAAATAAACATTTTCCGGCAAGAAAGGGCCACAAAGCAGGGGGACGATAGGGGACATGGATATTCATTTGAATAACTAATTGCCGCTGATTCCCCCCTCACTATTCAAAAAGCTGTCTTCATTCATGCAGCGGCAGTATCATGATGAGGTGAAAAATGATGAATAATATACGTGCCAATCGTGTTGCGGAGCAAATGAAAAAGGAACTCGGTGATATTTTATCAAAAAAAATAAAAGATCCCAGGGTTGGCTTTGTAACGGTTACGGATGTCGAAGTGACTGGTGATTTGCAGCAGGCAAAAGTGTTTATCTCCGTTTTAGGAAATGATGAAGAAAAAAAAGAGACATTGCTGGGTCTCGCAAAAGCAAAAGGGTTCATCCGTTCTGAAATTGGTCATCGCATTCGTCTGCGAAAGACACCAGAGATCACATTTGAATTCGATGAGGCTTTGGAATATGGTAACCGTATTGAAAATCTATTGCGCGATTTAAATAAATAACAAAAAAGATTGCTTAAAAAAGTGTCTGGCTCCTTTTGCCGCGTGAGATGCATTCCGGTTTTTAATCAGATCCCGGTTGCTGCAGCAAGGGGCCTGGCTCTTGATTTTGCAGTCTTTTTTAATTTTTATTCCTTTGTTTTAGATTTGAAAATAAAATCTGATTATGACATGATATGAATTGGAGGAAGCAGCGTGGACGGAATTTTGCCACTATGGAAACCCAAAGGGATGACATCCCATGACTGTGTGATGAAAATAAGAAAACTGGCTCAGACAAAAAAAGTTGGTCATACAGGGACACTGGACCCTGAGGTGGAAGGTGTTCTGCCTATTTGTATCGGCCAAGCGACAAAGATTGTCCCGTTCCTGACAGACACAAGAAAAACCTACATAGCAGAACTTTCTTTGGGAACTGCAACGGATACTGAAGACAGCCAAGGAGAGGTCATTGCTTTTAAAGAAATGACCCGCCAGTTTTCCTATGATGAAATAGAAAAGACTCTCCAAAAATTCAAGGGAGAAATCACCCAAATACCTCCTATGTACTCAGCCGTCAAGGTCAATGGCAGAAAATTATATGAATATGCAAGGAACAATATCCCTGTAGAGCGCCCGAAAAGGAAAGTAAATATTTACGAGTTGCGGCAGATTCTGGATGAAAACATGGATGACCATCATATTTCACTCAAGATCGTTTGCTCCAAGGGGACATATATCAGAACGCTGTGCGTCAATATAGGGGAAGCACTCGGATTTCCCGCTCATATGTCTTCCCTTGTACGGACAAAAACCGGAGCATTTTCTGAGAAAGATACTGTACAATTTGATATGCTAGAGAAAGCGGCAGCCGCGAATGAGCTGCAGACAATGCTATTGCCGATTGCAGCTGGTCTGGAGCATTTAGACACGCTTGAAGCAGATGAAACTATGAGAAAACGGGTGCTTCATGGCCAAAAAATTTCTGAACCAAAGAAAGCAATGCATACTGATCCCTTTAAAATCATGTATGAAAATAAGCTCCTGGCTATATACCAAATTCATCCGGAACATGACGATGTAATAAAACCAGTACGTGTTTTTAATGAAAAATGAAAGTGCAGGTGTTAGAAATGAGAACGATTGAATTAACTTATCCACATACTTTGCGCGTGGATGATCTGCCTGAAACAGTCGCGGCAATCGGTTTTTTTGATGGTATACACCAAGGACATCAAAAGGTGATACAGACTGCGGTGAAGAAAGCCAAAGAAAATAATAGCGAAAGTGCTGTGGTTACTTTCCATCCCCACCCTACAGTCGTCCTAAGGAATGCAAAAGACGTGAAATACATCACACCACTTCGTGAAAAACAAGCTATTCTGCAAAAAATGAACGTGGACAGGTTATATATCATTACTTTTAATAAGGAATTGTCCCAGTTATCTCCGCAAGATTTCATTGACCATTTCATCATCGGCCTGCATATCAAGCATTTGGTTGCTGGATTTGATTATACATATGGTCATAAAGGTGCGGGAAACATGACAGTGATCAAGGATCAAACGAGAGGCTCCTTCGATTACACAGTAATAGATAAGATGGAATTGGATAACGAAAAAATCAGCTCAACAAAAATCAGAGAGCTGATGAAAAATGGTGATATTTCAGGCGTGAATAATTTGTTGAATAGACCTTTATCGTTCTTTGGCACTGTGATCGATGGTGAAAAACGGGGCAGAGAATTAGGTTTTCCAACAGCCAATTTACAGGTCGACCCGAATTTATTATTTCCAAGGACAGGGATTTATGCCGTGAAAGTCATTTATAAAAACGAGACTTATGAAGGCATGGCCAGCCTCGGCACAAATCCGACGTTCAGCGACGGTGAGGCTTTATCTTTTGAAGTGAATATATTCGACTACAATAATGATTTGTATGGTGAGGAGCTCATCGTGCAATGGCATCAATTTATCCGTGATGAAAAAAAATTCGAATCCGCTGATGCTCTCATAGAGCAGATGAAAGTGGATGAAAAAAATATTCGCCGGTATTTTAAGCTGCGGGCAGAATAATAATTACCCCTTTTTGCAGCAGGCAGATTTTATGTTTTAATCTATCTGCCGAAAGGGGGGGATATCCATATCGACATGGTATCTATTTCTTCTTTTGTGTCTGGTCAAGACAGCATGTTTCATTCAGAGATAATCTTCCTAAGAAGAACCAAATGATTTTCATCGGGATGGTTGCGTGAATAATATTGCTTGCAATTTACCTTAAAAAGTTGTACGATAAATCACGTAGAACCTTCTCGTGGCAAATTCGTATCTCCGACGATTGCTGGGAGGCAGGGGATTAGCAAATAAACAAATGGAGGTATGCCGAATGGCTATTACAAAAGAACGTAAAAACGAAATCATCAATGAGTTCAAAACACATGAAAGTGATACAGGTTCTCCGGAAGTACAGATTGCTGTATTGACTGAAGAAATCACTACTTTGAATGAACATTTGCGCGTTCATAAAAAAGATCACCATTCACGCCGCGGTTTGATGAAAATGGTTGGTAAGCGTCGTAACTTGCTTACTTACTTGCGTAATAAAGACGTTGCCCGCTATCGTGAATTGATCAAAAGACTCGGTCTGCGCCGATAAATTAGAAAAAGCAGGAGAAATCCTGCTTTTTTTGTTTAAACGCAAGGCAGCTAATTGACAATGCCCGCCGAGTATAAACCTGATGGATAGGCGTGTGCAGGAGACGTGACAATGATTTCCATGTGGAGGGAATAACCGGCTTCCGAGGAGGTGCGGTTCCTTCGACCACCGATGCACTTCTTCAAAGCAATCTTTTTTCTACATAAAATTTACATTCCTAACAATAAACTATAAAATGAAGGATAGGATGTTTCATGAAAGGAGTTTTAAATAGATGTCAGACGAAAAGCAAACTTTCTCCACAGAAATAGCCGGGAGAAAATTCACTGTCGAAACAGGAGAACTTGCTAAACAAGCAGGAGGCGCCTGCCTTATCAGATATGGTGATTCAGCGGTGCTGTCTGTTGCAACAGCTTCCAAAGAGGCGAAAGACCTGCCATTTTTTCCTTTGACGGTGAATTATGAAGAAAGACTTTATGCAGTAGGGAAAATTCCTGGAGGATTTATTAAACGAGAGGGACGCCCGAGTGAGAAAGCGATCCTTTCTTCCCGATTGATTGACAGGCCAATCAGACCTCTGTTCCCTGATGGATTCCGCAACGAGGTGCAAGTAATAAGTACGGTGATGAGTGTCGATCAGGATTGCTCCACTGAAATTGCAGCTATGATAGGTTCTTCGATAGCTTTAAGTATTTCTGATATACCATTTTCAGAACCGATTGCCGGTGTCCATGTAGGACGTGTTAATGGGGAGTTCATTATCAATCCTACGATTGCACAGCATGAGGAAAGTGATATAGATTTGACCGTTGCCGGTACAAAAGATGCGATCAATATGGTTGAGGCTGGGGCCGAGGAAGTGCCAGAAGCAGACATGCTGGAAGCGATCATGTTCGGCCACGAAGAAATCAAACGCCTTATCGCTTTTCAGGATGAAATTGTACAGGCTGTCGGAAAACCAAAGATGGAAGTTTCCCTTTTTGCTGCTGATGAAGATTTGACGGCGAAAGTAGAGGCGGAAGCCAAAGATAAATTGGTTGAAGCAATTCAAGTAAAAGAAAAACACGCTCGCGATGAAGCGATAAAAGCTGTTAAAAATGCAGTACTTGAGAAATATGAAAATGAAGACGAACAGGTAGTCAAGTTAATTGGAAACATTTTGGACAAACTTGTCAAAGCTGAAGTAAGACGCTTGATCACAAAAGAAAAAGTACGTCCGGACGGTCGTAAAATTGATGAAATACGGCCATTGTCTTCACGTGTGGGAATCCTGCCAAGAACACATGGTTCAGGTTTATTCACCCGGGGGCAAACCCAGGCTTTGAGTATCTGTACACTCGGTGCACTTGGTGATGTACAAATATTAGACGGTTTGGATTTGGAAGAATCTAAACGGTTCATGCATCATTATAATTTTCCGCAATACAGTGTCGGTGAAACCGGGCCGATGCGCGGGCCGGGACGCAGGGAAATCGGCCATGGCGCATTAGGAGAACGTGCGCTTGAAAAAGTTGTTCCGTCCGAAAAGGCCTTCCCTTATACTATCCGTCTTGTCTCGGAAGTGCTCGAATCCAATGGTTCAACTTCTCAGGCCAGCATTTGCGCAAGCACATTGGCAATGATGGACGCAGGTATTCCTATTAAAGCGCCTGTCGCAGGGATTGCAATGGGGCTGGTCAAATCAGGTGAAGATTACACGATTTTGACCGATATCCAAGGAATGGAAGATGCCCTCGGAGATATGGATTTCAAAGTCGCCGGTACAGCTAAAGGTGTCACAGCATTGCAAATGGATATAAAAATCGATGGATTATCCCGTGAAATCCTGGAAGAAGCATTAAGCCAAGCTAAAAAAGGCCGTATGCAGATACTGGATTCCATGCTGCAGACTTTGGAAAAACCAAGAACAGAGTTATCTGCATATGCTCCTAAGATTTTAACAATGCACATCAATCCGGATAAAATTCGGGATGTCATTGGTCCGAGCGGTAAGCAAATCAATAAGATAATCGATGAAACAGGTGTTAAAATCGATATTGAACAAAATGGTGATGTGTTCATTTCCTCAACAGATACGGTTATGAACAATAAAGCAAAAGAAATCATCGAGGACATAGTCCGTGAAGTAGAAGTTGGAGAAATATTCATGGGTACCGTGAAGCGGATTGAAAAATTTGGCGCTTTTGTCGAATTGTTCAAAGGAAAAGATGGACTTGTCCATATTTCCGAACTACAAGAAGAACGTACAAACAAAGTGGAGGATGTCGTCAAAATCGGGGATGAAATTCTTGTGAAAGTGAAAGAAATCGACCGTCAAGGACGAATCAACTTGTCAAGAAAAGCCGCTTTGAAAGATGAACAAGCCGCTAAAGAAAAATCTACACAGGCGTGAAAGATAAGAAGCTGGTAAACATTCCAGTTTCTTTTTTTATGGCCGCTTTTAAATACTCAGTTGATGTCAATCGGGATAAAATAGTATGGCAGGATCAAGAGGGGATTTTTCGAGTTAATTAATATTATGATATTTTCGTTTTAGCATATTGTTCTGTTCACTGCTTCATACCTGAATAAAGCATAACCAAGATGTTGCATTCATATATTTGAGTCAGGGAGGGACAGGCATATGCATCATTTTATGAAATATATCCATATCATTATTTTCGTATTCTTAGTAATCACCACCTGGAATAACTCATACAACCCTTTTCTTGATGATAGCAGTAAACAGCAGGAATGGATGGAGACAATTAAACAGGAGGATCCGCTATATCAAGAAATTAAATCAAGAAGTGAACAATATAACAAGCCGCCACAGGATGCTTACATTGACAGGGTTTGGAAAAAAACGCCTGGCCGCAATGGTTTGAAAGTGAATATAGGAAAGTCTTATGAAGAGATGAAAGAAAATCAGGAGTTCGATGAAAATAAGCTGGTGTTTGACCAAGTCAAACCAAAAGTTTCATTGGAAAGTCTCCCGGCATCTCCGATTTACAGGGGTCATCCGGAGAAAAACATGGTCGCACTGATGATCAATGTTTCGTGGGGGACGGAGTATATACCGGACATATTGAAAATCCTAAAGAAAAATAACGTAAGAGCAACTTTCTTTTTAGAAGGGAAATGGGCTAAGGAACATGCTGAATACACGAAAATGATTGCAAAAGAGGGGCACTTGATAGGGAATCATGCATATAACCACCCCAATATGGCAAGGATGACCAATCAGCAAATCACAGATCAAATCGCAAAGACCAATGAAATCATTGAAGCGATCACAGAACAAAAACCTGCTTACTTCGCCCCTCCGAGCGGAAGTTTTTCGGACCAAGTGGTCGACATCGCCGATCACCTCCAGATGGAAACGATCCTGTGGACGGTTGATACGATTGATTGGAAGAAACCTTCTGTTTCTGTTATGATGAATCGAGTGATGACGAATATACACCCGGGAGCAACTATTTTGATGCATCCGACTCCGTCCGTTGCCAGAGGGTTGGATTCATTGATCAAATCGATTAAATCAAAGGATTATAAGTTGGGAACACTTGACAAACTATTAAGTACGGAACGGTAAGTGAGACACACTTCTAGGAGGTTACACTGTGGTAGAGAGACATCAATGTAAAAATGGCGTCCGAGTAGTTTTAGAACCAATAAAATCAGTCCGATCTGTGACGATCGGGATATGGGTTTTGACCGGGTCCATTAACGAAAACGAACGAAATAATGGCATTTCACATTTTTTAGAACATATGTTTTTTAAAGGGACGAAAACGCGCAGCCCCCAGGACATTGCCGAGGCGTTTGATTCGATCGGCGGGCAGGTGAATGCATTCACCTCCAAAGAATATACTTGCTTTTACGCCAGGGTGTTGGACACACATAAAGAATATGCGCTTGAAATTCTTTCAGATATGTTTTTTAACTCGACTTTTGATGAGGCTGAAATGGAACGTGAGAAAAAAGTCGTATCCGAAGAAATTAAAATGTATGAAGATACACCGGATGATATAGTTCATGATCTGTTAGCAAGGGCTTCATATGGTCAGCATGCATTAGGCTATCCGATATTGGGTACAGATGAACACCTGCAGACATTCAATCCGGACACATTGCATGCTTATGTTCATAATAATTATAAACCAGAGAATATAGTTGTATCAGTAGCCGGCAATGTGCCTGCTGCATTTATAAACGATATTGACAATTATTTTGGCAGCTATCAATATGAAGGTGAACGGCACATTGTGGAAAAACCGGCTTTTATCGCTGACAGGATCAGTCGCGTAAAAGAAACGGAACAGGCTCATCTTTGTCTGGGTTACCCAGGACTGGCTGTAGATGCTGATAATATGTACAGTCTGATCATTGCTAACAATGTGCTGGGAGGAAGCATGAGCTCCAGACTTTTCCAAGATGTCAGAGAGAAACAGGGATTAGCGTATTCTGTGTTCTCTTATCATTCATCCTTTTTGAATAGCGGGTTGCTCACTATTTATGCCGGAACTGGAAAAAATCAGCTTTCAAAGTTGCGAACGACTGTCGCGGACACCATTGCTTCATTGGCAGAAAATGGACTGACGGACAAAGAACTGAAGAACAGCAAGGAGCAATTGAAAGGTGGTATGATGCTCAGTATGGAAAGTACCAATAGCCATATGAGCCGAAACGCAAAAAACGAATTGCTTCTCAATAAACATCAGACACTTGATGACATGATCGCTGAAATAGACGCAGTGACGCACGAGAGTATAAAAAATGTACTGGCAGAAGTATTTTCAAGTGAATATTCTGAAGCGTTGATCGCGCCTGATAATCAGTGACCCCGTCCGGGTCACTTTTTTTGCGTATGAAAATATAACATACCTCGCTTTGCAGTATAGCAGCTATTCATAGCCCCTTTAGCAAATATCGGTTTTCTAAGATTATGGATCATACATGCCTCCCCTTTTGCGCGCATACAATATACAAAGTGTACTGTTAGAAGGAGGACATATATGCGTTACAATGAAATCAGCGGTAAAGAAATAGTCAATGTTTCCCAAGGAATGAGGCTCGGTGTATTGGGACAGACGGATTTGGAAATAGACCCCAGTACAGGTCAGATCAAAGCTTTCATTGTACCCAGTTATAAATGGTTCGGCTTAAAAAAAGAAGGAGAAGAAGTTAAAATTCATTGGGAGGACATCAAAAAAATCGGGGAAGACATGATCATGGTGGAAATGGAATAAAAGCACGTGGTGACCGGCAGATTATTGCCGGCACTTTTTTTTCGCCTGTCAAAGTAACAGTGTGGAAAATGGAAGCACTCTCTGGGTGATTTTTCATAAGCTATAAGGAAACGTACTGAAAACACTTATATTCAGGCTTAGCATGGAGGTGTGAGTCATAGAAAACACGATTGCCATCATCGGTGGTGATGCCAGGTATATCGAATTAATACGACAGTTAAATACTTTGGAAGATATGAAAACGATAGTGACAGGTTTCAATAAATTAGATCAAGGGTTCACCGGAGTACAGCACGTAGAATTTGCTGAAATGGAGCACGAAGATATCGATGTGGTGGTACTGCCGATTACAGGGACACAAAAAGGCGGAAAAGTAGAGACAGTTTTTTCAGATGAAGAAATCGTTTTGACAAAAGACTGGTTTGAAAAATTCCAAAGACCGACCCCTGTATTTACAGGCATCTCAAATCAAGATTTGGATGGTATGGTAAAAAACTCCAAAGCTCAAATCATTCCGCTGTTAGATCGCGATGATGTGGCCATTTACAATTCTATTCCAACGGCAGAGGGAACAATCATGATGGCTATGGAACACACAGATTATACCATCCATTCCTCCAGGGTCATTGTTGCTGGTTTTGGCAGAGTTGGCCATACGGTGGCCAATAAATTCTCTGCGCTTGGAGCAAAGGTATCCGTAGCTGCCAGCAGCATACATGATATAGCAAGAATCAATGAAATGGGTTTGTTTGCAATTACAATGAAGGAACTGGCAAAGGCTGCAGCAGATTGCGATATCTTGATCAATACAATCCCTGCACCAGTGATCAATAAAGAAGCCATCTCACAATTGCCGCATCATGCCTTGATATTTGATCTTGCATCGAAACCAGGCGGCACTGATTTTGACTATGCAAAACGCAGAGGAATCAAGGCTATCTTATCTGAAAGCCTGCCTGGTGTCGTCGCACCGAAAACGGCAGGGAAGATATTGGCCGATGTGATTATTCAAATATTATCGCAAAGGAAGGGGTTCGAACAATGAGTTTGGATGGAAAAAGAATCGGTTTCGGTTTGACAGCCTCTCACTGTACCTATGAGGCAGTATTTCCAGAAATGGAGAGGCTTATAAACATGGGGGCGGAGGTTGTTCCCGTGGTGACTTATAATGTGAAAAATGTAGATACCAAATTTGGAAAAGCAAGTGATCATATCAAAAGACTTGAAGAGATCACAAACAAAGAGGTTGTTGCAACGATTCCCGACGCTGAACCTCTGGGACCGATCACTCCGCTTGATTGTATGGTGATCGCTCCACTAACAGGGAATTCGATGAGCAGGCTCGCTAACGCTATTACAGATTCTCCACCTTTGATGGCCGCCAAAGCGACAATGAGGAATCAAAATCCTGTTGTGCTTGGTATATCAACCAATGATGCTTTGGGATTGAATGGCGTCAATTTGATGAAGCTGATGGCGAGCAAAATGATTTATTTTATACCTTTTGGTCAGGATGATCCTGTCAAAAAGCCGAATTCACTTGTATCCGACATGACTTTACTGCCAGAAACAATTGAATCCGCTTTGAATGGAAACCAACTTCAGCCTGTCCTTATTCCCTTTCAATCATGAAAATGATATGATAATGTAGAAATGAAAAAATGAATCCATTATGATAAGTATAGAGATATACAGTATGGTATGGGAAGGGAGCCATTTCAATGGGGGAAAAACCAGGATATCATGTTGCAGTTGTTGGTGCTACAGGAGCGGTAGGTGAAAGGATCATTGAATTGCTGCATGAAACCGATATGCCGCTTGCATCTGTGAAACTGTTGGCGTCAGCGAGATCTGCGGGAAAAAAAGTATCTTTCAAGGGAGAAACGATTGAAATAGAAGAAGCTGTTCCAGAAAGTTTCAAAGGAATTGATATTGCACTGTTTTCAGCAGGCGGGTCAATCTCCAAGCAGCTTGCTCCCGAAGCAGTTAAACGAGGAGCGGTCGTTGTAGATAATACCAGCGCATATCGTATGGACGAAAATGTTCCATTAGTTGTGCCGGAAGTGAATGCTAACGACCTGAAAAAACATCAGGGCATTATCGCTAATCCAAATTGTTCAACCATTCAAATGGTTGCAGCCTTAAAACCCATACAAGATGCCTTTGGCATGTCCAGAATCATTGTTTCAACCTATCAGGCGGTCTCCGGATCTGGCGCAACTGCTTGTACAGAGCTTGAAAATCAATCTGAAAGTTATTTACAGGGGACTGATATGCAGGCAGACATATTGCCTGTAAAATCGGATAAAAAACATTATCCGATTGCATTCAATGCATTACCCCAGATAGATGTTTTTGGAGAAAACGACTATACGTTTGAAGAAATGAAAATGGTTAATGAAACAAAAAAAATAATGCACGCTCCTGAGTTGAAAGTGGCAGCTACCTGTGTGCGTTTGCCGTTTTTCCGTTCCCATGCGGAAAGTGTTTATGTAGAAGTTGAAAAAGAAGGTTTGAACGCAGCGGATATTCGGGAAATACTGGAGAAAGCTCCGGGTGTGACCGTTCAGGATAATCCTGCGGAACAGGATTATCCTACTCCTTTGAGCGCTGAAGGAAGGAAGGAAGTATTTGTAGGACGCATCAGAAAGGATCTAGATGAATCAAAAGGTTTTCATCTTTGGATTGTCTCAGATAATTTATTGAAAGGTGCGGCATGGAATACTGTGCAAATAGCTGAACAATTGGCTGCAAATCATTTGTTATCATAGTCTTTTGAGGTAGAGGTGTAAGAACAACATGCAAATATTGGTACAAAAATTCGGTGGTACTTCCGTGCAAAGCGAGAAAAATAGAGAGTATGTCATCAACCATATTAAAGAGGCGTTGGTGCAAAAATATAAAATTGTTGTTGTCGTATCCGCTTTAGGTAGAAAACCGGATCCTTATGCGACAGATTCTTTACTATCACTAATAGACTTTCCTGCCGGAAGCTCCTCAAAGAGAGAACTGGATATGCTTATGTCCTGCGGGGAAACGATTGCTTCTGTGGTACTTTCGAATGAATTGAAAAAACATCATATGAATGCAGCTGCGTTGACAGGAGCTCAAGCTGGTTTCATTACTAATGATGATTTTACCCAGGCTAAGATCAAACATGTAAAACCTGAGCGGATTTTGCAGGAATTTGAATACAATGATGTCGTGGTAGTTGCTGGATTTCAAGGACAGACAGAAACTGGTGAAATTACTACGATAGGACGTGGAGGCAGTGATACAAGTGCGGCGGCGCTGGGAGCCGCACTAGCTGCAGAAAGAATTGAAATTTTTACAGATGTTAATGGCATTATGACCGCTGACCCTCGCATGGTAGAAAAAGCATGTCCGCTGGATGTTGTCACCTATACAGAAATTTGTAATTTGGCATACCAGGGAGCGAAAGTGATCCACCCTCGTGCGGTGGAAATCGCAATGCAGGCCAAAATTCCGATGCGGGTGCGCTCGACGTATGCCAAGGATGGAGGGACACTCGTCACTTCTTCCAGAGCGATGCAAGTCGGTGTGGATATCAGTGACAGACTGATAACCGGAATTGCACATATGTCGGCCATCACCCAAATCAAGGTTCCAATGAAAGAAGGAGCAAACCGCCAGTCAGAAGTGTTCAAAGCTATGGCTGATGCTGGAATTTCTGTTGATTTTATCAATATTTCTCCCACTGGTGTCATTTATACTGTGCCGGAAATGTTCACGGAAAATGCGTTGCATATTTTGCAGACGCTTGGTTTTCAGGCACAGACAACACAAAAATGTGCTAAGGTCTCAGCGGTTGGAGCGGGGATGACCGGCATTCCCGGTGTTGCTTCCAGAATCGTGCAGGCATTGACAAAAGCTGAGGTACAGATTTTGCAATCTGCTGACAGTCATACCACTATCTGGGTATTGATATATGAAAAAGATTTGAAAAAAGCAGTGAATGCGTTGCATGATATTTTTGATTTAAGCAATGCCAACGAACAAATTAAAAAGACAGATGAAGAAGGAAAGGTGTTGGAATCATGAATTTCGGCAGCGTATTGACAGCGATGGTCACTCCTTTTGATGAAAAAGGACACATTGATTTAGAGCGTACGGAGAAACTGGTGGAATATCTTATTGAAAATGGAACAGACGGGTTGGTGGTCGCGGGGACGACTGGCGAATCTCCAACATTGACTCATGAAGAAAAACTGACTTTGTTCAAGCATGTGGTTAAAATTGTCAATAAACGAATTCCAGTTATCGCCGGAACGGGGAGTAACGATACTGCTGCTTCCACCGAATTGACCCAGGAAGCTGATAACCTGGGTGTGGATGCTGTAATGCTTGTCACCCCTTATTACAATAAACCTGATCAGCGCGGATTATTTGCTCATTTTTCCAAAATTGCTCAAGCGACGAGTCTTCCGGTAATGCTTTACAATATTCCTGGGCGCTCTGTAGTGAAAATGAATGCTGACACTATAGTGGAATTAAGTAAAATACCGAACATTGTTTCCGTGAAAGAAGCAAGTGGAGATTTGGACCAAGCTTCTGAAATCATCGAACGAACAGATGATGGCTTTTCAGTATACTCCGGAGATGACGGATTGACATTGCCTTTATTGGCGATTGGCGCAGATGGGATCATATCTGTAGCATCCCATGTCATTGGAAACGAGATGCAATCAATGGTTGAAGCGTTTCATGGAGGTCAGGTGAAAGAAGCTGCCAGCATACATCGTCAACTGTTACCTGTAATGAATATATTATTCTCTGCACCTTCTCCAGTACCGGTAAAAGCTGCGTTGAAAATGAAAGGGATTGAAACAGGCGGAGTCCGTTTACCATTGGTCTCCCTTGAAAAAACATTGCATCAGGAGCTAGAAAAGGAATTGCGCAGTCATTCAGTCATAAAGTGATATAGATACTTAGCTGAAAAGTATAATCAGCTGACTTGATTTCGTTTTCTTACCACATCAAATGAAAAACATACATCCGGCAGGGGAAACCTGGCTGGATGTTTTTTTATTTTTGGGATGATAGTTCAATGGGATTGGCACATACTAAAAGATAAGAATCGATAAGGAGTGTATCAGCGTATGGATAAAGCAACTGAGCCGAGAAATGCGGAAAAAGGGCAGGAAGGCCAGCAAGCCGAGGAGGAAAACAATTCTTCCTCCCTTGTTGAAAAGATTCAGCAGCTCGGCCAAACCAATGTCGTTCAAGCACCTGACACGAATGTACATGTATTGTCCATCATCGGGCAAGTCGAAGGTCATATGCAGCTTCCCCCACAAAATAAAACAACAAAATATGAGCATCTGCTGCCACAGTTGATCGCAATTGAACAAAATCCCAAAATAGAAGGGTTGGTCATATTGATCAATACAATCGGTGGCGATGTCGAGGCTGGATTGGCATTATCAGAAATGATCGCCTCATTATCAAAGCCGACAGTTTCAATTGTCCTCGGGGGTGGACACAGTATTGGTGTACCGATTGCCGTCGCATCCAATTATTCCTATATTGTACCAACTGCCACGATGACGATACATCCGATCCGGCTAACAGGTCTTGTCATTGGCGTACCGCAAACCTTTGAATATTTAGATAAAATGCAGGAAAGAGTTATTAAATTTGTAGTGAACCACTCCAACATAAAGGAAGAGAAATTTAAAAATTTGATGTTTGATAAGGGGAATTTGACAAGGGACATTGGAACCAACGTCGTCGGCACAGATGCAGTAGCATATGGGCTTATTGACGCAGTTGGCGGCGTGAAGGAAGCAATGGAAAAGGTTAATGAGCTGATTCAAATAGCAAAATCCAGCCGTCCGGAGGCGATTCAATGATTTTATATACTCCTCTCTCAGAAGCAGAAATATTCCCTTGTTCAGATGATGACTTCAAAAAAAGAGAATGTGTCAATTACAAAAATAAGTCCATGTATGTCGAAAGAAGACCTGATGGGACGTATCAGCTGCTGCAGCTGCTCTCTTCAGACCCCAATGATTTCTTAAAAAGTGAACTGCAGCCTGGAACTATCCTTAAAGGAAGTTTTGAAGCGGAGTGATTTTCCTTATATGCCCAATCCTTATGAAATATGCTATACTATAAGCACATGATAAAACCCTTGTCATCATATTGACGAGGGTTTCGTCTTCGACTTATACATAGGACAGGGGTGAAATGAAAATGGCCAAAAAACGCAAGAAAAGGAAAAGAAAATTGAATCAGAAAATAAAATATGAGTTGTTGGGACTGCTGTTCATTTTTTTGGCTATTTTCGGCAGTGGAGCAAGTGCAATCAGCGATGGAATCGTGCCAGGCGGCCTGGATCATATTTTTCGTTTCTTTTTTGGCATTTGGTATTTTGCTGCTTCAATTTTTTTGTTAATTACCGGTATTTTACTGCTTGTAAAAAGAAGATATCCTGATTTTACATACAAAAAAACAGTCGGATTTTACATATTTTTTGCCGGTCTTCTTCTACTGACGGAAGTACAGACAATGGAAAGTTTGCACCTGCTCGATGGGAATGTGTCGATCTTATCTGCAAGCTGGCATAACTTCTTTGCATATATCGGAGGGCAAGGTTCCGCAGTACAAACCGGCGGTGGAATTGTCGGGGCGCTGCTGTTGACTTTCAGTTACTTTTTGTTTTCATCAGTCGGTACAAAAATCGTTTCGGTGTTCTCCATGTTAGTTGGAATAGTGTTCTTGACAGAGTTTTCTATCGGAGACTTTTTTGGAAAAACGCTGACAAGGCTTTCGAATACAGTGAAGCACGGATTTGAAAAGCTGAAAACAAAACAAAAAAGTAAGAAAGAGGTTCAAACTGAACCCGAAGTGACTATACATGAAATGACGCCAATTAATGGAGAGGACAATCATGGTCACGCTGAACCTGAGATTGCTGATTTTACAGAGAAGGCTTATCAGGAACCAGCTGCGAAGAAGGATAAACCGGCGAAGCCCACTGAAGAAAAAGATGCATCTGGCGAGGAAGATATTTTGGATCAGACAATACCGATGGCCGAAGCGGAAAACTATGAATATATACTACCTTCCATGGACTTGCTGGCAGAACCGGTCTATAATTCACAGCAACAAGAGAAATCGCAAATCCAAGCTACAGTGAAAAAACTCGAAGCAACGTTCAAAAGTTTTGGAGTCCGCGCACGCGTTACAAAAGTAAATGTGGGTCCGGCTGTCACAAAGTATGAAGTCTATCCCGAAGCAGGAGTTAAAGTCAGCAAAATCGTCGGGTTGCACGATGATCTTGCATTAGCACTCGCAGCAAAGGATATTCGGATAGAGGCTCCGATACCTGGAAAATCTGCAGTAGGCATAGAAGTTCCTAACCAAGAAGTTGCCCAAGTATCGCTGCGGGAAGTACTGGATGGCACAGCCAGCCAGGCCTCCAAGCTGCTATTCGCACTGGGCAGGGATATATCTGGTGAAGCGATCATGGGAGAACTGAATAAAATGCCCCATCTTCTGATTGCCGGTGCAACAGGCAGCGGAAAAAGTGTATGTGTTAACGGTATTATTACTACCATATTAATGCGGGCAAAGCCCCATGAAATAAAAATGATGATGATCGATCCGAAAAAAGTGGAGCTAAATGTATATAATGGTGTTCCACACTTATTGGCTCCAGTGGTCACTGACCCGAAAAAAGCTTCGCGGGCATTGAAAAAAGTCGTTGCTGAAATGGAAAGAAGATATGATTTATTTTCAGATACTGGCACGAGGAACATAGAAGGTTATAATGAACATGTTCGTAAATATAACCAGGATGCCGATGAAGAACAGCCTAGTCTGCCATACATCGTTGTTCTGGTCGATGAGTTAGCTGATTTAATGATGGTGGCTTCCAGCGATGTGGAGGATTCGATTACAAGACTTGCACAAATGGCAAGAGCTGCGGGCATTCATTTGATTATAGCTACCCAAAGGCCTTCAGTTGATGTTATCACCGGCGTGATTAAAGCGAACATTCCCTCCAGAATCGCTTTCAGCGTTTCTTCACAAACAGACTCAAGGACCATTTTGGATTCCGGCGGAGCGGAAAAATTGCTCGGGCGAGGAGATATGTTGTTTCTGCCAGTTGGAGCTTCAAAGCCGACCCGCGTACAAGGGGCTTTCTTATCCGACGAGGAGGTCCAACGTGTTGTAGACCACTGCATAGAACAACAAAAAGCGACTTATCAAGAAGAAATGATTCCTGAAGATGTGAATGAGACTGTAGAAGAAGTTGATGATGAGTTGTTTGACGATGCTGTACAGATGATAATCGAGATGCAAAGTGCGAGTGTTTCCATGTTGCAGCGACGTTTCAGAATTGGTTATACGAGAGCGGCCCGCTTAATTGATGCAATGGAAGACAGAGGAATAGTTGGCCCTTATGAAGGGAGCAAGCCGAGAAAAGTACTGGTTTCCCAACAGACAGAAGAAGTTTCCACTTAATAAAACTGTTTTGGAAAGATGATCGTCGAAGAAATGAATTCGACAATCATCTTTTTTTATAGGTAAAGTACAACGTACTAATAGTTAAGCTGAACGCTGCCATGGTACCTTTTCTGCCAATTGACAAAATCTGATCAAAAAGTAGTGATTTTAAAAAAATTTATTCTATTAAACATTTATTTATCGAAAAATAAATGATATATTTATCCTAGAGATAGCAATATTTGTCTGAGGTCTGATCTTTCATGTGAAAAGGGGGATGAAAATGTCGATAAAAACAGATTCCCGGCACTTATATCTCCAAGTAATCGATAAAATCAAACAGGATATTCAACAAGGAGAATATGCAGAAGGGGAAAAATTGCCCTCAGAATTCCAGCTGTCAAAGGAGCTCGGAGTTTCACGGGCGACATTGCGAGAGGCTTTGCGGGTACTGGAAGAAGAGAATGTGATTGTCCGAAGACATGGCGTGGGAACTTTCGTAAATCCTAAACCAGTGTTTTCATCGGGAATCGAATTACTAAGCAGTGTAACGGATATGATTGAAGCATCTGGCAAAGAAGCTGCATCACAATTTTTATCAACAGAATTGGTGGACGCTACAATCGAAGAAACAAGCTGCTTTGCTCCTAAAAAGGTTGACAAGCTTATCGCTGTGGAACGTGTTCGGACAGCTGATATGGAACCGGTTGTATTTTGTATTGATAAAATTCCTGAGGGTCTGGTTCCACTACATATGATTCATCGGGCAGATTCATTATTTGGGTTGATGGAGAAACATTTGAATAAAAGAATTTCTTATGCCATCAGCTATATTGAACCTATCAGCTACCACGACAGAATTTATGAAATATTGAATTGCAGCACGGACCAGGCACTGCTGCTGCTCAATCAGATGCACTACACGGAAGATGATGAACCTGTACTCTATTCTTCTAACTACTTTCGCTCTGATATGTTTCGCTTTCATGTACTGCGTAAGCGTCCTTGATTTGAAAGGGTTTACATTTAGGAGGTGGTGGATGTATTCAAACAAGGATATTGAAACATGCTATAAATATCATACATCTTTTTAAATCAGGGAGGCGTTTAGTTTGAAAAAAAGCAGGTCACTCATATTCTTAGCAGTACTTATCAGCCTTACCTTGGCTTTGGCTGCATGTGGCAGCTCAGGAAAGTCAAAGGACAGCGGAAAAAGTGCAGATAAATCGGGTGCAACATCTGATTATAGTGCAGCAATGGTTACAGATATCGGCGGTATCGATGATAAATCCTTCAACCAGTCCTCGTGGGAAGGCTTGCAGGCCTGGGGGAAAGAGCATGGACTTTCGAAAGGGAAAGGGTTTGATTATGCGCAGTCAAGCAATGAAGCGGATTATATGCCAAACCTGACACGTTTGATACGAGACAAGTATGACTTGATTTTCGGTATCGGATTTAATCTGAAAAACGACATAGATAAAGTTGCAAAACAATATCCTGACACCAAATTTGCAATTGTCGATGACGTGGTTGACCAGCCTAATGTGGTAAGTATCAACTTTAAAGAGCAGGAAGGCTCATTTTTAGTAGGGGTTGCCGCCGCAAAAAAAACCAAGACGAATAAAGTAGGTTTCGTAGGTGGAGTTGAATCACCATTGATTGAAAAATTCGAGTCCGGATTTATTGCTGGTGTGAAATCGGTGAACCCGGATATTAAGGTAGACGTGCAGTATGCCGCCTCATTCGGTGCTCCAGATAAAGGGAAAATCATCGCATCCAATATGTATAATGACGGGGTGGATGTTATTTATCACTCCTCTGGAGGCACAGGAAACGGTGTCTTTAACCAAGCAAAAGATATTAAGCAAAATAACCCTGACCGGGACATTTGGGTCATTGGTGTTGACCGTGACCAGTACGAAGAAGGCAAAATCGGCGACCACAATATTACATTAACATCTATGGTAAAACGTGTCGATGTTGCTGTACAGGATGTAGCCAACAAAGCAATGAAGGGCGAACATCTTGGCGGTGAGAAACTTGAATTCGGTCTGAAGGATGAAGGTATCGGCGTAGCGATGACAAATAAAGATGCTATGGCCGATGACATCGTCAAAGAAATCAACGATTGGAAGAAAAAAATTCTTGATGATGAAGTGAAGGTCCCTAAAACACGTAAAGAATTAAAAGAATACGAAAAATCTTTGTAATAAAAAAGGCTGGTCGGTCGACGCTGCCAGCCTTTTTCATCTTTTCTTTTGGATAAATTGTCAAATGAAGCCGAAGGAAAATGTTCCTTCCTTTCATTTGGCAAATTTATTCCATTGTAAATTTAGTTTTATCTTATAGAAAAAGAGGTGACCATTTTGGGATATGTGATAGAAATGCTGAACATCCGAAAAGAATTTCCAGGTATCGTAGCCAATGATAACATCACACTACAAGTGGAAAAAGGAGAAATACATGCTTTGCTTGGCGAAAACGGGGCTGGCAAATCTACTTTAATGAATGTCCTTTTTGGCTTATATCAGCCTGAAAAGGGCGAGATCCGTGTGAATGAAAAAAAAGTGGCGATCACCAACCCAAATATTGCGAATGATCTAGGTATCGGGATGGTGCACCAGCATTTTATGCTGGTAGAGCCCTTTACAGTGACTCAAAATATCATCCTCGGAAAAGAACCGACAAAAATGGGGAAAATCAACATAAAGAAAGCCGAAAGGGAAATTCAGGAATTATCAGATCGTTATGGATTGAAAGTCGACCCTTCCGCGAAAATCCGGGATATTTCAGTCGGCATGCAGCAGCGTGTAGAAATATTGAAAACACTTTACCGTGGAGCGGAAGTACTGATTTTTGACGAGCCAACCGCAGTTCTTACCCCTCAGGAAATCAAAGAGTTGATCACAATCATGAAGTCACTTGTCCAAGAGGGAAAATCTATTATTCTAATAACACATAAATTAAAAGAGATTATGGAAGTTTGTGATCGATGCACTGTCATTCGGAAAGGAAAAGGGATTGGTACAGTTCAAGTCATACAGACCAATCCGAATGAATTGGCATCTTTGATGGTTGGCAGGGAAATTAATTTTAAAACAGAGAAGAAACCTGCGGAACCAAAAGAAATAATATTGGATATAAATAATCTCATTGTCAAAGATTCACGTAAAGTGGATCTGGTCAAAGGACTTGATTTACAAGTTCGTGGAGGGGAAATTGTCGGTATTGCAGGTGTCGATGGCAATGGGCAATCTGAATTAATTGAAGCTATTACAGGCCTTCGAAAGTCTGAATCTGGCACGATCAAAATCCGCAACAAAAATATTACCAATTTCAAACCGAGGAAAGTGACCGAAAACGGGGTAGGCCACATTCCGCAAGACAGGCATAAATTTGGCCTAGTACTCGACTATTCCATCGGTGAGAATATGGTATTGCAGACTTATTATAAAAAGCCTTATTCCCGAGCGAAGATATTAAACTTTAAGCAAATTTACGAAAAAGCGAAAACACTGATTGCCGAGTATGATGTCCGTACTCCGAGTGAATTTACGAAAGCACGGGCACTTTCAGGGGGAAATCAGCAAAAAGCGATTATTGGCAGAGAAATCGACCGGTCCCCAGATTTACTGATTGCAGCACAGCCCACAAGAGGATTGGATGTAGGAGCAATTGAGTTCATACACAGACGTCTGATTGAAGAACGCGATAAAGGAAAGGCCGTCTTGCTTGTCTCTTTTGAATTGGACGAGGTGCTGGATGTCAGCGACCGCATCGCAGTCATGTTTGATGGTAAAATAGTCGCCGATGTCAAGCCCGTAGAAACGAATGAGCAGGAGTTGGGGCTGCTAATGGCTGGAAGCACAGTGAAAAAGGCTGGTGAAAAATAATGCAAGCGAATAAACGATTGTTTTCTATATTGGTTCCTGTCATTTCCGTGTTGCTTGGACTGATTGCAGGTGCAATTATCATGATTGTTTCCGGTCATAACCCTGTGGATGGATATGCCGCACTGTGGAGAGGGGCCTTTGGGGATGTGTATACGATCGGTGAAACAATCAGAAGGACGACTCCTTATATTCTATCAGGCTTAGCAATTGCCTTTGCTTTTCGGGCAAACCTGTTCAATATCGGGGCAGAGGGGCAGGTGATCGTTGGATGGCTTGCTGCAGTATGGGTAGGTCTGAGCATTGATGCACCAATGGTGATACATTTGCCGCTTGCTTTGCTTGCTGCCTGGATTGCCGGAGCTGTATGGGGGTTCATTCCAGGATTCCTCAAGGCAAAACTTGGTGTGCATGAGGTAATCGTCACTATCATGATGAACTATATCGCATTGTATGTCACGAATGAAATAATACGTTCTGTATTGACGGATAACCAGACAACAACCGCGCAGATTCCTGCGAGTGCATCACTTGCATCCGAATATTTACAAACCATGACGATGTTTTCAAGAATGCATTATGGTATTTTAATCGCGTTGTTTGCCACTGTTGTCATGTGGTTCATCATGGAGCGGACAACAATAGGCTATGAAATAAAATCTGTCGGTTTTAATCCACATGCATCTAATTATGCTGGTATGAATGTCAGTAAAAACATTATCTGGTCCATGGTAATTGCCGGAGGGTTCGGTGGATTGGCCGGGGCCATGGAAGGTATTGGGACTTACGGCACGATTACTGTCATGTCAAGCTTTTCCAATATTGGCTTTGACGGTATCGCCGTGGCCTTACTTGGTGCAAACAATCCATTCGGTGTCATTATCTCCGCATTGTTATTCGGTGCTCTCAAAGAAGGAGCTGGTGAAATGCCGACAGGCGCAGGCGTGCCGACAGAGCTTGTAGATATCATCATCGCATTGATAATTTTCTTTGTAGCATCAAGCTACATCATTCGCTGGGCCATTCTTCGTTTCAAAAAGGAGGAGAAATAAATGATCGATATTTTGAATTCTGTTATCCCTACTGCCTTATTTTTCTCTGCTCCTTTAATCCTTACGGCTTTGGGAGGTGTGTTCAGCGAAAGGTCAGGTGTTGTCAATATCGGCTTGGAAGGGCTGATGGTTATGGGGGCATTTGTCGGTATCGTTTTCGATTTGACATTTGCTGACGCACTTGGAGCGTGGACACCGTGGATTTCTGTTTTGGTTGCGGGCGCTATCGGAGGCATATTTTCTGTTATTCATGCCGTAGCTTCTGTTTCTTTTCGGGCCGACCAGGTTGTCAGCGGAGTAGCTATCAACTTTTTGGCGTTGGGGATTGGTGTTTTTCTTACCAAGCAATGGTATGACAAGGGCCAGACGGATATGGTTTCTGAGCCTTTCTCTTCCACGAATATCCCGCTTCTGTCAGATATACCTGTCATTGGGAAAATGTTTTTTCACGGTGTTTACACTACTTCCTATCTGGCTATCATTTTAGCTTTTGCTGGATGGTATGTGCTTTATAAAACTTCTTTTGGTTTGCGGCTTCGAGCGGTTGGCGAGCATCCGATGGCTGCAGATACAAATGGGATAAATGTGTTTAAAATGCGATATACTGCAGTGATCATTTCTGGTGTACTTGGAGGGCTTGGCGGTTCTGTGTTTGCATTAACTATTGCTTCCAATTTCTCTGCAACGACGATTGTCGGTCAGGGTTTCATGTCGCTTGCCGCGGTCATATTTGGAAAATGGCACCCGTTAGGCGCCATGGGTGCAGCGTTGTTCTTCGGGTTTGCACAAAGTTTGAGCATTATCAGTGCCGGGGTGCCTTATCTGCAAAATGTTCCACAAGTCATTTTACTCATTGCGCCTTATGTGCTGACGATCTTGGCGCTTGCCGGTTTTATCGGTCGCGCTGAAGCACCTAAAGCAAATGGTGTGCCATATATAAAGGGAAACAGATAAAAAGAAAATGAAATGCAAAAAAGCATCAGCTTTGGCATACCGAGCTGGTGCTTTTTGCTGCTAAGTTATTCAGCAGCCTGTCCAAACACCTCAGATGCGATTATCATATTATGAGCACGAGCACGACACAGTCTTCTGCCACAAATCAAGAGACGAGGTGGGGGTTCAGCTATTCCCCGATGTTGGAGGGAGGCATTCCACCGTGTAAGTTTCAAGTTATAGTTTAAATTGGTTATTCATCTGTCATTTCGTGTAAACTATATATCAGACTGTTTATCGAAAAAGGAGGCGGATAGGAAGATGGAAGAACAGATAAGCCATCATGATGGGTTTACATTACATTTCATTCCGACCAAAAAATTTAAGACTGTGCAATTAACAGCTAAGCTAAAGGCACCACTGGAAAAAGATACGATAACAAAACGCGCGTTGTTGCCTTATATCCTACAGCAAGGAACCGAACAATATCCAACCCGCAGTGAACTTCAACACCAGCTTGATCGCCTATATGGCGCAGTGCTGTCTATTGGCGGTGCTAAAAAAGGGGATTACCATATCCTTACAATCAGACTTGAAACTGCAAACGAGAAATATGTAGCCAACGAGAGCTCGACAATGCATGATATGCTGGAACTTTTTAAAGAAATCATTTTTGCCCCTCATCGTACTGGCGAGAAAGCATTCGATAAAAAAATATTCAATCGTGAAAAACAAACGCTGAAACAAAAAATGGCTGCTATTACAGATGATAAAATGAGTTACGCCAATATGCGCCTGATTGATGAAATGTGCAAAGATGAAACGTATAAACTGCATGTCCATGGCTATGAATCCCAGTTGAACGAGCTGACCAGCGAAGAAACTTACAGCTATTATAAGGAGGTTCTGGAACAAGACCAACTCGATTTGTATGTGGTTGGCGACGTGGAGATGAGCGAAATAGAGCAGTTCTTTTTAGACAATTTCTCTCGCCATCCGGTGCCTCAGCGAGAAGCTGCAGCGGATGAAAAGCCGAGAATGGAGAAAATCAATGAAGTGATCGAGAAACAGCAAATTCAGCAAGCAAAATTGCATATCGGCTATCGCACACAAATCGTTTTTGCAGATGCAGATTATCCAGCCTTGCATGTTTTTAATGGATTGCTGGGAGGTTTCCCAAGTTCTAAGCTTTTCCTCAATGTGCGGGAAAAGAATAGTCTGGCGTATTATGCCGCTTCCAGAATGGAAAGCCATAAAGGGTTGTTATTCATTTTCAGCGGTATCGCACCAGCGGATTACACCAAAGCCAGACAAATTATCGAAGAACAGATGACCGCCATGAAAAAAGGCGATTTTACAGATGATGAAATGGATAAAACTAAAGAGCTGATCATTAATCAACTTCTTGAAACGATGGATAATCCGGTCGGTCTTGTTGAGCTCTCCTATCAACAGGTTGTAGCCGGTGCAACTCTGCCGCCAGAGCGGTTGATCCATGCCATTCAAGTAGTCACGAAGGAACAAATCATTGCCGTAGCGGAAAAAATCCACGAAGACACCGTTTATTTGTTAACAGACAAGGGAGGTGCATGATGATGGAGAAAAAACAATATGATACGCTTAGCGAGACATTATATACTGAAAAATTAAGTAACGGGCTGCATGTTTTTTTACTGCCTAAGCAGGAAATGTCAAAAACGTACGCCATTTTTTCTACGAACTATGGTTCAATCGACCGTGAATTTATTCCGATAGACGGATCGAAGCTTGAGACAGTCCCGGATGGGGTGGCTCATTTTTTGGAGCATAAATTATTTGAAAAAGAAGATCGGGATGTTTTTGAAGACTTCGGTAAGCAAGGAGCTTCTGCAAACGCCTTTACGTCATTCACGCAGACGGCATATTTGTTTTCTTCCACAAGCAATATAGAAAAAAACCTGGAGACCTTAATCGATTTCGTGCAAGACCCATACTTTTCCGACCAATCCGTTGAAAAAGAAAAGGGGATCATCGGCCAGGAGATCAATATGTATAATGATCAACCCGACTGGCAAGCGTTCATGGGCACTTTAAGGGCCTTATATAAAAACAACCCTGTCCGCATCGACATCGCTGGTACTGTCGACTCTATCGGCAAAATAACGAAGGATGATCTATACACTTGTTACAATACTTTCTATCATCCTGAAAATATGCGGTTATTCGTGGCCGGCAATATCGATGCCGAAAAAGTCATGTCGTTAATCAAACGCAATCAGGATGCAAAAGAATTTGCTCAAATGAGCCATATCGAGAGAAGTTACCCGCAGGAACCAGATGAAGCAGCCATACCTTTGAATAAGATCAAGATGCCCGTATCAACACCCAAGTGTACGGTCGGTATTAAAGTAAAACCTTCTAAGGTACCGGAAACATTCATTAAACAGGATATCCTGCAAGATTTTATCATGAGTTACTATTTTTCCAAGGGGGGCCCGATTTACCAGCAGTTGTATGAAGCTGATTTGGTTGACAGCAGTTTTTATTATGAGACGAATCTTGACAGGAATATCGGCTACATTTTAATTGGCTCGAATACGGATGATCCTGATGCTTTTTCTGCAAAGGTGAAAGAAATGCTGCTTGGAACGACAAAAGACAGCATAGAAGAAGAGCAGTTTTCTCTAATGAAAAAAAAATATACTGGAGAAGTTCTCCGCGGAATGAATTCTTTGGAATTCATCGCCAACAAATATATCCATTATCAAACCCTGCATATTGATTTTTTTGAACTGTTACCGATTGTGCAGGCGCTGACAATTGATGATATCAATCAATATTTAAAAAACTGGGTCACAGAAAAACAACTAGCAGTTTGCGAAATTGTACCAAATTAGAAGAAGGGATAACATGGGGGAAAATGTACTGATAGTCGGCGCGAGCGGAGATATCGGCAGCAGTATCGCGGAAACGCTTGCTGACTCAGGTTATAATTTGATTTTACATTACAACAATACAATCGAAAAAATAAAAGAAATACAACAACACGTTGATCCGACGAATATTTTACTCGTGGTGCAGGCTGATTTGCGCAGGCAAAACGCTGTGGAAAATATGCTAAAACAGATTGTTTTTCCTGTGGATCATATTGTCTTTGCTAGCGGCCAGGCATCTTACGGTCTTTTCCAGGAAACGTCAGAAGAACAAATGGACGAGATGCTTGCGGTCCATGTTAAAGCCCCCTGGTTGATTACCCAGGGGCTGCTTGCACCGATGATTAAAAACAAATCGGGATCCATCATTTTTATCTCATCTATCTGGGGAGATATCGGAGCTAGTGGTGAGGTTATCTATTCAGCTGTCAAGGGAGCACAGAATAGTTTTGTAAAAGCACTGGCGAAAGAACTGGGACCGAGCAATGTTTCTGTCAATGCCATTAGCCCCGGCTTTATCCATACAAAAATGAACAATCATCTGGATAAAGAGGAGAAGCAGGCAGTTATTTCTGAAATACCACTTAACAGGGCGGGCGATCCTACAGAAATTGCAAATTTAACAGACTTTCTTCTAAGCGGAAAATCTGCATATATTCAGGGAACGGTCATTCGTATCAATGGGGGATGGTGAAGAATCTTCTTCAGTTGTTCACGATACTTTCGTATAAACAGGGAATAAATCCAAATACTAATTTGTGAATAAGATGAAGGAGGAAATGCGATGTCAATCATGAATGATTTCGATAGCTGGAAAGATTTTTTGGCAAACAGATTGGATCAGGCACAGGCACAAGGAATGTCGCATGAGACAATTACGAATGTGGCACACGAAATTGGGGATTTTCTTTCCCAGCGTGTCAATGCTAAAAACGATGAGCAGGCTGTTTTGAAAGATTTATGGAACGCTGCTTCAGAGCAAGAGCAGCAATCCATCGCCAGCGCGATGGTCAAACTGGTGCAAAAACAATAGCGATGCTGAAGAAGCTGTAATTTATTGCAGCTTCTTTTATTATATGCAATAGAAGAAATATGAAATTTTACCGGCAATTTCCTTTTAACTGGAATAAAAATCGTTTATTATATTGTTATAAGTGTAGAATTGCTTTTTCATAACCTATTCGTTAACATGGTATAAGCATGCATGATGAGAAGGTGTACATGGTGAAAAAAACGGAATGGTATCTTGAATATGAAATTTTAATCAACCGTCCTGGTTTATTAGGAGATATTTCTTCTTTGCTTGGCATGCTTTCGATTAACATCGTGATGATCAATGGTGTGGAAAATGCAAGAAGAGGTTTGTTGATTTTAACTGAATATGATGAGCAAATCACACGTTTGAAGTCTATTTTGCAGACAATGGATACGATTGAACTGATCAAACTGAGAAAGCCCAAATTGCGGGATAAACTGGCTGTACGGCACGGAAGGTATATACGCAGGGAAACTGAGGATCCGAAGATCATCCGATTCGTTCGAAATGACTTGGGTCTATTAGTTGATTTCATGGCAGAACTGTATAAAAAAGAAGGCCATAAATTGATCGGCCTTAGAGGAATGCCTAGAGTTGGCAAGACTGAGTCTGTTGTGGCGGCCAGTGTTTGCGCCAATAAACGCTGGTTGTTCGTTTCCAGCACATTGCTGAAACAGACTGTCCGAAGCCAATTAATTGCAGGCGAATACGGGCCAGATAATATCTATATTATTGATGGCGTTGTTTCGAAACAGCGTTCCGGGGAAAAACATTGGCAGCTAATCAGGGAAGTCATGCAGCTTCCGGCCACAAAAGTTGTGGAACACCCGGATATTTTCGTTCAAGCGACTGAGTATAATTTAGAGGATTTTGATTATATCATTGAGTTGAGAAACCACGAAAACGAGGAAATTACGTATCAAGCAGCGGGAGATTCCGGTTTTTCGCAAAATAATGGTTTCTCCATGTTTGATTTTTGAATTGGGCGGTGTTATTTTATGGGACTTGGTGCTACGTTAAAGGAAGCAAGGGAAGAGAAAAATATTTCTCTGGATGAACTGCAGGAATCAACAAAAATTCAAAAAAGATATTTGACAGCCATTGAAGAAGAAAATTTCAAGATATTGCCAGGGACATTTTATGCAAAGGCATTTATCAAAGAGTACGCTCTCGCTGTTGGACTTGACCCGGCGGAATTAATAGAAATGTATCAGGAAGACGTTCCAGAACCTGAAGAAAATCAAGAACAGCAATATACAAGAATTCAAAGCCGCAAGGAAAGCAATCCGCAAAAAAGCAATGCGATTTTTTCTTTAATACCAATGATCATTGTAGTAGTGCTCATCATTGGCATCCTGTTTGCCGGTTGGTACTTTTATAAACAAAATATTTCTAAAAATGACAGTGGGGCAGAAACGCCGAAAGATGATAATGAAATCATCATAAATGGGCCGGATGATGATGATCCAAACGATGCGGAAACAAAAGATGAAAATGGCGATGAAGATTCATCAGATGCTGCCAAAAAAGATGCTGACGAGAAAAAAGAGAATGAAAAAAAGCCAGCGCTCAAGGTGACTGAGGAAGGCAGCGGATCACGCCCTGAGTCTACATTCGATTTGGAGAATGCTGGAGACAAATTGGAAGTGAAGCTGGAATCAGACGATAATACATGGCTGCAAGTCAGTAATGGACAAGGTGAGAACAAGTATTATGATTCGTTGACGAGTGATAAGTCTCCCGTTAAATTGGATATGAGCGGTGACGATGAAATTTATTTCAGCATCGGCAATGCTGCCGCACTAACAATTACAATAAATGGTGTTAAACTTGATTATCCCGTAGATCCGCAACAACATGTCGTGCAAAAAATCAGGGTACACGTTAAAGAATAGGCAGTATTATTCAAAGCCCTTCCAACATCCAGAAACAGGAAGGGTTTTGATAGTTCACCATCGCTTACACATTACTTGCAGGAGGCAGGAACAGGAATGAACATACCTAATAAAATTACGTTATCGCGCATATTTTTGATCCCCGTCTTCATCATTTTGATGACGGTTGATTTTCAATGGGGCAGTTGGAATATTGGCACCAGAGATTTACCCGTTGTTGATTTTGTTGCGGGTCTATTGTTCATTATTGCGTCCATGACGGACTGGATAGATGGCTATTACGCGCGTAAGTACAAACTAGTGACAAATCTTGGGAAATTCATGGATCCTTTAGCTGATAAGTTATTGGTTGCAGCGGCATTGGTGCTGCTTGTACAGATGGGGGCAGCTCCAGCCTGGGTGGTCATTGTTATTTTAAGCAGGGAATTCGCTGTCACTGGCCTGCGATTGGTCGCGGCAGGAGAAGGTCTCGTACTTGCGGCGAGCAAGCTTGGAAAACTGAAGACCATGACGCAACTGATAGCGATTTCCGTTTTGCTGTTGCACAATTTCCCTTTTTCTTATATCGGTTTTCCATTTGGATTGATCATGCTGTATATTGCACTGTTTTTCACTGCATTATCTGGTGTTGATTATTTTGTGAAAAACTGGCATGTAATGAGGGATTCAAAATGAGCGATGTCAAGGCAGAAATCATAGCTGTAGGCACGGAACTGCTGTTAGGGCAAATTTCCAATACAAATGCCCAATGGATCTCGAAGCAGCTTGCGGATAACGGTATTGATGTCCATTTCCATGAAGTAGTGGGGGATAATTTGCTGCGGGTCCAGGAAACATTCAAACAGGCTGCGAACCGTTCCGAAATAGTTATTATTACCGGGGGTCTTGGACCGACTGAAGATGATTTGACAAGAGAGGCGTTCCAAATGATCAGTGGACTGGAGATGATGGAGTACGCGCCCTCAATGGATAAAATCATAAATCACTTTGAACGGCAAGGCGGTATCATGACACCGAATAATCGCAGACAGGCAAGGGTATTTAAAGGAGCAATGGTCCTTCTGAACGATGTGGGCATGGCTCCTGGCATGATTGTAGAATACAGGGATAATATCTGGGTTTTTATGCCCGGTGTCCCGAAAGAAATGAAAGCAATGTTTTCTGGAAGTGTCATCCCTTATTTGCGAAATAAGTTTGGGGATAAAGAAATCATCCGTTCTTTAGTGCTCCGGTTTAACGGAATTGGAGAATCCAGATTGGAGCATGAATTGATCGATTTAATTCAAGCTCAAGAAAATCCGACAATCGCGCCCTTAGCTCAAGATAGTGGTGTCGTAATCCGGCTGACCGCGAAGGAAAAAACAGCAGAAAAAGCTGATGAGTTGCTGGAACAAGCTAAACAGCGGATTTTAAAGCGGGTTGGATCATATTATTACGGTGATGACGAAACGACTTTGCAAGAACGCGTTGTCTTATTACTTCAGCGAAAAAATTATCACATTGCAGCAGCAGAAAGCTTGACAGGCGGATCATTCGGTAAAGCCTTAACGAGTGTTTCCGGTGTATCGTCCGTTTTCCGCGGTTCGGTCGTCTGCTATGATCCAATCGTAAAAAAAGAAGTGCTGGAAGTCAGTGATATGACAATACGACAATATGGCACTGTAAGCAAAGAATGTGCTACTGAAATGGCTGAAAATGCGAAACGGCTGATGCATGCTGACATCGGTGTCAGCTTCACTGGAGTGGCTGGTCCTGAAAACCTGGAAGGTAAGCCTGCCGGGAAAGTGTTTATCGGTATCTCAACTGCAGAAAATACCATCGAAGTGGAAGCGTGCCAGTTTTCTGGAAATCGCTCTGAAATCCGTAAACAATCTGTTATAAAAGCCTTGCAGCTTTTGCTGAAATACTTAAATGATTGATTTAGCTGTGTTAAATTTTTAAAATTAAGATGCATTCATCTGTTTTATGAACGCAGTTTTGTTTTTTTAAATAGCAATGTCATTAAAAACACAAGAACATTTATTCGTTTTTTTCTTGGCAAAAGGGGAAAAACATTGTATGATAGAGTTAGTTGATTAAAGGAGGTAGTCTCGTTGAGTGATAGAAAACAAGCCCTGGATAGTGCGTTGAGACAAATTGAAAAACAATTCGGCAAGGGATCCATTATGAAACTTGGCGAACAAGCAGATAAGAAAATCGCTGCAGTTTCAAGTGGTTCGCTTGCTTTGGATATTGCTTTAGGGATTGGCGGTTATCCGAGAGGCCGTGTTATTGAAATATATGGTCCTGAATCGTCAGGTAAAACAACTGTTGCTCTGCATGCCATTGCTGAGGCGCAGGAACAAGGCGGACAGGCAGCTTTTATAGATGCTGAACATGCACTTGATCCGACTTATGCAAGAGCTTTGGGCGTTAATATAGATGAATTGCTGCTCTCGCAGCCTGACACTGGTGAACAGGCACTGGAAATAGCTGAGGCTTTGGTGCGCAGCGGGGCTGTAGATATTATCGTTGTCGATTCTGTTGCTGCCCTCGTTCCAAAAGCGGAGATTGAAGGAGAGATGGGCGATGCACATGTTGGCTTACAGGCCCGTTTGATGTCGCAAGCATTGCGGAAATTATCCGGTGCTATCAACAAATCGAAAACCACTGCTATTTTCATCAACCAAATCCGTGAAAAGGTCGGCGTGATGTTCGGAAACCCTGAAACGACTCCTGGCGGTCGCGCTTTGAAATTTTATTCATCCGTAAGGTTGGAAGTCCGCCGGGCTGAGACTTTGAAGCAAGGCAATGATATGGTTGGGAACAGGGCGAAAATAAAGGTTGTTAAGAATAAAGTGGCTCCGCCTTTCAAACAGGCTGAGGTCGATATCATGTATGGTGAAGGTATTTCCCGCGAAGGGGAAATCCTGGACATAGGTTCTGAATTGGATATCGTCCAAAAGAGCGGTGCGTGGTATTCCTATGAGGGTGAGAGACTCGGACAAGGGCGTGAAAACGCCAAGAAATTCTTGCAGGAAAACGAAAATATCCGTGATGTGATTTATCAGGCCATCCGGGATAATTATAACCTCGATGCCGATGCTGAAGAGGAAAAGACCGACAACATGGAGCAGGAAACACTGGATGTATAATTGATCATCCAATGGAGCAATTAGTATGCAGTTGTCTCCTCTGTATGACTCGGAGAGTATCCGTAAAAAACCTTCACTGCAAACCAGCAGTGAAGGTTTTTTTGCTTAAAGACGCTATTGAATATATTCCCAAATAATTATGACGTTTTCTTGACAATGGAAGCACAGGCAATTAAAATTAATAATGTATAATATTACATTATCATTATACAGTTTGATTTTTATTCATTGAATATGGTACATGCCGACATAATGAATGTAAAAATTTTATAGCAATAGGAGGTGAAAAGTCGTGGACAATCCCTTTATCATCTCCATTTTGCTTGCCGTCATCCTAATCGTCGGTATTGTTGTTGGTTATCTGATTCGCAAATCAATTGCTGAGGCCAAAATTTCTAGTGCGGAAAACCTGGCCAAACAGATAGTTGAAGAAGGAAATCGAAATGCAGATGCAGCCAAGAAAGAGGCGCTTCTTGAGGCGAAAGACGAAAACCATAAAATCCGTCAGCAAGCTGAAAATGAGCTGCGTGAAAGACGGACCGAATTACAAAAGCAAGAAAATCGCCTGATGCAAAAAGAAGAAAATCTGGACAGAAGAAGTGAAACGCTTGATAAGCGGGAACTGATGTTGGAGAAGAAGGAACAGTCTCTGGCAGACAAACAACAACAAATTGAAGAAATGGAAAGCAAAGTGGAAGCCATGCTGACTGAGCAGCAAACTGAGCTTGAGCGTATTTCCGGATATACTACTGACCAGGCGAGACAGATAATTTTGGACAGGCTTGAAAAAGAATTAAACCATGAATCAGCGTTAATGATAAAAGAAACTGAAAACAAAGCGAAAGAGGAAGCGGATAAAAAAGCAAAATCAATACTTTCCTTAGCTTTACAGCGCTGTGCTGCAGACCATGTTGCTGAAACAACCGTATCCGTTGTAAATCTGCCAAATGATGAAATGAAGGGTCGTATAATCGGAAGAGAAGGCAGGAATATACGAACTCTCGAGACATTGACAGGTATTGATTTAATTATTGACGATACCCCAGAAGCAGTCATACTGTCGGGTTTTGATCCGATACGGAGAGAAATTGCCCGTATCGCTTTGGAAAAGCTTGTTCAAGATGGCAGAATCCATCCAGCACGCATCGAAGAAATGGTGGATAAAGCAAGACGTGAAGTCGATGAACATATTCGGGAATTCGGGGAAGAAACAACATTTGAAGTTGGGGTACATGGGCTTCATCCAGATTTGATAAAAATACTTGGACGGTTGAAATATCGTACAAGCTATGGTCAAAATGTTTTGAAGCACTCAACTGAAGTTGCCATACTATCAGGCCTGTTGGCTGCTGAACTTGGCGAAGATGAAACACTGGCCAGAAGAGCAGGACTGCTTCATGATATTGGCAAGGCGATCGATCATGAGGTCGAAGGAAGCCATGTAGAAATCGGTAAAGAACTAGCAATGAAATACAAAGAAAATGAAGTTGTGATCAATGCTATCGCTTCACACCATGGGGATGAAGAACCAACCTCGATCATCTCTGTTCTAGTGGCTGCCGCTGACGCTCTATCCGCAGCCCGCCCCGGAGCCAGAAGTGAGACATTGGAAAACTATATCAAGAGATTGGAAAAACTTGAGGAAATCTCTGAATCCTTCCTTGGGGTAGAGAAATCATACGCGATACAGGCAGGAAGAGAAATTCGAATTATTGTCAAACCGGATGAAATTGATGATTTGGAATCAGCCCGCATTGCGCGTGACATCCGCAAACGCATTGAAAGTGAGCTCGACTATCCAGGACATATCAAGGTTACTGTAATTCGAGAAACAAGATCAGTGGAATATGCTAAGTGATATAAAAATAAAGTGGACAAGTTCCACTTTATTTTTTTGGTCCAGAAGAGTCAACGGGCTGGATCAGGTATAAAAAAACTTTACATTGGGACACTGATGTGAAAAACTTTAATAAAAATATGGTTAGGGTGAAAAGAAATGAAAATACTTTTTATTGGCGATGTAGTCGGCTCGCCGGGCCGTGACATGGTGGAGCAATATTTGCCTGCCTTAAAAGAGAAGTACAAGCCGCATGTCACGATAATCAACGGAGAAAATGCTGCGGCTGGAAAAGGAATCACCGAAAAAATTTATAAGCAGTTCTTGCAGTGGGGTGCTCAGGTAATAACGATGGGAAATCATACTTGGGCCAAAAAAGAAATCTTTGAATTTATCGATGATGCAAAATATATGATCAGGCCAGCAAATTTCCCGGAAAATAATCCGGGCGAAGGTATGGTTTTTTTGAAACTGAACGGGATGGAGATAGCTGTCATTAATATACAGGGGCGCACCTTCTTGCCGGCTATTGATGATCCGTTTGCAAAGATCGATAAATTGATTGACCAGGCCCAAAAACGTACAAATATTATTTTTGTTGATTTTCATGCAGAAGTGACCAGCGAAAAGCAGGCAATGGGTTATTTTGTAGATGGGAGAGTCAGTGCCATAGTGGGTACCCATACACATGTGCAAACGTCAGATGAACGTATACTGCCTCAAGGAACTGCTTATATTACGGATGTCGGCATGACAGGTCCATACGACGCGATACTGGGCGTAGAAAAGGAAACAATCCTCAAAAAATTCGTAACCGGTCTTCCTGTTCGCCATGAGGTTGACAAAAAAGGAAGAACGCAATTGAGTGCCGTTTTAATGACAATAGATGACAAAACGGGAAAAGCGGCAGCAGTGGAAAGAATATTGATTAATCCAGATCATCCTTTTTTTCGGTAATATTTGATTTGTAAAGGTTGAGCATGATGAAGTATTGTTCGTATCTTGAATTATCTATTTGGGAATAAGGTACCGACTCTGAGAATATAGTAACAATAGAGTTATAACAGTTAAAAGAGGAGGTACCAGCAATGGATATATTAAAAGTGTCAGCTAAATCAAGTCCAAACTCAGTAGCAGGCGCACTTGCGAACGTATTAAGAGAACGCGGCTCGGCAGAAATCCAGGCAATCGGCGCAGGTGCATTAAACCAAGCCGTCAAGGCAGTCGCAATCGCGAGAGGATTTGTAGCCCCAAGCGGTGTGGATCTCATCTGTGTTCCCGCCTTTACCGACATCATGATTGACAATGAAGAAAGAACAGCGATAAAGCTGATTGTAGAACCACGATAATATTGGAATCATCCGTTACTTAACTGGAACCCCCCTGTTCATTCGGGAGGGTTCCAATTATTATGCCCAAATGATTCAAGCGCCTTGACCATTATTAAAATGATTGTTAATTTGATGGAAAGGCATTATACTGTAGTAATGAATAAGCATGTAAGTTTCGGTTTGGAAAACTTGGCATTCATCTAAGCCGAATGTATATTAGCTGTACTTATATATTGAAGGGAGTCTAGTCATGAACGAACAGCAACGTAACCAACAGGCTCAAATCAACCCGATAGATCCTATAGATAACCCGGAAAAGCCGTTGTCTCAAAAGACGACAGCTGATTTTGCGAAATACTTTGAGCATACTTATGAAGTGCCAAATATAAATAAAGCAAGAAAACGCGGCCGTGAAAAGGTGAAGGTTCACTATGATTATGAACTGGACGAAGATATGCAGCATATCGGTAACGGCAAGAAATTTTTGATTCGTACATATGGCTGTCAAATGAATGAGCATGACACAGAAGTTATGGCAGGTATACTGACTGAAATGGGGTATGAGGCTACGACAGAAACGGAAGAAGCAGATGTCATATTGCTCAATACCTGTGCAATCCGGGAAAATGCCGAGAATAAAGTATTCGGTGAACTAGGTCATTTAAAACCTTTGAAACTGGAAAAGCCGGATTTGATTCTTGGAGTCTGCGGATGCATGTCCCAGGAAGAATCTGTCGTCAACCGTATTTTGAAAAAACATCAATTTGTAGATTTGGTGTTCGGTACACATAATATACACCGCCTTCCACATCTGCTTAAAGAGGCTATGTTCGGCAAGGAACAAGTTGTTGAGGTATGGTCAAAAGAAGGCGATATTATTGAAAACTTGCCAAAGGTCCGTAAAGGAAAAATAAAAGCGTGGGTCAATATCATGTATGGCTGCGATAAATTTTGCACTTATTGTATCGTGCCAATGACGCGTGGCAAAGAACGCAGCCGCCGACCCGAAGATATCATCCAGGAGGTAAGACATTTAGCTGCCCAAGGGTACCAAGAAGTGACACTGCTCGGCCAAAACGTGAATGCTTATGGAAAAGATTTTGAAGATATGGATTACACATTTGGCGACCTGATGGATGATATGTATAAAATCGATATCCCACGGGTTCGTTTCACCACTTCGCACCCAAGAGACTTTGATGATCACCTAATTGAAGTACTGGCAAAAGGAGGCAACCTGCTTGACCATATTCATTTGCCAGTCCAATCAGGAAGCAGTTCTGTGTTGAAACGGATGAACCGAAAATATACACGGGAGCAGTATCTGGATTTGGTAGCAAAAATTAAAAAAGCAATACCGAACGCAACGTTGACCACTGATATCATCGTTGGCTTCCCGAACGAGACAGATGAAGAATTTGAAGAAACAATGACACTGATGGAGGAAGTCGGTTTTGAAGCGGCCTACACATTCATTTATTCACCACGTGAAGGCACACCTGCGGCAAGAAAAAAAGATGATATTTCAGAAGAGATCAAGAAAAAACGGCTATATCGTTTGAATGAACTAGTCAATAAGCAGTCTGCAGAGGCAATGCAAGAATATGATGGCAAAGTTGTTAAAGTGCTAGTCGAAGGCGAAAGTAAAAAAGATCCGGATGTTCTGGCCGGATACACTGAAAAAAATAAACTGGTTAATTTCAGAGGTCCCAAGTCTGCGATTGGAAAAATCGTCGAGGTGAAAATCGTCAAGGCGAAAACCTGGTCTTTGGATGGGGAAATGATTGAAAATACGGTAGAGGTGAAATGAAAATGGCGAAATATAGTCGTACAGATATATTAGATGAAGCAAAAAAGCTCGCTGATATGCTGGCAAACATTGATGAAATCGATCGTTTTAAACAGGTGGAAGCAAAACTTAATGAAAATAAGAAAGTACAGGATCTTATCAAGCGGATCAAAGCTTTGCAAAAGCAAGCGGTAAACTTTCAGGCTTACGGTAAAACCGAGGCGCTGGAAAAAGTGGAAAAAGAGCTGGATCGGCTCCAGGCGGAATTGGATGCCATCCCTGTAGTGGAAGAATTCAAGGATTCACAAATGCTTGTAAATGACGTCTTACAGTTGATTACAGGGACAATCGCTAGAGAAGTAACAAATGAAGTGATTCGTTCTACTGATGGGGATGTACTTGCTGGTGAGACTGGTTCTAAAGTGAAAAACCATTCCGGCTGTTAGGAATGAATAGTGCTCTAAAAAACTTCACATCTGATGATAGAAAGTGAAGTTGTCAGAGGACATCGCAAGGGTAAGATGTTGTATGTCTTTTCATTACAAAATACAGGACGGATTCCTTTATACGGGAACCGTCCTGTTTTAATTGCCTTAGCAGACGTTGGGCTGCCCAGCATAAAATCGAAATGAAGCCCAGTCTCTGCCTTTCATGGAATTGCTATGCACTTTAGGTATTTGTCTTGCATAAAATGACCATGAAAGAAGAGGAGGTTAATAATTGCTATGAGCTTTTTAGAAAAAGACTACAGGGAAATCATTACAAAGGCGGTTTGCGGCAAGGGAAAGAAGTTCACTCAAGAAACTCATTCCGTCACACCATCACATAGACCTTCCAGCATATTGGGGTGCTGGGTGATCAACCATCTATACAATGCTAAAAAGAAATCAGATGATGCTGTGGAGGTAAACGGCAGCTTTGACATCAATATCTGGTATTCCTACAATGACAATACAAAAACAGAAGTGGTGACAGAACGCGTCACATACTGTGATATCGTCCCATTATCCATTAAAGATGATCATTGCATTAGCGATGAATATGATGTCATCTGCAAAGTGATACAGCAGCCGAATTGCCTGGAGTGCACCATTGCCGGAAAAGGCCATAAAATCAATGTAGATATTGAAAGGGAATTTCTAATTCAAGTGATTGGTGAGACGAAAATTTACGTACGTGTCAATCCAAAAGGACATAATGAAGAAGACGATGATGACATGTGGGATTATGCAGTGACGGATGACGAATTGGAAACTGTTGACCCGCATTTCCATGAAGCCACATCAAAGGATTGACCACCTTGCGGGGAAAAGTGCACCCCGCAGGGTTTTTCTTATTTAGAAGTTAAGGATACAGGTAAACAATCTCATTCATACACATACTGTCTTTATGTTATAATTACAAGATAATCATAATGTATGTTGGAGGATAAGGCATGGCGAAGAATACACCAATGATGGAACAATATATGAAAATCAAAGCAGAATATAAAGATGCGTTTTTGTTTTTCCGCCTTGGGGACTTTTATGAAATGTTTTTTGATGATGCCATCAATGCAGCAAGAGAACTGGAGATAACATTGACAAAACGCAGTCAGGAAATTCCGATGTGTGGTGTGCCCTATCACTCTGCTGCCAATTACATAAAGACGTTAATCGACAAAGGGTATAAAGTAGCGATTTGCGAACAAATGGAGGATCCGCGAACAGCCAAAGGTGTAGTCAAACGTGAAGTCATTCAGCTGATCACACCTGGGACGATCATGGACAGCAATATGCTGCAGGATGGTAATAATAATTATATTGCCAGCTTGTCCTTTTTTGAAGATGGTTCCTATGTTGTCGTTTATCATGATCTTTCAACCGGCGAAAGCAGCTTGGCGTTGGTTCAGGAAGGATGGGATGCGGTAATCCATGAACTGTACAACCAGCCGATCAAAGAAATAGTCGTATCATCTGAATTGCCGCAAAAGCAACAGACCGAACTGCAGAGCAGACTGCAGATCGCGCTTTCTTATCAGGATGAAGCAAGTTTCAATGCTGAGTATCGAGATCTATGCGAGAATTTGCACGATCACCGGCTGCTTACTGCATTCAGCCGGTTGTTGAATTATGTTTTGCACACGCAGAAACGTTCACTGGATCATTTGCAGCAGCCTGATGTGATTCAATTGAATGATTACTTATCTCTTGATATGTATTCCAAGCGAAATTTAGAACTGACAGAATCACTTTTGCGAAAGAAAAAACATGGTACGCTTCTGTGGGTGCTTGATAAAACAGTGACCGCAATGGGCTCGAGGATGTTGAAAAAGTGGCTGGAAAGACCATTGCTAAAACAACAGCAAATTGAAAACAGACTTAACATCGTGTCTGGATTTCATGAGAATTTCATGCAAAGGGAAACCCTTCGTGAAACATTGAAAACAGTATATGATCTTGAACGGCTGGCTGGCCGCGTATCATTTGGCAATGTCAACGCCAGGGACTTGATCCAATTAAAGCATTCTCTTGAAAGAATGCCCATGATCAAAGAAACATTGCAGCAATTCGGACAGCCATTAATTAGTGAGCTTGCCGGCGAGCTGAAGACCCCTGATAATTTGCTGGAGCTTTTAAAATCTAGTATTATAGAAGATCCGCCCATTTCTATCAAGGATGGCGGCATCATCAAAGATGGCTATCATGAACTGCTTGATAAGTATCGGTATGCGAGTAATAATGGGAAAAAATGGATTGCCGAACTGGAACATAAAGAGAAACAGGAGACGGGTATCAAGTCCCTGAAAATCGGCTATAATAAGGTTTTTGGCTATTATATCGAAGTGACGAAGTCCAATTTGCAGTATTTGCCAGAAGGCCGATATGAAAGAAAACAGACACTGGCCAACGCTGAAAGGTACATTACTCCTGAATTGAAGGAAAAGGAACAACTGATTCTTGAAGCTGAGGAAAAAAGTGTTGACCTGGAATATGATCTCTTTGTTGCCATCCGTGATGAAATCAAAGCTTATATACCACAACTTCAAGAGCTGGCAGAAGTAATTAGTGAGGTGGATGTTTTACAGGGCTTTGCAACTGTAAGCGAAGAAAATAATTATAAACGCCCGCGATTCACGAATCATCAGCTTCGTATCAAAGGCGGCCGTCATCCTGTGGTAGAGAAGGTAATGAAAGACGGGAATTTTGTACCCAATGATGTACAACTAGACAACCAAACGAATATTTTGCTCATCACGGGTCCGAATATGTCAGGAAAAAGTACTTATATGCGACAACTTGCGCTCACGATCATCATGGGTCAGATTGGATGTTATGTCCCGGCTGAAGAAGCGGAACTGATCATATTCGATCAAATTTTTACGCGGATTGGGGCTGCGGATGATCTTGTATCAGGCCAGAGCACGTTCATGGTTGAAATGCTGGAAGCCAACCATGCCCTAAAATGTGCAACGGAGCGCAGTTTGATTCTGCTTGACGAAATAGGACGCGGCACAAGCACTTATGACGGAATGGCCCTGGCACAGGCCATTATTGAATATATCCACAATCATGTCCATGCAAAAACATTATTTTCGACCCATTACCATGAATTGACAACTTTGGAAAAGACATTGCCTCACCTTAAAAATATCCATGTCCGAGCCGAGGAATACGAAGGCAATGTTGTATTTTTGCATCAAATAAAAGAAGGAGCAGCTGATAAAAGCTATGGAATTCAAGTGGCCCAGCTGGCCGACCTTCCAGAAGTTCTGATTGAGCGGGCATCTGTATTACTGCAGGACTTTGAACAGTCAGGCAGCCAGCAAGCTGCATTTGCAATGGAGGAGCATACAGCTGTGAAAGAAGGAACAAATGAAGAAACATACTCATCGGCAGGGGAGGAAGAAACTGCTCAGCTCACTTTTTTCCCGGATGACAAACAAGCAGCTGCTGCATCGAAAAAAGATAAGCATTTCAGTCATGTGATAACCAAACTGAAAAATATGGATCTTTTCGATATGACTCCGATGGATGCAATGAATGCATTGTATCAGTTACAGAGATCTGTAAAAAAATGAGCCGGGAATATTACAGTCCGTTCATGCGTGATGACTGATCTTTTTAATGGAGTGATGAGGAATGCCAATCAAACTAATGCCGGATACGTTGGCAAATAAAATCGCAGCGGGGGAGGTAGTAGAAAGACCAGCCTCCGTTGTAAAAGAACTGATTGAAAATAGTATTGACGCCAACAGTACGTGGGTAAAAATTGACATAAAGGAAGCGGGCCTGCAACAAATTAAAGTGACTGATGACGGAGACGGCATGTCGGAGGAAGATTGTGAAATTGCTTTTTTACGCCACGCTACCAGTAAAATTATAAATGAATCAGATTTACTTCATGTTAAAACATTGGGTTTTCGCGGCGAAGCACTTGCGAGCATCGCTTCCGTGAGCAGGGTGAACATACAGACGTCACAAGGTGATCGGGCAGGTGTATCACTTGCTTTAGAAGGTGGCAAGGTAATTGCAAAAAGTAAAAGCGATGCGAGAAGGGGAACTGTTTTTACAGTAAATGACCTATTTTATAACACACCAGCAAGGCTGAAGTACATGAAGACGATCCATACGGAATTAGGGCATATTACCGATCTGCTCAACCGGGTCGCGTTGGCTCATCCCGAAATAAGGCTGGAAGTGACACACAATGACAGGGGACTGTTCCGAACAGCGGGGAATAATGATTTGTTGCAAGTCATTTCTCAAGTGTATGGAATGGGCGTCGCACGCAAATCCATTGCTATTGCAGAGGATACACTTGATTTTTCGATAAGGGGCTACATTGCTAAACCAGAGGTGACTCGGGCGTCACGCAACTATATTTCTATCATTATCAACGGACGTTATATTAAAAATATACCTTTATCCCAAGCTATCATCAGAGCTTTTCACACGCTACTGCCAATTGGAAGGTATCCGCTTGCGGTCATCGAAATAGATATGGACCCGATTCTGGTTGATTTTAATGTCCATCCGGCAAAGCTGGAAGTACGTTTTAGCAAAGAAAAAGAACTTGTAGGCTTACTGGAACAGACAATCAGACAAGCTCTTCGGCAACAATCATTGATACCGGAGATCACACAAAAGCCTCAGAAACCGAAGCAATCTGTCCAACATGTGTTTGACTTTACGCAAGAACACGAAACAAAAAATGAGCGTCCGCACAATGGTTTTGATTCTAACCCAGGTGGACAAACTACTACCTATGGCCGGGAAGGCTCAGAACAAAATACTGCACAATCGGTATACTCTCCCTCTTTTTCAAGTGAAGCCGATTCTGATCGGACGCCATATGAAATAAATGTGCTTCATGAAGAAAAGTCGGCAGCTGCGTACCCGGCAGATCTGCTGCAGGAACACAAAGTGGAAAAGGAAAACAATCCGTCTGAGCGAGTTCCCGTTATGTATCCCATTGGACAGCTTCATGGCACTTATATCCTGGCGCAAAACGAAACTGGCTTTTATATGATCGATCAGCACGCTGCGCAAGAAAGAGTCAAGTATGAATTTTTCAGGGACAAGCTCTCGCATCCAGTTAATATTGCACAAGAATTACTGTTACCGATGACTTTTGATTTTTCAAAACAAGAAGCGATTTTTATTGAGCATTATCAGGAAGAATTAAAAAAAGTCGGTTTATTCTTCGAGCCTTTCGGGAATCAAACTTATGTTATCCGCTCTTACCCTAACTGGTTCCCTGAAGGTTATGAAGAAGAAGTCATTCGGGAGATGATCGAACAAATCATGCAAGATGAAAGAATTAATGTTGAAGCTATCCGTGATGATGCAGCAAAGCTTATGTCTTGCAAAGGTTCTATTAAAGCGAATCACCATTTGAATCTGGAAGATATGAGGCAATTACTCGATGCATTGCGAAATTCGACCGATCCTTTCACTTGCCCGCATGGACGGCCTATCATTGTTCATTTTACAACTTACGAACTAGAAAAAATGTTTAAAAGAGTGATGTGATGTAGTATATTTCACTACCATTTGGCAAAGCTGTTATTAGTTTTAATCAGATGGAAGTGGAGTGCTTTAATTGAAAAACCAACCATTAATCAACTTTTTGAATCAGCAGCTCGCTAATCAGTTCGTGATGTATGTCAAACTTCATCGGTATCATTGGTTTGTTAAAGGCAGGCATTTTTTTACATTGCATGATTTATTTCAGAAAATGTATGAAGAAACTGCAGCCCATTTGGACAAACTGGCCGAAAGGATTTTGATGATCTATGGAAAGCCATTGGCAACAATGACAAAATATGTGAAAGAAGCAACCTTAACGGAGGCAAATGCAGATGATGAAGAATTTGAGATCATGAGACAGCTGCGAACAGATTTTGAACAGATAATGGAAGAAATCAAACAAAATGGATATAAACTGGTACAAGAATGCAACGATAAGCCTACAGAAGATTTAATGATGACGTTGGTTGCAACTTATGAGAAATATATTTGGATGCTCCAGGCTTGGGAAAGAGAAAATAGAAGCAGTTCATAATTATTAGGGGAATGCAGATGAAACAAAAAGTAATTGCTATTGTCGGGCCGACAGCAGTTGGGAAAACAAGTTTGAGCATAGCTGTGGCCACGCGATTCAATGGGGAAATAATCAGCGGCGACTCCATGCAAGTCTACCAGGGAATGGATATAGGAACCGCGAAGGTGACTAAGGAAGAACAGCAAGGAATACCGCACTATATGATCGACATCAAAAAGCCGGAAGAAACTTTCTCAGTCGCAGACTTCCAGTCTCATGTGAGAGAGAACATTGAAAGAATTGTACTAAAAGACAAATTGCCTGTAATTGCTGGCGGGAGCGGACTTTATATTCAGGCTGCATTGTTTGATTATCATTTCAGCAATATAAAAAGAAATGAAGAATGGTCTAAAAAAATTGAAAAACAAGTTAAAGAAAATGGCATTGAACCTTTATACCGAAAACTGCAGGAAATAGATCCGGACCAGGCAGAAAAAATCCATCCTAACAATCACCGCCGTGTTATTCGTGCATTAGAAGTCTATGAAACAACCGGGATGACAATGAGCGAATACCAGGAAGAGCAGAAAAGGGAAGCGCTATATGATATCATTTGGATAGGGCTGGAAATGGACCGCCAAACATTGTACGACAGAATCAATCAACGTGTTGATCATATGCTAGAGGATGGGCTATTGGAGGAAGTCAAGGGCCTGTATGATCAAGGACTAGCTGATTGCCAGTCTATGCAGGCTATTGGTTATAAAGAGTTTATACCTTATTTCCAAGGGGAAATAAATTTACAGACTGCGATAGAACTATTGAAGCGAAACTCCAGGAGATATGCAAAAAGACAATACACTTGGTTTAAAAATAAAATGGATATTCCCTGGTACACAGTCGATCCCACAGCGATAAACAAAAGTTTTGATTTAATTTTTGCTGATTTAGCAGGAATTTTGCAATAAAAATAGAAGTATTACATATAGACAGAAAAGAGGAGGATGGATGATGGCGCAAAATGTCAATATTCAGGATCAATATTTAAATCAATTAAGAAAAGAGCATATTTCGGTAACTGTCTTCTTAACCAACGGTTTCCAATTAAGGGGTATTGTAAAGGCTTTTGATAATTTTACTGTGCTGCTGGAAACAGATGGAAAGCAGCAGCTTATTTTCAAACATGCTATTTCTACATTCGCACCCGTAAAAAACGTTAAACTCGAAAATGAATGAATATATGATAAACGGCCGGACTATGCGGCCGTTTTTTATATGTTTTTAACCCAACCTCTTGTACCAGATAGGCATTTGTCACAACTGCAATAAAGAGACGTATACTATCGTGATAAGGGGTGATGAGGTGGAAACGCAAAGGTTTCATCAAAAAAACAGCCAAATTAATATCGTTCTGTCTAATCAGCAAAAATTTCCCGGATCGGCTGAAAAAAAGCAAAATCGTACTGCAACCAAAAACCCGTTTAAACATATAGATGATGCATTCCAATCATTTGTCGGCTTAGAACAATTGAAACAAAAGGTTAAAGAAGTCTATGCAACAATTGTCATTAATGAAAAAAGAAGCCAATCGGGGCTTTCCAGTAAGAAACAAGTACTGCATATGCTCTTCAAAGGCAACCCGGGAACGGGGAAAACAACTGTAGCCAGGGAACTTGCCAAGGTATACTACGATTTGAAGCTCTTATCAAAAGGCCATTTCATTGAAGCAGAAAGAGCTGATTTGGTCGGTGAATATATCGGGCAGACAGCGCAGAAAACGAGAAACATCATTCAAAAATCGTTGGGCGGAATTCTATTTATAGATGAAGCCTATTCACTTGCACGCGGTGGAGAGAAAGATTTCGGCAAAGAGGCGATAGATACACTTGTAAAGCATATGGAAGATGAACATAATGATTTTGTACTTATATTAGCTGGCTACCCATACGAAATGGAACGATTTTTAACCTTGAACCCTGGTCTAGAGTCGAGATTCCCATTCATTCTTGACTTTCCCAATTATTCAGTGAATCAGTTGATGCAGATTGCCCGGCAAATGACAAGTGAACGTGATTACCAGCTGACAAAAGAAGCACAATGGTCGCTGCGTTCTTATCTCCAGCATCAGGTAAGCAGAAGGACAGCAAACTTTGCAAACGCGAGATTCATCCGAAATGTGATGGAGCATGCTATTCGCAATCATGCAGTCAGATTGATGGAAAAGCAGGATTTCTCGACAAATGAACTGATGTATTTAGCAGCTGAAGACTTGAAACTGCATGAAGATTAGCAGCATTTTTTGAGGTTATCTTCATTATTTGCTATGATAAATTGTATGGTTTGCACATGAATGAGTCATTAGTCGAAACGAGGTAATCAATTTGCTTGAGCAAGTACTTATCATAGCAATAAAAAAACCTGATCAAGAACAAACGCGCTTTCAATCTTCTTTGGAAGAATTAAAATCACTTGTACAAACAGCTGGCGGAGATGTCAAAACAGTGGTTACACAAAACAGACAGCACATCCATCCAGCATTATACTTCGGTGAAGGTAAAGCGCGTGAAATCAAAAGAATGGTTGAGGAGCTCGAGATTGACGTAGTCATTTCTAATGATGAATTGTCAGCGGGTCAGTCCAGGAATTTAAGCAATCTTTTAGGCACCCGGCTGATCGACAGGAGTCAGCTTATTCTTGATATATTTGCCAAGCGTGCCAGAACCAAAGAAGGAAAACTTCAAGTAGAACTGGCACAATTGGCTTATTTACTGCCAAGATTGCATGGACAAGGATCCCAGTTGTCAAGACTAGGTGCGGGAATAGGGACAAGGGGTCCGGGTGAAACCAAGTTAGAGACAGATCAACGTCATATCAGAAAACGCATCACAGATATAAAGCACCGGTTGAAATCAGCTGTTAAACAACGGGAGCAGTATCGTACCCGCCGCAAGAACAGTGATATTTTTCAAGTAGCGATCGTCGGCTACACGAACGCTGGCAAATCCACCCTATTCAACAGGATGTCCAAAAGTCTTTCATTAGAAGAAAATAAACTATTTGCCACACTGGATCCAATGACAAGGAAGGTCGTACTTCCTTCCGGATTTACGACATTGGCAACAGATACCGTCGGTTTCATTCAAGATTTGCCAACTTCCTTAATAGCTGCATTCCGTTCTACTTTGGAAGAAGTGAATGAAGCTGATCTTATTCTCCATGTTGTCGATGGGTCACATCCTGATCAGCTGCATCATCAGCAAGTGGTAAATGATTTGCTGCGTCAGCTTGGTGCTGAAACGATTCCAACCCTGACGGTTTATAATAAAAAAGATTTATTCACTGATGATATGATTGCTGTACAGCATCCTTATATCAGCATGAGCGCTCTTTCCGAAAGGGATATTGACCAATTGAAACAAAAAATGGAGGAAGTGCTGAAATCTTTCTGGGGAAAATATGAGATTGCCTTGCCTGCTGCACAAAGTCAGAAACTCTTTCTTTTACAGAAAGAAAGTATCATTGTAGCTCGTTTTTTTGACGAAGAACAGGAAAAATACTTGATTACAGGGTACATAAAAGACGATAATATATTACAAAGTATCATAAAGGAGAAATAAACATCCGATGATTGAAGAAATTGTAAAACAATCACAGAAAGACACTCGACCAATGCATCAGGAAATTGATCGAATCAGTGAAATCAACCAAAAAAGAGTACTGGAGGCATTCAAACATCACCGTGTGAGCGATAGCCATTTTAATTCGACTACAGGATATGGCTATGATGATATGGGGCGGGACACACTTGAAAAGATTTACGCAGAAATATTCGGCGGTCAGGACGCTTTGGTCAGGCCGCAAATCGTCTCTGGAACGCATGCCATATCGACCGCTCTCTTTGGCTTGCTAAGACCGGGTGATGAACTAATCTATATAACAGGCAAGCCTTACGACACACTGGAAGGTGTTGTCGGTAAACATGATGGCGCGTTGTACAGTGGTTCTCTCAAAGATTTTGGCGTTCACTTTAAAGAAGTTGCATTGAAGCACAATGGTCTGATCGATTATGAAGCTGTACGAGCTGCTATAAGTGCGAACACGAAAGTGATTGGTATACAACGATCCAGAGGTTACGACAGCCGGCCGTCCTATACAATAGAACAGATTGCTGAGATGATCGATTTTGTTAAAGGTGTCAAACCTGAACTTATCGTCTTCGTTGATAATTGTTACGGCGAGTTTGTCGAGGAGAAGGAACCGCTGCATATTGGAGCTGATATCATCGCCGGTTCTTTAATCAAAAATCCGGGCGGGGGTCTGGTTCGTGCCGGCGGATATATTGCCGGAAAAGAAGATTTGATTTACCAGTGTGCTAACAGACTTACTGCTCCAGGATTAGGTAAGGAAATGGGCGCTACTTTCAATATGCTTCAAGAAATGTATCAAGGTTTGTTTCTTGCACCGCATATTGTATCACAGGCACTTAAGGGCGCTGTTTTCACATCCAGATTTTTGGAACTCCTTGGATTTGCACCGTCGCCTCAATACCGGGAAAAACGCACGGATTTGATACAATCGGTCAATTTTGATACTGCCGAGCAGATGATTCATTTTTGTCAGTCTATCCAAGCCAATTCCCCTGTCAATGCATATGTAGTACCTTATCCCTCTGCAATGCCGGGTTATGAGGATGATGTTATCATGGCGGCAGGGACATTCATTCAGGGATCCAGCATCGAGCTGTCTGCCGATGGCCCAGTCAGGGAACCGTACACTGTATTTGTACAAGGGGGGCTGACGTATGAACATGTCAAAATAGCTATGACGGAAGCAGCAAAAGAAATGATAGAAAAAGGGTTCATAAAACAAAATTAGGGAATGTAATGAAAGAATGACTTTTTAGGAGGAGTTTGCAAGTGGGATCACGATATACAAGAGAAGATATTATGAGAATGATAAAAGAAGACAATGTAAGGTTTATACGATTGCAGTTCACCGACATGCTCGGCACAATCAAAAATGTGGAAATTCCATTAAGCCAGCTCGATAAAGCATTGGATAATAAAATGATGTTTGACGGATCATCTATTGAAGGTTTTGTAAGGATTGAAGAATCGGATATGTACCTGCATCCTGATATCGATTCTTTCGTCGTGTTTCCCTGGACATCTGAAAAAGGCAAAGTAGCCAGGTTCATCTGTGATATATACAATCCTGACGGTACACCTTTTGAAGGTTGCCCGCGTTACAATCTCAAACGTAATCTCAAGCGGATGGAAAAGTTAGGGTTCACTGATTTCAATATTGGCACAGAGCCGGAGTTCTTTCTGTTCAAGCTGGATGAGTATGGTGAACCTTCCCTGGAGCTGAATGACCACGGCGGCTATTTCGACTTGGCCCCGACAGATTTGGGGGAAAATTGCCGAAGGGATATCGTTTTGGAACTGGAGGAAATGGGTTTTGAAATTGAAGCTTCCCATCACGAAGGGGCACCTGGACAACATGAGATAGATTTCAAGTATTCAGACGCGGTTCGCCATTGCGATGATATTCAAACGTTCAAATTAGTCGTTAAAACAATTGCAAGAAAACATAATTTGCATGCCACATTCATGCCAAAGCCTCTATTCGGGGTTTTCGGATCTGGTATGCACGTCAATATGTCTTTGTTCAACAAGGGAAAAAATGTATTTTTTGACGAATCAGGAGATATGGAATTAAGTACAACAGCATATCAATTCATCGCCGGGTTGCTTAAACATGCGAACAATTTCACAGCTGTTACGAATCCTACAGTAAATTCTTATAAACGTCTTGTGCCCGGTTATGAAGCACCGTGTTATGTTGCCTGGTCTGCACAAAACCGAAGTCCATTACTGCGTATTCCTTTTTCGAGAGGTCTAAGCACAAGAGTGGAATTAAGAAGTGTGGATCCCACTGCCAACCCATATATGGCTATGGCTGTGCTTTTGGCAGCAGGCCTTGACGGAGTGGAAAATAAAATGGCCCCACCAACCCCTGTCAATGGGAATATTTATGATATGACAGCGGAAGAAAGAAAGGAAAACGGAATTGTCAATCTGCCGGCAACATTGAAGGAAGCTTTAACAAAATTGACTAAAGATGAAACAATGATAGAGGCTATGGGAGCTCATTTGTATGAACATTTTATCGAGGCAAAAGAAATTGAGTGGGACATGTTCCGAACAACTGTTCACCCTTGGGAACGCGAGCAGTACTTGAGCCTGTATTAAGCTCGGTATGACTGGGTTTTAGATTGTGGATGCGGCCAAATAATTGAGTGAGAATAGATGGCCACCCACAAAATACCCACAAAAATAATCATTTTAGGATACTGTCCATATAAGCGTCAAGTTGGGCAGTATTTTTTTATCTGTTTATTTGCCTGTTGCCAATTTCTTGTTTGTTCCCCCCCCCCCAAAACATGTTGTGGTAAACTAGCATTAATAAAAAAATGGAAGGATTTAAGAAATGGCAGAATTGCGTGGAGAACATCTTTTGCAAGAAAAGTATGGAACGGTAAAAAAAGCGGCGGCCTTTTATAATAACCAGATGCTGCATCACCTCAATGGAGTAATGATAGATTTCATTTCTGAACAAAGTATGATGTTTATATCGACTGCGGATAAAGATGGAAACTGTGATTCTTCCTTCAGGGCTGGCCCTAAAGGTTTTGTAAAGGTGATACATGAGAAATTGCTGATTTATCCAGAGTATAAAGGAAATGGTGTGATGGCGAGTTTAGGAAATATAGAAGAAAATCCGCATGTCGGCCTTATGTTCATAGACTTTTTTGAACACTGTATTGGGCTTCATGTGAACGGAAAAGCCGCCATTGTAGAGAACAAACAGTTGCCGGCAATGGATCAGGTGATGAAAAAAATGAAGGAAAAAGAAGCGGCTAAAGCAGAAAGATGGGTTGTGATTGAGATAGAAGAGGCGTATATTCATTGTTCAAAGCACATTCCTAAACTGAGGAAGCTAGATAAGGATAACTACTGGGGAACTGACGAGGTCAGAAGAAAAGGTGGTGACTATTTCAAAACCAAGCATGAAAAGAAGCATGATCATGAAAGATAATAAACGAAAGTTAAAAAAATTGCAGGATACGATGTATCTCTGCAGTTTTTTCGATTGGGTAAAGGATGCTTTGTTGCATATACGATGTGGTGATTTACGTTTTTCAGGCTTTACCGAGCTGCCGTTTTTTAACGGCTTTTTTCTTTTTATAAGCAATCCAACTGGTTTTCAATGAAGCGTATGTGCCAACAGCCGCAGCTCCATAAAATCCGCCCATAAACAAGCCGGCCCATATATCATGACGATGGCTGATGAAAATAGAAATAAAAAAACCAAAGAAAGACGCTATGGTGGGATAATAAGGCTTGGGTATTGGAAAAGCTTTGAATAACTGGGTTAAGAGTATTATTGCAGGAACTGCTATGACTCCATCCAGTATGGTTGTATGTATGACCGGGAATTCTTCCATGAGTATCACCTTTCCACAGGTTTTTGTTATCATGTAGGTTTTCCCAAAATAACTTTTTTATGAGAGTATGCAAAAATCATGCAACATATAATACAAATGCTTGCCATTGAGCGGCAAGCATTTATTATCAATGAATGGAACGATAGAGACCAATTACTTTACCAAGAATAGAAACATTATCATAAATGAGCGGTTCCATCGTGGCGTTTTCCGGTTGTAATCGGATATAGTTCTTTTCCTTATAAAATCTCTTTACTGTTGCTTCGTTATCCTCTGTCATCGCTACAACAATTTCACCGTTTTGAGCAGTATTCTGTTGTTTGACGATTACTTTATCGCCATCAAGGATTCCTGCCTCAATCATGCTTTCACCATCGATGACCAAGACGAATGTGTTTTCATCAGGACTTGCTACTGATTTTGGAATCGGCAGGAACTCCTCTATGTTTTCAACAGCAGTAATTGGTATCCCCGCTGTAACTTTACCGATTAAAGGAGCATAGAAGGCGTCATCTTTTGGAATGCTGCCTTGTCCGGATGGATCAAGAATTTCAATTGCTCTGGGTTTTGTCGGATCTCTTCGTATATAACCTTTATTTTCCAATCTAGCTAAATGACCATGCACTGTCGAACTGGAAGCGAGTCCGACTGCCATAGCAATTTCCCGTACCGAAGGCGGATAGCCCTTTTTACTTACTTCAGATTTGATATAGTCAAGAATGGCTTGTTGGCGCTTTGACATTTTTGTCATAAAAACACACCTCACACATAGATTTTATTAATGATAGTTTACCATGGTTCATATGGTAAAGCAAACATTAGTTCTAAAAACGCTTGACAGGAACCTTTGTTCTGTTATAATCAAATTAGAACAAAGGTTCTCAAATGTGAGGAGGGGCAATATGTTTGGGAAATTGACGAAAACAGATGTATTTTATTTTGTAGCTTTTGCTTTATCACTTGTATTTTTGTATGTATCATTAATAACATCTTGATTCTTTATTATAGAAATATGAATACTAGGTTGGAGAAATCTATATGAAAAAAGCAATCATATATTGTCGTGTCAGCACTGACAAACATACACAGGAATCGTCTCTTGTAAGGCAGGAAGAAGAATTGCTCCGTTTGTCTGCAAATCTGGAAATCGATGTGGCTGATGTTATAACGGAACAGGCAAGCGGGTACGACGTTGACAGAGATGGTGTTTTTGAAATCTTGGAATGCTTTGCGGAAAAAAAAGCAGAAATACTGCTTATTCAGGATGAAACCAGACTGGGAAGAGGCAATGCTAAAATTGCCTTATTCCATCAATTGCAAAAGATGAATGTACAGGTTTATACAGCGGTCAATGGCGGAGAAATGGTTTTGTCTGAAGCGGATGCCATGGTGTTGCAGATTGTGGGGATTGTAGAGGAATATCAGCGGAAATTGCATAACGCCAAAATCAGCCGTGGAATGAAGAGGGCTGTCGCACAAGGATACAATCCCGGACGGAATATGATGCATAAAGACAGGGCTCCTGGTAAACAGCGTAAAGAATTCCCCATGGACGAGCTGATAAAGCTGCGCTCCAAGAATTTGACTTTCCAAGAGATCGCTCATACATTGCAGGGGCAAGGTTACGATGTTTCCAAGGCAACGGTACACCGGCGCTTTCAGGAGTATCAAAAAACTTGATTGCGATGATGGCAACAGGTAAGATAAAGGCAAGGACATACCATGAGTATGTTCTTGCTTTTTATTTTTAACCGAGGCTTTGATTATGCTTAACGGGAGGAAAAATATGATTTCAAAAAATAAACTGGATCGCATCAATGCACTCGCGAAGAAATCCAAGCAAGAAGGGTTATCCGAAGCGGAGAAACAAGAACAGAAAGCGCTAAGAGCTGAGTATTTGAAAAATGTGCGCCAATCTTTCAAAAATCAATTACAGACAATGACTGTAATCGACCCCGAAGGAAATGATGTGACACCAAAAAAAGTCAGGGAGATGCAGGAAAAGAATCGTAAAAATTAACGTTATTAATCTTTAAAATACGCAATGATGACTGCCAGAAACTTGTCAGGGATGCTGGTTCATTATAAAATGAGAGCAATTGGATAATTGAAAGGGGTAGAGAAATGTCGGATAATTTAGAGCAACTATCTGTTAATACAATACGAACATTGTCTATTGATGCAATTGAAAAAGCAAATTCAGGACATCCAGGATTGCCAATGGGTGCTGCACCAATGGCATACGTTCTTTGGACAGATTTCATGAATCATAATCCTAAACACGCTAAATGGTTCAACCGTGACCGTTTTGTTTTATCAGCGGGACATGGCTCGATGCTGCTGTACAGTCTGCTGCATCTATCTGGGTATAATGTGACGATGGAAGATTTGAAAGCATTCCGTCAATGGGATTCAAAGACACCGGGACATCCTGAGGTCAACCATACGGAAGGTGTGGAGGCAACTACTGGCCCTCTTGGACAAGGTCTTGCCATGTCAGTTGGAATGGCTATGGCTGAAACCCATTTGGCTGCGACTTACAATAAAGATGGATATAATATTGTAGATCATCATACGTACGCTTTAGTGAGCGACGGTGACTTAATGGAAGGTATTTCTCACGAAGCTGCCTCACTGGCCGGGCATTTAAAATTAGGGAAATTGATTGCTTTATATGATTCCAATGATATTTCTCTGGATGGAGATTTAGACCGTTCCTTTTCTGACGATACACAAAAACGCTTTGAAGCTTATGGCTGGCAAGTTATACGTGTGGAGGACGGCAATGACCTGTCCGCTATCCGGAACGCTATCAAGCAAGCCCAAGAAACTTCGGATAAACCAAGTTTGATTGAGATCAAGACGGTCATCGGGTATGGCTCCCCGAACAAGTCGGCTTCTGCGGCATCCCATGGTGCACCACTTGGAAGTGATGAAGTCAAGCTTACGAAAGAATTTTATCAATGGAATCATGAAGAATTTCATGTGCCTGAAGAAGTGTACGCTGATTTCAATGAAAAAATTATTATAAAAGGCGAAGAGGCAGAGAAAAACTGGGTAGCGTTGTTCGAGCAGTATAAACAAAAATTTCCTCAGGAAGCAAAAGAGCTGGAAACAGCAATTGCTGGCAAGTTGCCTGACGGATGGGATAAGGATCTGACGGTTTTCAAGGCTGATGAAGATACGCTGGCAACCAGAGCCTCTTCCGGAAAAGTTCTGAATGATATTGCCAAGAGTGTCCCTAACTTCTTTGGAGGCAGTGCTGACCTGGCAGGATCGAACAAGACTGCCATTAATAATCAGTCTGATTTCAGTGCTTCTGATAGAGCAGGAAGAAATATTTGGTTTGGGGTTCGTGAACATGCAATGGGGGCGGCCTTGAATGGAATGGCCCTGCATGGCGGGTTGAAAGTCTTTGGTGGCACTTTCTTCGTATTCAGTGATTATCTTCGCCCTGCGATTCGCTTGTCTGCGATTATGAATAATCCTGTCACGTATGTATTCACCCATGATTCAGTTGCTGTGGGAGAAGACGGTCCAACCCATGAACCGATTGAACACCTTGCAGCGTTGAGAGCGATACCTAATCTGTCGGTGATCCGTCCTGCGGATGGTAATGAGGTTCAGGCGGCATGGCGTATAGCTTTGGAATCAGTCGACCAGCCAACCGCTTTGGTATTGACCAGACAAAATTTGCCTACTTTAAAAGGCACAGCGGAGAATGCATATGAGGGCGTAAAACGTGGAGCTTATGTTATCAGTGAAGCTGGAAAAGAAACACCTGACGGCATCTTGGTTGCGACGGGCTCTGAAGTTCAGCTTGCAGTCAAAGCGCAAGAAAAACTTCGGGAAAAAGGCTATGATGTCAATGTAGTGAGCATATCTTCCTGGGATCGTTTTAATCAGCAGGATGATGCGTATAAGGCGAAAGTCCTTCCTAAAACCGTTAAAAAACGTCTCGGAATTGAAATGGGATCTTCTCTCGGCTGGGAACGTTTCACCGGTGATGAAGGGGATATTCTTGCAATCGATCGATTCGGTGCTTCAGCAAATGGCGATAAAGTTATCGCGGAATATGGATTCACAGTGGAAAATGTTGTTGAACGCTTTGAAAAACTATTTCAATAATTGTCATCCCAAAACAGCAGCTTCTGTGTAAGCTGCTGTTTTAATGAAATATGCTCTTCTAAATATTATTCGACAAAAATAGAAGGATTCATCTCCGAAATTATGACAGTTTTTTTTGCTGGTATATGTCATAATCAAGCAAAAAGAGGAGATGAGAGAATGCAAATGTATGCTATTTTTTGGATTAAGGATGAATTTGCCCATCATTATTTCTATAAAGTGGACCTGCTGAACCAGTTTTTGAAATCGGTAGCAACGGATAGACAAGATGCGCTGCTTGCCATGCAAGTGAGAGAAATCACCCACTGCTTTGATGCCGATGCATTCCTTCATCACATCTACTCCCAACTTCACTGTGGGAGTCATGTGCAAGTGGATGACAACCAAATTACGATTTACAGTGATAAGCATTTTATTACTTTACATATTGAGAAAAACCAGATAAAATTTCTTTGTCAAACGCTTACTGAAGCGGAGTCATTATTATTTCCATTACTGCGAAGCTTCCATCCTTTTTTGTTTGTGTCGGGTTGTAACTTAAATCAATATGGATGGCTATCACCTTATACAGCCGAATTGAATTGAACAAGTAAGTATTGTATTCTGATTCGCGATTTAATATACTGTATAAGAGACAACACGAAGGAGGAAAGCAATACATGAGTTGGATTTGGGTTGTACTAATTGCAATTGTTGCATTGATTGCTGGTGTTGCACTCGGATTTTTCATCGCTAGAAAATATATGATGAGCTACTTGAAAAAGAATCCGCCAATCAATGAACAGATGCTGAGAACTTTAATGATGCAAATGGGTCAAAAACCTTCACAAAAGAAAATCAATCAAATGATGCGCGCAATGAACAATCAGATGGACAAGTAGTCTGTACTTATAACATAGATGAATTTGCTTTGTTCTTGCAAACCCTTGCTATAGCAGCAGGGGTTTTTGATTGTTCAGCTGCTTTACACAAATCAAACGAGAGGCATTCAAATGAGAGAAAATGCAGACCCATGCAATTCTAAAAGTCGTTGAATTGTCAAAGACAATTTGTTTATTGGAATACGATTCTGTTATGATTGTTATGATAAGAATGGGAGGCTTTTCAATGAGCGAAATCAATATATTCATCGCATTCGGTGCTGGATTTCTGTCATTCATTTCACCGTGCGTATTACCGTTATTTCCTGCTTTTTTATCCTACATAACAGGAATGAGTGTAGCTGAAATCAAAGAGGAAAATACGATGTTCAATAAAAAAAGTATGATTCACACCGTGTTTTTCCTGCTCGGTTTTTCCTGCATTTTTATTATGATGGGCTTCGGCAGCCTGTATATTTCGGAGTTCTTGAATACATATAAAGGGTTGATTCGTCAAATCGGGGCTATATTAATTATTTTCTTCGGACTGGTCATTGTCGGACTTTTGAATTTCAACTTTTTAATGAGAGAAAAAAAGGTAACCTTTAAAAATAAACCTGCTGGATTCATTGGTTCCTTTATTGTCGGTTTGGCATTTTCCCTTGGGTGGACTCCATGTACAGGTCCGATATTAATGGTCGTATTGTCACTTGCAGCCACCGAGCCAAGTGCTGGAATGGTCATGATGATTAGTTATGTACTAGGCTTCTCCATACCTTTTTTCATCTTGTCATTCTTTGTCGGAAAGCTTTCCTGGATCAAGAGACATGGCCTACTGATGGTGAAAATTGGTGGATATATCATGATTTTCATGGGAGTAGCACTATTTTTTAACTGGATGACCCAATTGACGTCCTATTTAGCGGGCTTATTTGATTTTCAGGGTTTCTAAATCGTTTCTCGTACCAACCATTTTATGATAGAATAAGAAAAGGCTTTGCTCTGTGATTTTATCGTTTTATCGAAAAGAGTGATGATGTTTATGATATGGGTAATCGGCAGTACCTTTGTTTTTGTTTTCATGGCTGTGACAATGATCTTTGTCAGGATGAAGGCCGCTAAAAAGCCTGCCTCAGTCAAAAAAATAATCCTTCCGCCTCTTTTTATGAGCAGTGGTGCATTGATGTTCCTTTTTCCGGAATTTCATGTCAGCTGGACGGAAGTGGGAGAAGCGATTGCGGTTGGAATGTTTTTTTCCATTTTCCTGATCAAAACATCTAATTTTGAAATCCGCAACCAGGATATTTATTTGATACCATCAAAAGCCTTTATTTTAATTTTGGTAGGGCTTTTAATCATTCGTACTGCTGCCAAAATTTTCATGGGTAAGTCCGTTTCCATTGGCGAGACAAGCGGAATGTTTTTTCTGCTGGCGTTTGGTATGATTGTCACATGGCGGTTAGCTATGTTATACAAATTTAAACAGCTTGAACGCAGACTTCAACAGCAAATCATAGAATGAATATCAGCGAATAACATTAAAAAGACCGCTCACTACCGAGCGGCCTTTTTAATTGGTGTATTTTGATTTCCAATTTTTTGCATAATCGTCTTTTGAAGCCTCGAAAAAGGATTGGTACGGTGCTGTATCGATGTTCTTTTTTCGGAGGGTTTTTTTTAAAAATTTATGATCCCGCTTAGGTGTAGCGACGATGTACCCCTCTATAAGAATATCCTGGGTAATTTTATTCGCCTTTTTTTGCAAGGCGACTTCGCCGATTTTCCCGGCAATTTTTTGTCTTGCAACATCACGGAACAACTCCGGAACAGGAGAAACCAGTTCTTCCAGCAATTCTTTTTCAGGTAACCCCCACATGTTTTTGGTTTTTTCTATGTAGTGCTCCTGCCAGTCCATGATGGATTTTCCATCTTCTTTTGGCAATTGCTTTAAAAATTTCCGGAACATGAAATAACCGCCGATCGCCATCGTCACGATCATCAGAAATCCCCAAAAAACAATCATGAAATTAACGAATATTGACATAATACCACCTTTATTCCTGAATTTGGGAAAATATCATTTTATTTCTAATCGATTGTATAGTAATATTAGTATTGATTAAAGATTGATTTTCGTTGTGGCAGATATATTCTAATTATAATAGTATTGTACCCGTTAAACAAGTATCATAAATACATACCATAAATCATAGAATAGTTAATGTAAAAAGAAGTGTTTATTTGTCGAAAAAGGGGGATTGATTCAGTGGAACAGATTGAGGGGACAAATGACGATTTTCATCGGCAAATCTCAACGAAGCAAGTGCTGACTTTAAAAGAACTTCCGGCCTACATTCTGGACTGGATGGAAGATAATTGTTGCGAAACCGTCTCGATTTGGGATGAAGATGGATATTTATTATTTATTTCAAAATCCATTAAACAAATTCTGGGAATTGAAAGAGAAAAATTCATTGGGTCACACTGGTCTAAGTTGCTAACTTCGCTAAACAAAGAGGAGTATGCTGCCATCGTAGAGAAGCTTAACAACAAAGAAAACCCTGTGATTGAAGTAAACCTGCTGGATCATCAGAAAAATTATGTCTGGTGTGAATGCAAAATAGATAAAATAGTGGATCCAGAACATGTTAAAATTTATTATATCGGTATCATCAATGACATCACTGATAAAAAAGAAACGGAAAACATGATGGTCAGCTATGAAAAGATGTCTATTGCAGGGCAGCTTGCTGCAGGGGTAGCTCACGAAATCCGCAACCCACTGACATCTTTAAAAGGTTTTTTACAGCTCTTGCAAGCGGGAACAGCCCAAAAAGAAGCTTATTACAAAATCATGATCGACGAGATCAAAAAAATGGAACAAATTACTTCTGAATTACTTTTCATCTCAAAGCCATTGACGGATTATAGACAAGACGAAGACCTTCCTTCGTTGATTATTGATATTATTAATTTGTTAAATCCACAAGCAAAAATGAAACATATCGATATCGTCCATAATTTGCAGGAGGGGATTCATCTTTTTTGTGACCGCTCTCAAATCAAACAAGTACTAATCAATATTGTCAAAAATGCCATTGAAGCAATGGAAGCTCCTGGAACGATAAAAATTAACGCATTTGCTAAGGGATCAGGCATAGCAATCAGTGTCAAAGATGAAGGACCAGGCATCGATGAAACAATCATTCATAAATTGGGAGAACCTTTTTTCACTACAAAACAAAATGGTACTGGGTTGGGATTAATGGTTACCCGGCAGATACTGGATAAGCATCATGCAAAGCTGCATATATACAATAATGATAAAGGCAGCACGTTTGAAATGGACTTTGAACGGATAGATTCATAAACGTTAATTTTAAAGAATGTCAGATGGTATAACTATAACTTATCGTAATAAATAAAATATCCATATATCATTTCTCAGGCATGAAACGTTGTTTTATGCCTGTTTTTCATATAGTATTATAGAAGAGGAGTTTAGTATACTTACTAATCTTCTTCATTTGTCATGTTTAATCGGATATATTTAAAAAGACATGAATGTCAAAGAAATGTTTGTTGAAAGGGGAATAAGCTGTATGGGAGAAAATAACCGCTATCAGGCTAAAAAACAATTTGAACTCGATGGAAAAAAGTACAATTACTACAACCTCCATGCCTTGGAAAAAGCCGGCTTAGGAAATATTGACCGCTTGCCATTTTCTATCCGCGTGCTTCTTGAATCCTTGGTGCGTCAGCACGATGGCCGTGTCATTAAGGATGAGCATGTCGAAGCACTTACTAAATGGGGAACTAAAGCGGGAGAAGGTATCGACGTGCCTTTCAAGCCATCTCGTGTCATTTTACAGGACTTCACGGGGGTTCCTGCTGTCGTTGATTTGGCTTCATTACGTAAAGCGATGGTCGATATGGGTGGAGAGCCAAATAAAATCAACCCTGAGGTACCAGTTGACTTAGTTATTGACCACTCTGTACAAGTTGACGAATATGGTACACCAAGTGCATTGAAAGCTAATATGGAACTCGAATTCGAACGCAACTCAGAACGTTACCAGTTTTTAAACTGGGCTCAAAAAGCATTCGACAATTACCGGGCAGTTCCGCCTGCAACAGGGATTGTACACCAGGTAAACTTGGAGTACATAGCTAGCGTTGTCCATGAATTGGAAAATAGCAACGGGGAATATGATGCTTTCCCTGACACATTGGTTGGTACTGATTCACACACCACTATGATTAATGGGCTTGGTGTTCTTGGATGGGGTGTCGGCGGTATTGAAGCAGAGGCCGGCATGCTGGGACAGCCTTCGTATTTTCCGGCACCTGATGTTATTGGGGTCAAATTCACTGGCAGCTTCCCACAAGGTACGACTGCGACAGATTTGGCTTTGAAAGTTACTCAGGTACTTCGTGAGACGAATGTTGTCGGTAAATTTGTCGAATACTTTGGTCCTGGTCTGAAGGATATGCCACTGGCTGACCGTGCGACAATTTCTAACATGGCACCAGAATATGGTGCAACTTGCGGATTTTTCCCTGTAGATGAAGAATCCATCAATTACTTACATTTAACAGGCAGGGATGAAAAACATATTGCGCTCGTTGAGAAATATTGCAAAGAAAACAATCTGTGGTATTCTCCTGACCAAAAAGATCCAGAGTATACCAAGGTCGTCGAAATCAATCTGTCTGAATTGGAACCGAATCTCTCTGGTCCAAAGCGTCCACAGGATTTGATTTCCTTGTCAAATATGCAAAAAGAATTTAAAAAAGCTGTAACTGCTCCTGCGGGTAATCAAGGACTCGGTTTGGATAAATCTGAATTCGACAAAAAAGTTGAAATCGACCATCCAAATGGCAGTCATTCTGTTATGAAAACCGGTGCAGTTGCAATTGCTGCAATTACATCTTGTACAAATACATCCAATCCTTATGTCATGCTTGGTGCGGGTCTTTTGGCTAAGAAAGCTGTTGAGAAAGGCTTGCAGGTGCCTGCATATGTGAAGACTTCTTTAGCGCCAGGATCTAAAGTAGTTACTCGTTATTTGAATGATTCTGGTCTGATGAAATATCTTGATGATCTTGGATTCAGCCTTGTTGGTTATGGCTGTACAACATGTATCGGAAACTCAGGTCCTTTACGTCCCGAAATTGAAGATGCCATTGTTCAAAGCGACTTGACTGTGTCTTCCGTTCTTTCTGGTAACCGTAACTTTGAAGGACGTATCCATCCATTGGTTAAAGCAAACTATCTTGCTTCACCGCCTCTGGTTGTTGCATATGCGCTCGCAGGTACAGTCGATGTCGACTTAACATCTGACGCAATCGGTACAGATGCTGATGGTGAACCGATTTACTTGAAGGATATCTGGCCTTCCATGGAAGAAATTAAGCAGGAAGTTCATAAAGTTGTCAATCCGGCAATCTTCCGTAAAGAATACGAAAATGTGTTCCATTCCAACGAAAAATGGAATGAAATCCAGACAACAGATGAACCGCTTTTTGCTTGGGATACAGAATCTACTTATATTCAGAACCCGCCGTTTTTCGAAGGGCTTTCCAAGGAAGCTGGCAAGGTAGAAACTTTGAACGGACTGCGTGCAATCGGTAAATTTGGCGACTCAGTTACAACAGACCATATTTCTCCAGCGGGAGCAATTGCCAAAGATATGCCGGCCGGAAAATATCTGCAAGAAAAAGGTGTTTCGCCAAGGAACTTCAACTCTTATGGTTCCCGCCGAGGAAATCATGAAGTGATGATGAGGGGGACATTCGCTAATATTCGTATCAGGAACTTGTTGGCCCCTGGAACAGAGGGCGGTTATACAACTTACTGGCCTACAGGCGACGTTATGCCTATTTACGATGCAGCAATGAAATATGAAAAAGATGGTACTGGCTTAGTAGTACTGGCTGGCAAAGACTACGGTATGGGATCCTCCCGTGACTGGGCTGCGAAAGGTACGAACCTGTTAGGTATTAAAACTGTCATTGCTGAAAGCTATGAGAGAATTCATCGCTCTAACTTGGTAATGATGGGTGTTCTGCCATTGCAATTTGAAAAAGGCGATAGTGCAGAAAAGCTTGGACTGACAGGTAAAGAGACGTTCACCGTTGAAATCGACGAACAAGTGAAGCCACATGATTTGGTAACTGTTACTGCAGTTGATGAATCTGGTAAAACCACTGAATTCAAAGCGATTGCCCGCTTTGACAGTGAAGTGGAAATCGACTATTACCGTCATGGCGGTATTTTGCAAATGGTATTGCGTCAAAAAATGCATGTATGATTTATAGCTTATAAATAGCCTGCACACCCAATGTGTGCAGGCTATTTTCTTGCCATGAATTCCTTTCTTCTTTAGAATCAGAGTTGAAACCAAGATGGGGATATGTATATTCTATTCAAGCTAGTACATATAATAAAATAAACACTTTTTAGGAGATTTATGGATGAAAAAAAACATGATCGGAATCGCTGTTTTAGTGATATTGGCTGCTATGCTGGTATTTAATCTTATACAAAATCACAGTGAAAAAAAGAAAGAGGAGAAGCAGGTGTATGATGTCAGTGGTGATACGGATGCGAAAGGTGCAGTCGCTTACCCTGAAAATGCAACGTTCCCGGAAACGGGTGAAAAAGCGAAGGATTTCGAGGTACAATCGCTTGATGGCAAAACACTTCGACTATCTGATCTGCGTGGAAAGAAGGTCATGCTCAATTTCTGGGCGACGTGGTGCCCCCCTTGTAAAAAAGAGATGCCTGAGATTGAAAAATTTAACCAAAAGCACCAGGACGATATAGAAATAGTAGCTGTAAATATACAGGAAAGTGGCGACAAGGTCAAAAAATTCATCGATCAACATCATTATCACTTCCCAATTTACCTGGATCAGAATGGCCAGGTCAGCAACGAGTATTCAATTTACGCCATCCCGACCACTTATTTCATTGGCAGTGATGGTACATTTCAACAGCCTCGCCATTCAGGCCCGATGACATATTCATTCATGGTAGAAACACTTCAAAAATTAAATTGACAGATTTCATTACAGGCCCCTTCCGAGGGGGAAAAATCCGTAAAGTAGAAGAAGTGGACTCAAATCAAAAATTAGCGTGAAATCAAACTTTTGGGTCCCTTCTCCATACTTGGCGGATTTTTTTGTTCGTTTCCTATTATTCATGTTTATTAATAACCTGCGACAGAATACCAGCTGCTTTCATTTTTCCATCAATGATGTTTGAAGGCTCGTTTCCATATTTAGCGATGCGAACGTTTTTTTACAGTGCTGGAAAAGTATTACCTTGAAAACAGCTCGCCGTTTGAATATTTAAAAGTAGCAGATTTGATTCTTAGGTCTGACCATTTATCATAAGGGACGGTTATAATTTTAAGAATATATGGCAATACTTCAAACAAAAGCAATTCTGCTGATTATGAAGGGGTGAGTTGCCATAGCACTCAAACGAAAAATTTCATTTGACGAACTGGTTCGCCTAAACCGGGAACAAATTTTAAAAGATCGAAAAATGCTAAGTGAAATTGAAGCCAATATTGATAGACGAATGGATCAATCCGTCCGTCAAGATAAAAAGAAAGCATGAAGAAAAATCATTCCTGTTCACATCATATGAACGGAATGATTTTTTTGCATAGAAGTGAGTACTTTGTAGAAAAATAAGAACAAACACATGTAAAGGAGCATTATTATGACTCATAAAAATAACCAGCCAAAACCAGATGATCGCAGTGATAACATCGAAAAGCTGCAACAAATGGTGCAGGACACCATTGCTAATATGGAAGCTGCCGAAGAAACGGCACAATTTTCTTCCAATGATGCAAAAGGACAGATAGAGGAGAAAAACGAGCGTCGTAAAGAGGCAATTGAAGGTATGAAAGCAGAGATCGCGGATGAAAAAGAAGATCAGCAGCAGATGTAAGCTGGCGAATGAAAGAATGACCCATCGAGTTGACGGGTCATTCTTTTTGCATTGTGGTAAAAGCAGCGTTAAAATAATGCTGGTGAAAATTTGCAGTGTGGGGACTGGGCTTGAAAGAAGTTGAGACTGCTCATAGAGGGGAGATATCAAGAGACCGGTAAAATGGGAGCAGTACATCATGCTAATTATTTAACATGGTTTGAAATAGGCAGGATGCAGTTTGGCGGATCACTCGATCTGAAATATGCTGCTATAGAAAAAGGCCAAATCGTTTCTCCTGTTATAAATGTACGAGTTTCTTATATTAAACCAATCCAATATAGTGAAAAAGTATATATGGAAACATGGCTAAAAGCATATAACGGGCTTCGGATACTGTGTGGCTATACCTTTAGAAATGAGTGGGGTGAAACATAGTCATAGGACATACAGTACATGGTTTTGTAAAAAAAGACAGCCTCCGGCCGCTCCCGATACGCAGGAACTGCCCTGAATGGGATCGTGCTTATCTGTCGGCGATAGGAGAGAATAGTTGCATTGGCATTTGGTATTAAAAGAAGTGAATTAAACAGATGGAAGCAGCAGGTATCTGATAACAAGGTCGCATTTCTGACTCATTACTGGAAAGATCCAAGATTTGCCGGCTGCTATACGGTGACAAAGGTTGGGTGTAAGAATTTGGAGAAGTTGGCTGCATGGGGAAAAAATTATGGTTTGCAGCCGGAATGGATTGATAAGCGTGGCGACTATCCACACTTTGACCTTTTTGGGGAGAAACAGAAAAGGATTCTTGTAGAAGAAGGACAGGTAGAGCAATTATCGCGTTTTCGATTATGAAAAAACAGATGCTGTAACGATGCATCTGTTTTTTTACATCTATTTTTTCCGATAGGATACAAGCGGTTCCGCAAGCTTTTCATCGTATGAGATAACCAGATCTGCGCCATCAAAATACCAGGCATCTTCCTCTTCGACGAAAAACAAGATATTGTCCTTCACAACAGAGGCAAAAGCATGATTCGGTTCCGTAACGCTAATACCAAGTGAAAAACCTGGTACGTTGCCATTTCCGCCATACCGCGGAAAAAACTTGATGTTCGGGGTGTCATCTGTGTCAAGCTCTTCCTTATACCATTCAACTGCTTTTTCCGATACTTCTATATTCAAATCGGTCAACTCCCTCTTGAGATGTCTTTCTTTTTTTCTGGTACCAAATCGACCCCGCCCGGGTGGAATGGATGACATTTGAGAATCCGTTTGATTGCCAGATAACCACCTTTCAATGCGCCAAACCTTTTCACGGCTTCCATCCCATATTGAGAACATGTGGGGTAAAAGCGGCAACTGGGAGGTTTGACAGGGCTTATGAACTTTTGATAAAAACGAATGATACCAATCAAGATATATTTCATATGCAAACCTTCTATTTTAAATTTAGCTTTTTCTAATTTCAGTATAGACAAGACAGAGATTTTATTCAATTGAACAGTTTATGTGCAGGCAGAGCCTGTTCATAGTTATGAACAGGCTCTGCTATTGGGCCGGGATATCTTTTTGTTCCAAACAGTCTGTAGTTTGTTAAGCATCGGACGGCTCAAAGCTACATCCATTTTATTTTTGGCTCCGTTTTATTTTTAATCCGTTTAATATTGTCCTTATGACGGTAAAAAACGAAAATAGTCAAAACTGCAGTTACTATCAAAAGTCCCGTGTTGTGGAGGAAACAGGAAGCAATAATGGCTACGATTCCTGTAATCATAGATGATAAAGAGACGTACTTGGATATGTACAACGTGATTAAAAATGCCAGCACCATGATAATGAAAAGTGTTGGGCTTACCCCCAAGATAATCCCGCCTGACGTCGCAACTGCCTTGCCTCCCCTGAATCTGGCAAAAATCGGATAGGTATGTCCCAACACCGCAAATATGCCGACAATCAATCTATTGACATCCGCTTCCATGAATAAAGGAATCAATGCAGCAACAGTACCTTTCAGAATATCAGAGATAATCACTATTGTTCCTGCCTTGAACCCTAACACACGAAACGTATTTGTAGCTCCCAGATTGCCGCTGCCATGTTCCCGTATATCCATTTTGTAACCAAGTTTCCCGACAATGACGCCAAAAGGAATGGAACCTAATAAATATGCAATAAGACCATAGATAAGATAATCCATTTTAAAATCCCGCTTTCGTGTATGTTTTATAAATGCGATCAAACTGTTTGTACTTCATTTTATCATGAACTGCCAGTGGAAAGAACATATATTTTCAATATTGCACAGTAAACACTTTAATGAAGCCAAATGGAGCTGCTTAAATATTGTTGGAGAACAATTGTTTGCATTGGAGTGTTGATTTAGCTTATACTTTGTTCTACAAGCTTTTCATGTGAATATAGTTGCCTTTTTGTTCAATCAGTAATTGTTTGCAGTGCATGCATAATGGGTAAAGAGAGAGGGCAGCCATAAAAATATGCTAAAGGAAGAGATAGATGATCGAATTCAAACATGTCAGTAAAATATATAATGATGGCACGCAAGCCTTGGATGATTTCACATTACAAGTGCATGACGCAGAGCTTGTGACATTGATCGGGCCAAGCGGATGCGGCAAGACCACCACGATGAAGATGATCAACCGCCTCATCAACCCGACTTCAGGAGATATATACATAAATGGCAACAATATCAAAAATGTAAACATACATGAGCTTCGCTTTAACATTGGATATGTATTGCAAGAGATTGCGCTTTTTCCGCACATGACAATTGAAGAGAATATTGCCGTTGTGCCAGAGATGAAGAAATGGAAACGGAAAAGAATCCGTGACAGGAGTCATGCATTAATGGAGATGGTTGGACTTGATCCTTCTGTTTATGCCAGGCGGATGCCAAATGAGTTATCTGGCGGCCAGCAGCAAAGAGTGGGCGTAATAAGAGCCTTGGCCGCAGATCCGGATATCATTTTAATGGACGAGCCATTTAGCGCTTTGGATCCTATCAGCCGTGAACAGCTCCAAGATGATATTCAAAAATTGCAAAAGCAAATCAAAAAAACAATTGTTTTTGTCACCCATGACATGGAGGAAGCATTGGCCCTCGGAGACCGCGTATGTTTGATGAAGGATGGGAAGATTGTCCAGGCAGACACACCACAATCATTAATACTGCAGCCGAAATCACAATTCGTCAAGGACTTCATTGGCAATAGAAAAAGCCCTTGGCAAGCAGCGGTAGATACGATTGCCAAACAATTGGATGATAATCTTTTGCATGTGTCTGAAGCAGTTGAACCCTCCTCTGCAGACGATGAAAAATATTATGTGCTCCATGATGATTCCGGAGCATATGCAGGTATGATTCACGCAGGTAAGCGTATGAACATTGAACCATTGCAAAATAATACTAAATTGGCTGAAGCGAGCGACAAGCTCCAGACAAGCGGCCTTGATTTCTTGCCTGTTGTAAAAAATGGCTATCCGGCAGGCCTATTGGGCTATCAGGATATTGTTTCCTATTTAAAACAACATGCTGCCGACCGAAGTGGGGTGGCAGACCATGAGTGATTTTCTCACTACTTTTCAACAACGTAAAGGTATTTTATTGGAAACCATTTGGGAACATTTGCAGATTTCATTACTTTCGTTGATCATTGCAATCATTATTGCTGTCCCACTCGGCTTACTACTCACAAGGCATAAGCGAGTTGCGGAGCCTATCATCGGCTTAGCTGCCATTTTACAGACCATCCCGAGTCTTGCTGTATTGGCCCTTCTCATCCCCTTTTTCGGGATTGGAACGACTCCTGCGATTATAGCGTTGACTGCTTACGGCCTGCTGCCAGTGCTAAGGAACACGTACACTGGAATTAATGAAGTTGATCCTGCGTTGAAAGAAGCGGCAACCGGGATGGGGATGAATTCGTGGAGACGCCTTACCAAAGTAGAGTTGCCGCTAGCTATGCCCGTGTTAATGGCCGGAATTAGAACTTCAATGGTGTTAATTGTCGGAACCACCACAATCGCTGCCTTGATTGGAGCAGGGGGATTAGGAGAATTAATCTTGCTTGGCCTGGACCGCGGCGGTGATATCAGCTTGATTTTACTTGGGGCCATTCCTGCTGCATTGCTTGCGATTCTGCTGGATTTCATACTAAGAGGGTTTGAAAATTTGTCCAGACGAGCTGGTTTCCAATCGTTTATCGCCATGCTGGTGATTGCTGTACTTATCGTCGGGGCGCCATTTCTGTTTCACACAGGGAAGAAGGATCAGATTGTTATTGGCGGTAAGCTGGGCGCCGAACCAAATATACTCATCAATATGTATAAATTGCTGATTGAGGACGAAACCGATCTGGATGTGAAACTGAAACCGGGCCTGGGTAAAACCGTTATGGTTTTTTCTGCATTAAAAAATGGCAGTATCGACATTTATCCTGAATTTACTGGAACTGCCATCGTCACACATATGGAGGAACAAGCGAACAGCAACAACGCCAGTCAGGTATACAAACAGGCCAGGGATGGCATGAAGGACAAATTCGATATGGTGATGCTAAAACCGATGGCGTATAATAACACATATGCATTAGCTGTCAAAAAGGCATACGCCGAAAAGCACGGCCTTAAAGAAATCGGAGATCTGAAAAAAGTGGAGAACGGTGCAAGAGCAGGGTTTACTTTAGAGTTCAATGACCGGGAAGATGGCTACAAAGGTATCAAAAAGCGCTATGGCCTTGATTTGGATGTCAAAACCATGGAACCTGGAATTCGCCAGAAGGCTCTCTCCAAAGGTGATGTGGATATCATTGATGCTTACGCAACAGACAGTTATATGGTAAAATTACATTTGACGACATTAAAGGATCCGAAACATCTGTTTCCGCCATATCAAGGTGCCCCGCTTCTGAGGGAAGATACATTGAAAAAATACCCAAAAATCCAAACTGCCTTGAATAAGCTTGGCGGCAAAATTTCAGATGAAGAGATGCAGCAAATGAATTATGAAGTAGACTATGAAGATAAATCCGCTGAAACAGTAGCGCGAAACTTTCTAATCAATAAAGGATTGATAAAAAAGTGAAGGAGGCATTTTAAATGACCTGGCAAAACCCGCCAAAAGAAGAAATGAAACGAATCCTTGAAGACGCCAAGACGATTGCTGTCGTTGGATTATCGAGCAATCCGGACCGCACATCTTATCAGATTTCAAAAATCATGCAAGAAATCGGATATCGTATCATTCCCGTAAATCCGACGATAGATGAGGTGCTAGGTGAAAAAACGGTTGCTTCCTTATCTGACATCAAGGAAAAAGTCGATATCATTAACGTTTTCCGACGGCCGGAGTACTTGCCTGGCATAGCGAAAGAAGCGGCACAGACGAATTGTAAAGTTTTTTGGGCACAGCAGGGCATTGTCAATGAGGAAGCCTTCCAGTATTTGAAAAAGCTGGGGTTTACAGTGATTATGGATACTTGCATTAAAGTTGCCCATGCAGTATTAGTAAAAAGGTAAACCTGTCAAAAGGGATGGCTGACCGTCATCCCTTTTCTGTGGCAGTTAGAGCAACATATGAAAGTTGTCTTGAATACCGGATTTCTAAGCAACTTGTATGCATGAAGATGGTTCGGTATACTATTAAAGATGAAAACAAGGACAGGCGATTAAAACAAATGAAAATAGAGAATATCCAAGGGGGTAATTTTTGATGGTAAAATCTTCCTATTCCGATGACTCCATCCAAATACTGGAAGGTCTTGACGCCGTCCGCAAAAGACCCGGCATGTATATTGGCAGTACAGACCACAGAGGCCTGCACCATCTAGTATTTGAAATAGTAGATAACGCAGTGGATGAAGCGCTGGCAGGGTTTGGTAAAGAAATAAAAGTAACGATACATAATGACAACAGTATCTCTGTCACTGACAGTGGCAGAGGTATTCCCGCTGGTATGCATCGAACAGGCAGACCAACAATGGAAGTAATATTTACTGTGTTGCATGCAGGTGGTAAATTTGGACAGGGAGGCTACAAAACCAGCGGCGGATTGCATGGTGTAGGTGCTTCAGTGGTAAATGCCCTATCTGAATGGATGGAAATAACCTCCTTTAGAGAAGGTCAAAAATATTTCCAACGATTTGAAAAGGGAGGAAAACCGGCTGGGCCACCTGTAAACCAGGGAACGTCCAGAAAAACAGGGACGATGGTTCATTTCAAACCGGACCCAGCCATTTTTTCTACTACCACTTTTGATGAGGAAATCATTGCTGAAAGATTGCGAGAGGCAGCCTTTCTTTTAAAGGGTCTCCGCATTACCCTGCATGATATGCGATCTGAAGATAGGATGGAATTCTGTTATCCTGAAGGATTGAAAGCCTTTGTAGATTATTTAAATGAAGACAAGGAAACCCTTCATGACGTCGTCTTTTTTGAAGGGGAACATGAGCAAATTGAAGTGGATTTCGCTTTTCAATTCAATGATGGCTTCGCAGAGAGCATGCTTTCGTTTGTCAACCATGTCAGGACGAAAGATGGCGGTACACATGAATCTGGGGCGCGCTCAGCTACAACAAGGGTGTTTAACGATTACGCACGTAAAAATGGCTTAATCAAGGAGAAAGAAAAGAATTTGGAGGGTACGGATATCCGCGAAGGGCTGACTGCCATCGTGTCTGTTAGAATTCCGGAGGAGAAACTGCAATTCGAGGGTCAGACAAAAGCGAAGTTAGGGACCTCAGAGGCTAGATCCGCAGTTGACTCGATTGTTTCTGAAAAACTGACGTACTTTTTGGAGGAAAATCCTGATGTTGCTACATCGTTGGTGAAAAAAGCACTGAAAGCGAAAGAGGCGAGAGAGGCTGCCAGGAAAGCACGTGATGAATCCCGAAATGGCAAGAAAAAAAGAAGAAAAGATACTCTTCTCAGTGGAAAACTGACTCCGGCCCAGTCCAGAAACCCTAAAAGGAATGAATTATACCTGGTGGAGGGAGATTCTGCGGGCGGTTCGGCAAAACAGGGGCGTGACCGCGCTTTTCAGGCAGTGTTGCCTTTGCGAGGTAAAGTAATTAATACAGAAAAGGCCAAGCTGGAAGACATCATGAAAAATGAAGAGATTTCTACGATCATTCATACCATCGGTGCAGGTGTAGGCGGTGATTTCACTCTTGAAGACGTGCAATATGACAAAGTGATCATCATGACTGATGCTGACACAGATGGTGCCCACATACAGGTGTTGCTGCTTACGTTCTTTTACCGCTATATGCGGGCGTTAATCGAAGCTGGCAAGGTATTTATCGCATTGCCGCCGCTTTTCAAAATTTCAAAAGGCAAGGGTAAAAAGGAGCAAGTCATTTATACTTGGGATGAAAATGAACTGCAAGCTGCGATAAAAAAGATGAAAAACGGCTATACCATCCAGCGATACAAAGGACTTGGTGAAATGAACGCCGACCAGCTATGGGAAACAACGATGAATCCCGAGAGCCGGACATTGATCAGAGTTACCATTGAAGATATGGCCCGTGCGGAAAGAAGAGTGACGACTCTAATGGGCGATAAGGTTGAACCAAGAAGAAAATGGATTGAGGGTAACGTCGCCTTTGGATTGGAAGAAGAAACAAACATATTGGAGAACGATAAAATCCATTCCTGATTTTTAGTGTAGTAAAAAGGTAGGGGGAATTGATTTGGAAAATGCCGAGAAGTTTTTGGATCTGCCATTAGAAGAGGTTATCGGTGACCGTTTTGGCAGATATAGTAAATATATTATTCAGGATAGGGCGCTGCCAGATGTGCGCGATGGCCTAAAGCCTGTACAAAGACGTATTTTGTATGCCATGTTCCAAGAAAAGAACACACATGATAAGCATTTTCGAAAATCGGCAAAGACGGTCGGAACAGTAATCGGTAATTATCATCCGCATGGAGATTCGTCGGTGTATGAAGCAATGGTCCGTCTCAGCCAAGATTGGAAAATGCAAAACGAACTTGTGGAGATGCACGGTAATAATGGGAGCCTTGATGGGGATCCACCAGCCGCCATGCGATACACGGAGGCGCGTCTTTCCAGCATCGCCTCTGAATTATTGCGAGATATTCACAAAGAGACCGTGGAATTTATCCCTAATTTTGATGATACGGAAAATGAACCGGTTGTATTGCCGGCAAAATTTCCTAATTTACTTGTCAACGGGTCCACTGGAATATCTGCCGGTTATGCGACAGATATTCCGCCGCATAATTTGGCCGAAGTCATAGATGCCGTCATCAAAAGGATTAATAAGCCTGAAGCAGATGTTGATGAGCTGATGAAAGCGATCAAAGGACCGGATTTTCCGACTGGAGGGATCATCCAGGGAATTGAGGGCATAAAAAAAGCCTATGAAACAGGAAAAGGCAAGATTGTAGTACGTGGAACAGCAAGAGTGGAAGAAATTCGCGGCAATAGGGAACAGATTGTCATCGAGGAAATTCCTTATGATGTTAACAAAGCAAGCATGGTCAAGAAAATGGATGAACTGCGAGTGGATCGAAAAGTGGAGGGCATTGCGGAAGTGCGTGATGAAACCGACAGGAGCGGTCTGCGTATTGTCATCGAGTTAAAAAAAGATGTCAATAGTGAAGGTGTATTGCATTATTTATACAAGAATACTGATTTGCAAGTGACTTACCATTTCAATATGGTCGCCATTCAGGACAAAACACCAAAATTGTTATCTTTGCCGCAAATGCTTGATGCATATATTGCACACCAGAAAGAAGTTGTCACCCGGCAATCGATTTATGATTTAAATCAGGCGCAGGCCAGGGCACATATAGTTGAGGGATTGATCAAGGCGATATCTATTCTAGACGAACTGATTGCAACTATCCGTGCTTCAAAAGATAAACAAGATGCGAAGCAGCAAATCATCACGAAGTACGGATTTTCTGAAAAACAAGCAGAAGCCATTGTCATGCTGCAGCTTTATCGTTTAACCAATACAGATATTGTTTCATTGCAGGAAGAAGCTGCCGAACTGGCAAAAATCATAGCAGATCTGGAAGCAATTCTGAATGATGAAAAAAAACTGTTGGAAACGATTAAAACGGACTTGCGTAAGTTGAAAACAAAATATGGGATACCTAGAAAATCTCAAATCGAACAGAAGATTGAAGAGTTGACCATTGACATCGATGTGCTTGTGGCAAGTGAAGATGTTGTTGTATCTGTCACACATGGTGGATATATCAAGCGGACCAGCCTTCGTTCTTACAGTGCTTCAAACGGCGAAGATTTTGCCATCAAAGAAAATGACCATCTCCTTGGTTTATTTGAAATAAACACAACTGATAAGCTTTTGTTATTCACCAATAAGGGGAATTACTTATATATACCTGTCCATCAGCTGCCCGATATTCGCTGGAAAGACATTGGACAGCACGTTTCCAATCTTGTCGGACTGGAAAAAGCGGAGTATATTATCAAAGCAGTTCCTATCAGAAGTTTTTCGGAAGAGCAATATATATTGTTTTTCACAAAAAATGGAATGGTCAAAAAGAGCCTGCTGAAATTGTATGAGGCTCAGCGCTATTCCAAACCATTGATTGCATTAAATCTTAAAAAAGACGATGAAGTTGTGGATGTTCATGTGACCAACGGGCATGCAGACGTGTTTGTTGCTTCCAATAAAGGCTTCGGTTTATGGTATCATGAATCAGAAATTTCTCTTGTTGGACAGCGTGCATCAGGTGTAAAAGCAATATTGTTGAAAAAAGATGAGTACGTGGTGAATGGTCAAATTTTTGATGATTTGGCAGATCCTAACTTGGTTGCTGTGACACAGCGGGGGGCTTGCAAAAGAATGAAATTGCAGGTATTTGAAAAAACCTCACGAGCTAAAAGAGGTTTGGTCATGTTGAGGGAACTGAAAAACAAACCACACCAGCTGCGCGGTTTGTATACAGTCGATGAACAAGACACATTATGTTTGAATACATCGTATGAGGAAACACACATACTATATCCATTGGAATTGCCGATAAGCGATCGGTACAGTAACGGTTCGTTTGTAGTCGATTCCGATACGCACGGAGAGGTCGTCCATGTATGGAAACAGGCGCGTTACGAGAAGCCGTTTTCCACTGAAGAGAAATAGCATTTTAAAGCGCTCAGCAGTTACGAATCATTTCTGTTAACTGTTGGGCTATTTTCATATCAATATGTGCAGAGCAGCGGGCATGTGGCAAACATCAAAAAACCTCAGAAAATATCACTGATTCTGAGGTTTTTTGAGTTATGATTTTTTTATCTTGCCTGTCCACTTCTTAAATCCGCCTTTAAGCTGGTTGACATCCTCATATCCTTTTTTATGCAAAACCTGTGCAGCTCTTGCAGATCTGGATCCGCTTTGGCAATAAAGGTATACTGGCTTGTCCTTCCGGAGTTCGACAAGGCGTTGTTTCAGTTGAGTCAATGGGATGTTGCGCGCCCCTAGAATATGGCCGTTTTTAAACTCCTGCGGTTCCCTGACATCAATCAGCTGTGCTTTTCTGTAGCCTTCGCGGAACTGGTCTTCACTCATTATTTTCAAATATGATTTCTGCTTAAAAAAGCGAATCAACCCAATAACGAATATAACAACCAATAATATAATCAGAAATTTCATTTTACCAATTTCCCCCGTTTTCTTTTCGTTCATTATTCATTATAGAATCAAATGATGTATTTTTCAAAGGTTTTCATTGCGGTTAATGGATAACTGAAGAAATCATGAAAATAGGTGGGCTTGTTTCATTTTTCATTTTCGTGTATGCTATGAAGAGAAACAGTTTTGCCTTAGATAAAAAATTATTCCCGAAAAGAGGAAACAGGATGCCTACACCAAGTATGGAAGATTATATCGAACTTATATATAATTTGATTGATAAGAAGGGATATGCCAGAGTTTCTGATATTGCTGACTCTCTCGAGGTCCATCCTTCATCTGTCACCAAGATGGTGCAAAAGCTCGACAAAGATGGTTATCTGAATTATGAGAAGTACCGTGGTTTTGTCCTAACTGAAAATGGTAAACAAATAGGCGAGCGTCTCGTATTCCGCCATGAATTGCTGGAACAGTTTTTGGAAATCATCGGGGTTGATAAAGACAAAATATATCATGATGTGGAAGGAATCGAACATCATTTAAGCTGGAACTCCATCGACCGGATTGGTGTTCTTGTGAATTATTTTAATAATGACCCGTCAAGAATAGATGAATTGAAAAAGTTGGGCCGGATGACAAAATAGTTCTCTGATTCCGGTTCTAAATTCGCCATTCAGGTCTATGATTAAGTAAGTCTGAATTTGATGGCGGAGGGGAAAACGTATGAAGATTGATGCAGTTTTTTCCGGCGGAGGTGTAAAAGCCTTTGCTTTTATTGGTGCATTGCAAAGTATAAAAGATAAAAAACTGCAAATAGAACGGGTTGCGGGGACTTCAGCTGGTGCGATGTTGGCAGGCTTTTTAGCTGCGGGGTACAGTTTATCGGAAATAGAAAAAGTCATGGGGGAAATTCAACTGCAAAAGCTTCTTGACCCACCAAAGATTACAACTTTCATTCCTTTGAGCCGTTGGTTTTTTCTCTATTTTCAAATGGGATTAAACCGTGGCAATCTGCTGGAAAATTGGATTCACGAAAAACTGGCGGCCAAAGGAGTATATGCTTTCTCAGATTTGCCGCATCAAAAACTAAAGGTTGTTGTAAGTGATTTAACGCTGGGGAAATTAATTGTTTTACCGGATGACCTGCAAAGGGTTTACGGTATAGACCCTAAATACTTTTCTGTCGCCAAAGCCATTCGAATGAGTGCTGGATTTCCATATTTTTTCATGCCAAAAAAATTGCCTGGTAAAACAAAAGAAAAAAGCCTGATAGTTGATGGGGGTCTGCTAAGCAATTTTCCACTGTGGATTTTTGACAGGGACCAGTCTGCACAAACCCGCCCGGTATTGGGTATCAAATTAAGCGAATCATTGGAGAATATCCAACCGCGAAAAATCAAAAATGCAATAGATATGTTCCTCGCATTATTTTCTACAATGAAGCAAGCACATGATGCTAGATTTATTTCCAAATCCGAAGAAAAAAACATCATATTTATTCCAGTCAATAATATTTTAGCAACGGACTTTCAAATACAGCCCGAAATAATCAGTGAATTAGTAGAGGCGGGGCGAACTCGTGCCGATCAGTTTCTAAAGAAATGGCCTAGATGAATGATCTACAAAATAAAATGTGTAAATGTCGGACTGTCTGTGGTCAGATAGATAATAAATAAGCGGGCGCCATTCAATTGGACGCCCGCTTATTATTCCGTTTGGATTTATTCCCATCAATCACGCGTAAATGACTGGGGCCTTTCCGGATTCTTTTTTTGATTTGTGTTTGTTTCAGTTTGCCTGGCGAAGCTTTTTTGCTAGTGCTCGGAGCATGCTTCTTATATTTTCGTGTAGATTGCTTGACGGCTTTGCGGTATTTTTTCATTTCATTTCCTGACCTTCTCGTTCTGCCAAAGAGGAAGTAAAAAGCTATCGTCGCTACCGCTGCGACTCCGACCATTATAAAGATACTTTTTAAAAATCCAGAAGTATTAGTGACCAGCTGTGCAATGATGCCAATAACAGCCAAACCGATGATGATATACACTAACTTGGAAAAAACATTACGAAGCATTTGATCACTCCTTTTTTGGTTGCAATCGAAATTCCCGGCATTTGTACAAACAGAAAAACATTATATATCTTATTTCACTTAGCAGAATGGAATTGAAAAAACTGATCTACTATTTGTATACCACTTCTGCAAATTTTTATACATTATTGTTACAAAAAAATATTTTCTTATTTATATATTACAAGAAAGTATCATGTAAAACCAGCTCATTTGTAAATGACAAGCCGGCCTACCGGTTCAGGAATGTTTTTTGATTTTATTGATAGGAAATGGCAATACTATCTGAATGGAGGTAGATAGTATGAGTCAAGAAACGCGATCTGGAGCACAAAATGTTAACCCAGCAGCTTCATTGCTGGGAAAAGTGGCTGTTACCGGTTTTGTCGGCGGTATCTTTTGGAGTATCATCGGTATATTTTCATATTATTTCAATTTTGCTGAGGTGGGACCAAAAACGTTCATTTTACGATCCTGGCTGAAAACAGAGTGGACAGATGGGTGGCTTGGGGAGATCGTTTCCATATTTATCTGTGGTTTTCTTTCGATTGCCATGGCTTTTATTTATTATATATTATTAAAAAAGTGGTATTCGATGTGGGGCGGTGTCTTGTTTGGCATCGTTTGTTGGATATTCATATTCATTATGTTCCATCCGGTATATCCTTCCATCCCGCCAGTGCAGGAGATGAAACTGGAAACGATTATTTCCACCTTGAGTATATTCGTGATTTACGGTGTTTTTATCGGGTATTCTATCGCATATGATTATTATGATGCGCATATCAAAGAAATGCAATTAACCCAAAAAAAGCAAAATAATAAAAAATCACAGGGGTAGGACAGTTGTCTCTTTTGTGATTTGTGCTGACTTTATGATAAACTAATGAAGTCAATACAGTTATCAGCAAAGGGATGAGAGGGATGGAAAGGCTGTTGCTTTTGAATGGACCCAATATAAATTTGTTGGGGAAACGGGAAAAAGATATTTATGGCAGCTGCACACTGGAGGAAATAGAAAAAGAAGTTCGTCAAACCGCGCAGGCAGAAGGGTTCGCAGTTGATACTTTCCAGTCGAATCATGAAGGGGAACTTGTCGATCGCTTGCAGCAGGCCAACGGAGATTATGCAGGAATCATTTTCAATCCGGCAGCATACACACATACCAGCATCGCGCTTCGTGATGCGATTGCAGCTATAGATGTCCCGGTTATTGAAGTACATATTTCAAATATACATGCCCGAGAGGTTTTTCGCCACCAGTCCATGCTGGCACCAGTATGTGCTGGACAGATTGTCGGCCTTGGCAAGACGGGTTACCGGTTGGCGTGTCTTGCGTTAATGGAGAAAGCGAAAAGCAACTTATAATCAATTTGGAGGGGAAGAAATATGGAGAAATTGAACAAAATCAGAACAGCAATGCAAGCAGAAAATTTGGATGCATTATTAATCACCAGCCCGATAAACAGGAGATACATGTCAGGCTTTACCGGAACAGCAGGAGTTGTACTGATTACATTGGAAAAAGCGATTTTCATCACTGATTTTCGTTATACAAGCCAGGCTTCTGAACAGGCGAAAGGATTTGAAGTTGTAGAACATAAGCAAGCTATTGAATTGGAAATACGCGATCAGCTTATCATGGAAAAGGCAAAAAGAGTCGGGTTTGAAAAAAATCAGGTTACTTTTGCTATGTATGAACAATACAAAAATATAATTGAAGGGGAACTGGTTCCTGTCAGTGACTTGGTTGAAAATCTGCGTCTTTATAAGTCAGCTGATGAACTGGCAGTGATGAAAAAGGCTGCCGAGATTGCTGATGCAGCTTTTCAGCATATTCAAGGATTCATCAAGCCGGGTGTGAAAGAGATTGAGGTTTCCAACGAACTGGAATTTTTCATGCGCAGGCAGGGGGCAGATTCCTCAAGCTTCGACACGATTGTTGCATCTGGCTGGCGATCAGCTTTACCACATGGTGTCGCTTCGCAAAAAGAAATTCAAAGCGGAGAACTGGTAACACTGGACTACGGCGCCCTATATCAGGGATATTGTTCTGACACAACACGAACGGTTGCGGTAGGTGAAATCAGTGATGAGCTAAAAAATATCTATGATATTGTTTTAGAGGCGCAGCTTCGTGGAGTGAAAGGAATAAAGCCCGGAATGACCGGTAAGGAAGCTGATGCGTTGACACGAAACTATATTACTGAAAAAGGATATGGCGATCATTTTGGCCACTCGACAGGACATGGATTAGGTATGGAAGTACATGAGGCGCCTGCATTGTCCTATCGTTCTGCAACTGTACTAAAGCCTGGAATGGTAGTTACCGTAGAACCAGGGATTTATGTACCGAATGTTGGCGGATGCCGAATCGAAGACGACATTATCATTACAGAAAATGGTAATGAACGCTTGACAACAAGCTCAAAAGAACTGATTATATTATAGGGTTTAAAATAGATTGTCTTAAAGCGATCTGATCGTTTAGATGCATGAAGTAAACGACACACCATGAAAAGAGGAGGAACCCAGATGATATCTGTAAACGATTTTCGTACAGGCCTCACAATTGAGTTAGATAATAATGTTTGGCAGGTAATTGATTTTCAACATGTAAAACCAGGGAAAGGGGCAGCATTTGTCCGTTCCAAGCTTCGTAATATAAAAAACGGGAATATTCAAGAAAAAACATTCCGTGCAGGTGAAAAAGTCGAACAAGCGCATGTGGAGCACAGTAAGATGCAATATTTGTATGCCAGCGGAGATTCCCACGCTTTTATGGATATGGCGACATATGAGCAAATTGAGTTACCAACAAGCAGGATTGAAAATGAACTGAAATTCATCAAAGAAAATATGGAAGTGAATATAGCTACTTACCAGGGAGAAGTTATCGGAATCGATTTGCCGAATACAGTGGAGCTGGAAGTTACTGAAACGGAACCCGGAATCAAAGGCGACACTGCCAGTGGTGGTACAAAACCAGCAACATTGGAAACGGGTCTTACAGTTCAAGTGCCATTTTTCGTTAACCAGGGGGATAAACTCGTTATCAATACTTCTGAAGGAAAATATGTTTCCCGTGCGTAAATGCTGCATGTGATGTTTATAATGGACTGCGCCAAAATCTTGCAATAGATTTTGGCGCAGTCTTTTTTTATGGAGAAATTTTGTGCTGCTGACTGCACAGCGCTTTCTATCGCGTGGTTTTATTAACACGCTGACTGAATGGCAAGTAATATTTTTGCCTGTCCATCATACATTTAACTATAAAAGAAAAAGGCGAATCATTTATATTTTTATCTTTACTATATTTGCAAACAACATCAGAAGTGGTGAGAAATTATGGAGAACATTTTGGATCTGTTTCCCGATGCATACCGCAGGAAAATAGATTTGCAAATTGCGGGGCGCTGGAGTGAGCTGCAGGAAATCCGTTTAAGACTTGCACAACCAGTGGAGCTCGTTTTCGATCAATATACAGAATGGGTGACTGGACTTCGCCCCGACAAGTCTGTTGGCATGTATGTGGTTAATCAGCTTAGCGGTTATTCATTGTATCGGTTGGAGGATGAACTTCGACTCGGATACATCACGATCACCGGTGGACATCGGGTGGGGTTGGCAGGAAAAGTGAACACCATCAACGGAAATGTCGCGGCAATTCAGGATATTGCTTTTCTAAACATACGTATAGCTAAGGAGAAGATCGGCATAGCGGAAAAAGTGATGCCCTATATTTTTAAGGATGCATATATGAATACGATGCTGATCGGGGCGCCCCAAACAGGTAAAACGACTTTGCTAAGAGATGTCGCAAGAATGGTTTCTGAAGGGTGGCAGAAAGTTCGCCCTTGCAAAGTTGGAATCATTGATGAACGCTCTGAGATAGCTGCCTCCATCAACGGAATTCCGCAGCACAGAGTGGGTCATCGAACGGACGTACTGGATGCCTGCCCGAAAGCTGAAGGAATGATGATGATGGTTCGTTCCATGTCTCCGGAAGTCTTGATAGTGGATGAAATTGGCAGTGTTGCGGATGTAGAGGCTTTGATGGAAGCAATCCATGCTGGTGTGAAAATTATTTGTACAGTGCATGGATCATCAGTGGAAAATTTGATGAAACGTCCTTCAATAAAACCCTTGCTGGAAAGTAAAGTTTTTCAGCGTATGATCATCCTGAATAAAAACACTTCTTTGAATAGAGTGGCCGCCATTCTGGATCAGGATAACAAAAATGTCATGCCAAAGTTTCGGGTGGGGTATGAGAGATGAAATGGATTGGTGCACTGCTTCTTTTGAGTACAACAACATGGGCGGGTTTTGAATGGAGTAAAAGGCTGTCTGACAGACCAAAGCATATCCGCCAGCTGATTAATGCATTACAAATTTTAGAAGCGGAAATTGTATATAGCCAGCGACCGTTGAAGGATGCTTTTTTTGTCATCGGCAAACAGCTGCCAGCCCCGGCAAGCGATCTGTTTACCCAACTTGCTATGCAATTGGAACAAAGAGGGAGTGACTTGCCTGCTGTTTGGAGTTCGACGATAGAGGCCTGGACGCTACAGGCGAATTTAGCGAAAAACGAAAAAGAAATCCTGTTGCAGTTTGGCGCGACACTTGGTCAGCATGATTTCACCCAGCAGAAAAAGCATATCCAGCTTGCGTTGCATCATTTGGAGAGAGAAATGCATGAAGCAAGAGATCAGCACTTGAAATATGCAAAGCTGGCAAAGAGTCTAGGTGTGCTTGCAGGCTTGTTTTTGATTATTTTATTATTTTAAACCAGCTCAAGGAGTGAAGATTCATTCAAGCGGAAGGGGTAAGTATATGCTTGTAGATGCATCCATATTATTTCAAATAGCGGGCATTGGCATTATAGTAGCCCTCATACACACGATATTGAAGCAAATGGGCAAGGAAGAGATAGCGCAATTCGCGACACTGGTCGGCTTCATTATTGTACTAGTCATTGTTGTCAATGGACTGTCCGATTTATTTCAGCAAATAAAATCTGTGTTTTTATTCCAAGGGTAATCCCATGGGTATCATTCAAATTGTCTTGTTCGGGATCATTGCCAGTATCTTGTTTATTCTGTTGAAAGATATCAAAGGGCCATTTGCGTTTTTTATTGTGCTTATTACTGGAATTGTCATATTTCTAGCGGTGATTAAACAACTTGGGCAGATATTTGATTTAATCGAAACGCTTGGAAAAAAAGCATCCATCGATGGAATGTATATCGAAACGATTCTTAAAATTATCGGAATTGCTTATATAACGGAACTGGGAGCAAATATCACAAAGGACGCCGGGCTTGGTGCTGTAGCTTCAAAGATTGAATTGGCAGGGAAAATTTTTATTTTGTTGCTGGCAGTGCCGATTATCACTGCTGTCATCGAGTCAATACTCCATTTTTTGCCTGTAAGTTGAGGCCTTTAGGAAAATGGCAGTGCGAACTTTCCAAGGAGAGGAGCATGTTGATGCATGAAATTTTATAGAATACTGTTCCTTTGTGCCATCATGTTATTTCTGTTTGGAAACGAAACTGTATTTGCGGAGGACGAGGGATCGTTGGATGGATTAGAGGAGAAGTTATCCGAGGATATCTCCTTTGACGGCATTGAGCAATATTGGAACAAGCTGGTTGATGACTATGGAGGTTTCCTGCCAGATATTGAAAAATCAACCGTTTATGATTTGGTCAAAAATAAGGACAAGCTTTCATTTAAAAGTATAGCTGGGGGACTCCTTGATTTCTTCTTTCACGAATTGATTTTTAACGGTAAGCTCCTTGGCATGCTTTTCATGCTAACATTGTTTTCAATCTTTTTGCAGACCCTGCACAATGCTTTTGACAAAGGATCTGTTTCTAAAATTGCTTATTTTGTTGTGTATATCGTTTTATTGTTCCTAGCTTTGAACAGTTTTTATACTGTAGTCACTTATACAAAAGATGCAATTGATACCATGGGAGGATTCATGATAGCCTTGCTGCCATTGCTTCTCGGCTTGATGGCTTCCGTCGGGAATCTAGTAAGCATATCATTTTTTCATCCGGTCACCATTTTTTTGATCAATGCCAGCGGTGTACTAGTCTCTAATTTCATTTTGCCGCTGCTATTCATTTCTGCGCTGCTCCTCATTGTCAGTAGTTTGAATGAACAATATAAAGTAACTCACTTAGCAAATCTTTTTAAAAATGTCGGTATTGGTGTGCTAGGAGCATTTTTAACAATCTTTTTAGGGGTGATGTCTGTACAAGGAGCAGCCAGCGCAGTGCAGGATGGTGTTGGTATGAAAACTGCCAAATTCATTACGGGAAATTTCATCCCAGTGATTGGACGAGCTTTTACGGATGCGGCAGATACAGTCTTAAGCGCATCGTTGATTTTAAAAAACGCAGTCGGGATTGTCGGTGTTGTAATGGTTTTGTTTATCGCCTTGTTTCCAGCGATTAAAATTTTCGCTATTGCCGTTGTCTATAAAATTGCAGCAGCGGTTTTACAACCAGTCGGTGATGGACCGGTCATATCGGTATTGAATTTAATAGGAAAATATGTCATTTACATGCTGGCATGCTTACTTGCTGTTTCATTGATGTTCTTTTTAGCTATTGTCATCATTATCGCAGCCGGCAATTTGACATTACTCCTTCGTTAGGGTGATGGATGGATGAGTATGTTAATACATTGGGTAACCCAAATAATTGTTTTTTTGCTGTTGGCGACGATTATTGATTTGCTTGTGCCGGCAAATTCAATGAAAAAATATATCCAATTCGCCGTCGGTTTGATCCTCATTCTCATATTTTTAAAACCGGTATTCTATCTGTTCCATATCGATATGAAGCAAGCGATTCAAACAACATTTCAAGAACAGCAAGATGAGATTTTTGAAAAGGACATGGTAAAAAACAACCTTAAATTAAAAAAAAGTGAAATAGAATCCTCTGAACGTGCATATATTTTAGAACAAATGGCTGTCCAACTCAAAAATCTCGCAAACAAATCTTTGGGGGAAGAATTTCAGCAAGAAATTGCAGATATTCACTTTAAGTTCAAAGAGGGGACAAGTCAATCCTATGAAAACCTGGACAAGGTAATTGTCTATTTACAGGAAATGAAGGGCGGGGAGGGAAACGTGGATGCTGTGAATGAAGTTGAAATCGATACAAAACAGACAGAACATGAGGAAAACGTACATGACGATGAAGCAATAGCTGAACGATTGCAGCAGATTTGGGAACTGGATGAGGAGAAATTGATTTTGCGATGGGAGGGAGGTTCCACTTGATAAAAAAAATACTCGCATTATTACAGCGAAAGGATTCGAATGGAAAACGGCCAAACAAAACCGGGTATATTCTTATTATTGGCCTGGCTGGAATTCTGCTGTTGATACTTTCAAACATTTTCACTTCATCAGACCAAAAGCCTGTTTCGATGAAGCAAGAAACTGAAAGTACAAAAAATCATGAAGAACAAGATAGTGGGGCTCTGCCAGTGAATACAGCAGCTAACGTCACAGAATTGGAATCCAGCTATGAAAAGGACCTTTCGGCCATGCTTGAAAATATCCAAGGAATCTCAGACGTCAAAGTGATGATCAATTTAGAATCAACGAATGTCAAAGTTTACGAGAAAGATTTAGTTACAGGTAAACAGATTACCGAAGAAAAAGACAAAAATGGCGGGAACAGACAGATTGAAGATAATACAGAAGAAACCCATGTTGTTTTTGTCCGACAGGGTGATAAAGAAGAGCCGCTACTGGTCCAAACGAAAAAACCAGTTGTGAGAGGTGTTTTTGTAGTAGCGAAAGGAATAGAAAATGCATCAGCCAAGAAATGGGTAGTGGAAGCCGTCTCACGCGTGTTGGATGTACCCACACACCAAGTCTCGGTTATGCCTAGAAAATAAGGAGGATAAAGATGCTGAAAAAACAAACAGTCTGGTTGCTTACGATGCTTAGTCTGATGATTGTGTTGAGTGTGTATTATGTGATGTCCCCAAACAACGACGATTTGGCATATGTCAATGATGGCAAAAAAAATACGGAAGAAACATCCAAGGCAAGTGAAACAGAAGGAAAAGCTTCCGTAGATGATGTGACGAACCTTGGAAAGGATGAGTTGTTTACAACTATTCGGATGGATTTAGAAGATGAAAGAAGTATGAAAAAGTCCCGGTTGAAAGATATTGTAGCTTCTACGGACGCTTCAGCTGCGGAAAAAAATAAAGCGCTGGAAGAAATGGATGAACTTGAGAACGTGACTACAAAAGAACAAATACTTGAAGAAACGATTCAATCGAACAACAATTATCCTGACGTGCTGGTACGTTCGGAAGGTGATAAGGTTCATGTCCATGTGAAGACTGATAAACTTGATAATAAAGAAGTGCTCGATATCATGCAAGAAGTACGTGCAGAATTTGAAAGAGATGTGACAGTGGATGTGAACTTCCAAGGATATACTGCAGATGAAAAAGAATGACAGCTTTTTAAAAAATCCAGGCATTTTTGCCCGGATTTTTTGTTTGCGCTATAATATTTCAAGGCTTATTCTACTTGGTGAAATAGTTAGAAGATGTCTGTTCTGTTGGGATAGTGGTCATGATCCGGGTTAAAAATTCTTCGTGACTTCGGATCGGTTTTTAGTTTAATTGTTGAAGTTACACGCAACTAATCGTAAAATATTAACAGGAGTTATTAATACCTAATCCTAATTGATACAAAGGAGTGCTAAATAGCATGTTAAAAGTTCAGGACATTCATGAACTAATCAAATTGATTGACCAATCATCGATTGATGAATTCACTTATGAAAATGAAGGTACCAGCGTAACGATTAAAAAATCTGCTATACAGGAAATGGTTATGCCCAGGAGTGAACAACCTTTACAAAAATCTCAGGCAGTTGCATTGGAAAAAACTGAACCCGCAGCTGAGATACCCGTTGCAGCAAATGAAGAACAGACCCCTGTTTCTACAGTCGCGTATGATAAGGAGATTGTTTCCCCGATGGTTGGTACATTTTACAGTGCTTCCAATCCAGAAACCCCTGACTTTGTACAAGTAGGGTCAAATGTTGATGAAAGCTCCGTCGTTTGTATTGTGGAAGCGATGAAATTGTTCAATGAAATAGAAGCCGAAGTTTCAGGAGAAATCGTTGAAATATTGGTAAATAACGGGGAATTGGTAGAGTACGGACAACCTTTATTCCGCGTAAAAACGAAGTGAGAGGACGATCCTAAGTGATAAAAAAACTGTTGATTGCTAACAGGGGAGAAATTGCAGTACGAATTATACGCGCGTGTAAGGAACTTGGGATTTCCACTGTTGCTGTATATTCTGAAGCAGATAAAGAATCCTTGCATGTTCAACTAGCTGATGAAGCATATTGTATTGGTCCTGTAGCAAGTTCAGAGAGCTATTTGAACGTTACAAATATACTGAGTGCTGCTGTGTATACAGAAGTTGATGCCATCCATCCTGGCTATGGATTTCTTGCTGAGAATGCCGATTTTGCCGAGATGTGCCGTGCTTGCAATATCACTTTTGTAGGGCCCTCGCCTGAAGCAATCCAAAAAATGGGTATCAAAGATGTGGCCAAGGAAACGATGAAGCAAGCCGATGTACCAATTGTGCCTGGTTCAACCGGAATTATTGCAGATGAAGCGGAAGGAAAACAAATTGCTAATGAAATCGGTTATCCTGTCATCATAAAAGCAACAGCAGGTGGCGGAGGGAAAGGTATCCGTGTAGCTTATGATGAAGAGGAACTGATTAAAGGCATCCAAATCACACAAAATGAAGCTGAGAAAGCCTTCGGTAATCCAGGCTTATATTTAGAGAAATTTATTGAAGATTTCCGCCATGTGGAAATCCAAGTGCTTGCTGATACGCATGGTCATACCATCCATTTAGGAGAAAGGGATTGCAGTATCCAGCGACGGCTTCAAAAATTAGTAGAGGAATCACCTTCACCCGCTTTAACACCGCAAATCAGGAAAAAAATGGGTGAAGCAGCTGTTCAAGCAGCGCAAGCTGTCGATTATGTCGGAGCCGGAACGATTGAGTTTATTTTTGACCGCAAGACGCAAAACTTTTATTTCATGGAGATGAACACCCGTATCCAGGTAGAGCATCCAGTGACTGAAATGGTTACCGGTATTGATCTAGTCAAAGAACAGATCCGTATTGCTGATGGAGGACATCTTTCTGTTAAGCAGGAAGAAGTAACGTTAGAGGGATGGGCTATCGAATGCAGAATAAATGCAGAGAACCCTTTTAAAAACTTTATGCCATCACCGGGGAAAATTAATGAGTACCTCGTACCAGGTGGACTGGGTGTCCGTGTAGAATCTGCTGCATACCCTGGTTATTCCATTCCGCCGCATTATGACTCTATGATTGCCAAGCTTATTACGTATGCACCTACACGTGAAGAAGCGATAAAACGCATGAAACGGGCATTGGACGAATATGTTATCGAAGGTATCAAAACGACTATTCCGTTTCACCAGCGAGTGATGGAACACGAGGTGTTCATAGAGGGAGATTTCAACACTAACTTTTTAAAAGAACATCCGATCGTTGAATGAAAATAACGATGAAGGAGTGATAGCATGAGCGAACAGCCATTAGTAAATGTTAGCGAAAATACCGGCCACGGCAGGGTGGAAATTGCTCCGGAAGTGATTGAAGTAATTGCAGGCATCGCTGCTAGTGAGGTTGAAGGTCTTGTATCCATGCGAGGAAACTTTGCAACAGGAGTAGTAGAACGGTTTGGTAAAAAGTCTCACAGCAAAGGTGTCAAAGTAGAATTAACAGATAATGGGATTTTGATCGATTTGTATGTTTTGTTGCAGTATGGTGTGTCCATTCCAACAGTAGCCCAAAACATTCAAACGAATATACGCCAGACATTAAAAAATATGACAGCATTAGATATAGCTGAAATCAATGTTCACGTTGTCGGTATTCAAATGGAAAAAACTGAAACTGAACTGCAGTGAATGAAAACCAAGGTCTGATTTTATCGGACCTTGGTTTGTTTTTTTGCAGAGGACTGGGCTTGGGATTTAAAGATAGAATAAAGATTGTGGCGCTAGGCTTAACAATCATGTTATTATTTGATTGAGATACATTTTAAGGAGACATGAATGAATGAATCGTCATAAAGCAAGGGAAAAAGCATTTCAGACGCTATTTCAAATCGGACTGGAGTATGATCAAGCGGAAGAAGCTGTCAAAACGGCATTAAACCAGGAGGAAGCAGATCCATTTTTATTGACATTGGCAGAAGGTACAGTATCCCATATTGTACCTATCGATCAGTTGATTGAACAAAACCTGCAAAGTTGGTCTCTAGGCCGGATCGCAGCTGTGGAGCGCGCTGTATTGCGTTTAGCGGTTTTTGAATTGGAATATATGGATGACATTCCGGAAAATGTGACAATTAATGAAGCAATCGAACTAGCCAAAACCTATGGTGACGAAAAGTCAGGGAAGTTTGTTAATGGTGTCCTGTCCAATATAGTGAAAGATCAGCAGGATAATTAATCTGGCCATTTTTAAATGATTAGACCGTTCTGGAGGATAGCCATAGTCAACTTTTTTGAAAACGGATATTTCAGAAGAAGCTCATATCAGTATAAAATATGGGTTTTTCCTGTTGCAAATCCAGAAGGATATAAGGGGGATGAAGGTGTGTCAGCAGAAATATTGAATGGCAAAATATTGGCTCAAAATTTACGAATGAAAATGAAGGAAGAAATTAATGCGTTGAAAGGGGAAGGGATTGTACCTCATTTGACAGTCGTTTTAATCGGAGATGATCCTGCCTCGAAATCGTATGTAAACGGAAAAAAGAAGGCTTCGTCGGAAATAGGGATGGAGTCAGATGTTATTTTGCTGCCGGAATCCACAAGTGAAAAAGAACTGCTTGATTTGATCGATAAACTGAATCATGATGAACAGGTACATGGCATTCTTGTACAACTGCCCCTTCCCGAACATATTGCAGAACAAAAGGTAATTGAAGCTATTTCACCAGCCAAGGATGTGGATGGTTTTCATCCCGTGAATATCGGCAGAATGATGACGGGCAAGAACGCTTTCCTTTCCTGCACACCACTTGGCATCATCACCATGCTAAAAGAAAATAATATTGAAATTACCGGCAAACATGCAGTCGTCATAGGACGCAGTAATATTGTCGGCAAACCAGTTGGGCAACTACTTCTCAATGAAAATGCAACCGTTACATATTGTCATTCAAGAACGCGCGATCTGAAGCACTTCACCAAGCAAGCAGATATATTAGTGGTTGCTGTCGGGAAGCCGCATGCGATCGGCTCAGAATTTGTCAAAGAAGGGGCTGTGGTGATCGATGTGGGAATCAATCGCACGCCAGATGGCAAATTAACTGGGGATGTGGACTTTGAGAACGTGAAGGAAAAGGCTTCTTTTATTACGCCCGTGCCCCGAGGGGTCGGTCCGATGACAATTGCCATGCTATTAAAAAATACAATTCAAGCTGCAAAGCAAATTAAGGGATCTACATGGAAAAATACTTAACCGTAACTGCACTGACGAAGTACATTAAAAGAAAATTGGATATCGATCCGCATTTACGCAGTGTCTGGCTAAAAGGTGAAATATCAAATTTTAAGCATCATAGCAGGGGTCACATGTATATGACGATCAAGGATGACCATGCCAGAATCCAAGCAGTGATGTTTGCAGGCAATAATCGGTATTTGAAATTTATTCCTGAAAACGGCATGCACGTACTCATTCATGGGGATATCAGTGTGTTTGAAGCAAGTGGACAATATCAAATATATATCCAAAGAATGGAGCCTGATGGATTCGGTTCGCTGTACCTGGCGTTTGAACAACTTAAAACGTCACTGAGCCAGCGTGGTTTCTTTTCGAATGACCATAAGCAGGAAATTCCTGCTTTCCCAAACCGCATCGGTGTGGTTACTTCCCCGACTGGAGCTGCCGTAAGAGACATCATTACGACTATTAAAAGAAGATACCCTGTTGCAGCCATCACTGTTGTACCCGCCCTTGTACAAGGTGTACATGCTGGGAATGATATCGCAAGGGCGATAAGATTTGCAAATCAATTGAATCAGTTCGATGTGCTCATTGTTGGCAGGGGCGGAGGGTCAATTGAGGAACTTTGGGGATTTAATGAGCAAGTAGTTGCAGAGGCAATATATGAATCAAGAATTCCGATTATCTCAGCGGTGGGACATGAAACAGATGTAACGATCAGCGATTATGTAGCTGATTTACGTGCACCTACACCGACTGGCGCTGCTGAGCTTGCCGTTCCCTCTATATATGAAGTGCTTGGGACGTTGGGTGCGATGAAACGTTCCATGCAACAAAGTATGGATAATTTACTCACTAGCGAAAATCGGCATTTGAAAAGGTTAATGCGTTCTTATGCCTTCCGCTACCCTGAACAGTTACTGAGACAAAAAGAGCAAGAAATGGATAAGCTGTCAGAACGATTCAAAAAAAGCACACAAACCATTCTCGATAAGCAATCGGAGAAAGTCGCCCAGTTGAAAAATAGATTGTTATCTGTACACCCCGCGAAGCAAATAAATCAGGCATCAAGAGAAATGACCTTTTTAAACAAAAGACTGCAGCAAACAATGACAAGACGTCTGGAGCAGAAAAAAGCAGCACTGCATACGCTAATCGAAAAATTGACAGTGCTGAATCCACTGGAAACGATGAGACGTGGTTTCTCTATTACCTATACAGAGAAGGGAAACATTTTGAAGGCAAAGAATGATGTAGCAAAAAATGACCGGATTACAGTGAAAATCTCAGATGCTCGGCTTGATTGCAGGGTCTTGGATATCAGGGAGGATTAAACATGGAATCTAAAGAAGAATTATCATTTGAAGATGCAATGAAGGAGCTAGAAAGCATCGTAGAGAAGCTTGAAGCTGGAGATGTTCCGCTTGAACAAGCAATTACCTATTATCAAAAAGGGATGGATCTTTCCAAAATTTGCAATGATAAATTAAGTGATGTCGAAGAAAAAATGGTGAGAATTATCAACTCCCAAGGAGAGACAGAGCCATTTGAGATGCAGGAGGAAGAATAACCGTGGCAAACAAGTTACAACCATTTTTCAGCGAAGTGCAACAGCTGGTTGATGAAAAATTTGACAGCTGTTTTGAGCAAGCAGGTATTCCGCAAAAACTGAAAGATTCTATGCTTTATTCGTTAAAAGCGGGTGGTAAAAGACTTAGACCGATTTTGGTGTGCGCAAGTTATTTCGCTTATGCCAAAGATGTGAATAAGGTAATCTCGACAGCTGCTGCGCTGGAGATGCTACATACATATTCACTCATTCACGATGATTTACCCGCAATGGATGATGATGATTACCGTAGAGGGAAACTGACAAATCATAAAATGTTTGATGAAGCAACAGCAATCCTGGCTGGTGATGCCCTATTGACAAACAGCTTTGGCCTGATTGCAAATGATGGACAACTGACTGCAGAGGAAAAGGTGGAAATCCTTGGTCTCCTGTCCTTATGCAGTGGCCCGGCAGGGATGGTGGCTGGACAGTTTCTGGATATGGAAGCTGAAGACAAAAAGTCGACGTTGCAACAGCTGGAACAGATTCATTCATTGAAAACAGGTGAGCTGATCCGTTTTGCCGTATATGCAGGAGCATATTTGGGCAATGCGAATGAAACGCAATTAACATATTTAAACAAATTTGCCTATCAGTTAGGACTGCTGTTCCAGGTACAGGATGATATTCTGGATGTGGTGGGGGATGCAGGGAAATTGGGCAAATCTGTCGGAAGCGATGAAGGCAATCTTAAAAGCACTTATCCAAAATTACTTGGTATCGATGGTGCGATAGCTAAAAAAGAAACCTACGCTCAATCTGCCAGGGAGCTATTGAAAAAAGCAGATGCAGAAGCGTCATATTTGCTGCCTTTGGTAGACTATTTCAGCCAGCGTGATCACTAATGCCTTGCAATTTGTCTGCTTGAGATTTGACTTTGATCTATGATATAATAATCATATATTAGGAATGGTGCAGTATTCTAGTCAGTCCTCCGTTTCTGAAGGCGGGGCTAAAAATCCGCTAAAGGGCACATCGATGAAGTTCCTTGTGCCGGCTTGAGGCGCCCAGCCTTGGGTCGGTGCTGGGAGTTAAGGTTTTCGGGCGATCCACAAAGGCATGTGGGCGATGACCCGATTACCGTGGAGGCCCATCTCTGTAGTAGCTTCTAAGCCTAGACACTGCTATGGAATGGGGTATGAACCTGCATAAAAGGGTAAGGGAAACCCAATTTGCAGCGTAGCCTGCCTTGAGTGGTGACCGAGGGGATTAAAGCCAAGGATGATAATACTGGTGGCCACTGGATTATCATTGTAGATCTTTATGAAATCGGCACTGCAAAAGAGGCTAGGATTCGGCCAAAGGCTGTTGAGGAAATCTCCTAGACTGTTCATCAGACATTTTTGCGGGATTATAGTGCGGACTTAGTGGTAATCCAGTCTAGCCTATGGTGACAAGCTAAGATGGATTTAAAGGGGAACCGCCTACATGGCAACATGTGGTATCTATCTGGGAAAACCTACTGGACCTATGCCGCAGTTTTAATCGTAAAAATGGCCATTCCTCTTACATAATTTTAATTATGGGGTTAAAAATGAAATCACAAATAAAACGTTCTGTAAAATTCAGCTTGATCATTGCCGTTATCACTTTTGTGTTAGCGGCAATTTTTTCAATCGTATCCTCCTCTATCCTCAGTAAAGTGATGTGGGTTGTAGGGCTTATTGTTGTTCTATTGATCGTTTTAATCGGTGTCATGTTTGACATGCTCGGAATTGCTTCAACTGCCGCGGATGAGGCGCCGTTCCATGCCATGGCAGCTGAAAAAGTAAAAGGGGCTAAACAGGCGGTGGTAATCATACGCAATGCGGACAAATTCGCCAGTTTTTGTAATGATGTTATTGGAGATATATCCGGAATTGTGAGCGGAACAGCGTCCGCTATTGTCGTTTTGCAGATTGCCAAGCTGCTTGGTCACTCAGATGGTTCCCCCGTCCAAATCACTTTATCGGTAGTCCTGACCAGCCTTGTGGCGGCACTGACAGTAGGTGGAAAAGCTGTCGGGAAATACTTTGCGATTCATGCTTCTACAGCAATCATTTTTAGAGCCGGAAAAGTAGTCGGGTTCCTGGAGGATAAATTGAACATCAGTATATTGTCAAATCAGAAAAAATGATGGCGTCCGGTTTTTTTGCAGCGGACTACAGAAAAGCGTTTGAATACTAGAACTTGGAAATTGATAATTTGAGGGATGCAAAATGAGCAAAAAAAGACTAGACGTCTTATTAGTGGAGCGTAATTTGGTTGAAACCAGAGAAAAAGCAAAACGTCATGTGATGGCGGGGCTTGTTTATTCCAAAACTTTGCGATTGGACAAGCCGGGGATGAAAGTGGACGAGGATATTCCCCTCACACTTAAAGGAAAAGTCCTTCCGTATGTGGGCAGGGGCGGGCTGAAGTTGGAAAAAGCGCTGCAAACTTTCAACATTGCTATCAACGGTGCGATCATGATCGATGTCGGTTCCTCCACGGGAGGTTTTACAGATTGTGCCCTGCAAAATGGTGCAAAACTTTCCTACGCTGTAGATGTCGGTTATAATCAGCTTGACTGGAAATTACGTTCGGATCCACGTGTCGTGGTGATGGAAAGAACGAACTTCCGTTACGTGACCGAGGATATGCTGCAACAAGGCAGACCCAATTTTGCAACAATCGATGTCTCCTTTATATCATTAACATTGATATTGCCTGTCCTGCGTACTTTGTTGTCTGCCGGCAGCGAGATTGTTGCTTTAGTGAAACCTCAATTTGAGGCTGGGCGGGAACAAGTCGGAAAAAAAGGCATCGTTCGCGACAAGGGTATCCATCTACAAGTATTGCAAAAAATCATCTCTTTTGCGGTAGCTGAAGGTTATGGAATTTGCGATTTGACATTTTCGCCCATCACAGGGGGGGATGGCAATATTGAATTTTTATTGCATATGTCTTGGGGAAAAGAACTCTTTGAGCCCGGATGGCAAGCGGAAGAAATAGAAAAAGTAGTAGAGCAGGCCCACGAAACTCTGAAAGCGAAATAAGAAGCGGTTATTAGATGGGGGGATTTGATGAGTAAACTGCAGCGTCATATTAAAATAAGAGAATTAATAACGGAAAAGGAAATTGAAACACAGGATGAATTGGTGGAACGGTTAAAAAACCTCGGTTATAACGTGACTCAAGCGACAGTTTCCAGAGATATTAAGGAAATGCATTTAGTGAAAGTTCCATCTTCATTTGGTAAATATAAATATAGTTTGCCCGCTGATCAACGGTTTAATCCGCTTGATAAATTAAAAAGGCTGATCAAAGATGCTTTTGTCAAAATTGATCATACAAGTCATTTTATCGTTTTACGTACTTTACCTGGAAATGCGCATGCAGTAGGGGTTTTAATCGACAATCTGGAATGGAATGAAATAATGGGAACCATCTGCGGTGATGATACTTGTCTGTTGATATGCAGGGATGAAGCAGATACAGTATCAGTAAAAGATCGTTTTCTGAATATGCTATGAGTTCTCGGAAAAGAGGTGTCGAGTGATGCTTACACAAATAAACATCCATAACTTTGCCATCATTGAAGATGTCTCAGTCACTTTTTCTGAAGGTTTGACTGTTTTAACAGGTGAAACGGGAGCAGGTAAGTCCATTATCATCGATGCTATCCAATTGCTGGCAGGCGGCAGGGGATCAGTTGAATTTGTTCGTCACGAAACAGATAAAGCCGAGATTGAAGGATTGTTTATTATTGATGGAAAGTACCATCCGATCTTTGAAGTCGCTAAAATGTATGGGTTGGAAATACTAGATGGACAGGTGGTTTTGCAAAGAACAATTACTTCAAGCGGAAAAAGCATATGCCGCGTCAATGGAAAGTTAGTCACGTTGGCAATTTTACGTGAATTCGGAAAAACGCTGATCGACATTCATAGTCAGCATGAAACACAGTCGTTGATGGACTCAGAAAATCACATTGACCTCCTGGATCTATATGATGAAGCAAAAATCAACCAAGCAAAAAAGGAATATCGCACACTGTATCATAAATTGGATAAATTAAGGAAACGATATCAACAATGGAACGAAAATGAGCAAGAGATGGCACAACGACTCGATTTAATACAATTTCAGCTAAAAGAACTGGAAGAGGCGGATTTACAGCCTGATGAAGACAAAATGCTGGAAGAAGAGCGCAACAAACTGGCCAACCATGAACATATCTACAAGGGACTCCAGGATGCTTATCGTGCACTGTACGGAGAACAAAAAGGAATGGATCTCATCAATGAAGCACAAATGGCGTTGTTGAACAACAGCGAATATGATGATTTTATTTCAGAAAAAGCGGATCAATTGGCGAATCAATATTATTTGCTCGAAGAAACCACCTTTGCGATACGTGATTACCTTGATAACCTGGAGTTCGAGCCACAACGGTTAAATGAAATTGAAGCTCGTCTTGATGAAATCAATCGTTTGAAAAGAAAATACGGACCATCCGTCAATGAAATGCTGCATTATATGGGAAAAATAGCTGAGGAAATCGAAGAGATTACGAATAAAGATTCGCATCTTGCCTTACTTGCAGAGGAAATGAAAGAAATAGAAAAAGATGCTGAAGTGGAGGCAATGGAGTTGCATGCGCTTCGCCAACAGTCTGCTGCTGCCTTAGTGAAAGAAGTGGAACAGGAATTAAGAAGTCTTTACCTTGAAAAAGCACGTTTTTCCATTCATGTTGAAACCGGAAAAAAATTGCAGGAAAATGGCTTGGATCATGTGGTCTTTTTAATTTCTACCAATCCTGGCGAACCATTGAAAGAACTTGCCAAAGTTGCTTCTGGTGGCGAGCTGTCCCGGATTATGCTGGTACTGAAAAAGATTTTTGCGAAGCATCAAGGTGTGACCAGTTTGATTTTCGACGAAGTTGACACAGGTGTCAGCGGAAGAGTCGCCCAAGCTATCGCGGAAAAGATTTATCAGATTTCCCGGGATTCACAAGTACTTTGTATTACTCATCTGCCTCAGGTGGCTTCCATGGCGGATACGCACAAGCTGATTGGCAAAGCGGAAAAAGACGATCGTACGAAGACATATGTCTTGGAACTGACCCGACAACAAAAAACTGATGAGCTTGCCCGAATGATCACCGGCAGTAAATTGACAGGAACAGCCATAAATCATGCTAAGGAAATGCTTGACCTTGCAGCAGCATATAAAATAACTGTTTAATTAGAAAGTCGACATCATCGGCTTTCTTTTTACCTCCGATCACCTCGCTTTCTTTATACAAGGAAATGTTACACAAGTTTTCTTCTCTTTCCCCAGTTTAAAAACACCGTTTTAAGGTCAAATTAGAAGTACACCAAAGAAAATTGGTATGGGTTGGGATCAGGAGTGTGAATAGATTGAAACAGAACCAAATTATCCGCATGTTTACCGGCCTAGTGCTGCTAATCGCTTTGATTACTATTCCCTTGATGCCCCCAGTAAAACATTATTTATCCATACCGAATAAAGTAGTCACTGTCAACAACAACTCCCCTATGCAAGTTGCTGATTTAGGCAGTGCTGTGAAAGCTGATTCTGTACCGAATAATGTCATGAAAGCCGCAAATAAAGATTTTTACGCGAAGTCCCCTGGTGAAGGTGAAATCTTATATAAACTCGCCGGGCTGCCAATAAAAAAGACGAATGTCTCTGTTCTAAAGAATAAAAAGGTTATACCAGGCGGGCAATCCATTGGGGTGCAGCTTCATACGAAAGGTGTCCTGGTTGTTGGCCATCATCTGGTACAAAACGGCGGAACAAGCGTTTCTCCTGGTGAAGATGCCAATATAGAAGTAGGAGACATCATTTTGCGTATCAATGGAAAAGACATCGGGAATATGCAAGATGTGAAACCAATTGTGAAGAAAGCTGGAAGTGACGGGAAACCATTAAGCATCACGGTTAAAAGAGGAGACAAGAAAATAAAGACCAAACTAAAACCTGTTAAAGATGACAAAGATAATGATTACCGAATTGGTCTATTCATAAGGGATTCGGCAGCAGGCATTGGAACAATGACTTTTTACGATCCACAATCAAAAAAATATGGCGCTTTGGGCCATGTCATTTCCGATATGGACACAAAAAAGCCAATCGAAATCAATAATGGCACTATTGTCGGTTCCACCGTGACTTCCATTGAAAAAAGCAGCAATGGCACGCCAGGAGAAAAACAAGCTAATTTTTCAGTGGAAAGAGACCGGATGGGAAAAATCACAAAAAATAGTGCGTTCGGTATTTTTGGAACACTGGATAACACTTTAACAGATGGGAAATATAACAAACCGATGCCGATCGCCTTATCCAATGAAGTAAAAGAAGGCCCTGCGAAAATACTGACGGTCCTTGACGGAGAAAAAGTGGAAGAATTTGATATAGAAATCATCAGCAGTATTCCACAAAAATCACCCGCAACAAAAGGAATGGTGATTGAAATCACTGATCCAAAACTGTTAGAAAAAACAGGAGGTATCGTCCAGGGTATGAGCGGCAGCCCAATTATTCAAGACGGCAAGCTCATTGGTGCAGTAACACATGTATTTGTAAATGATTCAACTTCAGGTTACGGTGTTCATATTGAATGGATGCTGGATGAAGCTGGAATAAATCTGAACGGAAAAGAAACACCAAAAGCAAGTTAATGAAGATGGCTCCCAGCAATGCTGCGAGCCATCTTTTTCAGTTGCATGTCCTTGTCGAATAATATCGAATCTATGCGAATAATAAAGAAAACGGGAGTAATTTTAAGGAAAACAAAATTATTTTAATTTTTTTTCTAAAAAAAAAGGGTTATATCATCATTATGTCGAATATTAAATATAAGAAGGTGAGTTGAATTTAAGGAGGATAAGCAAGTGGAGAAAATTACAGTATGTTTGGTGGACGATAATCGGGAATTAGTACAAATGATGGAAGAATATTTTGGTGAACAATCAGATATTGAGGTGATCGGTACAGCCTACAATGGAAAAGAATGTCTGGAAATGCTGGAGGATATGACTCCGGATGTACTTGTATTAGATATAATCATGCCGCATATTGATGGTCTGGCGGTATTGCATGATATGAAGGAAGTTGGCAAGAATGTCCACGTAATTATGCTGACAGCTTTCGGTCAGGAAGAGGTCATGAAAAAAGCTGCTAATCTCGGGGCATCCTATTTCTTGCTGAAACCTTTCGATTTGGAGCATCTGGCAAACCAAATCCGCCAGGCAAATGGTACCAATGCTTTATATTCAGCGACACCGAAGGGGAGGAAAAATGCTTCGGTAAATCGGAAGAAAAAAGACCTTGAAGCCAGTATTACAAATATCATTCATGAAATAGGTGTGCCGGCCCATATAAAAGGTTATATGTATCTTCGGGAAGCAATTACCATGGTTTATAATGATGTAGAACTTTTGGGCTCCATTACGAAGATATTATATCCAGATATTGCCAAAAAATTTAATACAACAGCATCGAGAGTAGAAAGAGCTATCAGGCATGCGATTGAAGTGGCTTGGAATAGAGGCAACGTCGACAGTATATCTGCTTTGTTTGGTTACACTGTCAGCGTCTCCAAGACAAAACCTACCAATTCCGAGTTCATTGCAATGGTGGCTGATCGTTTGCGGCTGGAGCATAAAGCGAGCTGATCGAATAAAAGTGCAATCATAGTACAATTAAGCACGAAACGAAGACTGCTGATGAAAGCGATTAGTCTTCGTTTCGTGCTTTGTTGGCAAGGGTTAGGCGAAAAATTTTTGATACAGTGATTTGATTGACTTTGTCATGTCTTTGTCTTCGACACCGAACATCATGGACACTTCTGATGACCCTTGATTGATCATTACAATATTGACATTTGCTTCAACAAGTGCGCTCGTAGCTTTTTGAGCGATACCAATGGTATTCATCATTCCTTCCCCCACTACCATGATCACCGCTAAATTCCGTTGTACCTTGATGGTGTCGGGTTGCAGCTCTTCTTTAATTTGTTCCAGAATCCTTTGTTCTTTATTGTCTGTTAATTGGTGTGCCCTGATAATAACAGTCAAATCATCAATACCTGATGGAATGTGTTCAAAAGAGATATTTTCTTTTTCCATGATTTCAAGCAGCTTTCTGCCGAAACCTAATTGTCGGTTCATTAAATATTTACTGACATAAATGCTTATAAAACCAGTATCACTTGCAATCCCGACTACACCATTTTGTTTCGTGGATTTTTCTGAAACAATCATCGTTCCTCTTTGATCAGGATTGTTCGTATTTTTGATTGCGACGGGGATTTTTTTGTTGAAAGCTGGCATCAATGCTTCGTCATGAAAGACAGAAAATCCAGCATAGGATAGTTCCCGCATTTCCCTATATGTAAGCTGGTCAATTTCCAACGGATCTTTGACGATATTTGGATTGACGGTATAAACGGAATTGACGTCCGTGAAATTCTCGTAAAGACTTGCTTGAATCCCCGCAGCGACAATGGATCCGGTAATGTCTGAGCCTCCTCTCGAAAAGGTAGTCAGCTTCCCTTCAGCTGTATATCCGAAAAAACCCGGAATGACGTAAATGCCTTTATGGTTTCGCAGATTGTATAGTTTTGGAAAGCTCTCGGGCAATATTTGAGCGTTTCCAGGTTCGTCTGAAACAATAATACCTGCATCTCTCGGGTTTAAATAATGTGCGTCCAATCCAATGGACTGAAGATATTGACTTATGATTTTTGCGGAACTGTCTTCTCCAAATGCTTTCAGACAATCATTTCTCGTATTCGACTGCATTTCAGTGATGGTTGACAAGTGCTGCAGCAGTTCTTCCAGCAATGCATCTGAAAGATCCAGCGAGCTGATTATGCCGGAAAGTCGCTGCGCGATTGTTTGAACATGGTCTTCAAAAATTTGGCTGCCTGTTGTTGAACCAGCCAGGCCGATTAATATGTCGGTGAGTTTCTTATCATTTGCAAACCTTTTTCCAGGTGCGGAAACCACAATGAATTTCCTGTCAGAATCTGCTTTGATGATAGAGGCTACTTTTTTAATTTGATCCGCGCTCGCAACGGAACTACCTCCGAATTTTGCGACTTTCATGATTCATCTCTCCAATAGGTTGTTCGATTTATTTTTAAAAATCATAACATAAAAACATACAAAAGTGTATTATCCGTACAAAAAATAAAACTACAAACAGGTGAAATGGCGCTCATCTGTTTGTAGTGTGTGATCGGTTTTGGTTGTACCGTTTTTCTTTTTTTCTGATTTGATGCATTTTGCGATCTCTGTAAAAAATGAATCCTCCAATAAAAGCCAATCCCCCGATAAAAAGGATACAACCAATAATGAATTGGATCCCCGCATTGAAAAATAAGAGGTAATAATCATTAAATAAAGCATCTCGTATTAGCTTGATGCCAATAGCAGAAAATACCCCGGGTAACAGCAATATTAAAAATGCAATGATTCTGGCCATATCTGCCTGCTCCTTTTACATAGAATCCTTGAAAAAAGCTATATAGTATCAGTATATCAAATTCCGTTTTGGAAATACATGGTTATCTAAGCTGTTGCAGATCGCATTGCATTATAATTTGCAAAAAACTGCAAGTTGCTTTAACATAAAACATGCATAATCTTGCAGGGGTGGGATGGAATGAAAAAAGTACTCATTATAGGGGCGGGCAAGGGTGGAAGCAGTTTACTCAAAACATTGCATGTAGCTTCTAAGTTGCAGGTTGCTGCAGTGATTGATCGAAATCCGTTTGCAAGTGGCGTGAAACTTGCGGAAAAACTTGGCATATCTGTTTCGTTGGACTGGGAGCAGTGGCTTGCAGAAAACCATGCATCGGTTGACATCGTGATCGATGCAACTGGTGATGAAGAGGTCCTGGCAAAATTGATGACTTATAGTAATACAAAAACACAAGTCATACCGGGCAGCATCGCTCATATCATATCGGACATGATCGAGGAAAAAGAAGACTTGTTAGAACATATGGAATTTCAGTCAAATAATCAGAAATTGATTCTGGATATCATTAGAGATGGCATGATTGTTGTAAGTAAACAGGGCAGGATCGAATTCATCAATAATAGTGCCGAAAATATTGTGGGGGTGACGAAAACGGATGTGCTGGGAAAAGATATAACTACGGTAATTGAAAATTCCCGTTTGCCCGACGTTTTGCGCACCCGACAAAAGGAGATCAATCAAAAATTAAATCTTGAAAACGGCAGGAGAATCATCACCACCAGAATGCCTATTATCAATGACCAAGAACAACTTCTTGGGGCCTTTGCGATATTTAAGGATATTTCTGAGATACTCGATCTGGCTGAAGAAAATACAGATTTAAAAGAAATAAAGACGATGCTCGAAGCGATTATTCAATCTTCTGAAGAAGCGATCAGTGTAGTCGACGAAAATGGGACTGGTATTATGATCAACCCTGCTTATACGAGAATAACCGGGCTTGCTGAAAAAGATGTTGTCGGAAAACCGGCCACTGTAGATATTTCAGAAGGAGAAAGTGTCCATATGAAAGTACTAGAGACAAGAAGACCTATCAGGGACGTTCGCATGAAGGTCGGGCCCGTCAAAAAAGACGTGATGGTCAATGCTGCGCCAGTCATTGTAGACGGTAAACTGAAAGGCAGCGTAGGTGTGCTGCATGATGTGTCCAAAATCCAATCTTTGACAAGTGAACTGAAACGAGCCAGACAGATTATCCGTAATCTGGAAGCAAAATATACCTTTGATGACATCATAGGAGCGTCATCTGAAATGAGACTGGCATTGGAAAAAGCTAAAGTTGGCGCAAGGACTCCCGCAACTGTTTTGCTGCGAGGTGAATCCGGTACCGGGAAGGAATTGTTTGCTCATGCCATCCATAATGAAAGTGAGAGAAAGCATCGCAAATTCATACGTGTCAATTGTGCAGCATTATCAGAGGCGGTTTTAGAAAGCGAATTGTTTGGTTATGAAGAAGGAGCATTCACCGGTGCGAAGCGTGGTGGAAAAATCGGCTTGTTCGAAGAGGCAAATCAAGGAAGCATTTTTTTGGACGAGATTGGAGAACTTTCACATAACATGCAGGCGAAATTGCTTAGGGTATTGCAGGAAAATGAAATCCTTCGTGTGGGAGGGACCACGCCGATTATGATAAATGTCCGGGTGATCGCCGCAACAAATGTCAACCTTGAAAAATCAATCATGGCAAAAACTTTTCGAGAGGATTTATATTATCGGCTAAATAAATTGCCAATTTTCATCCCTTCACTGCGAGAAAGGTTATCGGACTTGCCAGAGCTTATCCATCATCTTATCCAAAAATTGAATCAAGATTATGGGAGAAATGTAAAAAGTATTTCTGAGGAAGCAATTGATCAATTGTATCACTATGATTGGCCAGGTAATGTACGAGAACTTGAAAATGTTATTGGACGGGCCATGATTTATATGGATATCAGTAAAGAAATCATTGAAACAGCCCATTTGCCTAATCTTTCGGGAGAAATGCATCATACTGAACAGACAGTGAGTAAAATAACATCGGGAGAAAATAAAGCTTTGCAGGATAGAATGGATGCCTATGAAAAAGAAGTGATCGCGAAGGCATACAAAGAAAATAACCATAATAAGACGAAAACAGCTCGCGCCCTGCAAATCTCGATTCGCAACTTATATTACAAGCTCGAAAAGTACCGACTTGAATAATAATGCGTGCAATAAATTGCGTATATGCATATTGTTGCATTGTTTGGATCTCGCCAAATGAAGCGCTTACATTGTTTTGAGGTTGGCACGTGATTTGCATAATAGTAAACGGGAGGATCATGTTATATGCCCGACTTTTTAAAATTACTGGAGGATGATCAAGATGGAAATTTTCTCATACATGGAAGAATATGATTACGAACAATTGCTATTTTGCCAAGATGAAAATTCAGGTTTGAAAGCAATCATTGCTATTCATGACACAACGCTTGGCCCGGCATTAGGCGGAACTAGAATGTGGACATATAAAAGCGAAGCAGAAGCAATCGAGGATGCCTTGCGCCTTGCAAAAGGCATGACATATAAAAATGCTGCTGCCGGTTTGGATCTTGGCGGTGGTAAAACAGTCATCATAGGGGATCCAAAAAAAGACAAGAACCCGGAAATGTTCCGAGCGTTCGGTCGATATATCCAAGGACTGAACGGCAGATACATCACTGCTGAAGACGTAGGTACGACCGTGGATGATATGGATTTGATCCATTTGGAAACAGACTTTGTAACAGGGACTTCTGATGCTGCTTCATCCGGAAATCCATCCCCTGTAACAGCTTATGGTGTCTACAAAGGAGTTAAAGCAGCAGCGAAAGAAGCTTTTGGTGATGACTCGCTGGAGGGCAAAACAATTGCCGTTCAAGGTGTCGGAAATGTTGCATATACCCTTTGTGAACATTTACATAAGGAAGGCGCGAAATTGATCGTAACAGATATCAACCAAAAAGCTGTTCAGCGTGCTGTAGAAGCTTTTGGTGCAAAAGCGGTCGATCCAAATGATATTTATGATGTAGATTGTGATATTTATTCACCATGTGCATTAGGGGCGACAATTAATGACGATACATTAGGGCGTTTGAAAGCGAAAGTGATTGCTGGTTCCGCTAATAATCAGTTGAAAGAAGCGAAGCATGGCGATATTGTTTTCGAAAAAGGCATCGTTTACGCTCCTGATTATGTTATCAACTCCGCTGGTGTAATCAATGTCGCAGATGAGTTACACGGTTATAACAGAGAAAGAGCATTAAAGAAAGTGGATACGATTTATGACAGCTTAAGCAGAATCTTCGAGATTTCACGAAGAGACAACATACCAAGTTATATTGCCGCAGATAAGATGGCCGAAGAACGGATTGCATCCGTTAGCAAATCAAGAAGTCAATTTTTACTAAATGGCCATCACACACTTAGCAGAAGATAAAGAATTTTTAACAGGGGGGTGGGCTACATGCAAACGCATCGAATATTAACAATCAATCCAGAAATACATGCGACGAATGTATGTGTATTTGATGATGATGTGTGCATATTCGAAAAATCGATTCACCATCACCCTTCCGAACTAAGACAGTTCGCAAACTTCCATGAGCAGGCAGCATTTCGCGAGAATGAAATATATGACCATTTGGATTATGAAGGGTTGAATGTCTCTAAACTCCATGCAGTCTGTGGCAGAGGAGGGTTACTCCATCCGATTGAAGGAGGAACATACTATATTAACGAAGCGATGATTGCTGACTTGGAAGCTGACGTTTTTGGAAAACATGTCAGCAATTTAGGCGGCATTCTTGCATTTGCTATCGGTAAAGGGTTGCATGTTCCTTCTTTTGTCGTTGACCCCGTAGTTGTGGACGAATTGGAACCTGTTGCCAGAATTTCTGGCTTCCCAGAACTGCCACGTAAAAGTATTTTTCATGCTTTGAACCAAAAAGCTGTGGCGAGAATGGCAGCTGCAGATCGAAAGGCAACATACGAAAATCTGAATATGATTGTCGCGCATATGGGTTATGGTATCACTATCGGCGCACATCGGAATGGGAAAGTAATTGATGTGAACAATGGCTTGAATGGCGAAGGCCCCTTTTCAATGACCAGAGCGGGGACTGTGCCAATCGGTGATTTGCTGAAATGGTGCTTAGAAAAGGGATATGGCATTAGTGAAATAAGCAGTAAGTTGTTTTCACGAGGCGGTATGCAAGCTTATTTGCAGACAGATGATATTGCTGATGCGGAAAGAAAGATCGATCAGGGTGATCAACTGTCGGAAACTGTATATCATGGGTTGGCCTATCAAATTTCAAAAGAAATTGGCGCAATGGGGAGCGTGCTGAATGGACAGGTGGATGTCATCGTCTTAACTGGTATGCTGGCTTACCGAAAGAAATTAACCGAGTTGATTTCGAAGAGCGTTTGCTGGATATCTGATACGCTGGTCTACCCAGGTGATTATATTATGCCTGCGCTTGCTGCTGGGGCACTACGGGTGTTAAGAAAGCAAGAGGAAGCGAAACATTATGAAAGTATAGAATGAAGAGGAGGAGCATCGCATGACAAAAGAATACGATCTCGTTGTACTTGGCGGTGGGACGGGTGGATATGTAGCTGCAATCAGAGCTTCTCAGCTGGGCATGCAGGTTGCGGTTGTCGAAAAATCCAATCTGGGAGGTACTTGTTTACATAAGGGATGTATCCCTTCTAAAGCTTTATTGAGAAGCGCGGAGGTATTGCGGCAGACCAAGTCAGCAAAAGCATTCGGCGTAACAGCGGAAAATGTAGCGATCGACTTTCAGGCTGTACAGCAACGGAAATCCAATATTGTCAATACCTTGTATCAAGGGGTACAGGGCTTGATGAAAAAAGGCAAGATAGATGTCTTTTCTGGTTACGGCCGTATTTTGGGTCCAAGTATTTTTTCGCCTGTTGCAGGAACAATTTCGATTGAATACGATGACGGCAAGGAAAATACGATGATAGTTCCCAAAAATGTTCTCATTGCCACTGGATCCAGGCCAAACAGTCTGCCGGGATTACATGTTGATGGGGAATACATCCTAACTTCAGAGGAAGCACTGAAAATGGAAACATTGCCTGCATCAATAATTATAGTCGGAGGCGGTGTAATCGGTATCGAATGGGCTTCCATGCTTTGTGATTTTGGAGTGAACGTCACTGTTTTGGAATACTTGGATAAGATTTTACCGACTGAAGACGCCGAAGTGGCAAGAGAAGTGGAAAAAATGTTGGCAAAAAGAGGAGTCAAATTCATTAAAAATGCCAAGGTTTTACCAGAAACAGCAGAAAAAGAGGGTCAAGTAAAGATATCTGCTGAAGTTGATGGAGAAATCAAGCTGTTCACAGCGGAAAAAATGCTTGTATCTGTAGGCCGAAAAGCGAATACAGAAAATATTGGACTTGAGAATACAGAGATTGAACTTGACCGTGGATATATCCGGACTAATGCGTTTTACCAAACAAAAGAATCACATATATATGCCATTGGAGACTGTATCGGCAATATGCAGCTTGCACATGTAGCATCCCATGAAGGAATCACCGCGGTGGAACACATGGCGGATGCCAACCCGGCTCCATTGGACTATGAAATGATTTCTTCTTGTGTCTATTCGCATCCTGAAGCCGCAAGTGTCGGTCTGACAGAAGCATTGGCTAAGGAAAAGGGGTTTGAAATAAAAATTGGGAAGTTTAGCTTCAAAGCAATCGGTAAGGCTTTAGTCCATGGTGAACCGGATGGTTTTGTGAAAATCATCGCCGATAAAGCGACAAATGATATCCTGGGAATCCATATGGTCGGACCGCATGTAACAGATATGATATCAGAAGCAGGACTGGCAAAAGTATTGGATGCGACCCCTTGGGAAATTTCCCAGACTGTACATCCACACCCAACTCTTTCAGAAATCATCGGAGAAGCAGCTTTAGCAGTGGATGGACTGCAGATCCACGGATAAATTATCAAACTGATTATAGGAGGGATGACATTGGTAAAACATCGTCATGAAACAATGGGTTTATCAGATGAACGAGTTTTGAACATGTTTGAAACCATGCTGTTGGCACGTAAAATTGATGAGAGAATGTGGCTGCTTAATCGTGCAGGAAAAATTCCTTTTGTCATTTCCTGCCAGGGACAGGAAGCAGCACAAATCGGTGCCGCTTTCGCTTTGGACCGGGAGCAGGATTACATCGCACCTTACTACCGTGACTTGGGTGTAGTGCTTGCGTTTGGAATGACTGCGAAAGAATTGATGCTTTCCGCCTTTGCAAAAGCGGAAGATCCCAATTCCGGCGGCAGACAAATGCCAAGCCATTTTGGTCAAAAGAAGAACAGGATACTTACCGGTTCATCACCAGTAACAACACAGCTTCCGCACGCAGTCGGCGTCGCACTTGCAGCCAAAATGGAGAAAAAGTCATTTGCATCATTTGTAACACTTGGTGAGGGATCATCCAATCAGGGTGATTTTCATGAAGGACTCAATTTTGCCGGGGTGCACAAGCTTCCAGTAATAACGATGGTGGAAAATAATAAATATGCCATTTCGGTACCGATGGCGAAACAACTGCCTGCCAATGTTGCGGACAGAGCACAGGGTTATGGAATGCCTGGCATCACTGTAGATGGCAATGACCCGCTTGCGGTATATGAAGTTGTCAAAGAAGCGAGAGAAAGAGCCCTGAACGGGGAAGGTCCGACTTTGATTGAAGCAATCATGTACCGGTTTACTGCCCACTCAAGCGATGATGATGACCGTTATTACCGTGAAAAATCAGAAGTGGACGAGGCAAGAAAAAATGATGCGATTATCACTTTTGGCACTTACTTAAAGGAAGCTGGAGTATTGAATGAAGAGTCGGAAAAAGCGCTTCACAAGAAACTGGATGATATCGTGAATGAGGCAACCGACTACGCGGAAAATGCCGAATACGCTCCGGCTGAATCTGCCTTAAAATATGTATATGAAGAGTAAGGAGGATCATGATGCCTATTATGTCTTATATCCAAGCTGTCAACGCAGCTCTGAAAGAAGAAATGCACCGGGATGAAAAAGTTTTTATCTTAGGTGAAGATGTCGGGAAAAAAGGTGGAGTATTTCGGGCAACTGATGGTCTTTTCCAGGAATTTGGTGAAGAAAGAGTAATGGACACACCTTTGGCTGAATCGGCAATAGCAGGTGTTGGAATTGGTGCAGCCATGTACGGTTTGCGTCCGGTTGCCGAAATGCAGTTTGCAGATTTCATCATGCCCGCTGTCAACCAAATCATTTCTGAAGCCGCAAAAATCCGCTATCGTTCGAATAATGATTACGATTGTCCTATCACCATTCGCGCACCATATGGCGGCGGTGTTCATGGCGCATTATATCATTCGCAATCTGTTGAGGCAATTTTTGCCAATCAACCTGGGCTTAAAATCGTGATGCCTTCCACACCTTATGATGTGAAAGGACTTCTGAAAGCTGCCATTAGGGATAATGATCCCGTTTTGTTTCTTGAGCATAAACGTGCGTATCGTTTGCTGAAGGGAGAAGTACCTGAGGAAGATTATGTTTTGCCAATCGGTAAAGCGGATGTGAAAAGAAAAGGTTCAGACGTTACAGTAATCACTTACGGATTGTGTGTGCATTTCGCTCTTCAGGCTGCCGAAAAGCTTGCTGAAGAAGATATCGATGTTCATATTCTCGATTTACGCACTGTGTATCCATTGGACAGAGAGGCTATTATCGAAGCAGCAAAAAGGACAGGGAAAGTCTTGTTGGTAACAGAGGACACGAAAGAAGGCAGTATCTTAAGTGAGGTAGCTGCAATTATCTCTGAAAGCTGTCTTTTCGAACTGGATGCGCCAATTCAAAGACTGGCAGGACCAGATATTCCTGCAATGCCTTTCGCCCCGCCAATGGAAAAGTTCTTTATGGTGAATCCGGATAAAGTGGAAAAAGCGATTCGGGAATTAGCTGAGTTTTAAGGAATAGATTTTGAATGCAGAGGAGCGTATATGAAATGGCAATTGAAAAAATCACTATGCCGCAGCTTGGGGAAAGTGTCACAGAAGGCACGATCAGTGCTTGGCTTGTCAAACCTGGCGACCAAGTCAATAAATATGACCCTATTGCCGAGGTGATGACCGATAAAGTTAACGCTGAAGTACCTTCATCGTTTAGTGGTACAATCAAAAATTTAATAGCAAACGAAGGAGATACGTTGGAAGTTGGAGATGTCATGTGTGAAATAGAAGCAGCGTCAGCTAAAGATGCAGCACCTGTGGCGACAAATGAAAAACAAGAAGATGCCCATGCTCCAAATCAGGACGCTGCTAAACCGGAAGATCCATCAATGAAAAAACGCTATTCACCAGCTGTACTGAAGATAGCGCAAGAAAATGACATAGATCTTAATCAGATACAGGGAACTGGTAAAGGCGGAAGGATCACCCGGAAGGATCTGGAGAAATTATTGGCTTCTGGTGAGGCCAAGACGCCTCAAAGTACTGCTGCTCAGCCAATAAAACAGCCTTCTCCGAGCAAAGACAAAAAAGCAAGTGCGGCTTCTGCTAATGTACCGACAGCTGCAGGTGATGTGGAAATTCCCGTCACGGGCGTGCGAAAAGTGATTGCACAAAATATGGTAAGGTCCAAGATGGAAATCCCCCATGCTTGGATGACTGTAGAAGTGGATGTGACTGATCTTGTTGCGTATCGCGACAAGTTAAAGCTGGAATTCAAACAAAAAGAAGGATTCAATCTGACTTACTTTTCGTTCTTTGTGAAAGCAGTAGCACAAGCACTGAAAAAATATCCTCAGCTAAACAGCATGTGGGCTGGAGATAAAATCATTCAGAAAAAAGATATCAATATATCCATTGCTGTGGCAAATGAAGACCAGTTATTTGTTCCGGTTATCAAGAATGCTGATGATAAAAGCACAAAAGGCATTGCAAAAGAAATTAATGAGCTTGCTGTCAAAGCAAGGAGCAACAAGTTAACAACAGAGGATATGCAGGGTGGCACATTCACTGTAAATAACACGGGCTCATTTGGTTCCATCCACTCCATGGGAGTGATCAATTATCCGCAGGCAGCCATTTTACAAATTGAATCGATCGTGAAACGTCCTGTAATTATAAATGGGATGTTCGCCGCCCGGGATATGGTCAATCTGAGTCTGTCATTGGACCACCGTATATTGGATGGTCTTGTTTGTGGAAGATTCCTTGCTCATGTAAAAGAAATCCTGGAAAATATCAATGAGGACAATACAAGTATGTATTAGCATGGATACGGGTTTTCTCCATCCCCTTTACAAGGGGGGAGTGTGAGTCCGACTTAGGGAAAGCGATATGCAAAATAGATAATGGTACACAAGGTGCAAGATCAGTTCAACAAGCAAAATAGTTTTACATTGATATTTACCACTAATATTGGTAAGCTATCATTGAAGCATGAATTACTAATAGTAAGGGGATGAATATTCACATGGATTTCAACCTATTCATGAACGACGTTGTCGACGCGGCACGTAAAGATATTCGCGAAGCGGGCTATGAAGAATTAAGAACGGAAACAGATGTTGAAAATGCAATGTCTCGTCCTGGGACCACACTGGTCATGGTCAATTCTGTTTGTGGCTGTGCCGGCGGTGTTGCACGTCCAGCAGCAGCAAACGCAATTCATTATGATAAACGGCCGGACAATCTGGTTACTGTATTCGCCGGACAAGACAAAGAAGCTACTGAGAAAGCAAGGGAATATTTTGAAGGGTACCCGCCTTCATCGCCTTCCTTCGCTTTCTTGAAAGACGGCAAGATTGTTACCATGCTCGAAAGACATGATATTGAGGGTTTTAGCGCAATGGATGTCATGGGAAAACTTCAAAATATCTTCGAAGAGAACTGCGAAGAAGTATAATATGAAGATACTTAGCAAATATTTAGGCTGTCCCCGTAGCTGTGATGGGCAGCCTAATTTTTGGTTAATCAAACCGATTTATTTGCAGATGGCGTGAGCCTATATAAATTAACTTCTGAAGGAGAGAAATAGGGTCGTGAAGATTGGCTATCGTACAATTAAAACAGCCATAGGCGCACCAATCGCAATCACTATCGCCCAACTTCTGGGGCTGCAAAATTTTGCCACAGCGGGAGTATTGACGATGCTATGTATCCAGCCTTCAAGAAAGCGGTCCGTACTAACTGCTTGGGATAGATTTCTTGCGTGTGTCCTTGCAAGTCTGTTTTCCTTTGTATTTTTTGAACTGTTGGGATATAACACAATTGTGCTTGGTCTGATGCTGGCTATTTTTATTCCAACTACTGTGGTCATGAAGATCACACAAGGCATCATGACAAGCTCTGTGATCATCATCAACTTGTATATTTCCCAACATATCGATTACGCATTTTTGTTCAATCAATTCATGCTGATTCTTGTCGGAATCGGTGTTGGCCTGCTTGTCAATGTGTATATGCCGAGCATGGACAAAACTTTTAAGGAAAAACAGCGGAAATTGGAACAGAATTTCCAGATTATCTTATTGGAAATTGCCGCTTATATTAGGAACAATAATAAAACCTGGGATGGCAAGGAAATAACTCAAACAGAGGAAATGTTGGAGAAGGCCACTGATCTTACGGAGGTAGATAAAGAGAACCATATGCTGCGCAGCGAACATACTTATTATGACTACTTTGTAATGCGCAAAAAGCAATTCGAACTGCTGAAGCGCATGTTGCCGCTTGTAGCGAAATTGCCAAATCATGATAAATTTTCTGATAGAATCGCCGATTTTTTTGAGAAACTTTCTGAGGCGGTGCATCCGGGAAATACTGCGATTTTGTTTTTGGATGAACTGGCAGATCTGAGGAAGTCTTTTTATGAAAGTGAGCTGCCCCAGACAAGAGAAGAGTTTGAAACGAAAGCGAATCTATTTCGGCTGCTCCATGAAATTGAAGATTATTTGCTTATCAAAAAAAGATTTAAAAAAAGTGATATAACAGAAGGAAAAAAACATAAAAAGAAAGCTTTGGATTAAAAGTATTATGGACGCCAATGCATGTTTTTTTCCTTCGTTGAAACTTATAGAAACATTACGAGTCCTGTTGTTATGGAAGATAAAAGCATGGCGATAATCATGATATATACAACGAGTTGCATACGGCGCTGACGTTTTGACTTTTTTCCAGGACGTGCTTTTGCTATCTGTTGTTGTTTCGCTCCCATCAATGTTTACCTCCTATTCACTATATATTTGTATTTTATCGTGAATAAGAAATTCGGACAAGGGTAAAATGGAGAAAAAACTTCGTATGCGAAAGACACTGCATGCATTGGAGGAAAACAGTCTTGGATAAAATCGCGCATATCGGCATAGCGGTTAACAGCATTGCGAAAGCCCTGCCTTTTTATACAAATATACTTGGAATGACAGTCGAGCACGCAGAGCACATCGAAAGAGAGGATGTCCATGCTGTCTTTCTGGCAGGTGGTGGACTAAGGATCGAATTACTGGAACCTACAAGTCAATCATCTGCTGTTTTTCGGTATATACAGAAAAAAGGTGAAGGAATTCATCATATCGCACTTGAAACGAAAGAAATAAATGGCCAGCTTGATCGGCTGTCAGCATCAAAAGTCCGTCTGATTGATAAACGGGCGAAAAAGGGAGCGTATAATAGTCAAATCGCATTTATACATCCTGAGGCTGCCAATGGTGTACTATTTGAATTATGTCAACATACATAAAGGTTAACTAGTCATTTTCAAAGTTGAAAAACCCACTTTTATTCAGAAAACTAATGAATAGCCTTGCTGCATGACCACGACTTGGGTATTCGCTATGCTTCTTTAGCGTTGCAAAGGTTTCTATACTGGAAACTGGTAAGTTGTAGGTGGTATGATTATGAATATCTATTATTTACTGTTAGGGCAATCACAATGAAATGAAGGGAAGAAGAATCATGGTTGAAATCAATACAGAACGACTGGTCGAGGAATTCATGGAATTAGTAAAAGTGGACTCAGAAACGAAAAACGAAGCTGAAATTTGTGCTGTTTTAAAAGAAAAGTTCACTGCACTGGGCTTAGAAGTCGTAGAAGATGATGCAAAAGAGAAAACAGGGCATGGCGCAGGCAATCTCATATGTACATTGAAAGGGCGCAAGACAGACGCTGATGTCATATATTTCACATCACATATGGATACTGTAGTACCAGGCAATCAAATCAAACCATCTATTAAAGATGGTTACATCGTTTCAGACGGTACAACAATATTGGGATCTGACGACAAAGCAGGCTTGGCTGCGATCTTGGAAGCTATCAGAAGCTTGAAAGAAAATAACACTGAACATGGTGATATCCAGTTCATTATTACTGTTGGAGAAGAGTCAGGACTTGTTGGTGCTAAAGCACTGGACGAATCATTGCTGCGTGCGCAATATGGCTACGCAATCGATAGTGACGGTCCGGTCGGAAACATTGTTGTTGCAGCACCGACACAGGCTAAAGTACTGGCTACTGTTAAAGGAAAAACAGCACATGCCGGTGTTGCTCCTGAAAAAGGTGTTTCAGCTATCACACTGGCAGCCAAGGCAGTGGCAAATATGCCGCTTGGCCGTATTGATGCTGAAACAACAGCTAATATCGGCTATTTTCGCGGCGGTCAGCAAACCAATATTGTTTGTGATTACGTAGAGATTTTAGCAGAGGCTAGATCGCTGGTCCCTGAAAAAATGGAGAGACAGGTTGAAAAAATGAAAACTGCATTTCGATCTGCTGCTGAAGAATTCGGTGGCGAAGTGGAACTTGATGTGCAGGTAATGTACCCAGGGTTCAAGCATCAGGCAGGAGATAAAGTAGTTGAAGTAGCTAGGGCGGCAGCAAGGTCGATTGGAAGAGAAAGTGAGCTTGTTCAAAGCGGAGGCGGAAGTGACGCCAACGTTATCGCAGGTTATGGCATTCCAACCGTGAACCTTTCTGTCGGCTATGAAGAAATTCATACTACAAATGAAAGAATTCCTGTTGCTGAACTTGAAAAAGTATGTGAGCTTGTCACTGCCATTGTAGCGGAAGCAGCTAAGTAAAACTGTAAACGGAAAATTCACCGGAGTCCACTGGGACTGCTGAAATAAGCTTTTTGGTTCAAGATTTATTTACTAACAACGAAATCTCCCCAAATTTTCCTGGATAGGAATGTTAGGGGAGATTTTTTTAATAAAACAAGGGATATTTCGCTAAATATGCTTCCTAGCCAACAAGGAAAATCCACCGCTTTATGTTCAATAAGCGCGCGCATCCGGGTTATCGGAATAAGAGCGTACTTTTGTTTTTTTTGTACAGTCCTTTTAGATGATGAAGCGTCAACTTAATGCGGGAATAGCTGCTTAATCTTTCTTCGTTTTCCACTGTTGGTCAGGAGCTCCCTGCCATAGTAAAAATGAAAAAATCTGGTATAATGGGAACAGATGATTCTCTAGCAAACTGTACCAAGGGGGGGAGGATATGGCTGGTAGTATGAATAGATCCCGAGTCATTTTCCATATTGATATGAACTGTTTTTACGCTTCGGTTGAAGTTGCCGCGAATCCTAAGCTAAAAGGGAAACCATTGGCGATAGCCGGAAACCCGCAGGAAAGAAAGGGCATTATTGTCACCAGCAGTTATGAGGCGAGAGCAAAGGGAGTTAAAACGACAATGCCCTTGTGGGAAGCAAAAAGACTTTGCCCAAATTTGATTGTGCTGCGTCCCGATTTCACTAAATATCGCGCAGCCTCTGAAAAGCTGTTTCGAATGCTTGCTGAGATTACTCCGATAGTTCAACCTGTATCGATAGATGAGGGCTATATGGATTTATCTGAAATAGCCTTGAAACAACATCCGGTCGAACTTGCTTATAAGTTGCAGAACAACATTCTTCAAGAACTTCATCTGCCAGCAAGTATCGGGATTGCCCCGAATAAATTTTTGGCAAAGATGGCCTCAGATATGAAAAAACCACTTGGAATCACCATTTTGCGAAAACGTGATATCCCCCAGAAACTATGGCCCTTGGCTATTGGAGAAATGTATGGCGTGGGCAGCAAGACAGCGGAAAAATTTGAAAGAATCGGGGTCCATACGATAGGTGATTTGGCACACGCCGATTTGTACCAATTGAAGCGGCTGCTAGGCATCAACGGCGAAAGACTTCAAAATAGGGCGAACGGAATCGACAGCAACCCAGTTGACCCAGATGCTGTCCATGAATTTAAAAGTATAGGCAGTTCACAGACTTTGCCTGAGGACACAGTAGATCTTAACGAGATACAAAAGTTGATTTCCAAACTTGCAGAAAATGTGGAAAAACGTTTGCAGCGCAAACAAGCAGTTGGTAAAACAGTTCAATTGATGATTCGTTACCACGATCGCAAAACCATTACAAGAAGCAAAAAGCTGCCGAATTTTATTGATAGCAAAGAAGATATCGTGCAAATCGCGGGCGAATTATTGCAGAAGCACTGGAATCAGGATCCTGTCCGTCTTATAGGTGTCACTGTTCTCGACGCTGAAGATAAAACAGCTGCTGCGAAACAATTAAACTTATTTACGTATGAACAGGAAGAAAACAAAGCAAAGCTGGAGAGCGTAATAGGTGAAATGACAAAGAAATACGGAGAAAACATCATCAGGAGAATGCAAACTGACCACAAAGAAGACAATCAAGTGAGAACGAGTTTTCAAAAGGACTTTCTAGATGATTTCAGAAAGAAAAAGTGAAAGAGAATGCACAATTACGCATTGCATTCTCTTTCACTTTAGCTTTTGTCAATGAAACAATTTTTGGATAAGTCTTTTGCCGATTTTACTGTTAGGATAGCGCAATCCAACGTCAAATTTAGTTGTTTGCTTCATGATGCTTTTAGAATGGGAAAAAGTTTCAAAACTGTATTTACCATGATACGCTCCCATACCACTTTCTCCAACTCCCCCAAAGGGTAAATAAGGATTAGCAAGATGGTATAATGTGTCATTGATGCAGCCACCGCCAAATGAAACATTTTCTATCACTTGCTGCTGACTCTGCTCATCTTCCCCAAAATAGTATAAAGCAAGAGGCTTTCCTTTTGTTTTCAATATCTCGATTACTTCGCTCAGCTTATGAAAAGTAATAACCGGCAACAGCGGTCCGAAAATTTCTTCCTGCATGATGGGACTGTCCCAGTCTATCTGGTCGATGACAGTTGGTTCTATCTTGCGTTTTTCTTCATCAATTGCTCCGCCAAGTAGAATATTACCGTCATCCATGAAATGCTGCAGACGCTGAAAGTGCTTTTGATTCACAATACGTGTGTAATTTTTATTTTCTAATGGATTTTTTCCATAAAGTGCACGCATTTGTTTTTTCATGGAACGCAGCAATTTATTTTTCACCTTTTCATGGATGAACAGATAATCTGGAGCGACACAGGTTTGACCGGCATTAGTGAACTTTCCCCATACAAGTCTTTTTGCTGTTACATCAATTTTGGCATCTTTATCGATAATGGCAGGACTTTTGCCGCCAAGTTCAAGTGTCACAGGTGTCAAGTGCTCGCTGGCGGCCCGCATTACCGCTTTTCCCACAGTGCTGCTGCCGGTAAAGAAAATGTAATCGAATTTTTCTTTCAGCAACGCTTCGCTCGTTTCTTTCTCTCCCAGCACTGCGCAAAAAAATGCTGGATCGAAGGCTTCAGAAATTATTTCAGCCAGACATGCTGATGTAGCAGGACTATACTCTGACGGTTTTAAAACCGTCGTATTCCCAGCTGCGATTGCCCCGATAACAGGAGCTATAGCTAATTGCAGCGGGTAATTCCATGGTGAAATCACAAGTGTCACGCCATATGGTTCTTTCACAATGTAGTTTGCAGTTCCTTTGTGAGTGATAGGGGTACTCACTTTTTCCGATTTCATCCAATTTCTAAGGTTTTTCGCAGCCATATCAATTTCAGCATAGAGAAAACCTATTTCTGTTGTCAGTGATTCCTGGCGTGATTTGTTCAAATCTTTCCGTAACGCCTGGTACAGCGCTTCTTCGTTTTCTTTCAACATCGTCTTTAATTTTTTTAACTGTTCCATACGAAACGGATGGGCCAAAGTTTTCCCCGTTGCAAATAAGTCATGCTGTTCAGCGACTATTTTTTTGATATCTGTCATTTTAACCTCTCCTCTTTAAGAAATATGGACAGTGTGAAAATCACTGGCTATTTCCGTATTGGGGAATACCTCCCTGGATTCCTGCAGCAGGCCTGGTACATCCTCTGCCTGATAGCGGGAAGAGATGTGAGTAAGAACCAGCTTTTTAACGTTAAATTGTTTTGAAAGCTCTGCAGCCTGGACCGTTGTAGAATGAAAGTAATTTTTAGCCATTTCAGAACTTATGGCGTTAAAAGTGGCTTCATGGACCAAAATATCAGAATCAGTGACAAAAGGGCCGTGGGCTTCCGGTAAAGACCTAGTGTCACCCAGAATGGTAATGATTTTACCACGCTTAGCCGGTCCGATGAAGTCTTTGCTTTCGATGATACTTCCTTCTGGAAGGACCACCGTTTCGTTCTGTTTTATTTGTTTATAAATTGGACCAGGTTCAATTCCGAGCTGTTTCAGTTTATCGACAAGTAATTCACCTGGTCTATCTTTTTGCATAATGCGGAAACCATAACTGTCGATGCCATGATCAAGCTTCATACATTTCACCTGGAAATTTTCCTCATCAAAAACCATTCCATCCGCAATTTCAACAAATGAAAGGGGATAGTTTAGATGTGCTTGACTGACAGCTAAGCTGACTTGAATAAATTCTTTTATGCCTCTTGGTCCATAGACGGTTAAACCTTCCTTGCCGCCTTGAAAAGACCTGCTGCTTAGAAATCCGGGCAATCCGAATAAATGATCACCGTGCAGATGGGTGATAAAGATTTTATTGATTTTGCCTGGTTTAATCGTTGTATGCATGATTTGGTGCTGGGTGGCTTCGCCGCAGTCAAAAAGCCAGATGTGGTTTTCTTCTTGCAATAGCTTTAAAGCGATCGATGTCACATTTCGTTCTTTGGAAGGAATGCCGGCACCGGTCCCTAGGAATAGCAATTCCATTTCGTTTCACCTGCCAATATTTATTTCCATCCTCGTTCATATTGCCGAGGTGCTGTAATCTCCTCTTGCAGTTCATCAGCAGCAGCTTTTGCCCAATAAGGATTCTTTAGCAAGGCTCTTCCAACAAAGACCAAATCTGCACGTTCATTCTGCAAAATTTCTTCTGCCTGTAGGCCGTTCGTGATTAAGCCGACTGCTCCGGTGGGAATATCTGTTTCATGTTTGATCTGCTCACAGCGCCTGACTTGGTAGCCGGGAAATACAGCGATCTTCGCATGGACAACACCTCCGGAACTGCAATCAATGAGATGAACGCCATCCTTCTTCATTTCTTTTGCAAAGTAAATCATATCTTCCTGACTATTGCCATCCTGGTGATATTCATCGGCTGAAATACGAACAAACAAAGGCCCGTCCCATACTTTCTTGACGGTCTGAATGATTTCTTTCAAAAAACGATATCTATTCTCTGCATTGCCGCCATACATATCAGAGCGTTTATTAGACAACGGCGACAGGAATTCATTGATCAAATAGCCATGAGCTGCATGGATTTCTATTAGGTCAAAATCTGCTTGCTTTGCTCTTGATGCGCTTTTCCCGAAAGCTGCAATGGTTTTTCGGATATCCGCTTCCGTCATCTCATTCGGTTTCTTAGCGTCTTTATCAAATGGAATAGCAGAAGGGGCGAAAATGTCCTCGTCCAATACCGCCTTCCTTCCTGCATGTGCCAACTGGATCCCGGTTTTTGCACCATAGCTGTGTAATTGTTCATTCAAGACACTAAGCCCTGATATTTGTCCATCATCCCAAAGGCCTAAATCCTGTGGAGAGATTCTTCCTTCTGGAAGCACCGCAGTTGCCTCAGTCATGATCAAACCGACTTGTCCAACTGCTCGTGAGACATAGTGGCTCATGTGAAAGTCCGTTATTTTCCCATCTTCATCTTCACACGAGTACATACACATAGGTGACATAGCGATTCTGTTTTTCAACGTAAGATTTTGAATAGTTACTGGTGTAAATAGTTTTGACATATCTATTCCTCCCGATGGTGAATTAAAGCTTTAAAATTTTGCGGCACGCAACTGCCTTATCCGGATAATCCGTGATCAAACCATCGCATCCAAGCAGCATGCAGTGCACAAGCCGTCTCTTTCTGTTTGGGGTATACACCCTTAATTTGATGCCTTCTTTATGACAGGCTTTTACCAGCTTCAGATGGAGAAGTGTTGTCTTTATATGCAGTGCATCTGCGCCGGCTGCTTTGGCCGCTGCCAGCGGATTTGCAAAACGTCTTCCGGTAAGCAATGCGGTTTCTATATCTGGATTGATCTGTTTCAATTTTTTTAAACTAAGTGGGTTGAAACTGGAAATGACTGTCCGGTCCAGCAAATTGTAAGCATCCAGCTGTTTCAGCACGATATCTTCCAGATGCCTATATGTTATTTTATTATTTTTAAGCTCCAAATTTAAATGTAAAGGTTTATCTTTTGCCCATTCCAGGAATTCCTCCAGTGAGGGAACAGGGGTATTCACCTCGGTTGGAAAGCCAGCATTGGCATTCAGCGCTTTGATTTGCTGGTATGTAACGTCCTTGACATACCCTCCGGTTCCGGTGGTACGCCTCAAACGTTCATCATGAATGAGAACGGGCACGCCGTCTTTTGTAAGCTGCACGTCAGTTTCAATACCTTCCGCTTCTTCAGATAATGCTATGCGAAATGCGGCCATGGTATTTTCAGGAGCTTTGCCGCTTGCTCCGCGATGTGCATAAATAACAGTTGTCATTTCTTCACCCCTTTTAATGATTGTGTTTGTTTTTTGGCAGAAAGTCAAAGAAGATGCAACAGAGTTTAGTTTGAGCATGAAAATACTTTATTCTTTGCATAGTACAGCCAAAAAACACCAGACGCAGAGGATGTGACTTTCTGCAGGAATGCGGGTAGAATGATGGTAAAAACGTCTGTATTGGAAAATGGATGCAACGCCAAGCGAAACGGCAGAGAGGATTGCAACAGAATGACTGATGATAGATTAAACAATAAAAAAATTATCGTGACAGGGGCTTCCAGTGGAATTGGCGCGCAACTTGCCAAGGAAATCGCCAAAGCAGGAGGCAAGCCAATATTGATTGCAAGATCTGCCGATAAGCTGGGAGAATTGTGCAAAACCATCTACAGGGATTACCAAATCGATTGTCCCGTCTACCCCCTTGACTTAAAGAGTGAAGCAGCCGTTCAATCGACCGCTGAAGTTATCTTCGAGGACAATGGGGAGATCAATGCTTTGATCAATAATGCCGGCGCAGGGAGATTTGCTGGAATACAGGAATTCAGTATGGGAGAAATTGAGGATGTGTTTTCGTTGAATGTGAAAGCACTCATGCAAATGACAATGCTATACTTGAATCAGTTTTCGAGTACTCAGGGGGATGGCCATATTATTAATATCGCTTCACAGGCAGGGAAACTGGCTACACCAAAGTCGGCAGTTTATGCTGCATCGAAACATGCTGTCCTTGGTTTCTCCAATGCGTTACGAATGGAGCTGGCCCCCATAGGAATTCATTTAACTACTGTCAATTTGGGCCCAGTAAACACGAACTTTTTTGATAATGCTGATCCGAGCGGGAAATATCGTCAAAGTGTAAGAAGATATATGCTGGATCCGCATAAGGTAGCACAAAAAATTGTAAAAAACCTCTTTAAGAAAAAAAGAGAAATCAATTTACCTTGGTGGATGGAAGCTGCAAGCAGAATGCATGGGATTGCTCCACGATTTTTGGAAACTATGTTAAAGAAACAATTCAATAAAAAATGAAAGAGTTGAATGAATGTGAAACTCAAACTAACGTTAAATGCAAGCGAAAAATTACGGGAATTAAATAAAGGGAAATATCATTATTTGGTACTTTGGTACGATATTGAAGGGTGCGGATGCGGGGTAAATGGAGTAAATAGGATCATTTTCTCCAATGATGTCAAAGATACGTATCGAAAGGTCGATTCAAGCAGTACGGAATTTTCCATATGGGTACCTGAACAGCAAGCTATTTTCTTTAGTGAAGAACTAGCATTGGATTTTAAAAATAGTATGTTTCGGCTGTCCAGCGCGGGAGAAATACTCAACGCTTTCATTTCTCCACGTAGTTTATTCCATGAATGAAAACAGGACTAGCACGATGTCTTGTCCTGTTTTCATTCATGTTCATGTTAGCGGTGGTTCGTATATTTATTTTGCTTTGTCAAGTGTCTCAGTTGTTCATAAACCTTCTTGCTGACTGGAGCAAGACTTGCAATATTTTCATGTAATTGATTGATAGAACTAGCACCAAAAACAACACTGGCGACAGCGGGTTGTCTAAGAATATATTGTATGGCAAGCTGGTTGACAGACTTTCCTTGCACAGCAATCTTTTCCAATTCCAGCTGAATGGAACGTAATTCATCAACGGTATACGTTAAATAACCTTCAGGATGTTTATCGAACAATTTTTCTTTTCCTTTTTCAGTAAGGATGCCTTTTGCCAACGGTCCGCGTGCAAGTATGCTGATTTGTTCTGCTTCTAACAGATCGATTATCTCTTCCTCTGCACGGCGGTCGAGCATACTGTATTGAAGCATGACAGCATCGATATTGGATTTTTTCACAAATTCCCGAATTACATTTGGCCTGATGGACGAAATGCCATAAGCACGTATTACCCCTTCTTTCTTCAATGATTCAAAGGCCGCAATCGTTTCATCTATCGGGTCGTCCAGTGTACCGCCATGCAACATATAAAAATCGATATAGTCCGTTTGCAGGCGCTGCAGGCTAGCTTTTACAGCTTTTTGAATATAAGAAGCAGAAGGATCCCAGAACCAGTCTTTTGTTGCTTTATGGAAGTGATTGCCGACTTTTGATGTGATGATAAGGTCTTCACGCTTGTTTTTGATAGCTGTGCCGACCATTTTTTCATTTTCACCAAAATCATATAAATCTGCCGTGTCGAGGTGGTTGATGCCATGATACAGCGCTTCATCAATGATCCTCATAGATTCTTGTTTGCCCGGGGCTAAGGACATGCATCCCAGAGTCAGCTCCGAAATATAGATACCTGATTTACCAAGCTGATTTCGTTTCATCAAGAATTCCTCCTCATACTAAGTAGTACAATGTGATGTAATCTAATCATAAAGGGTTCGTACTTGTGAAACAAAACATTTACTTTGCCGTATAAAGATAGCGTGTAAAATAATATGTTAAAATAAGAGTAAAGAATGAAGAATTAGGTGATATCGAATGGATAAATTTGTGGAAAAAACATTAAGCACTGAGCAGATATACAGTGGCAAAATCGTTCATTTACAGGTCGATAAAGTGATGTTGCCAGACGGGAAGATCGCAACCAGGGAACTGATCAAGCACCCAGGAGCAGTTGCTGTCATTGCAATAAATGATGACAATAAATTGATCCTGGTCGAGCAGTACCGAAAGCCGTGCGAACGGACCCTTGTGGAAATTCCTGCCGGCAAATTGGAGCAGGGGGAAGATCCAAAGCAGGCTGCAGTGCGAGAATTAGAGGAAGAAACCGGTTATGTGGCGAAGGAGTTGAAATATATAACATCGTTTTATTCATCTCCTGGCTTCGCTGATGAATTGCTCCACATATATTTCACAGACAAACTGGTGAAATCGGATGATCCGAGAGAAGCTGACGAGGATGAGTTTGTAGAAGTTCTTGAACTAAGTTTGCAGGAAGCTAAGCAGTATGCTGCCATTCAAAAAATATGCGATGCCAAAACAAATTATGCAGTCCTTTATTTGGAAATGCAGGAAATGATGCAACGATGATGCAAACCTATTTTGCCGATATGCATATTCATATTGGCAGAGATATGTACAACCACCCTGTAAAAATTACCGGTGCAAAAACGCTCACATTGACAAATGTTCTAAAAGAAGCCAGCAGAAACAAGGGTATTGATTTGGTGGGGGTAATTGATTGCCATTCCCCGCATGTGCAAGCGGAAATCAAGCAGCTGATTGCGGAAGAGAAGGCATATGAACTCACTGATGGGGGAATCCGTTTTGAAAAAGTGACGCTTTTGCTCGGCAGTGAAATTGAAATATATGATGATCATTGCCAGGGTCCGATTCACGTCCTTTGTTTTCTTCCAAGTATGATGGCAATGGAGAGATTCAGCGAATGGCTTGCTGAAAGAATGAAAAATATCTCGCTGAGCTCACAGCGCTACTATGGAACTGCAAAAGAGCTGCAATATAAAGTGAAAGAATTAGAAGGTATATTTATTCCGGCACATGTTTTTACACCTTTTAAGAGTCTATTTGGCAAAGGTGTGCGCAAATCTCTTCAAGAGGTGCTTGACCCGGTGTTGATTGATGGCATCGAACTTGGGTTGAGTGCAGATACGGAAATGGCTGATCAAATTGCCGAGCTGCAGAATTATACATTCGTTTCAAATTCAGATGCACATTCCCTCGCGAAGATTGCCAGAGAATATCAGGCAGTCCAAATGGAGGAACCATCATTTAAAGAATTCTGGTGGGTACTGCATGGGATAAAGGGAAGAAAGATCGTCAGTAACTATGGTATGAACCCATTGCTTGGAAAATATTATTCTACAGTGTGCAAAAATTGTCTGCGTACCTTGTCTGCGGGGGAGAGTATTTGCGGTGAATGCGGTTCTGTAAATATCATTAAAGGAGTATCTGACAGGATAAAGGAACTTGCTGATGCATCTGACCGGGTGAAAAGACCTCCATACTTGTACCAAGTCCCGCTTGAATACCTGCCAAAGCTTGGACCCAAAACTTTTGCGAAGCTTCTCAAGCGGTTCGGGACAGAGATGCAGGTAATTCATTACGCTGCTCAAACAGAATTAGCAGAAGTCTTGCCCCCCAAAATTGTCGAGATGATCATGCAAATGCGCAAAGGTAAATTGGCCATTCATGCTGGCGGCGGCGGAAAATATGGGCATGTGGAATCATAATACTCACCCGTGCTTTCTTCCGGTCAAATAGTTGATAGATTTTTGGTATTTTTGCAAGGAATTCTTCATAGATTTCTTATAACAGAGAACTATTTTTGAATGGAGGATTCCTATGCAGTTTAAAAGAAGCCACGCAGTAAGCCATGTACAAAACAATGCCAGCATTTACATATTCATGATTATTCTGTTCCTGACCGGGATCATATTTGGTGCTATAATTGTCAATAGTATGGACTTTGTCCAAAAGCAGGACCTGTACTTTTATTTGGAAAGATTTTTCGGAGAAATATCGCATGAACAAGCGATCGAACGAACCGCTATATTAAGAGAGAGTTTTTTCTATCATTTAAAATATCTGCTGTTGATGTTTGTTCTAGGTTTTTCAGTGATCGGTTTACCGATTGTATGGGTGCTGTTATTTTTAAAAGGAATTGTAGTAGGTTTTTCAGTTGGATTCATCGTCAATCAGCTTGGAATGCAGGGGTTTATGCTTGCCTCATTATCAATCGCACCACAGAACTTGATCATTATCCCGATATATATTGTGGCTGGCAGTCTTTCGATGATTTTCTCATTGGCTCTGATCAATAAATTGTTTTCAAAACGTATTTCCAGACCTGTATTCCATTCTTTCGGAAAATATTTTGCATTATTTTTCGCCTTGGTTGTGCTTGCGCTTGGCGCTGCTGCAATAGAAGCATATGCCGCCAACGGAGCGATGGTTTCCCTGATTAAATCATTTTATACAAAGTCCTGATATTCTAATTGAGAATGAATCTGCACTCATCGAGATTACTTTGTTTTACTAATTGTAAAAGATACTATATAATAATTAGTATAAATTTAATCTTGCATTGAATTTATTTTGACAGCTGTTTTATGTGTGCATATAATAAAGATGGGATATGAGGGAGGGGAACCTGTCATGGAACATCGCATTGATCGGATTAAAAAGCTGCTTCATGCGCAAAGCTATAAATTGACACCACAGCGGGAAGCTACGGTCAGAGTCTTGCTTGAAAGAGAGGAAGACCACCTTAGTGCAGAAGATATATATTTACTGGTGAAGGAAAAAGCACCGGAAATCGGCTTGGCAACTGTATACAGGACTTTGGAATTGCTATCTGAACTTAAAATCGTTGATAAAATCAGTTTTGGTGACGGCGTTTCACGATATGATTTACGCAAGGAAGGTGCAGAGCATTTCCACCACCATCTTGTTTGCATCGAATGTGGCTCTGTCGAAGAAATCGTTGAAGATTTGCTGGTGGATGTGGAAAAACTGATTGAATCGGACTGGGGATTTCAAGTGAAAGATCACCGGTTAACTTTTCATGGCGTTTGTAAACAATGCCAAAAAGCAGCCGTAAAAACTCCGCTTTAAATTTGGCCATTTCTTACGAGGAAAGGCCTTTTTACTTTTAATACACTACCCGCACTTCCATGTAATCATAATGCCAGAAGATGGGCGGATACCTTTATAATATTCATGCGATGTGTATATGCTGCGGAATTGGAAAAGGCTGGTCGGACAAATGCTTTCTTTATCCGGAGGGGCAGGTTTTATTAAAAAATGGACTAGTTCCAAAGATAATGTATAATCTCTTACTTTTTTGGCATATCTTTTAATATTAAGGTACGTTCAGAAAGATTAATAACTTTTTGCGCGAATAACAGATGATATTAAGGGAGAATCGCCAATGAAACAAATGGTATGGGACACGATGAAGGTATTTATCATTTTTGTTGCCTGCACATGTTTATTTTATTTCGGATTGCGAATGATGCACGATGAATATGAACAGTACCATCGCTACGATTTACCTGAAGGTCCCGCTGTGAAAGTTTTCGGTGACCATTCGAGCCTCGTGGATAGATTGCCAATTATATTCAGATTTGGGGAGTAGATATGATTAAAAATGCATTGGAAGATTTCTTTCATTACTTACAGATTGAAAAAGGGCTGGCAGACAACACTCTCCAATCTTACCGGCATGATTTATTACTTTACGCTACATATATATCAGAGAAAGCAAATAAAAAAGATTGGAATTTAGTCGTGCGACATGATATTATCGGACATTTACAGAATTTGAAAGATCAGGGAAAGTCTGCAGCGACGCTTGCCCGGACGCTCTCTTCCATTCGGACTTTCCATCACTTTCTAGTACATGATGGTGTTTCAGATAACGATCCCAGCCATCATATTGAAACGCCGAAAAAAGCAAGGAATCTGCCGGGCATTCTTTCATCGGCTGATGTAGAGGCTTTATTGAACATCACTGGAAAAAAGCCATTGGATATTCGCAATAAAGCGATGCTAGAGTTGATGTATGCAACCGGCTTAAGGGTTTCAGAGCTTACTGCTCTGAATGTAGCGGACTTACATTTGACAATGGGTTTTTTGCGTTGCTTCGGAAAGGGTGCGAAAGAGAGAATTATCCCAATTGGCGATTCGGCCATCGATGCCGTGGAAGTATACTTGCAACAATCACGCTACAAATTAATCAAGAGAAATAAAACTGAAAACGCTTTATTCGTGAACCAACATGGTAAACGCCTTACCAGACAAGGGTTCTGGAAACTTATTAAAAAAATTGCTGTGGACAAGCAGATAAAAAAAGAAATCACACCGCATACATTACGGCATTCTTTTGCGACACATTTGCTGGAAAACGGAGCTGATCTCCGGGCGGTGCAGGAAATGCTTGGCCATTCAGACATCTCCACCACACAAATATACACACATGTGACAAAAAATAGGATGAAAGAGGTTTATCAACAGTTTCATCCAAGGGCATAATATATTTGTTTTTAGTTGTCTGACATCTAACGACGAGGTAAAATGAAAACAAAGAGTAAAGCAAACTTATCAATAAATTATTTGGGAGGAAATCATCATGGGAGAATTCAAACGCGTTTTTTTAATTGTCATGGATTCCGTAGGTATTGGAGAAGCCCCGGATGCGGCACGCTTCGATGATGCGGGTGCAGATACTTTCGGCCATATCGCTGGGCATATGGGCGGGCTTCATATGCCTAATATGGGGAAACTCGGCCTCAGCAATATCCGTGAGATTAAAGGTATCCAGAAAACTGATCATCCGATGGCTCATTATACGAAGATGCAAGAAGCTTCTAATGGCAAAGATACCATGACCGGCCATTGGGAGATTATGGGACTTCATATACAGAAACCATTTCGCACATTTCCTGAGGGTTTCCCAGATGAATTGATTCAAGAACTGAAGAAGCGTACAGGCAGAGACATAATTGGAAATAAACCTGCCTCAGGAACAGTGATTCTGGACGAGCTTGGCGAACAGCATATGAAGACTGGGGCACTGATCGTATACACTTCAGCTGATTCGGTCCTGCAAATCGCCGCTCATGAAGATGTCGTTCCGTTAGATGAATTGTACCAGATTTGTGAAACTGCCAGAGAGCTTACACTCGATGAGAGATATATGGTCGGGAGGGTCATTGCGAGACCGTTCATTGGGGTTCCAGGAGCCTTCGAAAGAACACCGAATCGCCACGATTATGCATTGAAACCATTCGGCAGAACTGTTATGAATGAACTGAAAGACAGTGGCTATGACGTTATTGCCTTAGGGAAAATCTCTGATATTTACGATGGAGAAGGAGTCACTGAAGCAATCCGTACAAAAGATAATGGAGACGGAATGACGAAGCTCTCTGAAACAATGGACAAGAATTTCAATGGAATCAGCTTTCTCAATCTAGTGGATTTTGATGCGAAATACGGCCACCGCCGCGATCCACAGGGGTATGGTGAAGCATTAGAATACTTTGATAAACGATTGACAGAAATATTGGATAAACTGAACAGTGATGACTTGTTGATCATTACTGCGGATCATGGGAATGATCCTGTGCATCATGGGACAGATCACACCAGGGAATATGTGCCATTAATCGTTTACCATACTGGAATCGAGGAAGGAAAAGCAATCCCGCTCCGAGAAACGTTTGCCGATATTGGAGCAACTATTTCTGAAAACTTTTCAATCAAAATGCCTGAACACGGAACAAGTTTCTTGAAAAATATCATCCACTGATGAATGGGGGACGGAAGAATGGTGTATGAAAATTATATCAACGATGCTAGTATTTATATTGAACAAAAAATAAATACGAAACCAACAATCGGATTAATTTTGGGGTCCGGTCTTGGGGTATTGGCAGATCAAATTAAAGATCCAGTCACAATCGCCTATAAACATATCCCCCATTTTCCTGAATCCACTGTATCAGGGCATAAAGGACAGCTTGTCATTGGGGAACTGGAAGGACAGCAAGTCATAGCGATGCAAGGCCGTTTCCATTATTACGAAGGTTATACGATGCAGCAGGTAACTTTTCCTGTACGTGTCATGAAAGAGCTGGGTGTCGAGACACTGATTGTCACTAATGCAGCAGGTGGAATTAATACAGATTTTGAACCTGGCGCCTTGATGATCATTACTGACCATATAAATAACATGGGGAATAATCCGCTGATAGGGCCAAATGAGGAAAGTGCCGGACCGCGTTTTCCGGATATGTCTCAAGCTTATGATCCTGAACTTATTAAGCTTGCAAAAGTTTGCGCGAATGGGTTGGGTCTTGGAGTAGAACAAGGTGTCTATGTCGCTAATACTGGACCAGCATATGAGACTCCAGCTGAAATTCGTATGCTTCGCGCCATGGGAGGGGACGCAGTAGGTATGTCCACTGTTCCAGAAGTCATTGTGGCCCGTCACAGCGGAATGAACGTTCTTGGGATCTCATGCATTTCCAATATGGCAGCCGGAATTATGGACCAACCACTCACCCATCAGGAAGTCATGGAAACAACCGATAAAGTGCGGGAAGATTTTCTTCGCTTTATTAAGAGAATCGTTCACAATATCTTTGAAAAGAGAGTTGGGAAGTAATGAGAATTTCTGACATTATAGAAAAAAAGCGGGATGGAAAAGAACTCACGGAAGAGGAAATTCGCTATTTTGTGAATGGATATACGGATGGCGCCATCCCTGATTATCAGGCAAGCGCATTACTGATGGCTATTTATTTCCGGGATATGAACGAAACTGAACGTGCAGTTTTGACGTCTGCTATGGTAGAATCAGGGGATCAAATCGATCTTTCTGCCATTGACGGCACCAAAGTGGATAAGCATTCCACTGGGGGTGTTGGTGATACCACCACACTCATTCTTGCGCCATGGGTTGCATCTTTAGGTGTTCCTGTCGCCAAGATGAGCGGGAGAGGACTGGGACACACAGGCGGAACGTTAGATAAGCTGGAGTCGATTCCAGGTTTTCATATAGAGCTGTCTAATGATGAGTTTATCGAATTAGTGAACCGCAATAAACTGGCTGTTATTGGACAATCAGGCAATCTGACTCCAGCTGATAAAAAACTGTACAGTTTACGCGATGTCACTGCAACTGTGAATTCCATCCCATTGATCGCCAGCTCCATCATGAGCAAAAAAATCGCTTCTGGCGCCGATGCCATCGTACTAGATGTAAAAACCGGATCTGGCGCGTTCATGAAGGACTTAAGAGATGCGGAAAAACTGGCACATGCTATGGTATCCATCGGTAATCGTGTTGGCAGGAAGACAATGGCTGTCATTTCCAACATGAGCCAGCCGCTTGGATTTGCCATCGGAAATGCTTTGGAAATTAAAGAAGCGATAGAAACGCTGCAGGGCAATGGCCCAGATGATTTGACGGAGCTTTGCCTCACACTTGGAAGTCGAATGGTATTGCTGGCCGGAAAAGCTGAAAGCGTGGATGGAGCAAGAGAAATGCTTATACAGAATATGCACAATGGCAAAGCCTTTGCGCAATTCAAGAAGTTCCTGATCGCCCAAGGCGGAGATGCAAAGGTTGCAGACAATCCTGAACTATTACCTGCTGCGACATGGCGGATTGAGCTGCCTGCAAAAAAATCCGGTTACATAGATTCGATAGTGGCAGACGAAATAGGCAAAGCAGCGATGTTGTTGGGAGCTGGGCGTGCTTCAAAAGAATCAGAAATCGATTTGGCGGTAGGTATTGTTTTGCACAAGAAAATCGGAGATCCTGTTAAAGAGGGAGAATCATTACTGACGCTCCACACTAACAGTGAAGATGTAGACAATGTGAAACAAGCCATTTACCAGAATATCACGATTTCCGACCAGCCAGTCCAAGCACCTTCGTTAATTTATAAAACTATTGAAAGTTGATTTGAAATAAAAGCATCTGCTTTAATGGTACCGACCCCCGAAAATTAGATTTTTACTCTAACTTTTAGGGGTAACCACCAATCCGCAGATGCTTTTATTTATATTGAGAAGCAATCGCTGGAGATTTTACCGCCTGGCGCTCTATGCTATGCACTGTACCTCAAGCAAACCCGGAAGTTTTCTTATATTTATAGTTATAAAAACACCTCGGAATGGACAGCATAGTTCTATATTGAATGCTGGAGGTAGAATAATGAAAAAATGCGTTTTTTCACTGGTGGGAGCGTTATTGATCTTGGTTTCAGGCATGCAGCCTGTGGTGCATGCTGAAGAAAAAGACGATCAAACATTAGGTTTGGCCAAAGAAACAAAATCTGCAATTTTGTTGGAAAGAGATACAGGGAAAATATTATTTCAAAAGGACGCAGACAAAAGGCTTCCTCCCGCTAGCATGACCAAACTCATGACATTACTCATCATTATGCAGGAGTTGGAAAAAGGCGACCTGACAAAAAATGAAAAAGTCAGGGTCAGCGAAAATGCTGCCAGTATGGGGGGATCTCAGATATTTCTCGAGGCTGGAGAGGAAATGTCAGTGAATGACTTGCTCAAGGGTATTGCGGTAGCATCTGGTAATGACGCCAGTGTCGCAATGGCAGAAAAAATAGCAGGCAGTGAAAGTTCCTTTGTCAAGCGAATGAATAAAGAAGCGAAAAAGCTGAATTTGAAAAATACACAGTTCCAAAATGTATCGGGGCTCCCGGCAAAAAACCATTACAGCACAGCTCACGATATGGCGATGATCGCCAAGGAGTTACTGCGTTATGAAGATATCACGAATTATACATCCATCTATGAGGATTACTTGCGCAAAGGCGAGGAAAACGAATTTTGGCTGGTCAATACGAATAAGCTTGTTAAACATTATCAAGGTGTGGATGGATTGAAGACAGGTTTTACAAACGAGGCAAAATATTGTTTGACCGCGACTGCCAAAAAAGAAGGCATGCGTGTTGTCACTGTAGTGATGGGGGCTGAAACGATTAAGAAACGTAACGCAGCAACAGCAGAACTGCTCGATTATGCGTATAATCATTACAATACGAAACAACTATTCAAAAAAGGACAAACAGTATCTAAGCTCGATATGTTCAAAGCAGAAAACAGACATGTCAATGTCGTGACCGCGGCCTCTGTCAGTACATTATTGAAAAAAGGGGAAAAACCGGAAGAAATCTCAACAGAGACTATGATGAACGAAAACTTCAACCTGCCAATAAAAAAGGGCGATCAGGTTGGGGAATTGCGAGTCAAAAAAGGTAATAAAGTGTTGTCTGCGACCCCGTTGATAGTAGAAGATGATGTTGAACCAGCAACTTATTTCACATTATTCAAGAGATCATTACAAAAATTGTCGAAATCAAATTGAATCATATCGAATTGATTCTAGTTTTGTCTAAAAGCAGGAATATTACCTTCTGGCAAAGAATAGTTACATATAAGAAAGCATGCGAGGAGGAAATGAAATGGGTTTATCCTATACGTTCAATGTGAAAGAGGATGTGTTGGTTGTTCGTTTGGATGGGGAATTGGATCACCATGAATCCGAAAAATTACGTCAGGACTGGAAAGAGATGATTGAAGAAAATCCAATTAAACATATCATTCTAAATCTGGGCTCTGTCACATTTATGGACAGTTCCGGACTAGGAGTAGTATTAGGAAGATACAAGGAAGTCTTGCAGCTAGGCGGTGAAATGGTTGTCTGCTCCATTTCACCTGCTGTAAAACGTTTGTTTGACATGTCTGGCATGTTTAAGATCCTTCGTTTGGAAGAAAATGAACAATTTGCTTTAAGAACGTTGGGGGTGGCGTCATGAAAAATGAAATGACTGTGGAATTTTCCAGTGTTAGCGAAAATGAATCGTTTGCAAGGGTTACTGTAGGTTCATTCATCACACAACTTGATCCTACGATGGAAGAATTGACTGAAATTAAAACAGTGGTATCCGAAGCAGTAACAAATGCGATCATTCATGGTTACAATAACGAGCCGGATCATAAAGTGGTGATCACGTGTATGTTGCTGGACGATGAAGTGGATTTGACAATCAAGGATTACGGGATAGGTATTGAAAATGTGCAAGAAGCCAGACAGCCTCTTTACACTTCAAAGCCAGAGTTAGAAAGATCGGGTATGGGTTTTACCATCATTGAAAATTTCATGGATTCTGTTGAAGTCACTTCCTCGCCGGAGTGTGGAACAACAGTCCGCATGAGAAAGCAAATTGCCAAAAATAAATTGGCTTACCAATAGGGAAACGGCTATGAATGTAGATGTAAAGCAAAATAAGAAGTCAAAAGAGACCTTGACTGATGATAAAACCCGCGAATTGATCGCCAGCAGCCAGGCTGGGGATAAAGATGCCAGGGATTTACTGGTAGAAAAAAATATCCGCTTAGTATGGTCAGTTGTACAGCGGTTTTTGAACCGGGGTTATGACCCTGATGATTTATTTCAAATTGGAAGCATCGGTTTGATAAAATCGATTGACAAGTTCGATTTAACTTATGATGTTCGCTTTTCAACATATGCCGTCCCGATGATCATCGGAGAAATCCAGCGTTTTCTCCGAGATGACGGCAGTGTGAAGGTCAGCAGATCTTTAAAAGAAATTGGAAATAAAGTACGGAAAAAGAAAGACGAAATGACTAAAAAGCTAAAACGAACACCGACTATCAACGAAATCTCTGAGGAGTTGGGTATCACTCCCGAAGAGGTCGTGCATGCACAGGAGGCAGCGAAATCTCCACAATCCATTCATGAAACTGTGTTCGAAAATGACGGTGATCCTATCACGTTACTGGATCAAATTTCAGACAAGCACAACAATTGGTTCGATAAACTTTCGTTGGAAGAAGCGATTCGCAGCTTGGACGAGAGGGAAAGACTAATTGTCTATTTGCGGTATTACAAAGATAAAACCCAGTCGGAGGTAGCCGACAGGCTTGGAATCTCGCAGGTTCAAGTTTCCAGGCTTGAAAAGAAAATACTGGTAGATATCAAAAATAGTATTGATACGTAGCAGACTGAGTCGGATCAGTCCCTTGCTTGCAGCAACGCTTATATTGCCAAAGTTGCGGCCGGGGCTGATCTTTTTTTGTCTGGAGACTTGTGCACAATACCGGGATGGATTTTTTGGTTTTCGTTTATAAAATCTGGATAAATGACTCATACTACATTTATATGAGATGCTGAAGCTTCGTATCCTGCTATGCGAACTTGACATTTGTGTTGACAAATTAGCCGATACTTCAAATGGAGTGATTGAATGCAAAGCAAGAAAATACCTTCCAAAATAGAAGACATAAGCAAATATATGAAAGATCATGTGGGTGTTGGTAAATCCTATGATTTTGGATTCCGTGAAATTGTCGTTTTAAAAAGAAAGATACAGATTTATTATGTCAATGGTCTGGTAGACAGCTCCATTATCGTGAAACTGATGGAAGAGCTATTGTACTTGAACGATCATGAAATCCAATATAAAAAGGCGCCGGAAATCATCGAAAACCGTCTCATTCATGAACAGGTGGAGAAAGTTAAAACACTTGATGAGGCAGTAGATCAAGTGCTGTCCGGTTTAATAGCTATCTTTGTTGATGGCTTTGATCAGTCATTTATTGTTGACGTCCGGCATTATCCAGGAAGAAGTCCGGAGGAACCAGATACCGAAAGGGTTATACGTGGATCAAGGGACGGTTTTACAGAAAACATTGTTGAGAATACAGGCTTGACAAGAAGAAGGATTCGGGATGAACGTCTGCGTCATGAAATGATGAAAGTAGGAGAAAGATCCAAGACAGATGTTTGTGTAGGTTATATAGAAGATGTGGCGGATAATGACTTCGTAAAATATGCCAAAGAACGTTTGGAAGCTATGGAGGTTGACGGTATACCCATGGCAGACAAAACAGTCGAAGAATTTATATTAGGCCACAAATGGACCCCATTTCCAATGGTACGCTATACAGAACGCCCTGATGTAGCTGCAAGTCATCTGATGGACGGTCACGTTATTTTGTATATTGATACGTCACCTACTGTCATCATCTTGCCTACTACCTATATTAATTGCCTGGAACACGCTGAGGAATATCGTCAAGCACCTTCTATTGGAACGTACATCCGTTGGACAAGACTGCTGGCAGTGTTTTTGTCTGTGTTTCTTTTGCCGCTTTGGCTGTTATTCACCTTAGAGCCCTCTCTTTTACCGCATAGTTTACAATTTATCGGTCCTGGCAAAGAGGGGCATATTCCGATTGTTTTACAAATCATCATGGCGGAGGTCGGTGTTGAGTTTATGCGGATGGCAGCAGTGCACACACCTACACCTTTGGCAACAGCCATGGGCTTGATTGCTGCTGTGTTGATAGGGGATATCGCTATACAGGTAGGTTTTTTCAGCCCGGAGGTTATTTTATATGTAGCGATCGCAACAATTGGCTCTTACGTTACACCAAGTTATGAGTTAAGTGTGGCAAATAAAATTTTAATGTTTTTCCTGGTGATTGTTACTGCAATTTTCCGAACCAATGGTTTTATATTAGGAACATTGATTATTTTCCTGTATTTGATAAGTTTGAAGGCTTTTCGCACACCGTATTTGTCACCGTTTATACCGTTTGATCCCGGGGCGATGTTAAGGTTCTTATTACGGATACCAATGCCTTATGCAAATACTCGACCAAATTATGTGCACCCAAAAAACTTTTACTCTCAGCCATTGAAAAATTCAGAAAAGAAATAAGTGATGAGAGTAATTTTAAACTATAAAATCTTTGTGTTAGGAAGAAAGCATTTGGCAGTGCGGGTTTATTTGTGGAAATGCTGATTGTTGATACGACAGAAACCTAAATGGCCATCAAGTATGTGTGACAGGGGATGTAGCAGTGGATCATTTGATTAATATTCTCAAAGAACTCAAAAGGGGGCAGTCTCGGAATGCCGTTTTAGCAACAATTATCAAAGTTGAAGGCTCGGCTTATCGCAAAGAAGGTACTTGTATGCTGATTAGTGCCGGGAAAAACGTTGGAATGCTAAGTGCCGGCTGCTTAGAAGAAGAATTACAATATCAGGCAGCCGACATGATTAAAAATCAGCTGCACGCACAGGTGCTGGTATATGATATGAGCGCGGAAGATGATCTAGGGTGGGGAAAAGGTGCCGGGTGTAATGGAAAGATTCATATCTTGCTGGAAATGATGACGGACACTTTATATGAGAATTTATTGCAGGTGGAAGAATTGATTGAAGGAGGCAACACAGTACAGAGAGTCAAATCTTTCGAACAAAATAATCAATGGAGTTTGTATATATCTGATAATGAGTGTTTCTTTGGTGATAAAAGCAAATATAATGGCGTAGCAAAATATTTACTTCGTTCATCTGAACATTCCAGCACTTTCCAATTGAAAGGGCAGTGCTTCATCCAAAGGGTGACCCCGCCACCCCGTATGTTCATTTTCGGTGCTGGAGAGGATGTTAAACCTTTAGTCGTAATCGGGGCACAGACCGGATTGGACATACATATATGGGATTGGCGGCCTGCAAAGCTGGCAGAAATGAAACAATTCAATGTGAAAGTGACGAAAGATGTCAGCATCTTTAACTTTGTCAGGAGTTTTTCTTTTAAGCCAAATGACGCAATCATCGTAATGACGCATGCGTTTCAAAAGGATCAGGAGATATTAAAACATATTATTGCTTGCAGGCCGCCATCCTACGTAGGGGTGATGGGGCCAAGAAACAGGACAGCAAGATTGTTGACAGCCAATGAAATGAAACCGATACCAAATTTAGATACACCCGCCGGGGCGGCTATCGGTGCCCAGGGTGCGGAAGAAATAGCTGTCTCTATCATGGCGAATGTGATAAAGCACATCAGAATGTCCATTCATGATAATGAAAGGCGTAATAAGAATGGAGAAACGGATAATAGGTATCTATCTGGCAGCGGGTAAGAGTCTGCGTTTTGGAAGGAACAAACTAGCACAACATCTAAAAGATCAGCCATTAGGAAGTCTGGCTCTCCAGACGGTATTACAATCCAGTATCACACACACGGTAGTGGTTTGCTCCTGCGAGGACCCGTTGATATGGATTACGGATAAAATTGAACAATTGAGGCCAGCCCTATGGGATAGCCTACTATGTAAATCTTTGCAGCAATCCTATTCTTTGAAAGCGGGTTTGCAAAAGGCCCAGTTTCTGCGTGCAGATGCAGTTATAGTATTTTTGGCTGATCAACCATTCATCTCTACCGCATTGATCGAAAAATTGATAGATGTATATATGCAACTTGATAAAAATAATGAAACGCCTTGGTTCATTTCTTCAGGTTTTGGGGATGCATCAAGGCCTCCTGTGTTAATCACTCCAGCAATGTTTCCGTATCTTTTCCGATTGCGTGGAGATCGAGGTGCAAGGTCACTGATTCAAATGCATAGGGAAAAAGGAAAGATAATCAAATTCAATGATCCAGATCTTTTTTTTGACATAGACACACCACGGGACTTTGCTGCTGCTCTACAGAAAAAATCCAAATAAAATAGACGGCTGCCATTCCGTAGCAAAGAGAATTTTTCGCAAAACGCTGTGTAACTTGCAATCCAAGGGACCGGCCGGAAATTTTGGAAAAACGAGTTACAATACCGGACGTCGCATTCCATATGGTCTTGCTTTGTCTTAAATGCCAGTGCCTGTTTCATATACGCTCTGCTTTTAGTTTATCTTTTTTTCCTGTTTTGTCCTACGCAGGTTTATGAAACATCGTCAGTGATATGCATGTTTTTTGGCAGTGCTGCGTACGATCGCTGATTTTCCGCTTTTCATCACTTCGTTAGTATGGTAAAGTATTGATATTATTTTAACTTCTTAAGGAAGTGGGTTTAAAGATGAAAATTGAGGCATCTAAAATAAATCAAAAGGGCCATCTTATGTTTGGAGGCCTGGACACAGTCGAACTTGCAAAAAAATATGGTACACCAGTTTATATTTACGATGTATCCATGATTAGACATAATTGCCGTGCTTTTGTAGATTCCTTTAAGAAGCAGCAGGTGGCATTCCAAGTGGCATATGCTAGCAAGGCCTTCTCATCCATAGCGATGATGCAGGTCGCGAAGCAGGAAGGCATGTCCATAGATGTTGTTTCCGAGGCAGAATTATATACTGCGCTACAAGCCGGATTTCCCGTGGAAAGGATCCATATGCATGGCAACAATAAGAGTGAGGCAGAATTGGAAATGGCCATCACGAACCGAATTGGATGTATTGTTATCGATAATTTTTATGAAATAACGTTGCTTGATCGTTTGCTGAGAAAACACGATTGTCAAATGGACGTTTTGATCAGAGTCACGCCAGGTATAGAGTCTGAAACGCATAAATACATTATGACAGGAAACGTAGACTCCAAATTCGGCTTCAGTATACAGAACGGCCAGGCTGAACAGGCTTTTCTACAACTGCAGCATCATGATTACATTCAGTTGAAAGGACTTCATTGCCATATTGGTTCCCAGATATTCGATTCGGATCGTTTTATTATGGCAGCGGAAATACTATTTGATGAGTTACGTGATTGGAACCAAAAATACGGTTTCGTTTCAGAAGTTCTTAATCTAGGAGGAGGATTCGGTATCCGCTATACTTCTTCTGACAAGCCTCTTCCTTTGGAAGTTTATGCGGAAGAAATTGTCAAAGCCCTGAAACAATACTGGGATGGTGTGGATTTTCCTTTTCCTGAAATTTGGATAGAGCCTGGAAGATCTATTGTCGGAGAAGCGGGAATGACATTATATACGGTCGGGTCTATGAAAGATATCCCCGGCATTAGAAGATATGTGGCAGTTGACGGGGGGATGGCTGACAACATCCGTCCGGCATTATATGAAGCGGAATATGAATGTATAGTAGCGAATAAAGCTGATCAGCCCGACAGAGAAGTTGTCTCTATTGCAGGAAAATGTTGTGAATCGGGAGATATGTTGATCAAGGATATTGCGCTTCCTGATCTTGAAGCGAATGACATCATAGCCGTCCTGGCAACTGGAGCGTATGGCTATTCGATGGCCAGTCATTATAATCGTTTTGCAAATGCTCCGGTCGTCTTCCTGGAAAACGGTGTAGACCATCTGGTAGTACGCGGGGAAACCTATAAGGATGTCGTTCGCAATGACCTCCCCTACGAAGAATGATAGTTTTCTTTGAAAAATGCTTAAGAAATGATAAGATATACTATGGTAAAACAGGACTGATAGAAGAGGAGATTTAAAATGAATAAAGAAGGATATATTGTTTTGGATAATGGCAACAAAATCGAGTTTGAATTGTTTGCTGATGACGCACCCAACACAGTGGCGAATTTTGAAAAACTTGCTAATAGCGGTTTTTATAATGGACTGACATTTCATCGTGTTATTCCGGGGTTCGTCAGTCAAGGGGGCTGCCCGAATGGCAACGGTACTGGGAATGCCGGGTATACTATCAAATGTGAAACAGAAGGCAATCCAAACAAGCACAACCCTGGGACGCTTTCGATGGCACATGCAGGAAAAGATACAGGAAGTTGTCAATTTTTCATCGTTCATGAATCCCAACCACATCTGGATGGTGTCCACACCGTATTTGGACAAGTAACTTCAGGGTTGGAATATGCTAAGGAAATGCAAAATGGTGATGTGATGAAAGAAGTTCGTGTCCTTTCTTAATTGACACGATTATTTTACCGATGAATGGACTGTTTATAGATATATGCTACTTGCTGTTTTTTATCGGACCGATTAGTATATTCATTCATGAATCAGGCCATGCGGCTGGGGCCATAATCGAAAAGGCATATCCAATAACGGTGCATATCGGCAAGGGGAAAAGATTTTTCCGGTTGCATATAAAACGTGTGAATATTATTGTTTACCGCTGGTACTTTCTTGGTGGGGCGACAGATTTTTCCAGAGCAGTCCCTTGTTCAATAAAGAAAATGATCTTGACATCTCTGGCTGGTCCGTTATGTAATTTGATAGTGGCAGCATTTTTCCTAATGATATCTTTAAAAACGACAGATGAACAATATTTGCTGTGGTGTTTGTTTAACACATGGCTTGGCTTGTCTAATATCATTCCATATAAGTGGAGGGGAAATCCTTCTGATGGATATCTTGTTTGGCATGCGGTTCGTTGCCGGGACAACGGCTAAAAGAGCACACAAGCGAAAAGGGTGTTTGAAAAATGAGCGAGCGCAAAAAAAATATTATCCTATTTGTTGCATTACTGTCAGTTGGTCTTTTATGGGGGATTATCTACTGGATGGTATTTGTGTGAAAACCATTGACAAATGCAAATTGATTTGTCATTAATAGTCTTATATCATGATTGCTTGAACAGTGAGTTTTTGCACCGATCCAATCTAATTCAAAAAATATTTTCTACAGAACCCGGCATGACAACTATTATTGTTAATGAGGGATATCTATGTTAATAAGATATAAAAAAAACTTTGAAAAAATAGCAATGGGTTTATTATCTTTTATGCCAGAAGTGAAAGATATAAAAAAATTGCAGGAAACGATCAAAAAGTATGAATCCGATGAAAAATGGCATTTACATCTTTGGAAAGAAGATGATGATATTCTTGGAGCGATTGGTATACGAATCGAAAACGAACTAAATGTCATCATACAGCATATTTCTGTAAATCCATCACACCGAGGCCTGGGAATCGGTAAAAAGATGGTTCAAGCGATCCAACAGCAGTATCAGAATAAATATGCAGTCTGTCCAACAGATGAAACAAAAACATTTTACGAAGCAGCGATGGAAGAAGAGCAGGATTAACGCTTCAAAATGATAGTAAAAAAACCAGCCCGCAGAAGGGGCTGGCTTTTTACCTCATTACATCTAAAGTGACTGTGCTGATATCGGAGCTGCTTAGAACCAAGCTGCTCCTACGATGATCAATAAAATGAACAATACAACGATCAACGCAAATCCTCCGCCATATTCAGCACCCATAAAAATTCCTCCTTTTTCTTTACCATAAATGTTTTAGCAGCAACATTTATCTTTCACAAATAATGTATGCAGAAAAGAGTAAACTGGTATGGGCTTAAGTCTTGGCGGTGCTTTTTTACCTTGTTTGCAAAGAGGTGAGGTACAAATGAATCATACATATCAAGTGAAATTGGATGCATTTGAAGGTCCGCTCGATTTATTGCTGCATTTGATTAACCATTATGAAATAGACATATATGATATTCCCGTTGCCCAAATTACTGCACAATATATGCATTACATCCACACAATGCAGCATTTGGAACTGAATATTGCCAGTGAATATCTAGTCATGGCTGCTACCTTGCTTGCAATTAAAAGCCAAATGCTGCTCCCGAAGCCGGAAATCCTCGACGAAGACACGGAATATGAAGAAGATCCGCGAGATGAATTGATGCAGAGATTAATAGAATACAGGAAGTTCAAAGAAGCTGCAAAAACATTCCACGACAAAGAAATGGAAGCCCAGCAAATTTTCACGCGGTCGCCGCACGTTTTCGAAAATACGGAAAGAAGGGCACCTGTTAATCAAGGAGACGTTTCCATCTATGATATGTTGGATGCACTTGGCAAAATGTTCAAACGCAAACAATGGGAAAAGCCTCTCGAAACCAGAATCCAGCGTGTAGAAATACCGATAGAAAAAAGAATGGAAGAGATTCTCGACAAGGTGAAAAAAAATAAAAAAGGTGTATTGTTCGATGAACTATTTCCAGAAAAGACTAGACCTTATATTGTTGCAACATTTGTCGCTTTACTTGAACTGATGAAAAATAATCAAGTGTCATGCCGGCAGCATAAGCATTTCGAGGATTTATATATATATTAAAATTTTCCATAGCAGGACATAAAGGATGAGACAATATGGAAATGCATGACTACAAGGCTGTCCTGGAGGGATTACTTTTTGTGGCAGGAGATGAAGGGGTCACCTCAAGTCAGATTGAAAAAATACTCCAGCTTCCAAACTCAGCCGTTTGCCATCTGATAGAAGAGCTGAAATATGACTGTGAACAATCGAATCGAGGCATGATGATCATGCAATCGAATGATTTGCTACATCTTGCTACGAAACCGGAGCATAGTGAATTTTACAAAAGAATGCTGGATACACCACATACATCGAAGCTGTCTCAGGCTGCTTTGGAAACGCTGGCGATCATCGCGTATAAACAGCCAGTCACACGTGCCGAAATCGAAGAAATCAGAGGGGTTAAAAGTGAAAGGCCGATCCAGACTTTGCTGGCGCGCTCCATGATTGTCGAGGCCGGGCGCAAGGAAGGGATCGGAAGGCCAATTTTGTTTGCCACCAGCAAGGATTTTTTAACATATTTTGGTTTGACATCGCTTGAAGAATTGCCTCCGCTGCCGGATGACTATGATTCAAATGAAATCGAAGCCGATGCGGATTTGTTTTTTGAAAGATTTCAAGAGCACATGGATGATGAAAATGAATGATTCAATGGCTGGAACAAAACAAGCCGAGAATAACTAAAAATGGGTTCGATCATCAAAGGCCGATGATCGAACCCATTTTTTTCTTGTCTTATCCCTAGGGTTATTTGTGTAATCATAAGGTCTTCTTGGCAGCCTAGACTTCTGATTTGTCTGGCATAACATTGCTTGACAAGCATAAAATGTACAGATAGTCCACTCTTGGGAGGAATGGAATTATGCGTACCAGGCTATTGATTACCGGGATATTGATTGCACTTATTACTTGCGTTGCATTACCAGTTGATGGACGAGCAGAGATGACGGTATCAGCACGCAATGCGATATTGATGGATCAGAAAACCGGTAACATTCTTTTTGAAAAGGATGCAGACGAAAAACGGCCGATTGCCAGTATTACAAAGATCATGACAGCAATCGTCGCCATCGAATCTGGCATGTTAGAGGAACAGGCAACAGCAAGCAGAAAAGCTGTTTACACTGAAGGATCCTCCATTTATCTGGAGCAAGGCGAAAAAATGACCATTAAGGATCTTGTCTACGGACTTATGCTGCGATCAGGTAATGATGCCGCCGTTGCAATCAGTGAACATATCGGGGGAAGTGAGGAAGGATTCGTCTATTTGATGAATGAAAAAGCACGCTGGCTTGGCATGACGAATACGCATTTTAAAAATCCGCATGGATTACATGAGAAAGGCCATTATTCCACTGCGCATGATATGGCGATCTTAATGAGGTATGCCATGAGCAACAAACTATTCAGAGCAGTTACCGCAGCAAAAGTCTATAAAGCTGAGAACCGTTCCTATGCATGGGGAAATAAAAATAAGCTGCTAACCAAATACTATGATGCATGTGTAGGTGGAAAAACAGGGTACACCAAAGTTGCCGGCAGAACATTGGTTAGCGCAGCAGAAAAGGAAGGCGTAAAGCTAATAGCGGTTACACTTCAAGCTTCTGATGATTGGAATGATCATATGGCCATGTATGAAAAGGGCTTTAAGGAACAACAAGCGGCAAAAAGGAAAAGTCCTACAGTCTTTTCGCACACTGGAAAACTTTCGACACAGGAGCTATTTACAAAAGCATTCCAGCATCTGATCGGACTGAATGGGTTATGGTAAACATCATTTGGGCATCTATGGCGATCATCGGAATCTTTTATGCCATGATGAACGGAACAATGAATGAAGTGAATAAAGCATTATTTGAAAGTGCAGAGCAGGCTGTGACCATTTCCATCGGCTTGATCAGCATCATGGTATTTTGGCTGGGCATCATGAAGATTGCAGAAAAAGCTGGTATTCTGCGAGTACTGGCAAAGCTCATGCGTCCGGCGATACTGAAAATATTTCCGGATATACCTAAGGATCATCCAGCCATTGGATACATATTATCCAACTTTACCGCAAATATGTTCGGACTTGGGAATGCAGCAACACCTATGGGCATTAAAGCGATGCAGGAAATGAAGAAGCTTAGTGGAACAGAAGAAGCTTCCCGTTCCATGATAACATTCTTGGCATTGAATACTTCCAGTTTAACCCTGATTCCGACAACCGTTATTGCTATCCGGATGCAGTATGGTTCCTCACAGCCGACTGAAATCGTGGCAACAACGCTTATCGCAACAGTGGTCTCCTCCATAAGCGCACTGCTTATCGATCGTTTCTATTACCATAAACAGAAGTGGGGTAAATAACATGTCTGTTATTACCGGGATCAGCATTTGGATTATCCCGATGTTTATTTTAATTGTACTGTTAACAGCAATGCTTAAGAAATTACCTGCATATGAATTGTTTGTCGAGGGTGGAAAGGAAGGAGTGAAGATTTCTTTTTCTTTACTTCCTTTTTTAGTTGGTATGCTGGTATCCATCTCCATTTTAAGAAGTTCAGGTGCATTGGATGCATTTGTTGATCTGATCACACCAGTTCTTTCTTATATCGGTATCCCTGCAGACATTGTTCCTCTTGCTTTAGTCAGACCGATTTCAGGTAACGCTGCACTTGGAGTTACTACGGAATTGATTGCCGAACACGGGCCTGACTCATTTATCGGACGATTGGCCTCTACTATGCAAGGGAGTACAGATACCACCCTGTATATACTGACTGTTTATTTTGGTGCAGTAGGCATCAGGAAAATGGGTTATGCGCTGAAAGTAGGTTTATTAGCTGATTTGATTGGACTGACAGCTGCTGTGGTAATTGTCACCATTGTTTTCGGATCTTAAAATGATGAATTTTATAAAAATACCAAAATAACAAAGGTATAATACCTATTGCTAGCGTTAACTCGTTGTTAACGCTATTATTGTATACTGAAAGAGAACATGGTTCTTCTTTCAAATACAATTCGATAAATATATGGTGATTAAATGGCTAATAATGAAGAACGACTGCAAAAAAGAATAGCACAGGCTGGCTACGCATCGCGCAGAAAAGCAGAACAGCTTATATTAGAAGGGAAAGTCAAAGTGAATCATCAAGTGGTGACAACCCTTGGAACAAAAGTAACTCCGAAGGACCTGGTCGAAGTATCAGGAGTACAATTGGAAAATGAGCGTAAGGTCTATTATTTGGTGTATAAACCGAGAGGCGTGATTTCCAGTGTAAAAGATGACAAAGGCCGGAAAGTAATCACAGATCTCCTTCCCGAGGTTTCCGAAAGGATTTTCCCTGTCGGTAGGCTGGATTATGATACATCCGGGCTGATTTTGCTGACAAATGATGGGGATTTCGCCAATTTATTAATGCACCCAAGCCATGGTGCAGAAAAAAAATATGTGGCAAAAATCAAAGGTGTTCCAGAGCCTTCTGACCTGAAACAGATGAGAAAGGGACTCAGAGATGGAAAAGATCTTTTAAAGGCAGTAGGGTATAAAATTTTATCTTCTGACAGGAGAAAAAATACGACAATCTTGGAAATAACTTTAATCGAAGGCAAAAATCGCCATGTAAGGCGGATGATGGACAAGCTGGGGTATCAGGTGTTGAAACTCAAGCGTGAAAAGTATGCCTTTTTAACACTGGATGGTCTTCAGCCAGGAGATTATCGTGAGCTGACTCCGAAAGAACTAAGTAAATTGAACGCTGAAATTGGGAAAAATGTTAAATAATGGACAAATTTGCCTCTATATTTCGATGTTATAATGGTTCAAGGAGTGAGTGATAAAATGGGCTTGGATCAGATCAGGGAACAAAAAAAGAAAAAAAAGAAAAAACGTCTTATTTATCGTTCAATAATTTTGGCTCTGCTGTTGATTGCTGTGGTATATGCGCTGATATCGAATTTATCGGATGAAAAGACGACGTACGAAGCCGGAGACGATGCCCCTGATTTCAAATTAAATCAGGTGAATAAAAATAACGATACAGACCATATTCAGCTAAGCAGCCTAAAAGGAAAAGGTGTCATGCTGAATTTCTGGGCAACTTACTGTAAGCCTTGCGAGAAAGAGATGCCTTTCATGCAGCATCTGTATGCAAAATACAAGAAAAAAGGTGTCGAAATCATCACTGTCAATCTGGATGCCAATAAGCTGGTGGTCAACAGATTCATCGACAGATTTGATTTAACATTTCCCGTATTATACGATCAACAGGATCAAGTAAGGGAATTGTACAATATCGTGCCAATACCGAGTACATTTTTTATCGACTCGAAAGGTAAAATCGTCAGAAAGGTCGAAGGCGGCTTGACGCTGGAAAAATTAAATGGGTATTTGCAGGAAATAGAACCCAAATAACCGGATTTAAAAGAGGGATACGGATGGATAATATCAAATGCGAATGCGGCCACGTCAACCCGGAGGGAACAGTTCTTTGTGAGGCATGTGGTAAGCCGATTGAAAAAAATCAGCATATTGATGGCAATGATAAGAAAAAACTGCTTAATATGCGTTACGATGGGACGGCCAGACGTTCCCAAACTTATAATAAGTCGATCATTGATAAAGTTTGGGGCTTTTTTTCTTCAGTAAAAGTGGGAATTTGGCTGATTGTGATCGCATTGGTCGCTTCTGCCATCGGGACGATCTATCCACAAGCTATATACATACCGACCGATGCACCAGATCGGGACCCCGCCGTGTTTTATGAGGCAGCATACGGTTTGCCTGGAAAAATATTTTATCAACTTGGATTTGATCACCTGTACAGCTCATGGTGGTATATGCTGGTCATCTCATTAATTGGTGTTTCATTGGTGATTTGCAGCCTGGACAGGTTCATCCCGCTTTATCGCGCTTTGCGAATACAGAAGCCGAGACGGCACGAGACATTTCTTAACAGACAGCGGTTTTATAGCAAATCAGAAGATGTGTCTGATGAAGACCGGGAAAAAATCAAGAAAACCCTAAAGAAAAATCGCTATCGTATTACAGAACAAGATGGACATATATTAGCGGAAAAAGGGCGATTTTCTCGGTGGGGTCCCTATGTCAACCATATTGGATTGATTATCATCCTGCTCGCAGCATTGCTGCGGACTTTGCCATGGTTTTATCTGGATGAATATATGTGGGTTAGGGAAGGGGAGCAAAAAGTGGTTCCCGGCACAGATGGGGAATACTATATTAAAAATAATAAATTTATCATGCAGTTATATAATGAAAAAAATGATAAACGGTTTAAATCTGCACTGGAAAAAAAGGGTGAGGATGTTCCGAGTAATTTCCAGACAAATGCTACTGTCTTCAAGAAAAAAGGAGATACTGTTGCAGGCGCTGACCCGGAATTACAAAAGGTCGAGGATGCTAAAATCCGGCTGAATCACCCGTTGAAATTTGGCGGTTATACGGTTTATCAATCAGGCTACCAGCAAAATGAATTCAAAGATATGACTTTTAATTTGCATGAAACAGAAAACCCTAAAAAAATAAAAGGAACATTTACCGTTGATTTTAACGACGTGAAAGGAAGTTATGATCTAGGGAATGGTTATAAAGTCAGTGTTCAAAACTATTACCCTGAATATTACTTGGACGAGGATGACAAAACGCCGCGTTCCAAGTCAAAATATGCCAGGTTCCCGGCATTTGTTTTCTCTGTTGAGGCACCAGGTAAAAAAGATCCCGAAATGAGCTTTGTAGGGATTGGCAAAAACATTGATGCTACTGGTAAAAATAAATTCAAGCTTGGAATAGAAGGCTATGATACATTGTATAGCAGCGGATTGAGCGTCAAACGCGATTATACGCTGCCACTCTTTGGAATCGGTGCCCTGATTTTCATGATCGGTGTTGTACAAGGAATGTACTGGCAGCACCGCAGAATTTGGCTGCACCCGAAAAACGATGCCTCATTGCTCCTTGCGGGACACACGAATAAAAACTGGCATGGTCTCAGAAAAGATATCGAAAAAGCGATTGAGGGCACTTCTGTAAAAACGGTTGATGACCAGCAAGAATTGGATCAATAGATTCACAAAGGAGGAAGAAAATGAGTTTAATCAGTATCAGCAGTACGATGCTTTATACCGCTTTCCTACTATACCTGATTGCCACTGCTTTTTTTGGGGCTACCATCAAAGCCAAAAAAAATAGTTTTTCTGCAAAAGCCGGAATTACGCTTACATTACTCGGCTTTGCGGCACAATTGGTTTATTTTATTACAAGATGGATAGCAAGCGGGCATATCCCTGTCAGTAATATGTTCGAATTTGTGACATTTTTTGGGATGGCAATGGTTTTCGCGTTTATCATTCTTTATTTTATTTACCGGTTGACAGTACTTGGCTTGTTCGCTTTGCCTGTCGCCATTATCGTCATCGCATATGCAAGTATGTTTCCGAGAGATATCGCACCATTAGTTCCTTCTTTGCAGAGTCACTGGTTATATATCCATGTGACGACTGTTGCGCTTGGGGAAGGGATCCTATCCATCAGTTTTGTTGCCGGATTGGTCTATCTTCTCCGAACAATTGATCAAAGTGTACGAAGTAAAAGGACAACATGGCTAGAAATCGTTTTGTTTACCTTGTTTGTCTTTATCGGTTTCAGTGTTATCACAGTCATATTTAATATTTCTGGTTATGATACACAGTTCAAATATGTTGAAAATGAACAAGAAGTGACCGTGGACTACCATATGCCACCGATCATTGGTCCAAACAACGGTGAAATGATTACCAAGGATGCAATGAATCCTTGGGTTGAATTGCCTCATTGGATGCGTGGAAAGGATGCACCTCGGAAGGCCAATACGATTTTGTGGTCTTTATTCACTGGAGCAATCATCTATCTGTTAACAAGATTGATTATCCGCAAAAGGGTCGGAGCTGCTTTGCAGCCTTTGATGCGTAAAGTAAGCCCGGATATGCTTGATGAGATCTCATACCGTTCAGTGGCTATTGGTTTCCCTGTATTCACGCTTGGCGGGCTGATATTTGCCGCCATCTGGGCGCAGATAGCCTGGAACCGTTTTTGGGGATGGGACCCTAAGGAAGTTTGGGCATTGGTCACTTGGCTATTTTACGCAGCATTCCTCCATTTAAGACTATCCAGAGGCTGGCATGGTGAAAAATCTGCATGGTTGTCGCTTGGCGGTTTTGCTATTATTATGTTCAACCTTGTCGGTGTAAACTTAATATTGGCTGGGATGCATTCCTACGCAAGCTAATCGTTTCAAATAGAAGCAGTTTTATAAACTGTGCAAAGCACGGCATAATGGAGCAATGTTCTGTTTGCCGTGTTTTTTCATACCGTTAAGAGGTTATCTTACGGAAACGGATGCTTGTACTTTTTAATTATATTTACTTGGTTTATACTAATGGTAGACAGGTAGCATGGATTGTTTGAAAGGGGAATATGCATGGAAGAAAGTGTGAAGGTTTTAGTCGTCGATGATGAAGATAGGATTCGGCGCTTATTGAAAATGTACCTTGAAAGGGAAGAATATACCGTTGATGAAGCAGAAAACGGAAAGGAGGCCCTGGAAGCTGCCTTAAAAGAAGATTACGATGTGATCATCCTTGATTTGATGATGCCCGAAATGGATGGTATCGAGGTTTGCCAGGAATTGAGAAAAGAAAAGAATACACCCGTCATCATGCTTACTGCGAAGGGTGAGGAATCAAACCGGGTTCAGGGATTCGAAGTAGGTGCAGACGATTATATCGTCAAACCTTTCAGTCCGCGAGAAGTGGTTCTCCGTGTGAAAGCAGTGCTGAGAAGATCTAAAGCAGTAAGCTACAATGAAACTGATACGCAAGCGAAGAATATTCTTGTGTTCAGTCATTTGACCATTGATTATGACGCACATCGGGTAACCGCAGATAATAAAGAAGTGAACCTGACACCAAAGGAATATGAATTGCTTTGCTTTTTGGCCAAGTCTCCGGATAAAGTGTTCAATAGGGAACAGCTCTTGAAAGAAGTGTGGCAATATGAATTCTTTGGAGATTTGCGAACAGTTGATACGCACGTGAAGCGTCTTCGAGAAAAGCTGAGCCATGTTTCCAAAGCAGCTGCAAAAATGATTGTCACCGTTTGGGGTGTCGGTTATAAATTTGAGGTGGAGGATGACTGATGTTTTGGCGTAGTGTAGTCGGAAAACTAGCAATAACGATTTTATTGCTAGTTTCTTTCGTTTTATTTGTTTTGACCATATTCTTGTTGGAGTTTTTCGAGAACTTTCATTTGGATGAGGCGGAAAAAGATATGCTGCAAACTGCATCCAAAGTATCTGATATGGTCGAGCAATATGGGGATTCTCCGCTTACCATAGACACAGCCAGCCGGATCAAAGACCCGGCGACAAGGCTTGTCATTTATTTTCCGGATGGAAAAACGTGGGTCTCAGACAGCGACGATAATGGACTGTCCTCGATAAGCAAACAGTGGTTGCTAAAGCAGACCAGGCAAAAACAAGTGCTTGAAAAAAATCAAAAAATGAAAAAACAAGTAGCGCTTCCCGACCACAAGTCTGGTGCATTGCTTGTCGGAGCACCTATTAATGACCGGCAGGCAGGTGTTTTCGTATTTCAATCACTATCAGTCGTGGACCAAACTAAAGCTGAAACAACCAAAATTATTTTTTTGGCTGCCGGAATCGCCATTATTTTGACAACGATTTTTGCGTTTTTCCTGTCAACGCGGATCACCTCGCCGCTGATCAAAATGCGGGAAGCAGCGTTTGACCTTGCAAGGGGTGAATTCAATACGAAGGTACCGATCTTGACCCATGATGAAATTGGAGAGTTGGCAATGGCCTTCAATCGAATGGGAAGACAGTTGAAATTTCATATCAATGCTTTGCGCCAGGAAAAGGAACAATTTGCAGGTATTTTAAGCTCTATGGCCGATGGCGTTGTCACTTTAGGCAGAAATGGGGAAATCATTGTTGCGAATCCACCCGCAGAATTGTTTCTGGATGCATGGGATTTTGGAAATGATACAATTATCAGCAACGAGAAAGATCGAAGGCTGCCAGCGGAATTGAACGATATTCTGCAAGAAGTCGTGCAATCAGAAAAAGAAGTTTCTAAAGAAATCAATCTGCAGGGAAGAACCTGGGTAATGATTATGACACCTTTATACGATCAGTCCTATGTTCGCGGTGCAGTCGCTGTAATCCGGGATATGACAGAGGAACGGCGTCTGGATAAACTGCGTAAAGATTTTATAGCGAATGTGTCGCATGAATTACGGACACCAATTTCTATGCTTCAAGGCTATAGTGAAGCGATTGTCGATGATGTCGCTGAGTCTAGAGAAGAGAAAAACGAGCTCGCTCAAATCATCTATGAAGAGTCTTTGCGTTTGAGCAGACTTGTAAACGAGTTACTTGATTTAGCCAGGATGGAGGCGGGCCACATCCAGCTAAATAAAGAGGATGTCAAATTAGATGAATATATCCAACGCATCATGCGAAAATTCAAAGGTGTTGCAGATGATAATATGATCAGCCTCCAGCTGCATAATCATTTAGTGAAAGACCACAGCTATTTCGATCCGGACCGCATCGAGCAGGTCTTTACGAATTTGATTGATAATGCGATTCATCACACTGATAAAAATGGCTTTGTGAAGGTAACCATCGATAATCATGGAAGCAAACTCTCTGTTTCTATAGAGGATAGTGGCAGCGGCATACCTGAAGAAGATTTGGCTTTTGTCTTCGAAAGGTTCTACAAGGCTGACAAATCCAGAAAAAGAAATAGTAAGAAGAAAGGAACCGGGCTTGGTCTGTCCATCGCAAAAAATATTATTGATGCACACCACGGCATGATAACAGTTAAGAGTAAATTAAACCACGGGACGACATTCTATTTTGAAATACCTGATGAAAGCTAATAGATTTTTGGCTTCGGCTATATTTACTACATGAATGGCGGTACAGGACGTTAAAAACAATATGGAGGAACAATATCGTGAAGAAATTTTTACTTCGCTGTTTTATGTTGGTTTTATTGACAGGCCTGCTAGGTGCCTGTTCGGTGCATGAAAACCAAAATGGCAGTGGTGATGGACAAACACAGCATCCCAAAAGCGGACAATCAAATGGAACGACTGTTAAAACCGAGTCTGTAAATATCATTTTGTCAGAAAATAAGGGAGAAACAACCATTGGGCAAAAAAAGATTGCAGTGAAGAAAGGCGATATTTTAATGGATGTTTTAAAAGAAAATTTTAAAATAGAAGAAGATAAAGGTTTTATCAAGAGTATAGATGGCATTGCACCAAAAAAAGGAGACAAGAAGGCTTGGATGTATTCCGTGAACGGAAAAATGGCGAAGGTTGGTGCGACGGATTATAAACTAAAACCCGGCGATGAAGTTGTTTTCGATCTGCAATCTTGGGAGTGAGCACTGTGAATATTTATAAGCTTACTTTGCTTGCCTTATTGGCGGCTCTGGGGGTAGCTGGACGTTCTTTTTTAGGGTTTATTCCGAACGTTCAGCCAGTTACCTCTTTAATCATCATTTGTGGTTTCCTACTGGGACCTATGTCAGCTGTGATGCTTTCCGTTCTCATTACACTGGCGTCCAATTTATTGCTTGGGTCAGGTATTTGGACCATTTGGCAAATCATATCCTGGTCCCTTATTGGACTGGCAAGCGGTTTGCTGGGTAAATATATATATCGCATGCGGCTGTATATGATTGCGATTTTTTCTGTGTTTTGTGGTTATTTTTATGGGTTCCTTATTTCACTTACAATGTATAGAATCTCGGGAGATTTTTTTCTTGCATACTATTTTTCCGGTCTGCCATTTGATACTTATCACGCATTAGGAAATGCCATTTTCATTTTCTTACTGTTTCCGATACTGTCAAAGTTCATCCGAAAATATGCCGCGAATCGCTTTGATATACAACATATCAAGGTGAAATGAATTGGCTTTTCGAAAGCCCGCTGTACGTTTTATTCATTGGCCACTGGCTGGAGAGCCATGGAAGGCAGTATCGGAAATATGAATTGAATCGCTCGGACATCCTTCATAAGCATCCAGGACATCGTCAATCAGGTCATCCGGTATTACGCTTGTTCCCTGGTTATTATCAAGCAATACTTGCGCAATGCCTTCTTCATCATATTCAAAAACCTCAGGCGCAGTTAACCCGCATGCGCCGCAAGCAATGCACGTATCCTTATCTACAATCGTGTATTTGTATTCCATTATCATTCCTCCATATTCCTTATGTTCAAATATTAAGGCTGGTTCAACGATTGAATGGATGACATCCTTCATTAAAAAGCTGCATACCTCGATATGACAGGAACATCATCCTTGAACCCGTCTCGGCAAAGTTGATACTATATAATAGATTGTAAGACGAATAACGTCCATATTCAATGAAAAATGACTTTTTATGAAGTGAATGGGAGAGACCTCATGGAAAAATATTTTTCTGTCATTATTGTCCATGCCTGTTTGCATATGCAACATGCGCGAAGCTATACAGCTATTTATCATTTATTGCAGGGAAAAAAATCCATACAGACACTGCAAGATGCGAAACTTTTCGATATGGAATCACTTCTTGGTGTATATAAACGATTATCCATCCCGGATTTCAAGCAGGAATTGCGAGAGTTGCTATATCATGGGATGATTGACTATGGTGTTGAGAACAAAAAAATAATCCACGTGACAGAACTGGGAAAGAAACGGCTTGAAGAATCCAATGCGAAGAGCCTACTGAGTCGTTTTCGTGGAATGGATTTTGCCGGAAAAGATGACATATTCATATTAAGATTAATGCTGCTGATACAGACATTGACAAATAGCAAAAAAGGGAATATGTCTTTTATACCCGTTGCTGATGATGAAGCTACCACCGGGTGGGTAAGAGCATTCTATTATAAGTATGCCGGGAAGCAGAGCCAGTTGCTGTCACTGCTATACAAGGATTTGCTTTTGGCATTAGCAGGATTGCCTGAACGAGAATGCGCAATGTTAGTGGATCAGCTGACAGGTTATGAACATTATGGATTAAGCACTTCACAGCTGGCAGAAAAATACGGTTTAAGCAAGCATGATGTAGTACTTTTATTGGCTTCAGTAAGGCATCTTATGCTGCATAATATCTTGTCAGCCCCACATCGGTTCAATATATTGCCCGCATTGCTCGACTTCATGCAAAAGAAACATGAGGTGATGACAAACACGGCCAATAAAACATACATGTTATATAAAAAAGGATATAATATGGAAAAAATTGCAGAAAAGCGCCGATTGAAAATCAATACGATTCATGATCATTTGGTAGAAATCGCTTTGTATGATCCGCAGTTTAATATTGATCCTTTCGTCCCCAAAAACATACAGCGTGTCATAGAAAGGGTAGTCGAGAATAACCCTTCCTTTAAATTAAGTACGATTAAAGAACAAGTGGGAGAGGATGTCAGTTATTTCCAGATTCGGCTAGTCCTTTGTAAACAGAAAACAAAAGAATAAACGGGGTAACTAAATGGAAAAATCCAGTAAACTTGAGCAGCAGCTTTTCAAATACTTTCATTTACGTGAATTTCGTGCAGGTCAAAAGGAAATCATCAGAGATATACTTCAGGGAAAAGACGTGCTCGGTGTTTTGCCAACAGGATCGGGAAAATCGATTTGTTACCAGTTGCCTGCAATGATGACCAGGGGGCTTACGATTGTCGTTTCACCACTTATCGCATTGATGATCGACCAAGTAAAACGAATGAAAGCCATTGGTTTGAAACGTGTAGCAGCGGTGAACAGTTTTTTGCAGGCTGAGGAACGCAGGTATATCTTGCAGCGTTTAGATGAATACAAATTGTTATTCGTATCACCGGAAACACTGCAGCAAAGGCAATTTCTTGACCAAATTTGCAACATTCATGTTCATACATTTGTCATTGACGAAGCCCATTGCATTTCTCAGTGGGGATATGAATTCAGGCCGGATTACATGCGCTTGGGAGAGGTTATTGAAAAACTAGGCAATCCAACAGTTCTTGCGCTCAGTGCTACGGCTACAGAAGAGGTGCAAAGAGATATTATACATGTTTTAAAAAAACCTGGAATCAATCGGCACATTTATCCAATCGATAAAGAGAATTTGGTATTCATGACGGAAAAGGTAGAAAATGAGAATGAAAAGCTGGAGAGCATCCTATCTTTGATAGCCCGTTGTTCGGGCCCGGTACTGGTATATTTCTCCAGTCGCCAAATGGCTGAAAAAATCGCTTCGCACATTTCCAGGCGGTCTCAGAAGAGAGTTGCCGCGTATCATGGTGGACTTGAACAATTGGATCGTTTATTGATTCAGCAACAGTTCATGCTTGGGCAGTTAGATGTGGTTTGCTGTACAAGCGCATTTGGAATGGGAATTGATAAGAGTGATATTCGTATGGTCATTCATTACCACATGCCACCGGATATTAAATCCTATATACAAGAGGCCGGACGTGCCGGAAGAGACGGGAAAAAGAGTCTATGTGTGCTGTTTTACGCAGAACATGACGAATTTTTGCTTCAACAATTGGTTGATATGGAAATCCCTTCTGAGGAGCTCATCACTCAGGCAGTACAAGTGTTTAAAAACGTAGATAAGTATTTGCCCGATTTTCAAGAGGAGTCATTTATAAGATTGCTTGGTCTCACAGAGTCTCAATGGCATTTCTTGCAGAATCAATTTGAAAAACATGATATGATGATAGGACATCATCATTTATTCAATGAAAAACAATGGAAAATCATAGAAGCGGGTATGCAGTCGCAAGCTAGTTCCCGCCGAACCCAGAAGAAGAAACGAGTATATGAAATGCTTGCTTTTATACATACTGATAAGTGTCTTCGTGCAGCACTATATAGACATTTTCAGTCCGACTTTACACAAACACCTATTTGTTGTAATAATTGTGGTTTTTCGTTTAGCGATTTAGATTTTCCTGTGAAACAGTCGGCACGTGAACTTGAAGCACCCTGGAAACAGAAGCTGCGGGATTTAATGTTAATCAACGACACAGACGAATAGAACCGGATAGACGCTTTTACCCTATACGGTTCTATAGCGATGGCCACGGCCATTTTGTGTTCATACACTGTCATTATCCTGTAAACATATTGCCAGGTGAGCCATTCTATATTGAAAGCGGGGGGAAGGTAGTGAAACAACGGAATAGTGAAAGCAGGGAGAGACAGTTTTCTTCGCAGGAGCAAACTTTGCTCACGGATGATCGTACAAGCGTACAACCTGAACAGGATGAAATACAGATTAGAGAAATGGATGTTCTAAACTTACCACCGAGGAGCGAAGTACATCAACATGCCGAGACAAGCTTCCATTTGAAGTTGAAACGTCCGCTCGCCCGTTTTATCATTGTCGTTTTATTGCTTGTATTACTATGTGTAGGAGGCATTTATTTGCAAAAGACGGGAATCATCGATATTATTTCTATATTCAAGTAGGTGATTTCATTTTGAATGATACATAGAAGAAGGCATGAGAGATTCGATTTATCCCGAAATCAAGCCAAAACATCTCATCCATTCCGATTTTGGTATCAGGCGTCTATAGGATGGCACTGTGAAGTTTCCAATAATAATATCAATAAATAGCGCATACTTTTGCAGATATTGAAGAGACTCGTCCATTGTTCATTATACCCTTCATTTGATCACACCAGCCCAGCTTCAAATGGTTCAAATCCTTGGTACATGCATTGCAGCATTTCGAACATTTGAAGTCGGCTATGCATCTCTTGTATTATAAAAGCTATGTCTCCTAATAAGGTTGTTTTTCTAAATAACAAAGAAGACTTGTATTTAAATCGCTATATATGCTGCATAGATCTGTCCAATCAGAGAAGGTCATTTTGCTTGGCACGCAGTATTCCCACATGCTTATGTGGTATGATGAAGAACTTATGTTTTTGTTCATTAGTAAAGACAATAAATGCCGTTCAACAATTTGAAAATCAGCATATACTATAAGAAAAGCTGGTCAAAATTCCACTGGTCAAGGGAGGGTACTTACATGCGCATCGAGCGGGTCTCCAATAATCAATTTACAATGTTCCTTACCTTTGATGATCTGATAGAACGAGGTTTCACCAAAGAGGATTTATGGTATGATGCAAAAGATGTACGTAATTTGTTTAGCGATATAATGTATGAGGCTAGTTTTGAGCTGGGTATTGAATTAGCTGGCAGTTTGCTCGTACAGGTGTATCTCATGCAAGCGCAAGGAATGCATGTCACTGTGACGCAAAAAGTTGCTGATGTGGATTGGGAAGACGATTTCATTGAAATGAAAGTGACACTTGATGAAAGCAATGAACTGCTTTTTTCATTTGCAGATTTTGAGCATGTCATCCAGGTTTCTCATTGCTTGGCCAATCTGAAAATTGGCGGGGGCTCTGTGTATCATATGAACGATAGATATTATATGCTATTTGAAAAAGCTGATTTAAAGCATAATATAACAGAGGATGTTATTGCAGTAATGTCAGAGTTTTCAGTGCCGAGTATTCTGACTTCTCACCGTTTGTTAGAATATGGGAAAACCATCATAGCAAATGACGCAGTGGATCAGATCATTCATCATTTCAAATGAAACAAAAAACCAGCGCATCCGTGTGAGGGCACCGTTTCCGGAACCGCTTTCACTTTCGGGTGGGAAAATGACTTTATTGTATTGCATATTTATGATGAAGGTGTATACTAATCACTGAGTAATGCATTATTACACTAATTCATTAGATATATCTAGGAGGTAAATTCATGGTAGCCGATCATGCAGCAGATTCTGCCCAAGAAAAACGTAAAGAGACAGATGTTCTCGAGTCAACAAGGACAGTCGTGAAGAACGCGTTGGAAAAATTGGGTTACCCTGATGAGGTTTTTGAATTATTGAAAGATCCGATTCGGATGATGACTGTAAGGATTCCAGTTCGAATGGACGACGGTACAATGAAAATGTTCACTGGTTATCGGGCTCAGCACAACGATGCCGTAGGACCAACCAAAGGCGGTGTGCGTTTTCATCCTGACGTGACAGAAGATGAAGTAAAAGCATTGTCCATTTGGATGAGTCTCAAAGCCGGGATAGTCGATCTTCCCTATGGCGGTGGGAAAGGCGGTATCATTTGTGATCCGAGAGAGATGTCTTTTCGGGAACTGGAAGGTTTGAGCCGCGGCTATGTGCGTGCGATCAGCCAAATTGTAGGGCCGACGAAAGATATTCCCGCACCAGACGTCTTTACGAATTCACAAATCATGGCTTGGATGATGGATGAATACAGCCGTATCGATGAATTCAACAGTCCGGGCTTCATCACGGGAAAACCGATTGTTCTTGGAGGATCTCATGGCAGAGAATCTGCTACTGCAAAAGGAGTTACGATCGTCATCAATGAAGCTGCCAAAAAAAGGGGCTTGGATGTAAAAGGAGCAAGAGTGGTTGTACAAGGATTCGGCAATGCAGGAAGCTTTTTATCAAAATTCTTGCATGATGCAGGTGCAAAAGTAGTCGGCATTTCTGACGCTTACGGTGCTTTGCATGATCCAAATGGTTTGGATATCGATTATTTGCTTGACCGTCGCGACAGCTTTGGTACGGTTACAAAGCTTTTTGACAATACAATTTCTAATAAAGATCTGCTTGAATTGGATTGTGATATTCTTGTTCCTGCTGCAGTCGAAAATCAAATTACAGAAGAAAATGCCCATCGCATAAAAGCTGATATAGTGGTAGAAGCGGCTAATGGGCCAACGACTATGGCTGCAACAAAAATTCTGACAGAACGCGGAAAATTACTTGTACCCGATGTATTGGCATCCGCAGGAGGAGTCACTGTATCTTATTTCGAATGGGTACAAAATAACCAAGGGTATTATTGGACAGAGGAAGAAATTGATAAAAAATTGCATGAAAACATGATTAAGGCGTTTAACGCCATTTATAATACATCGCAGACACGCCGTGTGGATATGCGTCTGGCGGCTTACATGGTCGGTGTGAGAAAAATGGCAGAAGCTTCCAGGTTCCGTGGTTGGGTATAACAAGCCAAATTGGCTTCATTTTAAAACGAAATGAATGACGGGCAAACTCTTATCTAGTATAATCAGATAAGAGTTTGCCTTTTTGCGAAAAGAAAAATATTCATGCTAGAGAAAGTAAAGTTTTTATTGTGAAAATGAAAAAGGAAGTGCAATACATGCAAAATGAAGAAGTCATCATCATTGGCGGTGGGCCTTGTGGTTTGTCATGTGCGATTGCGTGTCAGGAAAAAGGGCTTCATCCATTGATTATTGAAAAAGAGAATATCGTAAATACGATTTATCAATTCCCAACCCACCAAACATTCTTTAGCTCCAGTGATAAGCTGGAAATAGGTGGCATACCTTTTGTGAATGAAAAAAACAAACCAGTACGAATTCAGGCATTGACCTATTACCGGACTGTAGCGCAACGGAAACAGCTTCGTGTCCATTCATTTGAAAGAGTCACTGGAATACAAAGAAAAAATGGCCGCTTTCTCATTTCCAGTAAAAAACAGGGCAATAAAACAGGAGAGTATATGGCAACCAATGTCATCGTCGCTACTGGTTATTATGATCAGCCTAACTATATGGGGATTCCTGGAGAGGATCTCGATAAAGTGATGCATTATTTCAAAGAGGGTCACCCTTATTTGAACAAAGACGTTGTCATCATCGGGGGTAAAAATTCGGCAGTGGATGCTGCAATCGAATTGCATAAAGCAGGAGCTAACATAACTGTGCTCTATAGGGGAGACACCTATTCCAACAGTATAAAGCCATGGATATTACCGGAATTCGATTCGCTTGTTCGCAAAGGCCTCGTTGAAATGAAGTTTAATGCCTGTGTAAATAAGATCACCGAGTCACATGTATTTTATGAGGTGAACGGGATTGAAAAGAAAATAGAAAATGATTTTGTGTTTGCTATGACGGGTTACCGCCCGGACATTTCTTTTTTACAAAATGCAGGTATGGAAATTAATCCGGCCAACGGTAAACCAATTTATGACCAAAAAACGATGGAAACTAATATTCCTGGGCTATATATCGCTGGTGTAATTGCTGCCGGATATAACAATAATGAGATATTTATTGAAAACGGACGCTTTCATGGGGAAATGATTGCTAATCATCTTGTTTGAAGAAAAAAATTAGATGTTGTGACATCGCGTCATAAAAGATTCAATTTGTATCATTGTTGTCATAAAAATAAAGCGACTGAGCTTTTTATTAATGATATGGATTCCTCACGTATTGCCCGAAATAGTGTTTATCATCGTGCTGAAAATCACTCATTTTTCAATAGGAACGCTTTGCCTTTTCAGCGAGAAAATATGCTGTGGTGGGCAATGGTTCCTTTTTGTTTTTAAGCAGCCAGAACAGTTGACAAGCGTATACAGCCTCTGGATCGGGCCAGGTATGATACTTCACCAGTCAGAAAGCTTTAATGACGTCTCCCTTCTGTGAATCCGCCATGTACCCTTTCCCAAGCATATCCCGCCTGAAGCAATTGTTTTTCGGAAAAATGATTTCCAATGAATTGCATGCCGACTGGAAGTCCTTTGTGATCTAATCCCATTGGTACAGATAGGCTTGGCACCCCAGATAAATTGGCAGGAGAAGTAAATGGCAAGCAGCGTTTGATAACCTCTAAATTCTGGTCAACCCAATTCTCAGCGAACGCTGGTGTCGTAATCGGTATAGTTGGACCAAGCAGGATATCGACATTTTTAAAGGTCTCATGAAGTACATCTACCATTTTTCTGCGTGCTTGTTGTGCATGAATGTATTGTGTTGTGTTCGTGAGTGTACCAGCTAGGAAAAAACTCCGGATGTCTGGCGAATAATCCCCGGGGCATGTTTTCAACCAGCCGGAGTGTAAAGAGGAAGCTTCTCCAGTTACGGTTATATAGCCTGCGAACGGCGACATGGTTAGTTCGGGGATAACTATTTCTTGTATTATTGCGCCCAAATTTTGCAGTCTAGCTATTGCGTCATTGAATAGTTTCTCAACATCGGGGTCCAGTCCCTTTAAGTAATATGTAGGAATTGCTATTTTAATACCCTTTATCCCTTTGTGAAGCTCCTTTGTGTAATCAGGGACAGGAATGCGGACACTTGGCGGATTGTTTGCATCATAGCCTGCCATGTATTGCAGCAAGATTGCCAAATCCGAAATCGACCGTGCCATTGGGCCGGCATGATCCAATGACCAAGCTGTGGGAAAGATACCTTGTGTGCTAATGAGTCCAACAGTTGGCTTCATTCCATAAATGCCGCACATTGCTGCCGGCAGGCGGATGGAACCGAAAGTATCTGTTCCGGTTGCCAGTGTTGCCAGTCCTGCTGCCAGAGCTGCACTACTGCCACCACTTGATCCTCCTGGCATATGGCCCATATTCCATGGATTACGTGTTGTACCGAAGCAAGGGTCGGTCCCAGTCGATCCAGCCGCAAGTTCATGCATGTTCGTTTTCCCCAACATGACTGCCCCTGCTGCGTACAATTTGTCAACAACTGTCGCATTTTTATCTGGAATGAAAGTGGCAAAAAGTTTAGAGCCAACTGTCGTACGTATATCTTTTGTAAAGTAATTGTCTTTGATACCGACAGGAATGCCGTGCAGGGCGCCTTTATAGTGACCTTGCATGATATCTGTTTCTGCTTTTTTCGCTTGAAAAAGGGCTATATCGAAAAGGGGAGTAATATATGCCTTGAGAGTGGGATCAATGTGGTGAATGCGGTTGACGATATGTGTTGTCAATTCTACCGGAGATAGTTGCTTCGATTTGATCAAAGGGGCAAGCTCAGCAGCCTTCATAAAGGCCAATTCAGTCATTTCAGCAGCTCCTTATCAACAATCAAGAATGGAAATTCATGATAAGGAAGCGGAAATCGGTCTAGTGAAGGTTGTTCCTGAATAATCGTAAATAAAATAGAATGGATATAGGGGATATCATCCTCACAGAACGAAAAACCATACATTTTCAGTGTCTGCCGTATATAGTTTACTTCGTTCATACGACTTTTCCCTCCTATTTCTGACGTTGAAAAATAAAAAGATAGTGGGAAATAGGGATGGCTACTTCCCACAATTACGCAATTTATGTTCTGTCCCAAAATCGTTGTTCGGCAATTGCGGCTGCAAAGTCTTTTCCAAAGTCAGTGCTGTTATCTGCGAATACTACTCCTGCCAAGTTGTTCGCTTGCGAAGTTTGAATATAAGTTCTCCCTGAGGAAGCAACACCAATTGGTTTATAATGGGTGTACGCCACTTGTACGAAAGACAGGATATCCTGCTGGAATTTGGCCTGGTTTTTAGAATTGCCTCCAACGATGTATAGTGCATCAACCAAGTAAGGACTGCCAGTAAGAAAGGTTTTATCCACTTTGAGCTCTGTACCGCTTGCTCCTCTGACAGCACCAAGCTGTTCACTGATTATCTCGATAAAGACCCCATATTTCTGCAAAGTTTTAAGTGTATGCAACACTTCATTTTCATTGAATCCGTTGCCAATCAACACACCTACTTTTTGCGTATATGCATATTTAGGGGTATTAGCCTGGCTGAGAGAAGGGTAACTTGCAGAAACAGGTAAATTTTCACCACTCGGTCGGTCTACACCAACATTATCAGCAACGATACATGCCATCTCTTTATCGACCTTGACAAGCATATCAACCATTTGCTGGCGAACTGAAACGCTCTTTACACTTCCAATCTGATAGCTTAAACCTTCAATCGTATGCTGTTTTTCAACACGCGTCAAACTGTTCCAAAAAATTCGCGGCTGGGAAAAATAATCCTTAAATGAATCACTTCTGGCTCTAATTTTGTACCCCTCTACTTTTCCAGGGTAATCCTTATATCCGCCTTCTTCCGGGGGCACTGTGTATGGGGTGTTGTCTGCCAGTGAATTTTTATGGTAGTTAACTTGGTCAACATCAATTCGCTGCCTCATATAACCTCTTCGTTGGTTATTATGAAACGGACAAATAGGTTTATTAATTGGCAATTCAACATAATTGGCGCTGCCGAGACGATGCTGCTGTGTATCTCTATATGCCATCAATCTTCCTTGCAAGACAGGATCATTGGAAAAATCGATGCCAGGAACAACATTAGCTGGATTAAATGCAACTTGTTCAGATTCGGTAAAGTAATTATCAATATTTCTATTCAATGTCATCTTACCAATAATCTGGACAGGTACAAGCTCTTCCGGCCAAAATTTTGCTGGATCAAGTACATCAAAGTCAAATGCGAATTCATCCTCCATCGAAATCAGCTGTACACCTAATTCATACTCCGGATAAGCTCCACAGTCAATCGCTTGCCTCAGATCGCGACGGTGAAAGTCCGGGTCGAGTCCGCCGATTTTCAATGCTTCATCCTGAAGAAGAGAATGGACACCTAATACTGGCTTCCAAACGTACCTCATAAAGGTTGCTACTCCTTGTTCGTTCACAAACAAATACGTATTAATCGACCAAGACTCCATCATTCGATAGCTTCTAAGAATACCACGGTCAGACATGATCCACAGCACCATATGAAGCGCTTCGTCATTATTGGCTACATAATCCCAGAAACGATCGTGTGCCCCGGAAGCTGTTGGGATATCATCAGCTTGCTTTGCCTGATACGCATGCATCGCATCCGGAAATTTCATCGCGTCCTGATTGATTAATACAGGCATAGCTATCGTTGTCAGATCAACATTCCCTTCTTCTGTATATAGCTTTACACCCTGGCAACGTAAATCCCTTGCAGTATCGTAGGATCCTTTAGCGCCCTGAACAGTTGAAAAACGGATGGTTAATGGCGTTTTTTTTCCGGCTTCTTGCAGGAATCCCGCTTTCGTCACATGCCTCATGGACTGATAGCATTCAAACTCTCCGTATGCACTATAACCTCTGGCATGGACAACCCTTTCTGGTATTTCTTCGTGGACAAAATGTGACATCTTTTCAAAAAACTCATAATCCTGACGTAAACTAGGACCACGTATACCGGCCTTTAATTGATCCTGGTCCTGGGATCTTTTTTTTCCCTCCTGTGTCGTCATTGGCTTCCCTGAATCTTGGATACGGTTTTGATCTAGTTGCTGTTGTTTGATGTTATTATTAACAGGCTTTTGGTTTCTCGATGACTTTTCATCCATGCAATCACCTATCCTCAAATTATTTGACTCCATTTGTAATTTATGTAATCAGTACCAGGAATATTCTAATTTGGAAATGCTTACTATAATTAAATACAATATGATTTAACATAGATTGCCACGTTTTGTAAGTAGCGATATCCTGCAATAAGAAAGAAAAGATACGGGAAATGGAAATGAAACAGAGGAGGGGGATTGACCTGGAAAATCACTTTTACAACAAAACAAAAAAGCCGGCTGTCTCAAAAAAGTCAATAAAATGAAGGGCAGTCCTATGCATTTCTTTTTTTGAGCAGACCGGCTTTATGATAAACACTCTCGTCAAACCCCGTTTTTGAAAAAATCGTCGATTAGGGAGTGCTGTTTTGTATATTCGAGTGCGATGAGTAATTTGATCCGTGCTTTGGGTCCGGTGAGACCATTCGTGAAAATAATTCCCATATCCTTCAATTGTTTGCCGCCGCCATCATAACCATATGTCGGCTGGACAATTCCCTGATAGCAACGGGAAACCAGTACGATTGGGATTTCGTCCTCAATCACTTTTTGCAGCGCTGAAACTGTTTGTTTCGGGAGATTGCCTTGTCCCATTCCTTCAATGACTAATCCATCAGGCTTCAAAAGATGGATGGCTTGAATAACTTCCTGATCCATGCCCGCAAAAGCTTTTAATAAATAGACTTTTTTACTGATTTTGTTTACATTTTTATAGAGTGGTCTTGGCAATGTTTTATGATGGAATAAGACCATATCACTTGTGACCAATCCAATCGGGCCGAATTGCGGACTTTGAAAGGTGGCAATGTTGCTGGTCGATGTTTTAGTCACGTTTGCTGCTGTATGCACTTCATCATTCATAACCACCAGCACTCCTTGATTTGCTGCATTTTCCGAAACAGCAGTCCGGACTGCGGCTATTAAATTATATAATGCATCAGAACCGATTTCGTTGCTGGATCTCATTGCTCCGGTAATGATAATCGGTTTTTCGGTATCCATGACCAAATCCAGAAAGTACGCTGTTTCTTCCAGCGTATCTGTTCCGTGAGTAATGACTATTCCGTCATAGTCAGCTCTTTTTCCAGCGATGAATACTGCTAGCTCAAGCATATGAGCAGGAGTTATTTGCGGGGAAGGGAGAGAGTAAATAATCTCTTCATCGATTTCCGCAATATCTATAAGCAGATCAGAAACACCTGATAAAGGATGCACATTGGCCGGTAAAACACTGCCGGTTTGTTCGTCTTGCAGCATGGAAATCGTTCCGCCAGTATGTATGATCAATACCTTTTTCAATTCTATCACCCTAATTTCTTTCTTGAATTAGTATTCCCAACGAGTACTACTACATGTTACGATATCTATGAAATAAAACCACTGCTCAGCAGGCTGTTTTCCTGGAGTTTTCACAGCCATGCATGATAAATATGAAACGGGGCCAATACATATGTTTGCCATCTTATCAGCGGGGGTCGCTCCCGCTTTTGCCTTGATGTCATTTTTTTATTTGAAAGATCGCTATACGGAACCGTTGGCATTGATTCTCAGAGTTTTCATTTTAGGAGCGCTTCTCGTATTGCCGATCATGTTTATACAATATGCATTCCAAACGGAATGGCATGAATCTACTTTAATAGAATCATTTTTTATTGTTTCGTTATCAGAAGAATTTTTTAAATGGTTTATGTTCATCTATGTTATCTATCATCATACAGAATTTGACGCCCACTATGACGGGATTGTGTATGCTGTAGCCATCAGTCTGGGATTTGCCACAGTGGAAAATATACTTTATTTATTTGTCAATGGCATTCAGTATGCTTTTACAAGAGCTATTTTTCCAGTATCTTCCCATGCACTGTTCGGTGTGTTGATGGGATATTATTTTGGTAAGGCTAAAATGTATGACTTAAACAGGAGAAAAAACATATTCTTTGCATTCCTTTTCCCGTTCCTGCTCCATGGCACCTATAATTACATATTGAAAATAACAAGTGTAAATTGGTCGCTGCCGCTTGTACCTTTTATGATCATTCTCTGGATGATGTGCCTGCAGCGCATGAAAAGCGCAGCAGTGAAAACCCAGCCGTGAGGTTTCAGCAATCATAGTCTATAACAATAAACAGCCGCTGCCGCTTCAGGCAGCGGCTGTTTACTTATTCACCATGTATATCAAATTCACTGCCTGCATGATAAAGCAAGATACAAATTTGAGCCGCGATGAATAATTTAGCAACGATATCAAAAAATAGGCAAAACCGGATCAATATAGCAGGAGGAAAAAATATGACATTTAGAAGATGGGTTGCACTATTGATTATTTTAACCTTTTTTTCATTGGCCCTGCAACCTGTATTGCTTCACAAGCAAAAAGCTTACGGGTTTAGCTCGCAGGTGATTGCGAATGGAGCTATTGGGGACGATGTGATCGAACTGCAGGCAAGGTTGCAGTACCTTGGATTTTATAAAGGAAAGATTGATGGTGTATTTGGCTGGGGTACATATTGGGCATTGAGAAACTTTCAACAGGAATTTGGAATGAAGGTGGATGGCCTTGCGGGGACATCAGTGAAACAAAAGCTGGCAAAAGCAAGCAAATACGATAAGAATTATGTCAAAAAGCAAATGTATGCACAGAAGGATTTCACCTATTACGGAAGCAGTAATAATGGCAAGCAAAACACGCAGCAAACCAATAGCAAACCCGCCAGTGTCCCTCCAGGTTATTCGCAAAACGATATCAAACTGCTGTCAAATGCTGTACATGGAGAAGCAAGAGGAGAACCATATGAAGGGCAGGTAGCTGTAGCGGCAGTTATTTTGAACAGGGTTGACAGCCCTTTATTCCCTAATACGGTTTCCGGTGTCATATTCCAGCCTGGAGCGTTCACAGCGGTTGCTGATGGCCAAATTTGGCTGACTCCGAATGAAACCTCCAAAAAAGCGGTGATTGATGCGATCAACGGCTGGGATCCGTCAGGAAATGCCATTTATTATTTTAATCCTGATACAGCAACTTCGAGTTGGATTTGGAGCAGGCCACAGATTAAAAAAATTGGCAAACATATATTTTGTAATTAGAAAGGGTGATAAAAATGATTCGTTCCATCCTAATCGGCATATTGGCAGTTGGCGTAGCAGCGACAGCTTTTTGGGGCTACAAGGAACATCAAGAAAAAAATGCTGTATTACTGCAAGCGGAAAATACCTACCAGCGATCCTTTCATGAGCTTTCCTATCGGATGGATATCCTTCATGATAAGCTTGGAACAGCAATAGCGATGAATTCTGACTCAAGTCTTTCACCACAGATGACCGATATTTGGCGTGTGTCTTCAGAAGCACTTACGAATGTGGGGCAACTGCCGTTGACCTTATTACCTTTTAACAAGACAGAAGGTTTCTTGGTTGACGTTGGGAATTTCACTTATAAGACGGCGATACGGAACTTAAGTAAAGAGCCTTTAAGCAAGGATGAAACAAATAATTTGAAAAAGCTTTATCAGCAATCCGGTAATATAAAAGAAGAGTTACGTGATGTCCAACATGCCGTGTTGGACCATAACCTAAGGTGGATGGATGTACAGTTGGCTTTGTCCACACAGGATGAAAAATCAGATAATACGATTATCGATGGTTTGAAAACTGTTGAAAACACAGCGAGCAATTACGCCAATGAGGACAATCCATCACCTTTCATGCAAGCCTCCAATAAAAGGGAATCGTTTCAGAATCTGTCAGGAACAAAAATAACAAAAGATCAGGCATTGGATAACGGCAGCCGATATTTTGGAGTCGACAAACGGGATATTAAGGTAGCTAAAAATGGAAAAGGGGCAGCTTTGCCTTCTTATTCGCTTTCCTATCAGGATGGCAGAAAAAGAGGTTATATGGAAATGTCTCAAAAAGGAGGACACCTTATTTCGTTGCTTGTAAGCAGACCGATGACAGAAAAGAAGTGGAGCCTTTATGATGGGGCGAGAAAAGCACAAGATTTTTTGAAGGAAAACAAGATGGACGACATGAAATTGTATCAAAGCCAGGAATACGATCACACTGGTGTTTATTCCTTCTTGTATGAACAAGACGGGGTTAAAATCTATCCAGACAGCGTCAATGTCAAAGTAGCATTAGATCGTGGAGAAGTGGCAGGCTTGACTGCAGATAACTATTTCAAGAACCATGTCAAGCGAAATTTGCCAAAACCGAAGATCCCGGTTGAAGAAGCAAAGAAAAAAGTAAATCCGGCGTTGCATATTCAGGAAGATTCGATGGCGGTCATCGATAATGATTTGAATGAAGAGGTACTTGCGTATGAATTTCTCGGTGTAATGAATAACAACACCTACCGCATTTATATCAATGCGTTGGATGGCAATGAAGAGAAAGTGGAAAAATTGAGTGAGGCTGCTGTAAGCACATCATAAGCTGGTATCGGGGAAAAGACATTTTTCTTTTCCCTTTTTCCACTTTATTTGTCATAATATACGTATACATATAAAATTTTTGCGAATAAGGTGGTATATATGGAGCTTGGACAATTTATAAATCTGGAAATAAAAGATGCAAGCAGCCGTAAGCTGTTGAAATACCGCAGCAAAATCATTGATAAAGATAAAGATTTTCTTTATATCACCTACCCCGTGGAAGAACAAAATGGAAAAACAGCTTATTTTCCTTTAGGGACACATTTTCATGTTTCTTACATCGGTTCTGAGGAGAAAGTTTATCACTTCACCAGCGAAATATTGAAAAAAAGAAAGAAACCAATCCCAGCCATCTGTATCGCAATTCCAAAGGATAATGAATTGAAACGGATTCAGCGTAGAAAATTTGCGCGCATCGAAATTGTTTCAGATGTAGCCATCCATTCCACGGACGATTCTTTTCAGCCGTTCACAACAGTAACTACCGACCTCAGTGGAGGCGGCCTTGCATTCATCATACCTAAGCATATCAATATACATAAAACTTCAGTGAATATATGGCTGGCATTTGAACTTCATCGCAATATGTCTTACCTGAAAATTACAGGTGATATTGTAAGAATCATTGATGATGGAGACCACCATATCCGGTCAGCCTCGGTATCGTTCAAGGATTTGACCAGGAATGAAGAACAGATTATTATCAGGTATTGCTTCGAGAAACAGAGACAAGCTCGAAGAAAAGAATTGACATGACTATTTATAGATAAGCTGTTAAGGAATATGCCATAAATTCTCATGGTGTGTTATATTTATTTAGTGCATGAATATGATTTGAAATGCTTCATTATTTACAGGAGAGGAATGAATGGTTTGACCTTGAAAAAAACAATCCAAATCGCCATTGACGGACCTGCAGCTGCTGGAAAGAGTACTGTAGCCAGGAAAGTCGCTCAAGAATTGAAATATATCTACATTGATACAGGCGCCATGTATAGATCTATCACTTTAAAAGCGCTGCGGCATCATTTGGAGCTTGAAGATGAGAGGGTATTAACAGATTTGCTGAAAAAGACAGATATAGAATTGATACAAACTGAGGCGGGACAACGTGTGAAATTAGATGGGGAAGATATCACAGAGGATATACGCTCTCAAGAAGTATCCAATCATGTCTCCATTGTTGCCAAGCACCCGCTCATTCGTAAAGAAATGGTTTTCCGCCAAAAAAAACTGGCGGCTGAAAAAGGCGTCGTAATGGATGGAAGAGACATCGGTACGCATGTTTTACCAGAGGCGCAAGTGAAGATATTCCTGATTGCTTCAGTAGCGGAAAGGGCAAAAAGACGTCATATTGAAAATACGCAAAAAGGTTACGCTTCTGACCTTGAAGAGATTAAAAAGGATATCCAGAAAAGGGACGAGCTAGACAGTAAGAGAGAAGCCGCACCATTGATTAAAGCAGATGACGCAGTGGAAATAGACACGACATCTCGTTCCATCGAAGAAGTAACTCATCTTATTTTGCAAACAGCTGAAAAGAAAATAAATGATAAAACAAAAGAATCTTGATCACTTTTCATATTAGGGAAGTTGAAATTGGGGATAAATAGAGAGAATCGAGAAATTATTCGATAAATACAACTCCTTTGCTTGACAAATAAATACAATTATTAGAAGTTATAAAGAAGGGGTATATATTCACTAAGTGAGATGTACTTATATATTTTTTATAAGAAGGTATGTTTGAAGGAGGATATTTCATGACAGAACTTAACAATGATGTTCCAAATTTTAAACCGGGGGATAGTGTGAAAGGCACTGTTGTAAAGCTTGAAGACAAACAGATCCTTGTCGATATTGGTTACAAAACAGAAGGGATTGTACCGTTAAACGAGCTTTCCAATCTTAAAACAGAAAATCCCGGCGAAGTCGTAAATGTTGGAGACGAGCTTGAACTAAAGGTTAAAAAATGGAGCGATGATGAAATCATCCTTTCCAAAAAAGCACTGGATTCCGAGAAGGCATGGAATGACTTGGAAGAGAGGTTTGAAAGTCAATCCATTTTTGAAGTGGAAGTCAAAGAGGTCGTTAAAGGCGGCTTGGTAGCAGATGTTGGTGTTCGCGGTTTTATTCCAGCTTCCATGGTAGAAACATATTTTGTAGAGGATTTTAGTAACTATAAAGGCAAAACACTTTCGGTTAAAGTAGTTGAATTGGATAGAGGCAAAAATCGTGTGATTCTTTCCCACCGAATTGTTGAAGAAGAGGCAGAGGCTGCCAAAAAGAATGAATTACTTCAATCCATTGACGAAGGGCAGGTACTTGTTGGCACAGTAAGAAGATTGACCAATTTCGGTGCTTTTGTCGATCTTGGGGGAATAGACGGACTGGTGCATATTTCACAATTAGCCCATGAGCATGTAGACAAAGCCTCTGACGTTGTTTCAGAAGGGGAAGAGATCAAAGTGGAAGTGTTGTCCGTGGACAGAGACAGTGAACGGATTTCATTATCCCGTAAAAAAGTGCTGCCTGGCCCATGGGAAAATATCGAGGAAAATATAAAACCTGGTCAAACTGTCCAGGGGCTCGTCAAAAGATTGGTCAGCTTTGGTGCCTTTGTTGAAGTCTTGCCTGGCGTAGAAGGTTTAGTGCATATTTCACAAATAGCAAATAGACATATCGGTACCCCGCAGGAAGTACTCGAAGAGGGACAAAAAGTAGAGGTCAAAGTGCTCGATATCAACGAAAATCAGGAAAGAATGTCTTTGAGCATGAAAGAGGTAGAACAGGATAATGAAGAGAAAGAAATTCAGCAATACACAAAAGATGATGAAGAAAGCGGTTTTCATTTTGGCGATATCATCGGAGATAAGCTGAACAAATACAAATAACGAGGGAACTTGGCATTCGCTATATATTTGGTGAATGCCAATTTTTTTGATTCATTTTCCTGCTTTACAAAAGGTATATGCATATGGAAAAGGGATTTTACTTTTTCTTAAAGTGAAGAAGTTAATCAAAGCGACACATAAATGGTGAAACCAGGTTAGTGGTCAATTTTCTGACAATTATTAGCATCTTATCCTCACGTCCCGCAGCCATAATGAAATGGCGTCCATCTCTCACGAAAACACATGTGCCACGGTTGAAATTGTTGATAGCATCATTGACAAATGATATACAGTAAGCCCTCAGTTTAAAAATTTCTTTTTTCAGACATAATGAATACGGATAAAGCAACTTGTGGCATTTTTGTAAACATATTCGTTGTCAGTGATGGTCCATATTGTACGTAGGAGTTGAAAAAAGTTGGCTGAGGGTGTGCATTTTTTTTGGTTAAGTTGGATGTTTTGGGTGATAGCAGCTTGCTTTATGCCCCACTCAAGGAGAAATACCTTGGTAAAAGTGTGGATATTGGCCGCAATCGCCACAGCGAATACTTATTTAATTGTTGGGCAACTGACGTTATCTGCCACGTTAATGATACTTTTGACTGGTGCTTTTTTGCTGATTACAAAAACATACGCTACATATCTGAATTTGTTTACAGCTTTTACGGTAATGATCGTATATGACTGCATTTTGATATGGGAACACGAAGTACCAATGTGGCTGATTATGCCCAAATCTTTATTTTTACCCTTAATAATCGTAACCATTATCTTATATGTAGCAAAAGGTTTGATGAAGAGGGTGGCGATCGCAGTAGTCGGTGTTTGTGGAGGAGATTTATTTTATGGTGTGATGCTATCAAGTTATCATATCCCATATACCGCAGGAAGCAAAGCTTTTTTGGATGATTTTGTCGTTATTGTGGCTGTAATTATATGTCTTCAAATCCTTCATGAAATGTACTCATATGGAATGAAGCTCTTGCACAAACATACAACAGCCCCAGCAATATTGGAACAAAGGAAAAAAGATGCTCGCTAAACATACAAGGACAGCCTGTTCAGAATAAATATTTTGATTGTTTATATGATGTTCTTTTGCTAGAATGAATAAAGTCAATGAACAAGAGAAAGGATGTTCCTTTCATGAGGAAACCTGTTGTAGCAATTGTAGGCAGGCCGAATGTCGGTAAATCGACAATATTCAACCGGCTTGTCGGTGAGAGAATTTCAATCATAGAGGATAAACCGGGAGTAACCCGAGACAGGATTTATGCGCCTGCTGAATGGCTGGCTACAGAATTCGATCTGATTGATACTGGCGGTATTGATCTCGGAGACGAGCCACTCCTTGTACAAGTTCGTCAGCAGGCAGAAATCGCCATCGATGAAGCCGATGTAATTATTTTTCTGCTCAATGGCAAAGAGGGGATTACCGGCGCTGATGAAGAAGTGGCGAAGTTATTATTTAAATCCAATAAACCAGTGGTGCTGGGTGTCAACAAAATGGACAACCCTGAAATGAGAAATGAAATTTATGAATATTATGCAATGGGATTTGGAGAGCCTTTTCCGATATCAGGTTCTCATGGGCTTGGACTTGGTGATTTGCTTGATGAAGTTGTCAAACATTTTCCAAACATGGAAGACAATGATGATGAAACGGATACAATCCATTTCAGCCTGATTGGAAGGCCAAATGTGGGCAAGTCCTCACTAGTCAATGCGATTCTGAATGAAGATAGGGTAATTGTCAGTGATATAGAGGGGACAACCCGCGATGCGGTAGACACGAAATTGGTAAAAGACGGAAAAAATTACATCATTATTGATACGGCCGGTATGCGAAAAAAGGGCAAGGTTTATGAAACTACTGAAAAGTACAGCATATTGCGTGCCCTTAAAGCAATCGAGCGCTCGGATGTTGTCTTGATACTGATTGACGCAGAGACTGGCATTAGAGAACAGGATAAGAAAATAGCTGGTTATGCGCATGACGCAGGAAGAGCGATGGTAATCGTTGTCAATAAGTGGGATACAATCGAGACAACTGAGAAATCCATGAAGGAATTCGAAAGCAAAGTACGTGCACATTTTCAATTTCTTGATTATGCTCCGATCGTATTCTTATCGGCTAAAACCAAAAAAAGAATTCACACTTTACTGCCAGCAGTCCAGACAGCCAGTGAAAACCATGCTAAACGTATTCCGACAAATGTGCTGAATGATGTTATAATGGATGCGATAGCTTTGAACCCTACACCGACAATCAAGGGGCGAAGGTTGAAAATTCTTTATGCTACCCAGGTTGCGGTTAAACCGCCGGCCTTTGTTGTTTTTGTCAACGATCCGGAACTGGTGCATTTTTCGTATGAACGTTTCTTGGAAAATAAAATCCGGGAGGCATTTGGATTCATTGGCACTCCTATAAAATTATTTGCCCGCAAACGTCAATAAGGAGGACATAAAAGTGAGCAAAATCGCAGTCTTAGGCGCAGGAAGCTGGGGAACAGCTTTGAGTATCGTACTGGCTGATAATGGCCACGAAGTACGTTTATGGACTCATCGTAAAGAACAGGCCGAACTAATTAATGAAACACACAAAAATGAAAAATACCTTGAAATCATGATTCCTGAACAAATCAAAGCATATGATGATCTAAAAGCTGCGACTGATGGTGTAACAGCGATTGTTCTCGTCGTACCGACAAAGGCAATTAGAGAAGTATGTCATGAACTGGACGGCATACTGACCCATTCGCCGCTGCTTATTCACGCTTCGAAAGGTATTGAACCAGGATCATTAAAGAGAGTCTCACAAATGATCGACGAAGAAATGGCTGTCTACAATTATGAAGATATCGTTGTTTTATCAGGTCCAAGCCATGCCGAAGAAGTAGCGAAGAGGCATCCAACGACAGTTACCGTCGCGTCTTTGAATGAAGATCACGCTAGCATAGCACAGGATTTGTTTTTTAATGAAGCATTTCGTGTCTATACAAGTAATGACATGATTGGTATCGAATTAGGCGGTGCCCTCAAAAATATTATCGCTCTCGGTGCAGGAATATCTGATGGCTTAGGTTACGGCGATAACGCGAAAGCGGCTTTGATTACAAGGGGACTTGCCGAAATAACAAGGTTAGGCACCTCGCTTGGGGCTAATCCGCTTTCCTTCCTTGGATTGCCAGGTGTCGGGGATCTCATTGTCACATGTACAAGTGTGCACAGCCGAAACTGGAGAGCTGGCAATATGCTCGGAAAAGGAAAAAAACTGGATGAGATCCTGGATCAAATGGGCATGGTTGTTGAAGGTGTCAGAACTGCTGAAGCAGCATATAAATTCGCAAAAGCTGAGGGTGTCGAGATGCCGATCACATCCGGGATTTATCAAGTCCTTTATGAGGATAAACATCCTAAAGAGGTTGTAGAACAGCTGATGAATCGCGATAAGCGTGAAGAAATGGATGATTTGGCTTCTCTTTTACGAAATAAATACACACGATAAACTTTCACTTTGCATATACTGTCATGAATCATGGACAATATGCAAGGAGGAGAATGTGTGAACAAGAAGGGCAATTTATTCGACAAGATCAATCAAAAGACCAATATCGACCCCGGGGAAATCTATAAAGTTGCCGATTCAGTGAAGAATGCTGATTTTTCTGATGAACGTACAGTCAGAAATCTCGTACGGAGATTGGCTAAAATGGCGAATAAACCATTACCTAAAGAAAAAGAAGACAAACTAGTACAGTCTATTGTTTCCAATAATGTGCCGACCGATATGCAATCTTTGAGTAAAATGTTTAAAAAGTAACCGATTCTGGGCAAGTGAGGATGCATAACCTGACAGAACTGCATAAAATACAACGAACAAGTATTCATGCAATAGAGTTGTGATTGGGTATTATTTAGTCAGACCGAGATGAAGGTATGCCCCGGTTCATCTCGGTTTTTTTTGCAGTTTTGTATTCTCACGTTTAATATGCTTCATTCCATGACAGGCTTTATGTTATAATACGTGTGCTATACAGAATAGGAGTGAATGCAATGATGTCAGCCGGTTTGAAAGAATTGACCTCTTTTGTTGGAATAGCTTTGCTAATCCTGGCTATTGTCTTTATTCAAATCGCCAGAAACAAACTTAGTGGATGGTTTGCAAGAATCATTTCACTGCTCGCTTATCTATGCTTGGTCGTCGGCGGTCTCATAGTGGTTTACATTGTCTTTAGCGGCCCTACCCAGTAGTGTATCAGCAGGAGGAAAGCAAAAAAATGAAATATACATATGTAAAAATGGCAATTGGATTATGTTTGATTTTCTTTTTAAGTGGATGTTTATATCCTAAAGAAGAGTTGGATAAGAATAAAGTACCAAACCAGGATCAGCTGGATGCAATACAAAAGGCTGTAGATGAATATAGAGAGCAAACAGGCGGCCTGGTGCCAATTAAAACCAAACCGATGGAAACGCCGTTATATGAGAAATATATTGTCGATTTCACCATGCTGAAAGAGAAAAATTTAATTAGTGAGACGCCAGGGAATGCTTATGAGAATGGCGGTATCTATCAATACACCTTAATCACTCCAGAAAAAAATCCGACTGTTAAATTAATTGATTTAAGGATGTCTGAAGCCATACGTGATATCAATATAAAATTGGATCTTTATCGTGATAAACATTTGTATCCGCCGTTTGGAAAAAAAATAGCCTCAAATGTATATACGATAGACTATAAGAAATTGGGGCTGAACGAAGCTCCTTATGTAAAAAGCCCTTATTCTCAAAAAATCCTTCCGATTGTGATCAATACGGATGGAGATTTGTATGTAGATTATGGGAGTGAATTGGCTGACGCGCTGAAAAAGTACAAACATCATTATAAAAATGGTGACGATATCAGGGATATACTGGCCGAAAATACTCCCTTTGTCCCCGCTTATTCTTTGCCATATACAGTTAAAAACGGTGATCCGGTCTTCTTGAATAAAAAATAACAAAGAATTTCAGCATAAAGAAACGCTTGCAGCATATATTGTTGCAAGGGTTTTTTTGTGTAGCTTTTAAAAAGGGAAGTAAAGATTTTATTTGCAATAGCAAGGCATATTTCAATAGGACAACATCATAGACTTGTAATGTCAATAATCGCAGGAGCTACTTATGTGAAATTGCAAGTGAGATCGGGAGGGGATCGTTTGGAAAAGGTTGATATTTTTAAAGATATTTCAAAAAGAACGAACGGCGATATCTACCTGGGCATCGTTGGGGCTGTCCGTACTGGAAAGTCCACATTCATAAAGAAATTTATGGAACTGCTCGTTTTGCCTAATATCGCTGACGAAAGTGAAAGAGCCAGGGCACACGATGAGTTGCCTCAAAGTGCCGCAGGAAAAACCATCATGACAACAGAGCCGAAGTTCATTCCGAATCAAGCTGTATCAGTCCATGTTGATGAGGGGCTCGACGTCAATGTTCGTTTAGTGGATTGTGTGGGTTACGCAGTCGATGGGGCAAAGGGATTTGAAGATGAAAATGGACCAAGGATGATCCATACACCCTGGTATGAAGACCCAATACCATTTCATGATGCTGCAGAAATAGGCACCAGGAAGGTCATCCAGGAACATTCAACTATCGGTGTTGTAGTCACCACTGACGGGTCGATCGCAGAAATCCCGCGCTCAGATTACTGTGAGGCTGAAGCAAAAGTTGTGGAGGAGTTAAAAGAGGTAGGCAAGCCATTTGTGATGGTGATTAACTCGACTAATCCAACCAGCCAGCAAACAGAATTGTTAAGACAGCAATTGGTCGAGGATTATGATATTCCCGTATTGGCAATGAGTGTGGAATCCATGACAGAACATGATGTATATAATGTCCTGCGGGAGTCACTGTTTGAATTTCCAGTATTGGAGGTAAATGTAAATCTTCCAAGCTGGGTGATGGTACTTCGAGAAAAACACTGGCTTCGCCAAAACTATCAGGATGCAATACAAGCTACGGTAAAAAATATCAGACGTTTACGCGATGTAGACCATATTGTAAATGAGTTTGCAGATTATGATTATATCGAACGTGCAAATATTGCTGGAATGGAAATGGGCGAAGGTGTGGCAGAAATTGACCTGCATGCTCCTGACAGACTTTATGATGATATCCTGAAAGAAATTGTAGGGGTTGAAATTCGAGGAAAAGATCACCTGCTTGAATTGATGCAAGACTTCTCCTATGCCAAACGTGAATACGACCAGGTTTCCAGTGCATTGCAAATGGTTAAACAAACAGGCTACGGCATCGCAGCACCCAGCCTTGAAGACATGCAGCTGGAAGAACCGGAGATCATACGTCAGGGATCCAGATATGGGGTGAGATTGAAAGCTGTCGCTCCTTCGATCCATATGATCAAGGTAGAAGTGGAGTCCGAATTCGCACCGATAATTGGTACTGAGAAACAAAGTGAGGAACTCGTAAGGTATTTGATGCAGGATTTTGAAGAAGATCCGCTGTCTATTTGGGAATCCGATATATTTGGCAGATCGCTTAGTTCCATTGTCAGAGAAGGCATACAAGCAAAAATCGCACTGATGCCGGAAAATGCACGATATAAATTAAAAGATACACTGGAGCGAATCATCAACGAAGGTTCAGGCGGACTGATTGCTATCATACTATGACGCTCCCATGCAACAGCAACTCAATTCTGGTTGCTGTTTTTTTTATGCAGTCCTGAAATGATGAAGTTTTCGTTTATTTGGGTCTCCCTGAAACAGTTATCCCGGAAGAGGAATAATAGTTTTTAACTTTTTTTCATACAACGGCAGTAATTGAAGTATGCATGACGTATATCTTTCAGTAAGGCTTGAGATACTTGCCGGCTTTGTGGTGACCCGTTTTTCAATGAAAATATGAAATATCAGGTCCAAAAACAAGAATTTCATAAAAAAACAGATGAAATTATGATGTTTTTGTTGAAATTTCTCTTCATCTCGGTTATTATAAGCCTTGTCACCGTTGAAGTAATGGTGATTTCCCAGTATAAAAACCGGCAACTTGGTGAACAAATGAGGATATAAGTAATTTGTTCCAGACATTCTTTTAAGAGGAGGTGAATATCATGAACAAAACAGATTTGATTAATACTGTCGCTGAAAAAAGCGAGCTTTCCAAAAAAGATGCTTCCAAAGCTGTTGATGCAGTATTTGATGCTGTCATGGATTCACTTAAAAATGGTGAAAAAGTACAACTGATTGGTTTTGGAAACTTTGAAGTACGTGAACGCTCAGCACGTAAAGGTCGTAATCCGCAAACTGGAGAAGAAATTGAAATTCCAGCAAGCAAAGTACCAGCGTTCAAACCAGGTAAAGCCCTTAAAGATAGCGTAAAATAATACAGCTTACATAGGGCTGATAATAGGGTGCGTTTATGCGCACCCTATTATTTTTGTTTTTTGGCGTATTGTTACATAGAAAAACAGGGAATATTATAGAGAAATTGTTCCTGTAAACAAATCTCGCTGCATTTTTTACGTCGTACATTTTTAAGTGTCATGTTTCTTACTAGTATGTTTTGACAATACGCTGGAAATAGGCCATATTTGATGGAGTGGACACACATTTGTACGGACTGGCGTCAAGTCCCAACGTTATCATGGTGTTATTCCACCCAGTTTTAATAGAAAAAGCATTAACTTAGCATTCATTGAAATAAAAGGAGGAACTCATAAGGTGAACAGCGAGGCATTCAATAAAACCGACTTTTTTGTTATTAAGGCACTGGAAGATGGGGTGAATGTGATCGGCTTAACAAGAGGCTCCGATACACGTTTTCATCATACAGAAAAGCTTGATAAAGATGAGATAATGATCGCTCAGTTTACCGAGCACACATCTGCTGTCAAAATCAGGGGCAAAGCAGTGATACAAACCAGCCATGGAGAACTATCCAATATGGAAAAGTAAATGTCATAAGAACATTCACCTGATTATCCAACTCCTTTAGATTATGATATAATGTCTAGAGTGCTCATAAGGTATAGTCGAAAGGTTCGGGTGATTGTTTTGCATCAGATCATGTCTGAGATTGAGGAACTGAGAACACTAACAGAAAACGAAATCTATCACAAATATATGGAGTATTATATAGGCAAACCCCGGATAAACACGGAAAAATTATATGTATTATACAGCATAATGCAAAACGTACCTCTTCCGGAAATGAAAAAAAAACGCATTATCGTTACTGCTTCTTTGGTACAGCTTGCTTTAGATACGCATGATCTTGTTCCTGAAGACCATAAGGCAGAGGCCGATCAAGATAGAATATATACGCAACTTTCTGTTCTTGCGGGAGATTATTACAGTGGGCTGTATTATCAATTGCTCGCAGAAATAGGCGAAATTGGTTTAATCAGTGTTTTATCTACAGCGATCAGAAAAATAAACGAAGCAAAAATGAAGCTCCATTATAACGACTTCAGCAGCGAGAAAGAGCTAATCACGATCTTGAAAGAAATTAACGGCACTTTGTATGTGCATTTATCTGATTATATTGGGCCCGAACGAATCGCGGGATTTTTGAAAGAGTGGCTGTTTTTCCTTTTTTTGTCCGAGGAACAGAAACAGTATTTGCCGCTTTTTGAAAAAATAGCAGAAAACAACAAACATTTGCATCTGGATACCAAGGCAATTCGCCGGAAGAGCTTTGAAGAAGTTGTTGAATCAGCAAAACAGCTGCCGGCACCATACCAAGATTTACAAATGCATGCACGAACATTATTGAATAACCGCTAATCTCCAGTTGGAAAGGGAATGCTTTTATGGAACAAACAAAGGAAGAACGTGTACATCATGTTTTTGAAAAAATATATGATAATTATGATGCCATGAATTCTGTTATCTCTTTTGAAATGCACAAATCATGGCGCAAGGATGTCATGGAACGCATGCATGTGCAAGAAGGAGCTGCCGCCTTGGACGTATGTTGCGGTACAGGAGACTGGTCCATTTCACTGGCACAAGCTGTAGGGGATAATGGAAAGGTGTGCGGACTGGATTTCAGTGACAATATGCTGTCAGTAGCCGAACAAAAAAAACAGCAGCTTCAGTTGGACAATCTCACCTTTATACATGGCAATGCAATGAAACTCCCTTTTGAAGACAATACCTTTGACTATGTGACGATTGGATTTGGTTTGCGAAATGTGCCGGATTATTTGACTGTACTAAAAGAAATGTGCCGGGTGGTCAAGCCAGGCGGCCTTGCAGTCTGTTTGGAAACATCACAGCCGACGCTTCCAGTGTACCGTCAGGGCTATTACTTTTATTTTCGTTATATCATGCCTTTATTTGGTAAGTTTTTCGTGAAAAGCTATAAGGAATATGCATGGCTTCACGAATCCGCGAAAAATTTCCCTGACAAAAACAAATTGACCCAGATGTTCTTCGATGCAGGTTTTTCATTTGTGGATGTGAAGAGCTATACCGGCGGTGTGGCTGCAATGCATATGGGACATAAATCAATATAGACTTTTCTATAATCGGTAAAAGGTGAAAACCATGAAATTAGCTAAAACTTACAGTTATTTAAAAAAAGATCTGGAAAAAATTGAAACCACACTTGATGAAATCATACAAGCGGATCATCACATCCTGAATAGTGCTTCGAAACATTTACTCAAGGCTGGCGGAAAGAGAATCCGGCCACTATTCGTGCTGCTATCGGGGCAATTCAACCAAGCTGATAAAGAGCAGATTAAAACCATAGCGGTTTCTTTAGAACTGATTCACATGGCTACGCTTGTACACGATGATGTGATTGATAATGCCGCTATCAGAAGGGGCAAGCCCACGATCAAAAAACAATACGGTAACCGGGTCGCTATGTATACTGGTGACTATATGCTGGCACTGGCTTTGGAGAATATAACCAAAATCGATAATCCGCACATTCATCAAACATTGTCGAACGCCTTGGTAGAAGTCTGTATCGGTGAGATTGAGCAGATGAGATATAAATACATATGGAATCAAAATTTGCGAACGTATTTACGACGTATTAAAAGAAAAACCGCTTTACTGATTGCTACAAGCTGCAAACTCGGTGCACTGGCAGCAAACCTGTCAACGGCAGAAGTCAATAGACTTTATAAATATGGTTATTATATCGGAATGTCTTACCAAATCATAGACGATATACTCGATTTCACCTCAAATGCCAAAGAATTGGGCAAACCTGCTGGAAACGATTTATTACAGGGGAATGTAACTTTGCCGGTGCTGTTCGCTATGCAGGACAATCAATTCAAAAAGAAATTGCAGCGCGTATTTTCAGATGGGCAAACATCGTCGGAGAAGGAATTTGCAGGGGTGATTGCAGACATCAAGAAATTGGGAGCAATTGAAGCATCGTTTCGTATCAGCAACCTTTATCTTCAAAAAGGACTCAAATCACTATCTGCACTTCCTGATAGTCAATCGAAAAGGACTTTGGAAACTATTGCCCGTTATATAGGCAAACGGCGTTCATAAGTTATTGTCATATTCTTGAAAATCTGATAGAATTTTAACGGTTGAGTAAGTATTCATGACAAATGAGAGGTGCAAACATGGAAAAGACATTTTTGATGGTTAAGCCCGACGGTGTACAGCGCAATTTGATTGGAGAAATTGTACATCGTTTCGAGAAAAAAGGCTTCAAACTTTGTGCGGCAAAGCTGATGCAAATTTCAGATGAACTAGCAAAACAACACTACGCTGAACATAAAGAACGTCCATTCTTTGGCGAGTTGGTCCAATTTATCACGTCTGGTCCAGTTTTTGCAATGGTCTATGAAGGGGAAAATGTGATAAAAACAGCCCGTGAAATGATGGGTAAAACAAATCCGGCAGAGGCCGCTCCTGGAACTATCCGTGGCGACTATGGTATAACAGTGGGGAAAAATATCATCCATGGTTCCGATTCACCAGAAAGTGCCGAGAGAGAAATCAACTTGTTTTTCAGTGAAAGCGAAATCCTTTCATATACAAAACAAGATAATGACTGGATTTACTGATTCTCTCCATCAAGAGACCGTCCATACAGCCGCGTTTGGTCCCAAGCTAAACGTGGCTGTATTTTGTTAGAATGTCTTTGGAAAAGAGATGATTAGATAATGATTGATGACTACGCTGCGTTTACATACTTGATCAAAAAGAAATTGAACATCGACCTTTCATTATATAAAGAAAAACAGATGAGACGAAGACTCACTTCATTACGGGATAAGCAGGGTTTTATGGACTTCAGCTCTTTTTTTAAAGGTATGGAAGAGGATGATAGTTTATTGGCTGAATTCACTGACCGAATCACCATCAATGTGTCGGAATTTTTCCGTAATCCGCAACGATGGGAGATCTTAAGAGAACGTATCATACCACGTCTAATTTCAGAAAGAAAACAGTTATCAATTTGGAGTGCTGCTTGTTCGACGGGGGAGGAACCATATAGTCTGGCAATAACGATGAAGCATTTTTTCCCCCATATACCATTTACTATTCATGCCACGGATATGGATGAAAATGTGCTGCAAATCGCTAAGCTTGGCACATATAAACAACAAGCATTGAAAGAAATGCCGAAAGAGCTGATTCATCGATATTTCACATTCGAAAATGGCATTTACACTATCGACCCAGCTTTAAAATCGAACATTACATACCATAAACATAACCTGTTAGCAGATACATATCCAAAACATGTAGATTTGCTTGTCTGCCGTAATGTTTTAATCTATTTTACCGAAGAAGCTAAACAAAATATTTATCGTAAATTTAGTGAAGCTTTAACAGTGGGGGGGATATTGTTTGTAGGCAGTACAGAACAGATTTTTCACCCGGACGAACATCATTTTTCTTTAGCCGATACTTTTTTTTATAGGAAAGCAAAATAACTTTTTCTCTTATCGTCGCAGATAAGAGTTTTTTAATTGGTTATCAGAATGACAGCGTGATGTGTCGAGGTAGTTACAACACTAACCTAGTGCAGTATAGCTTTCTTATTCATCGACGAGAAAGGATTATAAATTTACTGCGTCTGGAAAATTCTACTAAATTGAGGCATTCCAATCTTTGAGACAAATCAAGTTTTTTTAAAAAATCTACGTTTTAGGTGGATAGATTAACAAAAATATTTTAATATGTGATATATTAGGTAAAATCATGATGAAGGAGTTGGGATAAAATGCGTTACCTTACAGCAGGGGAATCCCATGGCAAGCAATTGACAACCATTATTGAGGGTGTGCCGGCCAGAATGCCTATCACACCTGATGATATCAATGAATCGCTGTTGCGCAGGCAAAAAGGGCATGGTCGCGGGAAAAGAATGCAAATAGAAAAAGATCTTGTGGATATTACGAGTGGTGTGCGCCATGGTTATACACTCGGTTCGCCAATTTCACTCGTTATACATAATGATGATTTTAAACATTGGACTGACATCATGGGAGAAGAGGCTCCTGAAGAAGATAAGAAAATCAGAAGGATTGTTACCAAACCTCGCCCGGGTCACGCTGATCTCAACGGAGCTCTTAAATACGGACACCGCGATATGCGTAATGTACTGGAGCGCTCATCTGCGAGAGAAACTGCAGCGCGGGTTGCTGCAGGTGCAGTTGCCAAAATTATGCTTAAGCAGCTGGGAATAGAGGTTTGCGGGTATGTGAGGGAAATCGCAGGTATTATTGCTGATGATTCAATAAACTTACCGATTAAAGAAATGCAAGAAGTTTCAGAGCAGTCTCCCGTCAGAGTCTTAGACAAAAAAATTGAACAGCAAATGATGGATGCGATTGATAAAGCAAAAAAAGATGGTGATTCCATCGGAGGGGTCACAGAAGTATATGTTACCGGGATGCCTGCTGGAATCGGGTCTTATGTACAATATGACCGTAAGCTGGATGGACGCCTCGCAGGAAGCGTCATGAGCATTAATGCATACAAAGGCGTCGAAATCGGAATCGGTTTTGAAGCAGCTCGGAAGAACGGCAGTGAAGTACACGATGAAATCGCTTGGGAAGAGAAAAAGGGGTACTACCGTAAATCCAATCGTCTTGGAGGATTTGAAGGTGGGATGACCAACGGCATGCCACTCATCATTAAGGGGGTCATGAAGCCGATACCTACCCTTTACAAACCATTAAAGAGTGTTGATATCGATACAAAAGAACCCTTCACCGCCAGCGTGGAACGTTCTGATTCATGTGCAGTTCCAGCTGCAGCAGTCGTGATGGAACATGTCGTGGCATTTGAATTGGCCAATGCCTTGACAGAAACGTTTACCAGTGATCAATTTCCGAAATTACAACAGGAACTGGAGCGTTACCGGGAAGAAATCAGGTGTTTTTAAGTGTTGACCATTCAAGTGAAATCGTCGAAGAATGAGTACCCGATTCATATCGGAAAAGCCCTGTTAAAACATTTGGATGAATTAATCCCTTCTCATTATACGTCTGTATTCATCGTAGCAGATCAAACTGTCGCTAGCTTATATCTCAATCAAGTAATCAGCGGAATAAACCGCAAGAATGTCCATACGACAGTCATAGCTTCTGGAGAGACAAGCAAGAGTATTCATACATTTTACAACTTGCATACGGAGGCAATTAAAGCAGGACTTGACCGCAAATCTCTTATTATCGCTTTAGGCGGCGGGATGGTAGGGGACTTGGCAGGTTTTGTCGCTTCCACATTCATGCGGGGAATAGACTTCGTTCAACTGCCGACCACTATTTTAGCACATGATAGCAGTGTTGGGGGAAAAGTGGCAATCAATCATGAAGCAGGAAAAAATCTGATTGGAAATTTCCATTCTCCAGCAATGGTCATTTACGATGTTGCAACATTGCAAAGCCTGCCCGAAAAGGAAATCCGTTCTGGGTTCGCCGAACTGATGAAGGAGGCGATGATTGCGAATAACGGGTTTTATGATCAGCTGCTTTCTACAAAGCTACACAAACTTGATTATAGTTTCCTCACAGATTTCCTTACGGAGGGAATGCGGATCAAAGCGAAAATTGTGGAACAAGATGAAAAGGAAAATGGCGCTCGGAAGTTTTTAAATTTCGGGCACACTTTGGGACATGCACTGGAAGCCGAACTTGGTTATGGAAAAATGACCCACGGAGAAGCGGTAGCGAATGGAATGTTGTTTGCAGCAACGGTGAGTGAGCGACTGTACGGATGCGATCTGCGATTCAAGGAGTTATTGGGGTGGATGAGACAAAATGATTATCCAATTCTGCACGAAAATATGGATTGTGATAGTCTCTTGCTCCGAATGAAAACTGATAAAAAAAATATCTCTGGTCATGTACAGATGGTGCTGCTCAAAAAAATTGGCTGTCCTGTGACGAGGGAACTGGAGGATCATATACTCTTGGCGTATTTGAAAGAATTTTTGGGGGAGATGAGTCAGAGATGACACGTGGAATTAGAGGTGCGACAACTGTCAATAAGAACAATTATACGGAAATAATCTTTCATACCAAGGAATTGCTCAGAGAAATGACAATAAAAAATAATGTATCGCCCGAAGATATTTCTCATATGTTCATCTCGGCGACCAATGACATTACTGCAGCATTCCCGGCTAAAGCAGCCAGGGAGTTTCCGGGGTGGGGCCACGTTCCTGTAATGTGTATGCGTGAAATGGAAGTTCCCGGAAGTCTAGAAAAATGTATTCGAATCATGATGGTGGTAAACACTGAAAAGCCACAGACAGAAATGAACCATATTTTTCACCGTGATGCGAAAGAACTGCGTCCTGATTTGATTGCAGAGAAAGAGAGATGACCTTTTTCATGGAAAAACAAAAAATTATCGACAGTTTAAAACCGTATAAACAAGGAATGCAGATAAATGAAGTAAAACAAAAATATAATCTGGACAACATCGTAAAACTTGCCTCCAATGAGAACCCCTATGGTTTTTCATCGCTGGCAAAAGATGCGATCGTTTCTTCAATCAACGATATGGAATTGTATCCTGACGGTTATGCTGGCGCATTAAGGAGTGCTGTCGCAGAAAAAATTGGAGTCCATGAAAATCAACTTGTATTTGGGAGTGGCTCTGATGACTTGATCGGTCTGATTTGCCGCACTTACTTATATCCAGGTGCAAACACTATTATGGCTGCGCCGACTTTTGGTCAATATCGGCAAAATGTTCTTGTGGAAGGAGCAAAGCCTAAGGAGATACCACTTGCTGGCGGGTCTCACGATCTTAAGAAAATGGAACAGGTAATCGATGAAAATACAGAAATCATTTGGCTTTGTTCTCCTAATAATCCAACAGGGTGTGCCATTGAGAAACAAACACTGTATGACTTCCTTGCAACCATACCGAGTAATATCACAATCGTTTTGGACGAGGCATACTATGAATTTATGGACGAAGAAGATAAGCCTCATGTAGAACAAAAGCTGGGTTCATTTTCGAATGTAATTGTTTTACGCACTTTTTCAAAAGCATATGGGTTGGCTGGACTAAGAATTGGTTACGCTGTTTGCAGCAAGGAAAACAGCAACAAATTGAATGCGGTCAGGGCCGCCTTCAATACTTCTGCATTGGCGCAAAGGGCTGCTCTTGCAGCATTGAAGGATGATGCATTTCTTCAAGCTACAATCAAGAGCAATCAAAGTGTCAGGGATTCCTTCCAGGATTTTCTTGACCAGCTTGGCTGGAGATACGAGCGATCACAAACTAATTTCCTGCTTGTTCACACACCGACAAGTGGAGATGAGCTGTTTGAATATTTATTGCGTAAGGGATTTATCGTTCGGTCAGGGGAAGCGTTGGGTTGCCCCAATACAGTAAGAATAACGATTGGTAAGCAGGAAGACATGGATGAACTGCAAAAATATCTGAAACAATTCAACCAGGAAGTGAAAGGGTAGACGTCTTGTGAAAAATCATATATTGGTTGCCGGGCTGGGCCTGATTGGCGGATCGATTGCCAAGGCCCTTGCTGCGCAGCCTGATAATCATATAACCGGATATGATATTGATGAGGAAACACTCAAAAGTGCAAAGGAACAACATATTATTGATGATTTTGACCAGTCGTTTGAACGTTTGGCTACAGAAGCAAACATCATCATTTTAGCCGCTCCCATTAGCATGACAATCTCCCTGCTGAAAACATTGGACCAATGCCATTTTGAAAATGATGTCATTGTCACAGATGTATCCTCTGTAAAAGGCGTAATCATGGAAGCGGCTCAGCATTTATCGAATAAGCGTTTGACTTTTATCGGTGGGCACCCGATGGCGGGTTCTCATAAAAAAGGTATTCATGCAGCTAAAGCCCATTTATTCGAAAACGCGATTTATGTATTATCTCCTACATACAATGTGGATCATGACAAACTGCAGCAACTGAAACAGGTGCTTCAACCACTCAATAGCCGGTTTTTAGTATTGCAGCCGACTGAGCATGACGAGATGACAGCGGTGGTCTCGCATTTTCCTCATCTAATCGCTTCCGCTCTTGTGCACCAAGCAAGAAATTGGGAGGAGACACATGACAGGCTTCCAGTACTGGCAGCCGGAGGATTTCGAGATATAACAAGGATCGCCTCAAGCAACCCGACATTATGGCAGGATATATTTCAACACAATCAATCAAAAATGGCTCCTTTGCTGCAAAACTGGATTAGAGAAATGGAGTATTTGTACAAACTTTTAAAGGAAAATGATAAGCATGCCATGACAGTATATTTGGAGCAGGCAAAAACCTACAGGGATGGCTTGCAGTCAAAACATCAGGGTGCGGTTCCTTCTTTTTATGACTTGTTCGTAGATATACGAGATCAGACAGGCGCCTTGGCGGCAGTTGTACAAATACTAGCGGAGAACCAAATTAGCATATCTAATATACAGATTTTAGAAATAAGAGAAGGCATCACTGGAGCGTTGCGTATCACTGTAACCAGTGAATCTGCGCAAGCGGCAGCCGGTGCCATACTAAAGAAAAAAGGATATGAAATTTCATTTACTCCATCGTAAAATTGGTTAAGAATATATAAAGCAGACGAAAGGTGTTGCATAGATTTGAACAAATTATATTACGATAATTCACCACTGCTTGGTAAAATCCGTATTCCAGGGGATAAATCAATTTCTCATCGTTCCGTCATGCTTGCCAGTCTTGCAGAGGGAGAATCCCATATTACAAATTTTCTCAGCGGCGAAGACTGTATGCGGACAATTGAAATATTCCGCGCGATGGGTGTCAAAATTGAACAGAGTGGATCTAATGTAACCATTGAAGGAAAAGGTGTCCATCAATTGGCAGAACCAGCAGTACCGTTATATTTTGGGAATTCCGGAACAACAGCAAGACTGATGCTTGGGATTCTGGCAGGTCTGCCTTTCTTCACTACAGTATACGGAGACTCATCGTTAACCAGACGCCCGATGAATCGTGTTATTCACCCTTTGAAAAAAATGGGAGCATCTATCGACGGGGCAAAGCAAGCCTCATACTTACCGTTGGCTATCAGGGGCAGGGATTTACAAGCAATGACGTACGAGCTGCCTGTTAGGAGTGCACAAGTGAAGTCTGCGCTTCTATTGGCTGGGCTGTTTGCAAATGGAGACACTACAATCATGGAAATGGCCCCGACCCGCAACCATACAGAAAATATGCTCCGTGCTATGGGAGTACCAATCGAGGTTCAAGATGAAAAATGTATCACTATGACATCGGGTCATACCCTTAGGGGAAAAGATATAGAAGTACCGGGGGACATTTCCTCAGCTGCGTTTTTTCTGGTTGCAGCCGCAATCACCCCTGGGAGCCATATTGAGCTGATAAACGTAGGATTAAATGAAACACGTACAGGATTGTTGCAAGTTTTACAGGAAATGGGAGCAGATTTGAAAATCAGTAACGTGCATGCCTCCGGGGGAGAAATGATTGGTGATATAGAAATTTCGTATCATGAGCTAAAGGCCGTCGACATCGGCGGGAGTCTGATACCGAAGTTAATTGACGAATTGCCTGTTATCGCTTTGCTGGCCACACAGGCAGAAGGCGTAACGACCATTTACGATGCTGAAGAATTAAAAGTGAAAGAAACAGATCGAATAAAAGCTGTCTACGAGACATTATCCGAGTTGGGCGCGGACATTAGACCTACTGATGACGGCTTGATCATACGCGGCAAAACAACTTTGCAAGGCGGCAGTACGAAGTCTTATCATGACCATCGCATCGCAATGATGACAGCCATTGCATCCATTATTGCTTCCGATGAAGTACAGATTGATGATTTGTCCTGTGTCGCCATTTCTTATCCTGAATTTTTCTCACATTTAGATAAGTTACTTGGAATTCAGCTATCAGAATAGAATAATTGCCGGTTTCGGGCTGAAAAGTTTAAAATAAAGAATCTGTTATCATGCAGATTCTTTATTTTACTTCTTAGAGTAGAAATTATACTATGGATGAAGAGGAATCAAAGGAGCGTAAAAATATGGACACAATCATGCAGGCAGTTCGTTTAGTGGAAAATAACCAGGTGGAAAAGGCATTGGAAAAACTTGAAAACTTTTTGCCGCTCGCGGATGAAGAAGAAAAATATACCATTGCTCAGTTATATCTGCAATGGGGTTATTTAACGGAATCCAGTGAGATATTGCACCAATTGCTTGAAATATATCCGGAGGAAACCGAGTTGCGAATCATGCTTGCCCAGATTTATACCGAGCTGGAGCAGGATGAAGAAGCAATCCAGCAATTGAGCATGATTGATGCGGATGATGAAAGTTATGTACAAGCATTGGTCCAGTTAGCTGATTTATACCAGTCCCAAGGGATTTTTGAAGTTGCCGAACAGAAACTGTTAACTGCCAAAAGGATACAACCTGATGAAAAAGTGATTGATTTCGCTTTGGGTGAATTGTATTATTCCATAGGCGAATACCAACATGCCATTGTATATTATGAGCGTCTCGGCCAGATAGAATTTGCCGAAGTATCGATAACCGAGCGTTTGGCAGAATCTTATGCTTCTGCGGGAAAATACGAAGAGGCGCTTCAGTTTTACAAAGAATCCGATCTTAAAACTCCTGATGCGCTATTCAAATATGGTATTACCGCTCAGCAGGCGGAACGGTCGGATATTGCCATATACACATGGGAAAAGGTGATTCACCTCGATCCGTATTACCATACGGCTTATTATCCTCTTGCCAAAGCGTATGAAGAAGAAGAGCTATTAGATAAAGCGTATAAAACAGCACAAAAAGGTCTCGATATGGATGAATTTAATAAAGAACTATATTATTATGCGGCAATATTGGCAAAGAAACTTGGGAAGGGACAGGAAAGCGAAGATCTTGTTCGCAAATCGATTGCCCTGGATCCCGATTACAAAGAAGCGATATTGTTTTTGATAGCTTCCTTGAAAGATAAAAATGATTCACATGGGATCATAGAACTGGTTCAGGAAATTCAGAGAACCGGTGCAGAAGATGCGGCCTATGACTGGGAAGCGGCCACGGCTTTTAACCAAATTGAATCCTATGAAGATGCATTAAAATATTACCAACGTGCATATATTAACCTTAAAGATGACAGTGAGTTCTTGAAAGAATATGGTTATTTTCTCAGCGAAGAAGGGAGGAACGCAGAAGCGTGCGACGTATTGCGAAATTATCTTGAAATCGTACCAACTGACATAGAAACGGAAGAATTCGTACACCGTCTTCAACAGCAGTCATAAACAAGAGGCAAAAGAACAGGTCACTCACCAGATAGCATCGGGGGGAAGAATGTATGCAAACTCCTATTTCTGTAAACGAAAAAAAAATCTTCATTCAATGGTTTCTCAATCAATATCAGTTGAAAAAAAGAGAAAGTGTATGGATCCTCAACTATCTAATCAATCATGACGATATTTTAGAACATATTCATTTTGTTCGTGAAGCCAAGCTTTGTCCCAGAAGCATCATTATTTCATCTGAATGTTCCAAGGAGGTACCATTTCGATTCTATAAAAATCATATCGTTACAACGGATGCGGAAAAGTCTTTCCATGATATACGCCTCAACAGAGAAGAGGATTTGTTCATTGAAGTGCATTTTAAAAATGATCGTCAGAACGCCATGTATGTTTCTGTTTTGGAAGAGAACCCTTTCATTCCAAAGGAGCATACTATTACTCCGCAGGATGAACAAGTCGCGAATGACATTCTTCGCTTTGTGCTTTATGAATATAAAATGAAACGCATAAAAGAACTGATTGACAAAGCGCTTGATGAAAGAAACAGTTCTGAATTCCTCAGGCTGTCTCAAGAACTTTCCAAATTGGAAGCTATGCAGTCCCAGACGTAATTTGTCTTGGGTTGCTTTTTTTTGGCAAAATAAGATAATATTGGGATTGGGATTAAAAAGCAATCAACTCGCACACAATAAATAAAGGAGTGTATTAATCTTTGCAATGGAATAAAAATGATACAGATCAATACCTGCAGGCAAAAGAGTATATTGATACAGTCGTTATGGCTTTGATACCTTTTCAATTGAGTAATGACCAGGAATTGTCCAAGCTGGCGTATCAAGATGAAGTATTGCAGATTTTTGCCAGTGAAATCACCCGTGAATTGTCAGGAAGGACGATGCAGGTCCCTGCCTATCATTATCTAAAATCCGCTAACAGAGAAAGTGAAACGGACCGGATCAATACTTGGATTCAAGACAGTGCGAAACAACCATTCCAGCATACATTCCTGCTTACTTTTGACGCTTCCTGGAAAAAACAGGAACGGGAATTGAATGGTAATTTACTATGGTTACCTGGAATACAGTCGGGGGACATTCACTCGAAAGAAATAAGACAATACATTCATGACCAAGTGATGCAAATAAGTGAATTGATACAATCGTACTGGTAATTACCATTCGTTTTAATGGTGTGCCAGGATACTGCTCAGTCGATTTCTTTTATAGTGTTATATATTGACCAAGCAGGTAGTTTGCGCTATCATGGTAATGTCCTAGTAATGTGAAGTTAGTCAATTTATGTCCGTGATTATAGTAAAGAGGGGGGAAAATCATGAGTGATGAAAAACAACAAGTGACCCGTCGACAATTTCTCAATTACACACTGACTGGTGTTGGGGGCTTCATGGCCGCCGGTCTGCTGATATCTCCGTTGCGTATGGCTATCGATCCAGTATTGCAGCCGTCTAAGTCTGGTGATTTGGCGAATGTAGGCCTGGCAGTCGAGGATATTAAAAACGAACCGACACGAGTTGACTGGAAGATTGATCAAGTTGATGCATGGTATGAATCCAAAGTGAGTCAAACAGCATGGGTTTACAAAAATGACAAGGGCGATATCGTAGCACTTTCCCCAATTTGTACGCATCTTGGGTGTACTGTGTCATGGGAAGGGAATGATCAATACCCAAATGAATTCTATTGTCCATGTCATGGTGGTAGATACACCAAGGATGGAACGAACATCCCGGGTACACCGCCATTAGCACCACTGCATCCATATGAACAAAAAGTAAAAGATGGCATGCTATATCTTGGCAATCCACAACCAAGAAAGGAGGCGTAATGAATCATGTTTCAAAAGATGTATGATTGGATCGATGAACGCATTGATATTACGCCTATTTGGCGGGATATCGCTGACCATGAAGTGCCAGAACACGTTAATCCGGCGCATCATTTTTCCGCATTTGTATACTGTTTTGGCGGATTGACTTTCTTTGTGGTAGTCATCCAAATTTTATCCGGGATGTTTTTGACAATGTATTATGTACCTGACATCGAAAACGCTTGGAAATCCGTTTATTATTTACAAACACAAGTAGCCCATGGCCAGATTGTGCGAGGTATGCACCACTGGGGAGCTAGTGTGGTTATTGTCATGTTACTATTACATACACTGCGGGTATTTTTCCAAGGTGCTTACAAGAAACCGCGTGAACTTAACTGGATAGTCGGCGTATTGCTATTCTTCATCATGCTTGGTTTAGGCTTCACCGGTTACTTGCTACCGTGGGATAATAAAGCATATTTCGCCACTGAAGTTGGCTTGAACATCGCAGGACAAGTTCCGTTGATTGGCGACTGGCTCAAGATTCTTTTGGCTGGAGATGCAAATATCGTTGGTGCACAAACATTGACCAGATTTTTTGCAATCCACGTATTTTTCTTGCCTGGTGCGCTATTTGCCTTATTGGCAGTTCACTTTATTCTGATTCGCAGACAAGGTATTTCCGGACCACTATAAAAAGGAGGGTAAGCCGTGAAAAGAGGAAAAGGAATGAAGTTTGTCGGCGACTCAAGAATCGTCGATGGACAGAAAAACAGAATTCCAAAAGACTACTCGGAATATCCAGGCAGGACAGAGGCCTTTTGGCCAAACTTCCTGTTGAAAGAATGGCTTGCTGGTTCCGTGTTCCTTGTGGGATTTATGACATTGACATTGGCGCATCCATCTCCATTGGAAGGGATGGCTGACCCGACGGCAGCTGGTTATATTCCATTACCAGACTGGTATTTCTTATTCTTATACGAACTACTCAAATATGAATTTGCAAGCGGACCATACGTTATTCTAGGGATTATTGTCATTCCGGGATTGGCATTCGGATCTCTGCTTCTGGCACCATTTCTTGATAAGGGTCCAGGCAGAAGGCCGCATCAACGTCCGGTTGCAGTAGGTATGATGATTCTTGCATTGGCGGCAACTTGCTGGCTGACTTATGAGTCTGCAGCCCATGTTGACTGGAAGGCACGAGCTGAAGCCAATAAACCAATTCCGAAACAAGACGTGGAAATTGACACTGATGACCCGGGATATGCCGTATTCAAAGATAATTGTATGTCTTGTCACGGTGAAGATTTATCGGGTGGTGCTGCTGCTCCGTCATTGATTGGTATCGATAAAACTGCCGACGAGATCGCAGATATTGCCAAAAATGGTACTGGAAACATGCCTCCGGGTGTGTTTAAAGGTTCCGACAAGGAATTGAAGCAGCTGACAGATTTTATTGTGTCCGCAAACAAAGATGCTAAGTAAAGTAACGTTTTTTTATGGAAACACCTTTGCCCCTCGTTCAGGCAAAGGTGTTTTTTGGCAAATGTCAACCTCATACAAATCGTTGCTGGTTGGCTGCAACGAATGGGAACCAATTCCGAATCAAATCATCTCTCTAAGCACCTACATAAAACGAAATCGGGTTAACGAATAAGGGACATATCATATTTTATGTTTACAATTGATGCTGCAAGCTTTATCATACGTATCTCTACTCAAGAAAGGATAAACATATGCTGCGGATTTATTTACTGAACAAACAATTTCTTATTTTATTATTCATTGTGAACTTGCTTGGTACCATTTACGGTTATATATGGTACGAACCACAACTGGCCATCACACCTGCCAAATTTTTGCCTTTTGTACCTGACAGTCCAACTGCAAGCCTCTTTTTTACCATCTTTTTATTCTTTTTTATTTTTGGCAAGAATACGCCATATATTGAAGCGCTGGCAATCATGTCCTTGTTCAAATATGGTATATGGGCAGTGGTGATGAATATACTGACATGGTATGTCGACGGAGGATTGAGCTGGCAGGGATATATGCTGATTTTCTCTCATGGCGCGATGGCTTTGGAAGGACTGCTCTATGCGCCTTTTTATAAGATAAAATTACGTCATCTTGTTGTTGCTGGTATTTGGGTACTTCACAACGATATCATTGATTACGTTTATCAAATGATGCCTATCTATGCCTCGCTCTATAATTATATGAACGAGATCGGCTATTTCACTTTTTGGCTGAGCATACTCTCCATCCTGGTAGCTTATTGGATGACCCAAAAGAAAAATCAGCTGTCATGAAGCTATGTATATTTAAATGTTTCCTCACATAGATTAGATTAAAAAGTCTGTGAGGGGATTCCTATGAAGAAGTTCTCTACAAGATCAGTACCTGCAGCAATGATCATAGGGATATTGACGCTGTTTATCCATACTAAGGTGTACGCAGCAGCTGAGGCGGGAAGCAAAGGGACACAAATGTCCGTTTTTTACTGGATCATTTGCATTGTCGGAGGTTGTATAGCCCTTACATTAACTTATGTAAGTTGGAGAAAATATGAAGCAGAAGCAAAAAAAAAGAAAAATGAAGATCATTCAGTTGATTAATCATGAAAATTTGACTATAATTGACCTTAAGGATTCAATTAATGTATGGAGGAGAGAATGATGTTTGCTGGATTTGGTGGATATCTGATTTATATCTTATTGTTGATGCTCATACCTTTATGGGCGCAGTCGAAAGTTAAAAAGACTTATCAGAAGTATTCCAAGAAAGCAACTTCTTCGCTGATGTCCGGTGCAGAAGTAGCCAGGAAGATATTGGATGATAATGGATTATTTCATATCGATGTAACGGAAACAAGAGGTTTCCTATCGGATCACTATGACCCGAGAAAAAAAGTTGTTGTTCTTTCCAGTTCGAACTTTCATGGCCAGTCGATGGCATCATCGGCTGTTGCCGCTCACGAAGTGGGACATGCTATACAGGATGCCGAAGATTACGCATTCATGCGCTTTCGAAGCGCATTGGTCCCCGTTGCAAATTTCGGTTCCAATATCTCGTTTTTTCTGATTATCGCTGGATTCATTTTAGGCATGATGCAGCTGGCAGTAGTCGGTGTCATATTCATGTCGGCAGCAGTATTGTTTCAGCTTGTGACGCTCCCTGTTGAATTCGATGCTTCCAATCGTGCAATGACGCAGTTGGTTTCAACGGGTATTATCAGGAATAATGAGGAAAGGGAAACGAAGAAGGTTTTGAATGCCGCTGCATTGACCTATGTTGCGGCTGCATTGGTAGCTGTAGCTGAATTGTTAAGATTTGTCTTGATGATTGTTGCAAGCAGCAATAATGACTGAAGTGAAGAAGGTGTCTTGCAGTATCATTGCAAAGACACCTTCTTTTATTCTTCACGCAGCGGATTTTTATTTTCATCCAGTGTGAAACCTTCCCCGATAACATCATGGACAGTATCGACCGCAACAAAAGCGATCGGATCAATAGAATGAATGATATTTTTTAGACGGACAATCTCATTCCTGCCAACTACACAGTAAAGAACATCCCGCTTTTCCCCGGTGAAGCTCCCCCGGCCATTGAGAACAGTCACCCCACGATCCATATCCTTCATAATCTTGTATGCGATTTCTTCACTTTTTGCGGAAATGATAGTTGCACCTCTCGCAGTATAAGCGCCTTCCTGAATAAAATCAATCACCCTTGCACCTACGAAAACTGCGACTAACGTATACATTCCTTCTACCAAATCGAGAATTGTCAGGACTGAGGTGGTGATAACAACAAAATCGAATAAAAACATTGTTTTACCCATACTCCAGCCGACATACTTATTTACGATTCTGGCGATGATATCTACACCACCTGTCGTGCCGCCATACCGGAATATGATTCCGAGCCCCGTGCCGATGAACACACCAGCAAACAACGCTACAAGTACCATGTCATGCTCCAAATGGATAACAACAAATGGATAAACTTGAAAAATCCGCAGAAAGACAGAAACCGCAATAGTTCCAATAATCGTGTAAAAGAATGTGTTTCTTCCAAGATATTTCCACCCTATGAAAAATACGGGAATATTTAAAATGATATTCGTTACGGCAGGATCCCATTTGAAGGCGAAAAATAACAGAAGAGTTATTCCGGTAAAGCCACCTTCACTAAGGTTGTTTTGCATATTGAAGTGAACAATACCAAAAGAAAAAATGGCAGATCCGATCAAGATGAAAAAAATATTTTTAAGTTTTAAACCAAATATCATCAGAATGTCTCCTTTCTTTAAAAATGATTCCCTAATAGCAAGGTTTATAGTATGTATAATAGCATCACGTTTACATACACTTTTTTCATTATAATGAAATTGAACCAATTTCACAACGGAACCTGCCAAATTTTGGAGATTGCTATCTTTTTTTGATTATCCCTCTTCGCAAGTGTGAATAACTTGTCAAATATACTCGTTTTAAGCTAACATGAAAGAAGATATATACTCAAGCAGGGGTGCGATAAAATGGATACAAACACTTTAACCACCACGCAAGTCCAAGAAAGAGTGGATGCGTACATTTCTCAATTTAAAGAAGGTTATTTTTCACCATTAGCACTAATGGCACGATTGACAGAAGAAGTTGGTGAACTGGCTCGAGAAGTCAACCACTACTATGGGGAAAAACCGAAGAAAGCATCTGAGAAGCCAAAGTCGATGGAAGAGGAACTTGGAGATGTTATTTTTGTTCTTACGTGCTTCGCTAATTCACTTGGAATCGATCTCTCTGAGGCTTTTTCTATTTCCATGAATAAAATTGAAACACGCGATAAAAACCGCTGGACAAAGAAATAAATGAATCTGAGAAAGAGGCAATTCTTCTGATACTTAAGCATAAAAGGTCTATTTGTCCTTTCAAACCATTCAATTTATATTCGTGTGAAACATATTAACAACGCAGAACAACATGTAAAATGGAGGTCAATCATGACAACATCAATAATTATCGCCGGTCCAAGAGGTAAAATGGGCTCCGAGGCAATCAACATGGTTTTAGAAGAAAAAGAATTCAGTTTGGTAGCTTGTCTGGACCATAAATATGCGGGGAAATCTATCGCTGATATAGAAGGGCTGCCCGATATAGATGTCCCTATCTATACAGATCCGGAAAGGTGTTTCCAAGAGAAGCAGGCAGATATTTTAATCGATTTGACAGTCCCGGGTGTCGGATATGAGCATACAGAAATTGCTTTAAATCATGGAATACGCCCAGTTGTCGGCACTTCCGGGTTTACAAATGAACAAATTGACAGACTTTCCGAGGTAGCCAAAGAAACGAAAACCGGCTGTATTATTGCTCCAAACTTTGCTATTGGAGCCGTATTGATGATGCAATTTGCAAAAATGGCTGCAGCATATTTGCCCGACGTCGAAATCATTGAAAAACATCATGATCAAAAAGTTGATGCACCTTCCGGGACAGCGGTGAAAACAGCTGATATGATCAAAGAAACCCGAAAATCCAAGAAACAGGGACACCCTGAAGAAAAAGAAAATATGTCTGGTGCCAGAGGAGCTGAAGATGATGGCATCCATATCCATAGTGTGCGGCTGCCAGGACTGGTTGCACATCAGGAAGTCATCTTTGGCGGACCAGGACAGATGCTGACCATCACACACGATTCACTCGAACGCAAATCATTTATGTCAGGAATTAAACTGGCCATTGAACATGTGAAAAATATGGATGAGCTCGTTTATGGTTTGGAAAAAATCATGATCCAGCAGTAAAAAAGGACGAAAGGGAGTGGGCTATTTGAATATCGCTTTAATTGCTCATGATAAAAAGAAGCCGGAAATATTAAAATTCGCTACCGCCTACACCCATATTTTGAAAAAACATCAGCTTTTTGCAACAGGCACAACTGGAAAACAAATTGCGGAAGCATGCGGTTTGTCAGTACATCGTTTCCAATCTGGCCCTTTGGGAGGGGACCAGCAAATCGGAGCTATGATCGCAAATAATGACATGGATGTTGTGATTTTTTTTCGCGATCCTTTGACAGCTCAGCCTCATGAGCCGGATGTCAGTGCTTTAATGCGGTTATGTGATGTTCATTATATTCCGTTGGCAACCAATCTGGCAGCAGCCGAAATTGTGATCAGAGGCATGGAGCGTGGGGATTTCTCATGGAGAAATATCGTCAAACAGCAGCAAAAGGATAGTAAACAATGAAAAAAATAGGAATTACTTGTTATCCAACTGTCGGTGGGTCAGGAGTGATAGCCACAGAGCTTGGTATGCTTTTAGCGGAAGCAGGCCATGAGATCCATTTTATTTCATCCAGTCTGCCTTTCAGGCTGGATCGGATTCATCCATCCATTTTTTATCATGAAGTCGAGCTGAGTCATTATCCAGTTTTCCAATACCCGCCGTATGATCTGGCGTTGGCGAGTAAGATGGCTGAAGTGATCGACAGGGAAAAACTTGATATCCTGCATGTGCATTATGCCATGCCACACGCCATTTGTGCCATTCTCGCAAGAAATATCGCCCAGCATGATGTGAAAATCGTCACTACGCTACACGGTACAGATATTACAGTGCTCGGTATAGAGAAAACTTTTGCAAAAATGATCAAATATGGTATTGAGGCTTCTGATGCGGTCACGGCCGTTTCAAAGAGTCTCGTCAATCAGACGCAAGATATGCTGCAGACCGAAAAAGATATATCTGTTATATATAACTTCGTAAATGAGAAAGAATACCAAAAACGTGAAAATGATGCTTTAAAGCAAAAGTTCCATATTAAAGAACATGAGCAGGTCATTATTCACATCTCCAATTTCCGGAAAGTGAAACGCATTGATGATGTTATCAAGACATTCGATATAATACAAGAACAGCTTCCGGTAAAACTGCTGCTTGTTGGGGATGGTCCTGAATACACGGAAATGACCAAGCTTGTACAACAGTTGGGCCTGGAGGATAAGGTATTGTTTTTAGGAAAACAAAAAAACGTCAGCGAATTGTTGTCAATATCAGATCTAATGCTCCTCATGTCGGAAAAGGAAAGCTTCGGGCTTGTACTGCTGGAAGCGATGGCTTGTGAAGTGCCCTGTATTGCTACTAATGCGGGCGGCATACCAGAAGTTGTCGAAGATGGAAAAACGGGTTGCATTGTTGACGTAGGTGACACCAAGCAAGCTGCCGATTTCGCTTTACGCTTGCTAAGAAACCCTCAGCAGCTGGAATCATTCTCCCTTGCTGCATCTGCCAGAGCAGACCAGTTATTTCATTCCAATGAAATAGTGCGCCAATATGAAAGGTTGTACGATGATTTGCTCTTAAATTGAAATGTTAGTGTGGTGATAACATGCTCCCTGTAAATTTCTCCCATGCCGTTCCTATTATGGAGCGTCTAGAAAGTGACGGACATCGAGCGTATTTCGTGGGTGGGTGTGTACGCGATGTACTGCTCGAACGCACTATAGGTGATATAGACATCGCAACGTCTGCGAAACCGGAACAAGTACTGGCTTTGTTTGAAAAAGTTATCCCAGTCGGCATCAAACACGGAACGGTCATTGTGAGATATGATAACGAATCTTACGAAGTGACAACATTCCGTGTCGAAGGGAGCTACACAGACAGCCGCCATCCGGATGCTGTATCCTTCATCGATGAGATAGATCTTGATCTCGCCCGAAGAGACTTTACCATCAATGCGCTTGCGATGGACAGAACTGGAAATATCATTGATTTGTTTGGTGGAAAAAAGGATCTGCAGAGGCAAAAGATAAGGACGGTTGGAAATGGCTATGACCGTTTTGCAGAAGATGCACTGCGGATCGTTCGTGCTCTACGTTTTTCAAGCCAACTTGGTTTCTCCATCGAATCAGACACAATGAAAGCAATCCGTGCCTGCCGGTCACAAATAGACAAAGTGGCAACTGAACGAATAACAAATGAGATGACAAAATTTTTTGCTGGTTCTTCAGTAAAAAATGGTTTGGTTAATTTGAAAGAGACTGGTATCTATAAATTTTTACCCATTTTCAGCCAGCATCCTACATTGCTTGACATGCTTCCTGAACATATGGAACCGTTAGGCTCATTTGATGAAGTCATTGCAATGTTTCACTTCCTGAAACCTGATATATCTATTTCCAATTGGGTGAAAGCGTGGAAATGTTCCAATCAAATTAAACACCGGGCCGAGAAGCTGGTAAACAGTTTAAAATATTATCAGCATCACGGTGTTGACAGATGGTTTGTTTACCAGATAGATTTTGACGTACACGAAAAGCTAATGAAACTTATCAGATTGTTATTCCAAAACAAGCCACTTGATGCATCATGCTTTCAACAACTGTACGAAAGGCTTACTATCCATAGCCGAAAAGATTTGGACATTGATGGTAATGACCTGACTGCTTTATTTCCAGAAAGGAAAAAGGGACGATGGATTCACCAATTACTGGAAAAATTGGAAAAAGAAGTTGTGTCAGGAAAAATAAGGAATGATAAATCATCGCTAAAGGAATGGGCCAAATGCAATCAACAAGAAACAAACTAATTGAATTGCTGGCGAAAAACCAGCATGAATATATATCAGGGCAAGAGCTGTCGGAACAATTACAAGTGTCTCGAAGTGCTGTCTGGAAACATATGAAGCAGCTTGAAAAAGATGGCTACAGGATTGAAGGCGTTTCAAATAAAGGCTACCGTATACTAACTTTTCCGCAAAAAATCAGCGAAAACACGTTGCAATGGGGTCTGGATACCAAATGGATTGGCAAATCAATCATACATAGACAAATAACTTCGTCAACTCAAGATGTTGCCCACCAGGCTGCGATAGATGGAGCTCCTCACGGTACTGTCATCATTGCTGATGAACAGACAAGCGGAAAGGGAAGAATGCAAAGACAGTGGTTCTCCGCTGCGAATAAAGGAATTTGGATGAGTATTCTGCTGCGGCCGCAAATACCATTGCAAACCTCTCCACAATTGACTTTGCTGTGCGGTACAGTACTTGCGGCTACTTTTGAAAAAGAACTGAACGTGAGACCATTTATCAAATGGCCAAATGATATTTTGATCAATGAAAAAAAGGTAGCAGGCATCCTTACCGAAATGCAGGCAGAACAAGATCGCATCCAATATGTTGTTGTCGGCATCGGCATTAATGTCAATCAGGAAAAGAAAGATTTCCCGGAAGAAATTGCTCAAAAGGCTTCTTCATTAAAAATGGAAACCGGCACTTCTCTAGATTTGCATAAAATGATCCAAGAAATATTGAAACGTTTTGAAAAAATGTATGACCAATACATGCAAGCCGGATTTGCATTTGTGAAGGCTTTATGGGAAGGCTTCGGCTTCAAAATCGGGAAAGATATCATTGTAAGGACGATGAACAACGAACGAAAAACAGCTTTTCTTGGCATCGCCGAAGACGGTGCTTTACTAGTTAAAAATGATCAAGGGGAAAAAGAAAAACTGTATGCGGGAGAAATCGAGTGGTTTAAAAAGGAGGAGTAATGCATGCTTGGTAAATTTGATCTGCTTAAAATGAAAGAAAAGAACAATAAACTGACAATGGTTACAGCTTATGATTATCCAAGTGCGAAAACTGCAGAAAAAGCAGGAATGGACATGATTTTGGTTGGCGATTCACTTGGGATGGTCGTGCTTGGTTACGATTCCACCGTCCGTGTTACAGTAGATGACATGTTGCATCACGCAAAAGCAGCGAGGAGGGGCGCACCAAATACCTATTTGATTGTAGACATGCCTTTCATGTCTTATCACGTCTCTCTTTCATCATCTTTGGAGAACGCGCGTCGTTTATTTCAAGAAACTGGTTGTCAGGCATTGAAACTAGAAGGTGCATCACCTGAAACACTGGAATTAATTTCCAACCTTGAAGTGGCAGGAGTGCCTGTAATTGGACATATCGGTTTGACTCCGCAATCGTTCAATGTTTTGGGGGGATTCAAAGTACAGGGGAAAGATCAACAAGCTGGTGAAAGGCTGTTAAAGGAAGCCAGGCTATTAGAAGAGAATGGGGCAGCCGCAGTAGTTTTAGAATGTGTTCCGGATGAGTTGGCTAAAATCATCAGTCGAGCGCTTTCTATTCCGACGATCGGAATCGGAGCCGGAAAACACTGCGATGGACAAGTTTTAGTATATCATGACCTTTTACAATACGGTGTTGACAGACTGCCTAAATTCGCTAAAGGCTATGGAGACTTCAACACTACTGCTGTGGACGCTCTAGCATCCTATATTAAGGAAGTAAAAAACAATACATTCCCTGACGCTGACCATTCTTTTTTGACCAAAGATAAAGAATCATTACCAAAAATGGGGTAATTCATGATGCAAATTATTCGTACGATCAAAAAAATGAAGCAAGCAATCAAAATACATGCCGCAGAACAGATTGGTTTTGTTCCGACAATGGGCTTTTTCCATGAAGGTCATTTGGAGCTTATGCGGCAAGCACACAAGGAAAATGACATAACGGTCGTCAGTGTATTTGTCAATCCGATGCAATTTGGGCCGAATGAAGACTTTGAGAGTTATCCAAGGGATGAACAACGGGATATCGAGCTCGCTTCAGAAAATGGAGCAGATATTATTTTCATGCCTTCAATAGAGGAAATGTATCCTAGAAGCCCGATCATTTCGATGGATATCCTTGAACGTACGAATGTTCTTTGCGGAAAGTCTCGCCCTGGACATTTTGCCGGCGTTGTCACTGTTCTAAGTAAATTATTCCATATCATTCAGCCCCAAAAAGTATATTTTGGCATGAAGGATGCGCAACAGACCGCGGTGGTTGCTGCTTTGATAGAAGATTTGAATTTCCCAATCGAGTTGGTCGGAGTTCCAACTGTCCGGGAACCTTCCGGATTGGCAAAAAGCAGCCGTAATGTTCGCTTATCAGAAAAGGAGAAATCTGAAGCGCCAAGTTTGTATCAAGCATTGCAACTGGGAAGAAAAATGGTGCTTGACGGCGAAACAAATCCTGCTATCATTAAAAAAGAGGTCAGCAGCTACATTGCTGAGCAAACGACAGGGGAAATCGATTATACAGAACTTCTCTCGTATCCTGATTTGCGTCCGGTAACTCCGGCGGATCGTAAGTGGATTCTGGCGGTTGCTGTCCAGTTTTCAAAGGCGCGTCTGATTGACAACCTGATTTTTGATACTGATTGATAAAGGGGATAACGGAATCCTATGTTTAGGACAATGATGAAAGCGAAAATACATCGAGCTACTGTAACAGAAGCTAATTTGAATTATGTAGGAAGTATTACGATTGATGAAGAAATTTTAAAAAAGGTCGATATTTTGCCTCATGAGAAAGTTCAAATCGTCAACAATAATAACGGTGCACGTCTCGAAACATATGTCATTGCAGGAGAAGGCGGATCAGGTGTGATTTGTTTGAATGGGGCTGCTGCAAGGCTGGTTCAGCCTGGAGATAATGTTATTATCATAGCCTATGCGATGCTGAGCCAGGAAGAACTGCCTGCGTTTAAACCACGGGTAGCAATCATGGATAGCACCAATAAAATCATTAAACTGATGGAAAAGGAAGCGCCATTAACTGAATTGCATGAGCTGGTTTAATTGCTCGAGACGCTTATCCCATAACGGTAAGTGTCTTTTTTAACAATAATGAAAATACATTTATGAATTTGCAGTAAGAGGTGGGAAGCTTGGAAAAATTTGTTGTCATCGATTTGGAAACGACCGGACATTCAGCAGTGAAAGGTGATAAGATCATCGAGGTCGGGATTGTTGTCATAGAAAAGGGTGCAATCACAAAAGAGTTTTCCACGTTTTTAAACCCTGGCAAAGAAATTCCTTCCTTCATTTCCAATCTCACCAGTATTACGAACCAGGACGTTGCCGAGGCTCCAATGTTTGCAGAGGTTGCAGAGGAAATTGTCTCCTACTTTCAAAGCGGATACTTGATTGCACACAATGTACCTTTTGATTTAGGCTTTCTGAACCAGGAACTGAAAATGGCTGGCTTACCTGCTCTGCGTAATCCTGTACTGGATACAGTGGAACTAGCACGAGTATTGTATCCGCAGGCGCCAAGCTATAAATTGGGAGAATTGGCTGCATTGCTGGATATAACACATGACAAGCCGCATCGAGCTGTTTCAGACGCTTACGTAACTGCTAAGTTACTTTTACGGCTAAAAGAAAAATTGGAGCTGCTGCCATATGAGACCATCGAACATCTGTTGAAGCTTGAGAAAACTTTCAAGTCGGATCTATCGGAATTGCTTAGGAAGAGGCAGAATGACTTGTTATTTTCAACCTCCGATGATTTTGATGTGTATAGAGGGATTGCTTTGAAAAGGATAAATGAAACAGGCGAATCCTATTTTGAAGAGCAAGTCCTACCTCCTTTTGGTGAATATTTGGATGATGTATATGAGGAAAATGGTTATTTGGAAAAAATGTTGACAAATTTTGAAAAACGCTCTGGACAACGGGAGATGTCAGAAACGATTTTCGATGCATTCCAGACTGGCCGCCATGCTTTGATTGAAGCCGGGACAGGAACTGGTAAATCACTGGCCTATTTGATCCCCGCCATATTTGAAGCAATCAAACATAATAAGCGAATCGTCATAAGTACATATACGACACAGCTGCAAACGCAGTTAATGGAAGAAGATATACCTTTGGTAAAAACCATTCTCCCCTTTACATTTTCTGCAGCCTTGCTGAAGGGAAAACAGCACTTCATCAGTTTGGAAAGACTGGAAGAGGAATTGTTGGCAGATGAATACAACTACGATATCGCACTGACTAAAGCGATGATTCTTGTTTGGCTAACCGAGACAGTCACTGGGGATATAGATGAGTTACACTTGCCCACAAGCGGAAAATATTTTGCTGGCAACATATCAGCTGAATCAGAAGGCCAGTCTGACCAATCTTCCTCATGGACTAACAAATCGTTTTATCAAAGGGCCAAAAATAAAGCGATAAAGGCTGACATCGTCATTACAAACCATGCTTTATTGTGTACGGACATGTATCATGAATACCAGTTTCTGCCGTCATATGACCATTTAATCATTGACGAGGCACACCATTTGGAGGAAACAGCTTCGAAACGGTATGGTTTAAAGCTGGACTATGTTCACATGTTATATGAACTGAACAAGATTGGTGCTGCCACCGAAGATAAATGGCTGGCTTCTTTACTTGATGAATTTACTGAATTAGCCGATTTAGAAGCCATTCGAAGATGGGATGGACAATTCGAAGCTACGAAGCATGAAATCGATGATTTATTTCGTATGATATTTCAATATGTATCAAGCCAAAACAAGTCAGACAAATCCTTAAGTGATATTGGCCGCATCCAGTACCGTCTGCTCTCGGAAGATGATAAGAATTCTGCATGGCAGATCATCCAGGAAATGGCTGGAAGATTGCTGTCACTGTTGAGAGATCTGGGTGAAATTTTACAAGAAATTGAAAGAAATATTGATCCAGATAAAAAGACGACCACTGTACAATTAAAGAATAGCAAGGATTCCTTAGCAAAGTTTTGTGAATATATCCAGGAATTATTCCTCCAGCCAGCAGAAGGTACTGTCAGATGGGTGGAAATTGAAGCTAAAGGAGCAAAAAATGCTGTTTATGTTTATGGAGAGCCGACTAATATTTCTGGACTGCTTGCGGAAGACTTATTCGCCGTAAAAAAAAGTGTGATCCTGACTAGCGCTACTCTTACCATGAATGGCTCATTTTCTTTCATGAGACAGCGTCTTGGCCTCCCAAAAGAAGCAGTGGATACAAAAGTCATTCCGTCTCCCTTTTCATATAAGGATCAAGTTCAGCTATTTATTCCCAACGATTTTCCAGACATCCGCTTTGGTAATCAAGAGGAATTTATAGCTGCAACTTGTGAAGCAATTCTTTCATTGGCTGAAATTACAAAGGGAAGGATGCTCGTACTTTTCACTTCTTATGAAATGTTGCGTAAAGCTCATCAATTGTTGAAAGAGGCAATTTTGGAGCAAGAGTTCATTTTGATTGCACAAGGAATTACAAGCGGCAGCAGAGCCAGACTGAAAAAGAACTTCCAATCATTTGATAAAGCTATCTTACTTGGCACTAATTCCTTTTGGGAAGGAGTGGACATTCCCGGGCAAGATTTATCCTGTCTGGTCATCGCACGTTTGCCTTTTGAGGTGCCGGACCATCCCTTATTTGCAGCAAAATCTCAACAGTTGCAAGAAGCGGGTAAAAATGCTTTTTTTGACTTATCATTGCCAAATGCTGTTATTCGATTTAAACAAGGGTTCGGCCGGTTGATCCGATCCCAAAGCGACCGCGGTATCGTTTTCGTCTGTGATTCCAGGATTATAAAAGCGAAATATGGCAAGTTTTTCACAAAGTCCATTCCTGATGTCCCGGTAGTCTTCGATTCCACGCGTGAAATAATGGAAAAAGCCCGCTCTTGGTTTTAAAATAGAAAAAGTACTGATGCCATTTAGCATCAGTACAAGAAGAGGTAAGGGTTGGGTTATTTTGTTGAAATAAGTTACCGGATTAAAAATGACCCTTTCGGATTTAATTCAACGTTAACCATAGTGTTTGTTATCAGAGACATGATATGACTAGTAAATATTGATAAAACAGCCATTTGTATTGGGGAGGAAAATGGACGTGAAATATATAATGAAAAAGGCTATGATAAACATATGAGTTACAATCATTGGCAAGATGAAACAAAAAAGTGGCCGGCATGGTTGGCTTGGACTTCATGGATTCTCTGTATAGCGATAGTGGCTTCTCTTGCGTATTGTATTTATTTATACAACGATATTCAGCACAGTAAAATGGCTGGAATCACGAGTACTAAGAAGGCAGTCGCAGCTAAGACAGATGTGACAGATATTTCTAAGGTTACTCTTTTTAATGGTTTCGAACAGTATCATGTTGTCGAGGGGAAGACAAAAAAAGGAAAAAAGAAACTTGTATTTGTCCCTAAGAATAAAAAAGATAAAAAAGCAAAATTCGTAGTTGTTCCAAGTGAAAAAATACTTCCCAAAAATGCAATTCAAAAGCAATGGCAGCAACAGTGTGACAGCTGCAAATTGGTTAAAATTACACCAGCTATTTCCAAAAAACATCTGCCATTGTGGGAAGTGGCTTATCATGATCGATCAGATCGTTATATTCTTGATTACTTCAGAATGTCGGACGGAAAAAGATATGAACAATTCGGCTTCAAAAGTTTATTTGATTGACTTGGCTAAAAATAATGCAGAGGTGGTTTTATGATGGAATTAGCAAATAGAGTGCAGAGTCTTACACCGTCTTCAACATTGGCAATTTCTGCCAAGGCGAAAATGTTGAAACAACAAGGGCATGACGTAATCGGCCTAGGGGTTGGGGAGCCGGATTTCAATACACCTTCTTTCATTAATGAAGCTGCCATTGAAGCTATCCACAAGGGTATGACCAAGTATACACCTGCTTCTGGTACAGCCGAGTTAAAAAAAGCGATAGCTGCTAAACTGAAAGCAGACAATCAGTTGATGTATAGTACAGATCAAATTGTCGTGACTTCGGGCGCCAAACACGCCTTATACACTCTTTTTCAAGTTATTTTGAACAAGGGTGATGAAGTGATCATTCCCGCACCTTATTGGGTAAGCTATCCTGAACAGGTGAAACTTGCACAAGGTAGCCCGGTATATGTGCAGGGTCAAGAAGAAAATGGGTTCAAAATTACATCGGACCAGCTTGAAAAAGTTATCTCGGATAAGACAAAAGCGATCATCATTAATTCCCCGAGCAATCCTACAGGTATGATGTATAGCAAAGAGGAATTACAGATTTTGGGTGATATTTGTTTGAAACACAATATATTAATCGTTTCAGATGAAATATACGAAAAATTGATTTATACTTCTGATGAACACGTCTCGATTGCCAGCCTTTCTTCTGAATTACAGGATCTTACGGTTGTCATCAATGGCGTTTCTAAATCACATGCTATGACCGGCTGGCGGATTGGCTATGCTGCAGGACCCACAAAGCTCATCAAAGCAATGAGTGACCATGTATCACATGCCACTTCCAATCCAAATTCCATCGCGCAGCATGCTGCTGAGGCTGCATACAGTGCAGAAAAGGATCCCACAATCGAAATGCGTAGTGTTTTTCAAGATAGACTAGATACCTTATACCGTCTTCTTGATGATATTCCGTATATTACTTGTAAGAAACCAAAAGGAGCATTTTATTTATTTCCTAACGTGAAGGAAGCTGCTCTGAAGTCCGGATTTTCTACTGTTGACGAGTGGGTTGAAGCTTTGCTTGAAGAAGAAAAGGTAGCCTTGGTTCCAGGTTCCGGATTCGGTTCGCCAGATAACGTCAGATTATCTTATGCAACATCCAAAGATGTACTGATTGAAGCTGCAGAGAGAATCAAACGTTTCGTCATTACACATACCTGAGTCATATAAACAGTTTATTTCATGGAGGTAATTTTTTTGAAAACTACTATAGCAAAAGTTTCTAAATATGAAGGACAAGAAGTAACTATCGGAGCCTGGCTGGCAAATAAGCGCTCCAGTGGAAAAATAGCGTTCCTGCAGCTGCGTGATGGTACAGGTTTCATGCAAGCAGTTGTGGCAAAAAATGACGTCGATGAAGATGTTTTCCAGCTTGCAAAAAATATGAACCAGGAATCATCCATGTACATAACTGGAATGATCGTTGAAGATAAAAGATCACCGCTGGGATTTGAAATGCATGTCAAAACCATTTCACTGATTCATGATTCTATTGACTATCCGATCACACCAAAAGAACATGGAACTGAGTTTTTGATGGATCACCGTCATTTATGGCTGCGGTCCAAGAAACAACATGCGATCATGAAAATCAGAAATGAAATTATCAGGGCAACGTATGAATTTTTCAATAACAATGACTTTGTGAAGATCGATTCTCCAATTCTGACTGGCGCATCGGCAGAAGACACAACTGAATTATTTCATACCAAGTATTTTGACGAGGAGGCTTACTTATCACAAACAGGCCAATTATATTTGGAGGCTGCAGCGATGGCCTTAGGCAGAGTATTCTCCTTTGGTCCAACATTTCGTGCGGAAAAATCGAAAACTCGTCGTCATTTGATTGAATTCTGGATGATTGAACCGGAAATGGCCTTTACCAGTCATGAGGAGAGTCTCGAGATTCAGGAACAGTATGTGACACATATTGTACAGTCGGTATTAAAAAACTGCGAGTTGGAACTTTCTGTATTGGATCGTGATGTTTCCAAACTTGAAAAAATCCAAGCACCATTCCCGAGAATTTCTTATGATGATGCGATAGCATTGCTGAAGGAAAAAGGCTTCACTGATATTGAATGGGGAGATGATTTTGGTGCTCCTCATGAAACTGAAATCGCAGAAAGCTTCGACAAACCGGTTTTCATCACGAATTACCCGGCAGAAATCAAAGCATTCTATATGAAGCCTGTGCCAGGACGTCCGGAAGTCGTACTATGTGCAGATTTGATTGCACCGGAAGGCTATGGTGAAATCATCGGCGGCTCCGAACGTATCGATGATCTTGAATTGATGGAGAAAAGGTATCAAGAACATCAATTAACTGGACCTGCTTACGAGTGGTATCTCGAGCTCAGAAAATATGGCAGTGTACCGCATTCTGGCTTTGGATTGGGGCTGGAAAGGACAGTCGCATGGATTTCCGGTGTCGATCACGTACGTGAAACTATTCCATTCCCACGCTTGTTAAATCGCCTGTATCCATGATCAACAAGGAAAGCATGAAGAATCCCTTGCTTAAAGCGAGGGATTTTACCTATGCTGTAAATAAAATATTTTTACTTATGTTATATTGAAATAGAGGTGCTAATATGACAAAATCATTCCAGTTTCAACATGAAATGCTTCATCAGGTACCTATTCCGGTCAAACTGCTAACGTCTTATGCTAGCTTCGGATTGACAGAGCTGGAACTTGTTGTCATTTTACAGATACATCGTTTTGCATACGAGAAGAATTTTTTTCCTACCCCTAATGAGTTGATTTCTTGTTTGTCCATTGAAGAAACAACCTGTTCAAAGGTGCTGCGCCAATTGATTCAAAGGCAGTTTCTTTCTATAGAACAAAGGGAAAATGATCTTCAGCAATTAACGGAGGTTTATTCCTTAGAGCCATTATGGAAAAAGTTGTTCTTGGCTGAGCCTCAACCAAAAAAAGATGACAAAAATGAAGGAACCATATTTGTCTTATTTGAACAGGAATTTGGAAGGCCATTATCTCCTTTTGAAATAGAGATGATCAATACATGGCTTGATGAAGATCAAATATCCCCCGCACTGATCAAAGCAGGACTTAGGGAGTCCGTACTAATGGGGAAATTGAATTTCAAATATATCGACAGGATATTGAGAGAATGGAAAAAGAAAGGCATTCACTCTGTTGAAGATGCAAGGGAGGCGAGTAAATCATTTCATAAGTCACGTACACAAAAAGAGGAGACTGTTTCTGACAGAGATACCTCATTTTATTATAATTGGTTGAATGAGGAGGACTAGCTTTTGCTGAATAAAAAAGAAATCCGTTTTTGTCTGGATAAAATGCATGAAATGTTTCCGGAAGCTGCATGCGAATTGAATCATGAGAATCCTTTTGAGCTTTTAGTCGCTGTCGTATTATCTGCCCAGTGTACTGATAACCTTGTAAATAAGGTAACAAAGGAGCTGTTCCAAAAATATAAGAAACCGGAAGATTATGTTGCTGTGCCGCTGGAAGCGTTACAACAAGATATTCGTTCCATAGGTCTTTACCGAAATAAAGCGAAGAATATTCAAAAGCTTTCTCAATCATTGTTGGATCGCTACAATGGTGACGTTCCGCGGACAAAAGAACAGTTGATGGAACTGGCTGGAGTAGGCAGAAAAACCGCAAATGTGGTGGCTTCTGTAGCTTTTGGAGAACCGGCCATTGCTGTCGACACACATGTTGAAAGAGTATCTAAACGGTTAGGCATTTGCAGGTGGAAGGATTCCGTGAATGAGGTGGAACAAACGCTGATGCGCAAGGTTCCGAAAGATGAATGGAGCGATACCCATCACTTAATGATTTTCTTCGGCAGGTATCATTGCAAATCGAGGAATCCTAATTGCCCGGAATGCCCATTGTTGCAATTATGCAGAGAAGGCCAGAAGCGAATGAAAAAACGAGATGCAGCAAACACAGCTGTTTTAAAATAAAAAGAAGGACTTTTCCGCCGGGAAAGTCCTTCTTTTCCTATTTCAATTTTAATCTTGGTTACTGGAGCCATCATCATTTTGGTTGTTTCCATCATCTTGATCATGGTCATTTTGCTGATTGTCTTGGTCATGTTGGTCACCTTGATCTTGGTTACTATCACCATCATGATGCTCATTATCATCTTGTTTTTTCTCATCATCATTTTGGTTGCCATTCGTATCAGATGAGTTATTGGCATCCGGAATTTTGATGCTCGTGCTGCTTTCAGGACCTTTTTTATCATTGTCTTTACCAACTGGGGTGACTTTGATGGTATAATTTTCCCCTGGTTTAGCACCACTTATTTGAATGCCGTTGGAATGGACTTTCTGATTCTGGCCGTTGACGGAAACTTCAAAATCGGCATCCGGCCCATCGTAATTCCAGTCTACATCAATGATATCATCGCGGTATTTTGCTGTTAGTCCTGTAACTGCAGGCATGTCTTTATCATCTTCATCATCATCTCCAGGAACTTTCACAGACGTTGTTTTCGCTTCACTCTGGCTCGTGCTGTCATCTTTGCTGACAGCGACGACTTGAATTGTATAATCCTTTCCAGGCTCCACAGATGAAATATCCATCGATGTATCGCCGGTGGAGGAGAGTGATTTCATTTCACCGCCATCAATACTCGCACTGATTTGAAATTCAACATTATCTTTATCATCGTAATCCCACTTGACTTTAATCGATTCATCATCTTTATCATAATCTGCTTTGAGATTTTTGACCGGATCCAGTTTATCGTATTTCTCAGAAGTTTTATTTGGTTCATGCCCCTTGACAAACAACTCATTGACTATATTGGAGCTTGGTGTATACTTGCTTGGCAAGGCGGCAGGATTAGAGCCTTTTTCCACACCGACACTGACTACAGAGTCGGGTTTTTCAAAGTCTGCTGTGTCGATATTTTTGGACAGTTCTTCCATCGTGTTTCTGAACAAATCGAGTGATATTTTTGTATCTGGCATCACATCCCGATTACCTTCTTCGTCTTTATATCCGCCAGTCCATACTGAAATAGTATATGCTGTAGAATAACCTGTGAACCAGGAATCCGGGCTGCCGTCTTTCCCTGACAAATTTGTCGTACCGGTTTTTCCAGCCATTGGCACACCTGGTACATTGGCTCTTGTCCCAGTACCGGAATTCACTGCCGTTTTTAACATATCAGTAATCATATAAGCCGTATAATCTGACATTGCTGCCTTTGGTTCAGGTTTTAAATTAACCGTACGGCCATTGGGATAAACCACTTTTGTAACAGCATATGGTTCATTATAGACTCCGCCATTACCAAATGCTCTATAGGCTCCAGCCATTTGCAGAGGACTTATATTGGTGCTTGATCCGCCAATTGCGTCGGTAATTTCGATATTATCCTTAGCAAATTCGATTCCTAATCCTTCTGCGAACTTTTTAGCATTTCCGAGACCTGTTTCCTCCAATGTTTTGACAGCAGGCACATTCAATGATTGCGCAAGCGCATACCGTATGCTTTCCAAGCCGCCGTAAGAACTGTTCCAGTTACCAATTGATCTATCGCTTCCTTTGATCTGATATGGTTTATCATCATCTATTTGGTGATAAGTCGACCATTTATTATATTCAATAGCGGGTCCATAAGCAATAAGTGGTTTAGCATTTGAGCCTGCCTGGTAGTGACCCTGTGTCGCATAATTATATTCGCTCATATTCTTACTATTTCTTCGACCGCCGATTGCCCTGATAGCACCCGTTTTGGTATCCAGGACTGTCATGCCGGCTTGCATTTGATCATCTGGATAATTGATCGGATTTTGATCACTGTCTTTCAGCAAAAATTCAACATGCTCTTGTGCGCTTCTGTCTAACGTCGTGTAAATTTTCAGGCCGTCTTTATAAATATCAGCACCATCTACTTTATCTTTAACCTCTTTTTGAACTTCCTGTAAAAACGCTTCGTATTTCGTTGTTTCTGGACGTTTGCCTTTTAAAAGAGATTTGATATCGACTTTTAATGCTTCATCTGCCTGTTTTTGGGTAATTTTGTTATGGCGGACCATCAGTGTCAAAACCGTCTTCATCCGTCCTTTTGTCAAGTCAGGATGCTGGTATGGGTCATAGGCTGACGGGCGCTGCGGAAGTCCAGCCAAAATGGCAGCCTCTGGAAGGGTCAGCTTTTTCAAATCGGACTTGCCAAAATAGATTTTCGCAGCTTCACCGACTCCCCAAGCTCCGCTTCCATAGTAAATTTTATTTAGATACATTTCCAAAATTTGTTCTTTCGAATACTTTCTTTCTAATTTCAGCGACAGCCAAGCTTCCTGCACTTTCAATTTAAGCTGTTTTTCCGGTGAAAGAAATGATTTTTCCACTAGCTGCTGCGTGATTGTACTGGCTCCTTCAGAGCCATAACCGTTTTTGATATTAGCGAGCACGGCACCGCCGATACGACGGACATCTATGCCATGGTGTTTGAAGAATCGAGAATCCTCCGTTGCGGTTACTGCATCAACAAATGATTGTGGCAAGTCATCATACTCGATGCGAGTACGTTTTTCTGAACCGATATCCGCAACTTCTTTTTTATCCATATCATATACTTTAGACGAAAAGTTGTCCTGTAATTTTGCTGCATCAATCTTGGGTGCTGTGGCAACATAATAAGTAAATACCGCACCTACACCAATGAATAATGCCAACCCAAGGATAAGAATAGTAAGCAGGATCTTTTTCCAAATAGGTTTTTTCGTTGTTTTAGTGTTTTTTGTGTTTTGTTTTCTTCGCCCCATGCGGGTTTGGCCATTTGCCATGCTTGTTACCTCCGTGATTAAAAGTATAAATGATCGATGATATCCAAGTAGTTCACCTTTGCTTGATACTGAAATGGGATCAGAAATCCTTTTTCCTGGATCAGGCGATAGGGAATCGACTTTCTCCCGCCTGACAAGCTAATTTGCCAAGACTGCAAAAGGATCTCCGCGGGGACGTAATATGTCTTGTCAAGTTTACTGAAACGGATGATGATAAAACAAACTCCTCCGTGAGAAATGACCTTTTCCATATGTTTTATTTGATGTGCGTGTATATTGGCAAAAGGGAACGAAGTCGTATTTTTCGTTTCTTTTGCTTCAAAGTCGATATATTTCTCTTTATATATCCCATTATAATCTGTAGTAGACGCCTGTTTGAAATAGGCTTCTTTGATCACCGCCGCACTTCTTTTAGGGTAGTCCACGTTTACAATTTGTATTGGTGTCGGTTTTTTATGAATGACTGCACGATCTGTTTCCAGATAAAACTTGTTTGTGTCATTGATATCATTTTCGAGTGTCATACCTCTATTGCCGTAGCCTTGTTTAAATATAGGCCGGCTTTTTGGACCAACACGGCTTCCATTCGGATAATTCACTATAGCTCCCCCTATTGGCATTACATGTATCATATCAAATTAAAAGCCATATGATAACTTCAATCAAGTAATTGTAACATTATTGCCTATAATATCAAGAAGCAAGCGTGCATCACTTCACATATATTTTACAACAAAACAGCACTAAAAAGACAATGCTTGCCCTATGACTGGATAGAAAAACATACGGCCTCCAAAGTATTCGCAATTGAAATTGAAATTAAGGGGTTTATGTCAGTTAATAAAAAAACGAGAAAAACATGATATAGCTGTTTTTCTCGAAGTTATAGACATAGGACTTCATGCTGTTTAAAACCGTCTGTTAGATTAAGTGGAAGGACGGTTCGGTCCGTTGCGTTTTTTGTCTCCAGTCTGCAAATCCTTAAAAGAATGATTTTTATCTTGTTTCTTAGAAGTGTCATTTTTTTTCATGAAAAAACCTCCTTGAAATTAGTTTGCCCAACTGTTTTATTTTGATCAATGATATAGGGTATTACTTCGCTTCACGCGATTCTTCACTAGTTTTGTGTTTTCTATACTAGTTTTGTCGAACGTGCAGGATATCATTCATCCATGGAGAAATATATGCATAAGGAATTTCTCGAATGGAGTGATGATAATGGGATTGGCGAATAGAAAAGAAATAGGATATTTTGAATTCGGTATGACGAACAAAGAACTGGCCCAAAGTCTTATACATTTAAATAGTAAACTCCGTGCGGCAGAACAAAAACTGATGATCTCAACGGATACAGCGATCATGGGATACTACAACCATGCCCAAAATGAATTGATCTATCTGCATTCCATACTCGAACGCACGAAATTTTAAACAGTTTTAAACAAAAAGGGCGGTCCAGGGCTCGATGTATGACTGTATATGCTAAAATAGAAGGAGGGTGTTTTAGAAAGGTGTGTTATCGTTGCATGAATTATTGCTGCAGACAATAGAACTGAAAAAACAGCTGGCACTGTTACAGGAGTATTATGAAAATAATCAGGCTCCTGAAAGCAGAAAGGACAAGCAGTTTTTTGCATATGTAAGAAAACAGACAGATCCCATTTATGAATTATTGGCACGTTGGGAAGATTTAGCGCTAGCTACAGTGAAAAACCGACAAGTAAAAGTTCATCCGAAGCAAATCGTTTCTACCAGAGAGAATATGGAGCTTATTTTGATGCATAGTTATTATATTGATGTGAAACGCAGAAGATATATGCAGCTGCATCAGGCTTGCCTTTATGTGTTCGATCTGCTTGCAGATCAGCTGGAATAGCTTAATAAAGCTTTACATTTTATTTGCTTTTATCTATAATTGTCTTCCACATATAGGGGGGAGAACGATGGATAAACATTTTTTATTAGCGGAAGCAATCAAGATCAGGTCAAAGGCATACGTACCTTATTCCCGGTTCCCAGTTGGCGCTGCGCTACTGACGAAATCGGGTAAAATTTATACTGGCTGCAATATTGAAAACGCAGCATATCCAGTAACCTGCTGTGCGGAACGGGTGGCAATATTTAAAGCAATTGCCGATGGAGAGAGTGAATTTCAGGAAATGGCAGTTGTAGCTGATACACAAAGACCTGTGCCGCCATGTGGTTCCTGCCGGCAAGTAATGAGTGAGTTCTTCAACAAAGATATGCAGATCCATTTATCCAATTTAAAAGCAGAAGAAGTCAAATCTGTAAGGGTGGAGGAGTTACTGCCATTTTCCTTTCAATCATCCGACATGGACTAGCATCAATCTACATATATTTCCATAAAACAAGGGGCTTATTTTTCAGCTCCTTGTTTTGATGGTATAATGGTTAGCATAAAGTTTTACTGGGTTAATAAGATGAAAATGAAGTGATAAAAAAGAGGTGAAAAGGATGGGTGCATACCAAACAAAATTGACTACAAAAGAAATTTTGGAGAAGGACTTCAAAGTCACCATGAGAGGCTACCATCAAGAGGAAGTAGATGAGTTTCTGGACACGATCATTCAGGATTATGAGGTTCTCCAGCAGGAAATCAACAGACTGCAACAGGAAAACGAACAATTGCGAAAACGTTCCGACGAAGGCCAGACAAGAGTGCAAAATACTGCCAGTACACAAGTGAATTATGATGTCTTGAAACGTTTATCCAATTTAGAAAAAGCTGTGTTCGGAAAAAAAATTACAAACGCCGAATCCTGACGCGCTGGATAATTAATTAAAGTTATGCTATAATGTATCTCGGCATTATTGAGTGTTTCTGTAATCGCTGTATGAAAATGCAGAGGAAAGTCCATGCTCACACAAACTGAGATGTTTGTAGTGTTCGTGCTTGATGAATTCATAAGTCAAGGTAGCTGGAGAAACGGCTAACGGCAGCAAAAAATTCTAAGTCCTGCGGATATGAATGAGTATGCTTGAAAGTGCCACAGTGACGAAGCTGGATTGAAAAATGCCAGGTGGAACGCGGTAAACCCCACGAGTGAGCAACCCAAACAATGGTAGGGGCATCCTTGATTAGGGAATTCAACCGAAAAAGGGACAAGCATTGGCTTGTAGATAGATGATTACAACCTGTGTACGAGGCTGACCACCGTTTGGAGTACCAGGAAACAGAACATGGCTTATAAACACTCAATAGGTTATATGTCATGATATGATAAAATGCAAGGCTTTTTAGTCCGGCCATGACTTTAACGCACATGATGAGCAAGCTTGTCTTTGTGCCTATAGTCATGGCCTTTTACATAAGTAATGTCATTCAGACGGTTAAATACAATACCAGTGCATGAAAATTTGTTTGGCAACTGCCAGAAAGATGAAAGGAAACTATGTATGAAAACATATACACTTATTGCTACAGCTGCGATGGGGCTGGAATCCGTTGTCGCTGCTGAAGTCAAATCGCTTGGGTATGAGCCACGTGTTGACAATGGAAAAATAACTTTTGAAGGCGATGCCGCCGCCATAGCCAGATGTAATTTATGGCTGAGAAGCGCGGACAGGGTCAAAATTTTGGTCGGCAGTTTTCGCGCCGCATCGTTCGATGAGTTGTTTGAACAGACAAAGGCTTTGCCGTGGGAAGCTTTCATTAGTGAAGATGGCAATATTCCCGTATCCGGGAAGTCGCATAAGTCTCAACTATATAGTGTGCCGGACTGTCAGGCCATCACGAAGAAGGCGATAGTGGAACGAATGAAATTGAAATACGGACTTGTGTCAAAGCTTTCTGAAGAAGGTCCCCGTTACAAAGTAGAAGTGGCTATCACCAAAGATATTGTTTCACTCACGCTCGATACTTCTGGCACTGGACTTCACAAACGAGGTTACAGGACTGGCCAAGGGGAAGCCCCTTTAAAGGAAACAATGGCGGCTGCGCTTGTTTTGTTGACCAACTGGAAACCCGACTACCCGTTAATTGATCCATTCTGCGGTTCGGGAACGATTCCCATTGAAGCTGCTTTGATCGGCCAAAACATTGCACCAGGATTCAATCGTTCTTTTGACTGTGAAAGCTGGCAGTTCATGAAGCAAAGACATTGGGAGGAAGCTTTTACAGAAGCTGAAGATAAGGCAAAATATGAACAGCATTTGGATATTACTGGATCGGATATCGACCACAAAATGGTACAGATCGCTCGTAACAATGCGGAAGAAGCAGGCTTAAGCGACTTGATTTCATGGAAGCAAATGCAGGTAAGTGATTTGTCGTTAAAAAAAGAAAATGGCTATATCATCGGCAACCCGCCATACGGCCAAAGGATAGGGGACGCTGATTACATTCGGCAATTCACTGAGAAATTTGGGCAGATAATGCAGCAGCATCCTTCTTGGAGTGTCTATATTTTGACCGCCAATGAAGCATTTGAAAAACAATATGGTCAAAAAGCGACAAAAAAAAGGAAGCTTTTCAACGGTTTTATAAAAACAGATTACTATCAGTTTTTTGGTAAGAAACGCAAATAGTATATAGGGGGATGCTTATGAATCAAATCAAAGATATGGAAAAGGATTTTTTGCAGCTGCTTAAAGAACAAAGTTTTTATCAGGAAGCGATCAATTTATCACAATGGGACGCTCGGACGAAGCTTCCTGCAAAAGGGGCGGGAAAACGAGCTGAAGTGGCTGGATTTTTGTCAGAAAAATTGCATTTGCTGCAAACCTCTGATCGAATGAAATATTTTATTGATATGTTGAAAGAAAAAACAAATGATGCAGTGATTTTAAAATCAATTGGTGTATGTGAAGATACATATGAACGCAACAAGAAAATTCCTCATGAAGAAATGAAAGAATATGTCACTTTACAATCAAAATCGGAAGCTATCTGGCAAGAAGCAAGAGAAAAAAGCGATTTTTCCCTGTTTCAGCCATACCTGGAAAAGTTGGTCCATTTCAATAAGAAATTTGCGGCATACTGGGGTTATGAAGAGCATATTTATGATGCGCTCCTTCATGACTTCGAACCAGGAGTGACTGTAAAAGTACTTGATAGTGTTTTCCCAAAGTTAAAAGATGCTTTGACCAGTTTGCTTGAAAAAATGGAACAGAGTCATTCGGATACCAATCCGCTGATTCACCATTTCCCAAAAGAAAACCAGCGTGCGTTCAGTCTGGAAATACTCAAAAAAATGGGATATGACTTCGGTGCAGGCAGATTGGATGAAACAATCCATCCTTTCGCCATTGGCATTAATAAAAATGATGTTCGGATTACAACAAGATACGACGAAAATGACTTCCGTATGGCCGTGTTCGGCACCATCCATGAGGGTGGACATGCACTATATGAACAGAACCTTAGTGATATATTATCTCATACGCCGCTTTCCGAAGGGACATCAATGGGTATTCATGAGTCACAATCGTTGTTTTGGGAGATTTTTGTTGGCCGCAGCAAAGCCTTTTGGAAAGCGAATTATAATCTTTTTCAATCCCATGCTCCGGCATATTTTCGAGAAATTCCGCTGGATAATTTCTACGGTGCATTAAATGAAGTCAAGCCCTCTTTTATTCGTATTGAAGCTGATGAACTGACATATTCTCTGCATATTATGCTTCGATATGAATTGGAAAAAGCGCTGCTGAATGGAGAAATCCATGTAAAGGACCTTCCTGAGTTATGGAATGAAAAGATGCGGGACTACTTGGGTGTCGTCCCTGCTTCCGACAAAGATGGCGTTCTGCAGGACATCCATTGGGCCGGAGGAGATTTTGGGTATTTTCCTTCTTATTCATTGGGTTATATGTATGCTGCCCAGTTCGAAAATACAATGAAAAAACAATTCGATTTGAATGAGGTCATTTTATCCGGTGATTATAGACCTATAACAAACTGGCTGAAAGAAAACATACATCAATATGGGAAGATGAAAAAACCGCTTGAAATTTTACAGGATGTAACTGGAGAAGGGCTGAACCCGGATTATTTAATCAGACATTTTCAGAAAAAATTTTAACCACATCATATGATTTCAAAGTTTATTTATCAAAAAACAGGGGAGCGAGCCCCTGTTTTTTTAGTTATTGCCGATTGGCATTGTAAAAGGTGGTGAACCTGGAGGTGAGTTTTGGATTATATCAACGAATGGTATAGTGTAAGCAAATAAGATCAATGCAATCGTTATGCCTACCCACAGTTTCCAATTCTCCAAGAACATCGGTGTCGGCTGTGCATCTTTTTCTTCTTCTGCAATAGGGAATGCTTCCACCCCTTTTGGTGCAAAAAATGCTAATTTGATAAAGATGTAGACCATCAAGATAATCCCGATGAATAAGATGGAACCCCCTATAGCTTGTGCCAGCTGATAATAAGCCCATTCATGCGCCTGTGCAGTTCCACCGTATGTCGAAAAAGCAGACCTTCTTGGCGCCCCGAGCAAACCTTCAATATGCATGGAACCTGACATGATCAGCATACCGACAGTCCAAGTGACAGCCTGTATGATGCCAAGCCGATTTATATTTTTCGTCAGCTTTCGGCCCGTCAAATGAGGCACAAGCCAGTAACTAATTCCAAAGAATGTTAAGACCACTGTTGTCGCTACAGTCAAATGGAAATGTCCAGTAACCCAGATGGTATTATGAACAACTTCATTCATTTGGTGGGAAGCATTGATGATTCCACCAGCGCCACCAGGAATAAAGGCAACCATCCCAATAAATGGTGCAAAGAAACGAACATCTTTCCATGGTAAATGCCTGAACCAGCCAAATAATCCTTTAAATCCTTTTTTACGACCGGTAATTTCGAAGGTTGCAAACATCGAAAATGCTGTCATCAGACTTGGGATCACTACCATGAAAGTTAAAGAAACCTGTATGAATTTCCATGTTGCATCGATACCAGGCTCCGTGAGCTGGTGGTGAAAGCCTACCGGTATGGAAAAGAATAAGAACAGAATGAAAGCCATTCTCGCCAGGGAATCACTGAAGATTTTGCCGCCGATGATTTTTGGGATAATGGCATACCATGCCATATAGGCCGGCAGCAGCCAAAAATATACAAGCGGGTGCCCAAAATACCAGAACAAGGTCCTGCTGACCAGTACATTGATTGTTGCTGAATAGCCGAGTGACCATGGAATAAACTGGATCAATACAGTTGCGGCAACTCCCAGTGTCGCAATGAACCACATAATCATATTGATAACAACCATGAATGCAAGCAGAGGTGATTTTTCACCAGGATGCTGTTTTTTCCATAAATATAATTGCCGCCAATTGACAAACCCCGCTATCCAGCTGCCAATAATCACTAAAGCGAGACCGATATAAAACGCCGGGTGTGCCTTTAAAGGCGCGTAAAACGTGTATAGTACACTTGCTTTGCCAAGCAGTATGGTAATCGATGCCATCAGTGTGCCCGCTACCATTACCCAAAGGCTCAGCCAAGCGGCTTTTCTTTGTTTTTTAGATATGCCGACTGTTTTACCCATCAATGCAAATTGAAAACCGATAATGAAATAAGTTGTCAGGACAAGTCCAAGTATCACACCGTGAACGGTTAGTATTTGATAATAGCCGATTCCAAAAGGCAGGGTGAATTTGCCTGATCTGACAAGTGTTTGCAATAACCCCATCGCACCTCCAACCAGTAAGGCAATAAATGCCACATGGATGAATGACATATACAATCTCGCTTCTGGCTTGGTGATTGTCAGGGTTTTCGCCTGGGTGCTTTCATCTTTCATCGGTATCGCCATTATTCATACACCTCCAAAGTAGCATACATCATGTGATGTCCTACACCGCAATATTCATTACATACGATTGTGTAGACACCAGGTTTGTTTAAAACTGTTTCATAGCTGCTGATATAACCCGGTTCAACGATCATATTCACATTGGTTCCGGCAGCATTGAAACCATGAACCACATCTTTTGTGGTTACCTGAAATAAAACATTTGACCCTTTTGGAACACGAATTTGTTTCACAGGATTTCCGTCTTTATCTTTGCCAAGGTCATAGTTGAACGTGGATGCGAGAATATTGACCACATAACGTTTATCTCCTATTTTATTTAGACCAAGATGTTCTTCCTGGAATGACTCGTTTTGGTCGACATGATTCGGATTGATAGTCTCACCATGGCTTTGAGGGTGGGTTCCTTTCCAAAACGCACCATAACCTAAAATTGCCAAAAAGATAATTAAAGATGCGATGCCAAAAATAAGCCATATTTTCTCATACTTATGCAAATGCATGAATGCTCCCTCCTTTGAATGAAAATCTCTTATCTTGATAAAAATAAAGCAAAAGCTCCAACCCAGCTGATGATGATGAAAATACCAACAAACATGACAGAGATAAAGGTTCCTTTTAAATTAAGCTCTTTGTCAGCCTTTTTTACAGCTTTTTCTTCTTTTGCCATGGTCAACGACTTCCTTTCTATGTGATGGCTGTTTCCTATGTATTCATCATACAAAAATTGAAAAGTGTTTTGTGGGAGGTTAGGCATCATTCACAATTTGTACATTTATTCACAAACGTACTATCAAATGGTTTTTTCGAACCTTTTGGTTAGAAAAGTTTGTGAAAAAACTGTGAAAATCCATGTAATAAAACAGGTAAATATAGACAAAATAAGAACGAGACTGATGAAGAAGAGAACTATAAGAAGATTGGTGAGAAAATGACGGTAATCGGGTCTGTTGGAACGCAGCATGCACGGTATAGTTATAGCCAGGAAGCTGTGAAAGACATCGTAAACGCTTTGTTTGATTATCCTGAGAGAAAGATGCAAAGGTTGTTGCAGGTATTTGATTCTGCTTTGATTAATGAGAGACAGTTTTCAGTAAATGAACAGTGGTTCTATGAGGAGCATCCCTTTTCAGATAGAAATCGGCTTTATTTAACATGCGCATTAGAGGATTCATTGAAGGCAATCGATACATGTTTAACTGACCAGCAATTTCTGCATAACGATATACCCTATGAGGCGGTCGATATGCTGATCTTCGTTTCCAGCACAGGCATCGCAACACCATCATTGGAAGCCAGGATCATGAACAAGCGGCCCTTTCGCCCGGACACCAAAAGGATGCCTCTCTGGGGACTTGGTTGTGCTGGAGGAGCCATTGGCCTTTCGCATGCATCAGATTGGATCAGCGCACATCCGGACAAGACATGTCTGCTGATCTGTACAGAACAATGCAGTCTGACCTTCCAAAAAAGTGACCAGGAAAAAAGCAATTTTATCGGTACCGCTTTATTTGGGGATGGGACAAGCGCTGTTTTACTACTTGGTACCAAGTCAAAATATCTGCACTACCTAAAAGGCATCAAGCCCCATGTTATCTTGTCAAGCTCCCATACTGAAAAAAATACAGAGGACGTGATGGGCTGGGAGATTAGCGAAAACGGTTTGAAGGTGATATTTTCCAAAAGTATACCTTTGTTGGTGGAAACAATCTGGAAGACACACTGCCTGAAATTTTTGGATATGCTCTCTTGTAATGCTGATGAAATTGATTCATATATCGTGCATCCAGGAGGTGCAAAGGTGCTTCAGGCGATGGAAAGCGCTTTGTCCATAAAAAAAGAACAGCTTATCTATTCCTATCAAGTTCTATACAATCATGGCAACATGTCGTCCCCTACAGTTCTGTATGTATTGAAGGAATGGCTGAAAAATGGTATGAAACAGGGTGACAAAAGCATTTTATCAGCACTTGGTCCCGGGTTTTCATCAGAATTAATGTTATTGGAGTGGAGATAATGGCAGCATGGATGTGGATTATTATCATATTTATTATTTGTCAGCGTCTTGCTGAGCTGGCAATCGCCAAAAGCAATGAAAAGTGGATGAAAGAGAGGGGCGGGATAGAAACTGGCAGTGAGCACTACAAATGGTTCATCATAATGCATGGTTTGTTTTTTTGCGGAATCATTCTGGAAACCACACTCAGATCACAGAAAAGCCTCGCTCCGAGCATTGTTATTTTATGCTTATTTATTGCGACACAGCTTGCAAGAGTGTGGTGTATTCAAACACTGGGCAGATTTTGGAATACAAAAATCATTGTTTTGCCGAGAGTCGCCCTGATTAAAAAAGGGCCGTATAAGTACGTCAAACATCCTAACTACTTTATTGTAGCAGCTGAACTGTTTCTTATCCCCTTTTTGTTCGGGGCCTTTTACTCAGCGTTTATTTTTCCGATTTTGCATGTGCTTCTTTTGAAAATCAGAATACCGCAGGAAGAAAAAGCTTTGGCAGCGGTAGCAAAAGAACAAACGGTTAAATTATAAAAGGGAATACAACAAGCAGATAGGACAATGTTATATTCACTTTGAACAAAAAAAGGGCCGTCTCCATGTCTCTTCAAGACTTATGGGACGGTCCTATGCTTCTTTTATTAGTGAATCATGAATTGTATTATTTCTTCATGACATTGGCAGCTTGAGGACCACGCTCACCTTCGACAATTTCGAAAGTGACTTCCTGTCCTTCTTCCAATGTTTTGAAGCCTTCTTCCTGAATGGCAGAGTAATGGACAAATACATCGTTGCCACCCTCGACTTGAATAAAGCCGTAACCTTTTTCTGCGTTAAACCATTTAACTACTCCATTTTCCATGTATTAATCCTCCTAAAACCCATCACGCGAAACGTGTTAATACAAAGCAGATCAGTGACTATCAAATAATGATCCAATTGCATTTCTGCATTAAAAGGTCTGTTTAATAGTACTAAAACTTCTTTGCTTGCCTCAAATATAGCCCATTTGGCTTTTCCAGTCAAGGGATTAATATCAGAAAACACCTGTAAAATCTAAATTGTTTATTTTATCTTGTTTATTGTTTCAAATTTTGCTTTATTGCTGCAACGCAATTCTCTCAAATCGTGCTATGATATAGCCATGGCCAAATCAAAAAGGGGGATTCTGCAATGAAAAGTGATATTGATATAGCGCAAGAGGCTTCATTGAAGCCGATTACTGAGATTGCTGCGGAATTAGGAATTGATGAGAACGATTTTGAACCTTATGGACATACGAAAGCGAAATTATCGGATAAATTACTGCCAAAGTTAGCGGATCGGCCAGATGGTAAAATCATTTTGGTTACATCTATTAACCCGACACCGGCAGGAGAAGGAAAGTCCACGGTAACTGTCGGACTTGGACAAGCATTGAACAAGATTGGACGAAAAGCAATTATTGCTCTAAGGGAACCGTCACTTGGTCCTGTAATGGGATTGAAAGGGGGAGCTGCAGGGGGAGGCTATTCCCAGGTGTTGCCAATGGCTGACATCAATATGCATTTCACCGGAGATTTACATGCCATCACGAGTGCAAATAATGTGCTGGCCGCTCTGATTGATAATCACATGCAGCAAGGTAATGCACTTCATATCGATCCAAGGCGAATGGAATGGAAGCGCGTCATGGATGTTAATGACCGAGTATTGCGGCAAATTGTCATCGGTTTGGGAGGCCCTAAACGGGGCGTCGTTCGAGAAGATGGCTTCAATATTACAGTAGCATCGGAAATCATGGCTATTCTTTGTCTGGCAACTAGCTTGCAGGATCTTAAACAGCGCCTGGCTAAAATTGTTATCGGCTATACGTATGAAGAAAAAGTTGTCACTGTAAGTGATTTGAAAGTGGAGGGGGCTTTGACCCTGCTTCTAAAGGATGCAATCAAGCCCAATTTTGTCCAAACGACTGAAAACACGCCTGCTATTATTCACGGGGGGCCATTTGCAAATATCGCCCACGGTTGTAACAGTATCATAGCAACGAAGACTGCGGCGAAGTTAGCGGATTACGTCATTACTGAAGCTGGTTTTGGCGCAGATCTTGGGGCCGAAAAGTTTCTGGACATCAAGTCCCGTGCAGGTGAATTCGAGACAGCTGCAGTAGTAATAGTGGCAACTGTAAGAGCATTGAAAATGCATGGCGGGGTAGCTGTCGATCGGTTAGAGGAAGAAGACCTTGCCGCATTGAAACAAGGAATGGAAAATTTAAAGAAGCATATGGAAACAATTGATCATTTTGGGCTGCCTTATGTCATTGCGGTCAATAAGTTCCCTTCCGATACAAGGGCGGAAACAGATTTCATTCGTTCCTGGTGCGAAGAAAATGATGCGGAAGTGGCGCTTTGTGATGTTTTTTCAAAAGGAGGCGCGGGCGGTATTACATTGGCAGAAAAGGTTATCCTGCAAGCGGAAAACAAGAAGAATTTCACACCAGTTTATAACATGAAAGATAGTCTGGAAGAAAAAATGAATAAAATAGCAATGAAAGTATATGGGGCGGATGGTATTCAGTTATCACCAAAAGCCAGACAGCAGTTGGATTTTTATAAAAAACAGGGTTGGGACACCCTAGGCGTCTGTATGGCTAAAACACAATATTCTCTTTCAGATAATCCTAAACTGCTCGGACGTCCATCTGGATTCACTATCGCCGTCAGAGAATTGCGCCCTTCGGTTGGAGCAGGGTTCATCGTTGCGTTGACAGGGGATGTATTAACGATGCCAGGACTTCCGAAGAATCCAGCTGCATTGCAAATGGATGTGCTGGAAGACGGCAAGATTGTGGGATTGTTTTAAGTGGATGCAAACAAAAATATCCAGCAGATAACCGACTATGTCCAAAAAAAGTTTAGCACTGATGCAGGAGGACATGATTTTTATCATATGCAACGGGTTGCCAAGCTTGCAAAAGCAATTGCATGCAAAGAACATGCAGACGTTTTCGTTACTGAGGCAGCAGCATGGCTGCATGATGTAGGCGATCACAAATTATTCCCTGACCCGGAAAGAGCATTGGAAGAAATGAATCAATATTTGTATACATTGGATATGGCAGAAGAGCAGATTTCACTTATTAACCAAATTATCGCTGAGATTTCATACAGCAAAGGTGTTAGAATTCCTGATAGCATCGAAGCAAAAATAGTACAGGACGCAGACAAGTTGGATGCGATCGGAGCGGTTGGCATTGCTAGGACTTTTGCTTATGGAGGTTCCAAAGGGCAGCTCATGTATGATTCTGCTTACCCGGAAAATACTTCTTTCCAACACTTTTATGACAAGCTTTTCAACTTGAAAAAAATGATGCATACAACATATGCTAAGCAGCTTGCAGCAGAAAGACATAAGTTCTTGGAAATTTTTGCAAAGCAATTTTTACATGAATGGGATACTGAACAAATATAGAAACAGTGCCAGCAAAACAAAATTTTGTCTGCTGGCACTGTTTTAATCTGCTACGGCATCTTCATCAACTCTTCCGCTGTGAAGAAGCCAATAATGTTGAAACACTTCTGTTGCGGCTACTAGCAGACCAGTAAATACCGCTCCCCAAAATGATACGAAGGAATTGACGAACATCAAGGAACCAAAATAAACGATTGCTGTAGCCATGAAGAAATCCAGCAAAGTTGCAAGCCAATTTGTATCTTTGCGAAGCATGAGTACTTCCATGAAATACCCTACAATTGCGATGACTATCCCTAATACAATTGGCTGATACCAGTTGCTGAAAGTAACATTAGTCAATAGCCAAGATGCGAACAAAACGGCAACGGGACAAAGGATAATTTTTAAAATGAACCCGCCCATATACATACACCTGCCTTTTGGAAGTTGTATTTATTAGTATGTACGTATGTCGCATTTTTAACCCGATGGCAGAAGTTCTGTATTACTGGCGAATCCGTTTTGCCCCTAAATATTTGTCTTTCCAATATGACCCATTCAAATCTGTAATTTCCACTCCACGCGCTTCACCGGCGTGGATAAATTGATTGTTGCCTAGATAAATCCCCATATGGGAGGGGCCAGGTTGATACGTTTCAAAAAAAACTACATCACCCACAGATGGAGAAGAAACTGGAGAAGAAAAATTATATACTTCATTCACGGTTCTTGGCACGGTCATCCCTTGAGATTTGAAAACGTATTGAACAAATCCACTGCAATCAAATCCCTGCGGTGTTGCGCCTCCCCATACGTATGGCGTTCCGATCAGGGAGCGGGCAGCTGCTGTGATTCCAGTCTGATTAAATCCCTCTGCTTTTATCTGACTAGCCTCAGGATTTTGATCGTCTTTTGCTTGGGGTTTATCACGTTGTTTTTTCTCTTTTTTCTCGGGGTTGACGGTATTAGAATTATTTTTTTCTTCTTTAGTTTTTACTTCGTAATCAGTCTGCTCAGGCTGCATATTTTTTTCTTCGGGGGTTTCCTTTAAAGTGATGGAGTTCGGGTGATCTGGTATGGAAAGATGTTGCTCTTCTTTGGCAATATGTAAAGCCTGGCCAGTCATAGGGCCGTAAATTCCATCGATTTCACCCTCATAATAACCAAAATGGCGTAGAGCCAGCTGGACTTTTTTAACCTTGTCGTTTTGCATACCGGGTTGAATTTCTTTGGCAAGCTGTTCTATCTTTTGCTGTTCTCGCTTTTTCAATGAAGCTTCCCTGGAGAATACTGATTTGGCATCTGCATTCATTTTCATTCCATCTGCCTGTTTATTATTTCCTTCCAATTTACTGATATGCCGGTCTATGACAATGCTGAAATCGCTTATTTTGTGATGCTCCGGGAGGGTTGACAGTTTCTGTTGCAGAAACCGGCTGCTTTTGCTATGATTACTGATTGCCAAACGGTTTTTATGCTGATCAAAAGATTTCTGTGCTGCCATTGTGACTTCACCATTGAAAATAAACGGCTGGCTAAGTACAAAACTATATAAGATGGTCTGCTTCACGACATTTTCCATCGTTTCACTTATCATGAATGTTTTTTCCTCCTTATTAGCGCCTTATAGACTAGACTTTATGGAGAAAAAAGTATTTTTATGAATTACGCTTATGTTACAATGAAAGCAATGTCTTGATTTGATTGAAATGAACAAACGGGAGTGATGATTGATGAATGAAGGCGAGAAAGCTTATTTGAAGCTTTGCGAATACATTTTAAAATCAGGTGCAGAAAAACACGATCGCACGAATACCGGGACCTTTTCTGTGTTTGGGCAGCAGATACGTTTCGACTTACAAAAAGGATTCCCATTGCTGACGACAAAGAAAGTCCCATTTCGCCTTGTTGCCAGTGAACTGCTTTGGTTCATAAAGGGAGATACGAATATCCGTTTCCTGTTAGAGCATCGGAATCATATATGGAATGAATGGGCGTTTAAAAATTGGGTGGAAAGTGCTGCGTATGAGGGTCCTGACATGAAGGACTTTGGCAATCGAAGTCAGCAAGACAGCAAATTCAATGAACTATACAAAGAACAAATGGACAAATTCATCGAACGAATATTGAACGATGATGCGTTCGCCCAGAAATATGGTGACCTGGGAGATGTATACGGTAAGCAGTGGCGCGCATGGAAAACATCTCAAAATGACACGATTGATCAGTTGCGAGATGTCATTGATGCGATTCGCAGCAATCCTGATTCCAGAAGGCACATCGTTTCCGCATGGAATCCGGAAGATATACCGAATATGGCTTTGCCGCCATGCCATACACTGTTTCAATTTTACGTTGCGGAAAATAAGTTGTCTTGTCAGCTTTATCAAAGAAGTGCAGATATTTTCCTTGGGGTGCCATTCAATATAGCCAGCTACGCTTTGTTGACACACCTTATCGCGCATGAATGCGGGCTAGAAGTCGGCGAATTCATTCATACGTTCGGTGACGCTCATATTTATTCCAATCATGTAGCGCAAATCAAAACGCAATTGTTGCGGGAACCGAAAGAACTACCCAAACTTATCTTGAATGAAAACAAATCATCTATTTTTGACTTTGATATGAGTGATTTCCATTTGGAAAATTACAATCCTTACCCAGCAATCAAAGCACCGATTGCCGTATGAAAGAGAGGATAATCAGATGATCGCACTTTTGCTTGCAATGGATCGAAACCAAGTGATAGGACTGAACGGCGATATGCCTTGGCATTTGCCAAAAGATTTAGCCTTTTTTAAGAAAAAAACAACTGGACATACTGTAGTCATGGGTAGGAAGACATTTGAATCCATTGGCAAACCATTACCGAACCGAAAGAATATCGTAGTGACCACCCAAAAACAAATTTCCTTCCCAGCTGGCGTAGAAGTGATACATGACCTTTCATCGCTTCAAAACTATCAAGAGGAACATCCAAGTGAAGAAATATTTGTCATTGGCGGAGGACATATATTTGAACAAATTTTGCCTTTTGCAGATAGAATGTACATTACCTATATTGATGAAGCTTTTCAGGGAGATACATATTTTCCGCCATTTCCTGCGTCGGAGTGGAAATTGATTTCTGAAAGGGAAGGTGAGAGAGACAATGCCAACCCGTATAAATATTATTTTCGCCAATATGATAGAAAATAAAAGGGAGGACAGTGGGGATGAAAACTTGCGGTGTAGTCCTCGCCGGTGGTCAATCCAGAAGGATGGGGACGAATAAAGCTTTGCTGGAAATGAACAAAAAGCCAGTTGTTTCTGTCATTGGAGATGAGCTTGCACTTTGTGCAGATGAAGTCGCAGTTATAGCCAATGATGCAGGACCAATGTCATTCCTGCCTTGGCAGATCATCAGTGACAGATTTCCTGGGGATGGACCGCTTGCCGGTATTGAAACTGCCTTATACCATATTGATGCAGATGCGTTCTTATTTGCTGCTTGCGATATGCCTATGATCAATCATAAAATTTATCTGTATATGCTTCAGAAGTTACAGGATAATGATGCTGTTATTCCAGTTTATGAAAACCGTTTACATCCGCTTGCTGGAATATATCGAAAAAATGTATACGCAAAAATTCAACTGCAATTGCAGCAAGGACAACGAAAGGTGACCAGCTTTTTTCAATATATCCACGCAAATTATGAAAAAGAGTTTACTGGTTTTAGCAATGAACAGCTGCAAAAACATTTTTTTAACATGAATTATCCTGAACAATATGAGCAGGCGAAACTATATTAAGCTTGTTTATTTCTCAAAAAACGTGCTAAACTATACAAAGAAATAACAAACATTTTAATTGAAGTTATCGTTTCCATGATTATGATTAAAGAAGGTGAGAGGATGCTTTCAAATATCGGTGTGCCGGGTTTGATTTTGATTCTGCTTGTTGCATTAATCGTTTTCGGACCTAAAAAGTTACCCGAGATTGGCAAAGCCGCAGGTCAAACGCTTCGTGAGTTTAAAAAGTCCACTAAGGATTTGACCAGTGACGTCACAGACGAAATAAAAGAAGCGAAAGAAGTAGTTAAAAAGTAAGCTGCACTGATTGGAGTGATACAATATGCTTAGCAACATCGGTATACCTGGATTGATTCTCATATTGATTGTTGCCCTGGTCATTTTCGGCCCTTCTAAATTGCCCGAAATTGGTAAAGCATTCGGTTCTTCCTTAAAGGAATTTAAGAATGCGGCGAAATCGGATAAGGACCATCAGCATAGTCAGCATTCCTGATGAAAAATACAAAAGGTGTAGGGGAAATCCTACATCTTTCTTTTGCTTTAACGCGGAGGTTATGAACAGAGATGCCAAAAGAAAACGAACAACATATACAGGAAAAAGAAATGAACATGGTAGGGCACCTTTCAGAATTGCGTAATCGTCTGATTTTTATCGCTGTCTGGTTTATCTTATTTTTCGTCCTGGGTTTCATTTATGTCAAGGACATCTATCAATTCTTTGTTTTAAATTTGGATTTCAAACTGGCATCGACCAGTCCTGGTGATATAATTTGGATTTACTTCACGATGTCGGGTTTGGTTGGTTTAGTGGCAACCATCCCAGTCCTGGCATTGCAAATTTGGCTTTTTGTCAAACCTGCTTTGACCGACAAAGAGCGCAGAGCTTCTGTCGCTTATATACCGGCGTTGTTCATCTTATTCATTGCAGGTTTAGTTTTTGGGTATCTTGTTTTCACCAAACTCATATTTCCTTTTTTGCTGGATTTGAATGACGGCATGTTTCACATCATTTTTACAGTGGACAATTATTTCCACTTTTTGTTCCGGGTGACGATACCGTTCGCTATTTTATTCGAGATACCTGTTATTTCTATGTTTCTGACGAAAATAGGTATACTCACACCCGCATTTATGAAAAAGACAAGGAAGTATGCTTATTTTGTTTTGGTTATTGTTGGTGCAGCCGTGACACCGCCGGATTTTGTGCTGCAAGTTGTTGTAGCAATACCGCTCATATTGCTTTACGAAATCAGTATCATTTTGTCAGGGGTTGTCTATCGGAAAAAGCTGAAACTGCATGAGCAATTTATGCAACAATAGTTTTATGGAACAAAGGGGGAAGCAACATGCACACCTTTTATCAATTCATGATGAGCTACCGTGGCAAAAAAAAGCCAGATGACGAAAGCAGGCTGGCAGATTGGATGTTTTACGACACCGATTTTCCCAAGCATTCGCATTCCTATGATGAAGTCAGCGACTATTTGGAATCATTCAGCCCTTTCACAAATGCATTGTATGTCTTCGATGAAATGTGGCAGCTTTATCTGGACAAAGAGTCAAGTTGAGCAATGATATCTCGCTTGACTTTTTTTGTACCATTTTTTAAGTATGGCTCGAGTACTGTATCCGGAGATGTATGATTGATTGCAGTACATGCTATCTTCAGATCTTCGGGGCTTACGTATTCTCTTCAAGAGCCGCTTTCATAAGATTAAATCAAACGTTTGTTTTAATTTTACAATCGACAATATTTTCGCATAACGTAAATCTTTAGGGAGTTTTGCGGTTGCCCGGGAAATATTTCCTTTCACTCTTTGATGTGACACTGCGTATAATATACAAGAACACAAAGAAAGAGTGATGAGGTATGGTTTTTCCGCCACAGCGACCAGGTATGTTCGGCCCGATGAGTCCCTTTCAAAGACCTGGCAATTTCCCAGTCCCCTCGCAAGGTACTGGTAATGGTTTAACCTCCATGCTGAAAGGTATTTTCGGAGCTGGAAATACAGGTTTTACGCAAACAGGCATGCCTTTTTCAAGTATGGCACAAACAGGAGTAGGTAGCGGCGGTTTTGCCGGTTCCCTGCAAAACATCCAACAAATACTGAAGATGGTTGAAACCACGGCGCCCATGATTAAGCAATATGGACCTATGGTGAGAAATTTGCCTGCCATGTTCAAAATGATGAAAGCTCTCAGCAGTATGGAAAGCGGCGATGATGATAACAGTGAGGAGAGCGTGGAAAGCGAAGAAAAGGAAGAAGAAGGTAAGATCAATGAACCACATATCGCATCTGCAGAAACACCAATATCAACCGATCATACTCCCCCTGCCCAAAAACAGAAGCGTACTGGAGAATCTGTGCCGTTGTTATATATATAGATAAAGCATTCTGCTTGCAATTAAAGCCCGAAAGATAAAAAATATAGATAACGAAATGAATTTGGGAGGTGGCAAACATGACAGAAATGTACGCAACTTTTGCCGGGGGTTGTTTTTGGTGTATGGTAGAGCCTTTTGACCAGCAGCCAGGGATTAAATCTGTTGTTTCAGGATATACCGGCGGCCGAACGGAAAACCCGACGTACGAAGAAGTTTGCTCGGAGTCCACAGGACATGTAGAAGCGGTGCAAATTACATTTGATCCGAAACTGATGCCGTATGAAAAACTGCTGGAAACTTTCTGGCGTCAAATTGATCCGACGGATGCAGGCGGGCAATTTCATGATCGTGGGGAATCGTATCAAACAGCTATTTTTTACCACGACAAAGCCCAGAAGGAAGCTGCCGAGAAGTCCAAACAAAAGCTTCAGGAGAGCGGTAAATTCAAAAAGCCAATCGTGACAAAGATTCTGCCCGCACAAACATTTTACCCTGCAGAGACAAATCACCAGGACTATTACCGTAAAAATCCATTTCATTATGAAATGTACAAGCAGGGCTCAGGAAGAAAAGCGTTCATTGAAAATAATTGGCAAGATGAAAATGTCTTTCAATCAAGGGAGCAGTTATCGCCAATGCAATACCATGTTACACAGGAAAAAGGCACCGAACCACCTTTCCAAAATGAATATTGGGATAATGAGGAAGAGGGAATCTATACGGATATCGTATCTGGAAAGGTTTTATTCTCCTCCCGTGATAAATTTGACGCGGGCTGCGGTTGGCCAAGCTTTACCAAGCCAGTCGATCCAGAGGAAACGAAGGAATTACTTGATACTTCTCATGGCATGCGCAGGGTAGAAGTAAGGAGTAAAACGGCAGATTCTCATTTGGGCCATGTATTCCCGGATGGCCCCAAAGAGCACGGCGGCCAACGATATTGCATGAATTCTGCAGCAATGCGTTTTATCCCCAAAGGGAAAATGGCTGAAGAAGGTTATGAAGCATATTTACATTTGTTTGATTAACCTTTTAGGGTAAACATGTTATGCTATAAAAGCACATCGTTCAAACAGCATTTTAATGAGAGAGGCTACTGAAAATTCTCGATTCCCCAGTAGCCCCTGAAAACAGACTTATACTGTTTCTGAGATTTTTTAAAGAGAGGGGTAACGCATTGAATCACCATACTTGGGAAAACAGACCCACCATTAAACAAATTAGATGTGTTCATAATGATGCTAAAAAGTTTGTGGTAAATAACACGCTTACACCTGGGAAAATGTATGACGTCAAAAACGAAACGGAAGAATTTTACTTTATCATTGATAACAGTCACCGTATTGGTGGATTTCACAAAGAATATTTTGATGAAGTTTAAACCTGATCCTTTTAGACTATTCGGATGGTTGCGATGATGTAGCATACAAATAGAAAAAGCACTCAGTAAATGGCATATGCGAAACTCCTTCAGCAGTATGTTAGACGTTTCTGTTTATGGAGCTGCGTATATGCCATTTGGGTGATAATCAAACGGTGCACTGATACATTTGTTTGTAAGGGCCGGTTACACCAGAGCATTAAAGGAGGCGAAAATAGTGGCATTTGTAATTACATCGCCTTGTAAAGATGAAAAAGCCGGGGAATGTGTTGAAGTATGTCCGGTTGATTGCATTGAAGAAGGCAAAGATATGTTTTATATCGATCCGGATATCTGTATTGATTGCGGAGCATGCGAGGCTGTTTGTCCAGTTGAAGCAATTTATATGGAGGATGAAGTACCGGGGGAAGAAGAAAAGTATATAGCACTTAATCGTCAATTTTTTGAAGAACGATAAATCAAAAAGCCGCTGATAAAAGCGGCTTTTTGACATGAATGGGCATGATTGCATTGTTCTATTCAATGGAAAAAGTAGAAAATTCTTTTGATGAATCTTCTTTTTTTTCAATTTCCATGTGTTCGACCTGTATGGAAGCATTCAATCCTGCTTGGACAGAATCCAAGTAGGCTTCAACAGATTCTTTCTCACCGGTAACTTCCATTTCGACGGTGCCATCCATTTTATTTTTAACCCACCCGGTTAAACCATATTCCAATGCTGCCAGTTTAGCCGTGAAACGGAATCCGACACCTTGCACGCGACCACTGATTCGTACATGTGCAAACAAGGTAAACAACTCCTTTTTGAAAAACTTCATATATCTTTTCCCTGTTTAAGCAAAAAAAAATCTCTAAAAAAAACAAAATGCATAAACAATTTTCCCACTTAATAAAAAAACATATTGAAAGCGGTTTAATAACGGAATTATTTGTTAATACATAATATAAGCATCCGACAAGATTTTGAAGATGTGATGATTGTCACACTAATTTGGATTGTTATTGTGACTGGGAATGTTAAGTGCTATTCTAATCATGAAAAGGGCTTTTCTGAATTTAACGATAGCCAATTTCGAATGAAGGAGTGATTGAAAATGTCAGGTCCAGGTTTACGTCATGTCGATAGCCATTCTGCCATTCATGAGGCAGCTTTAAATGAGGCGGTCGAACTTACTGAACTGCTTGATCAACTCATTAAAGATAGTATTTTAGACAAAGCGATGGAAGTCGCTTACGTCATTGTGGAACACTGGGAAACCCGTACACTGCAGCATGCGGCTTCGGAAGAAAAAGGTTTGTACAAAGAACTTGTAGAGGAAGATCCAGCAAAAAAAAATGCGATTGTCGAATTGACCAGGGATCATGAGCTTCTGAGATTGTTAGTGAAAGATATCAAAGGTCTTTTGAAGCAGAAGCTAATAGATGATCAAGTTGTCCAGCGTTTTCAGGCGTTGATTCTAGTCGACAGGTTACATAATGAAGCCGAGGAAGAGATTCTTCCAGAACACTGAGATGGGGTGATGCCAATGGATGCAGAAGAACAGATCATGCGTATCGATTTTCCGGAAATCTATGAACTGATTGCGGAAAACCTTGAAGCTATGCATATTCATTCCTATGATGTACAAGCGAATATAAAAAAAACGGCGAGCGGGTATGAATTGATACTTCATTTTGGGGATGGGTATGCCAATCATATATCAAAACATTTCACTCACGAAGAAATAGCTTCACTTGATGCCTGCATCATCGGGTTTATTAAGGAAGCCGGTGATAAGATTAAAGAAACGATGGTAAGCGATTATTTTAAAATGGTTAAACCATAAGCTTAGGAGGGCTGTTATGTTTATGTTTGAAGAAGATGCAAATGCTGTACAGGATAGAGAGGATCTGCTGACGGTACTACGGATGCGTTTTGGAGAAATTTCTCCAGGCATCATCGATGAGATCTATCAAATCAAAGAAATGGATACACTCGAAAGACTTATACTGGTTGCAGCCAACACCCCCAATCTGTCAACCTTCTTAGAAGAGTTGAAGGTGGGACCAGGTGGTTTTAAAATTCTTGGTGAACGTTTCAACCCGATCAACTAACTCGAAAGAGGTGTTTGAATTGAAAAAGAATCGAAATAAACTGCTTGGATCCTTAAAACATATTAAACGAGGCGAAAAAATAAACGAGGGTTGGACAGAGCAGAGCCCCCGCCCAAGAGCATGGGAAGATATTTATAGAAGGCGCTGGCAACACGATAAAGTAGTCCGTTCCACACACGGCGTGAACTGCACCGGCTCCTGCAGCTGGAAAATTTATGTGAAAGATGGCATTATCACTTCTGAAACACAGCAAACTGATTATCCTTCCACAGGAGATGATTTTCCAGAATATGAACCGCGCGGCTGTCCAAGAGGTGCCAGTTTTTCATGGTATACATACAGCCCGATTCGGGTCAAATATCCATATGTGCGCAAGGATTTATACGAGCTCTGGAAAGAGGAGAGGGCAGCCGGGAAAAATCCGGTAGACGCTTGGGAAGCGATTGTTTCTGATCCAGGAAAGAGAAGCCAATATGTAAATTCCCGAGGAAAAGGCGGTTTCGTCCGGGCTAGTTGGAAAGATATGTGCGAGATTATCGCCAGTTCCACTATCCATACGATAAAAAAATATGGCCCCGACCGTATTGCCGGATTCAGTCCAATTCCTGCCATGTCAATGGTCAGCTATGCAGCAGGTACCCGGTTTCTATCTCTCATCGGCGGGACAATCCTGAGTTTTTATGACTGGTATGCCGACCTGCCTCCTGCATCTCCGCAAGTCTGGGGAGAGCAAACGGATGTTCCTGAAAGTGCAGATTGGTACAACTCCAAATACTTTATCATTTGGGGGACAAATTTGCCGCAAACGCGGACACCGGACGCTCACTTCATGGTAGAGGCCAGATACAATGGTACGAAAGTCGTCGGCGTTAGTCCTGACTACGCAGAGTATGAAAAATTTGCAGATGTCTGGCTCCCTGCTAAAGCAGGTACGGACGGTGCTTTGGCAATGGCTATGACACATGTTATATTGAAGGAATTTTATGTTGATAAACAAGAACCATACTTCATTGACTATGTGAAAAAGTTCACTGACTTGCCATTTTTAGTCCTGTTAGAAAAAACAGAGAATGGCTGGCGCAGCGGGAGGTTTTTACGCGCATCCGACATAGGGAAAGACATGGACTTAAGCGAATGGAAAATGGTTGTTTGGGATGAGCAGACAGATTTGCTTGAAATTCCGAATGGCAGCCAGGGATTTCGATGGGATCGCGACAATAAGTGGAACTTGGAATTAGAAAAAAAGGATGGTACTACAATTGATCCTAAACTAAGTTTCATTGAAGACGCAGACGATACCGTCCAAATCGCTTTTCCATATTTCGCTGAAAAAAACGGTAATGTAGTTGAACGTGGTATTCCGGTAAAGGAAATAAAAGACACAAATGGTGAGGCACTGAAGGTTGCTACTGTTTTTGATTTAATGATGGCACACACCGGAGTCAACCGGGGCTTGGAGGGCAATTATCCCATTGATTACAATGACCCGAAACCGTACACGCCAGCCTGGCAGGAAAGCATTACAGGCGTAAATCGTCATCATGTCATCCAAGTGGCAAGGGAATTCGCGGATAATGCTGCCCGTACGAATGGGAAATCGATGATTGCCATGGGAGGTGGAACAAACCATTGGTATCATAGCGATCAGATTTATCGTTGTATATTGAACCTCGTCTTGCTGACTGGTTCGCAAGGGGTTAACGGTGGAGGATGGGCCCATTATGTTGGACAAGAAAAAGTCCGGCCGCAAGAAGGCTGGCAGCAAGTGGCCTTTGCAAACGATTGGCAAAAGCCTCCAAGACTCCAGAATGGTACATCCTATTTTTATTTTCAAACGGATCAATATCGTTACGAGACTACATTTAATGAGGAAACGACACCATGGGACAGCAAATATAGCCAAATGCATCCAGCTGATATGAATGCTTTGTCTGCAAGACTTGGCTGGCTGCCATCCTATCCGCAATTCACACAGAATTCACTGGACATCGTACATGCAAGCCGGCAAGAAGGTGCGAAAACAGAAGCGGATATTATAGCAGATGTTGTTAAAAAAATTAAAAATGATGAATTGGAATGGGCAATTGAAAACCCGGATGATCCACGCAATTTCCCAAGGGTCTTCTTTAACTGGCGTTCTAACTTGCTTGGGGATAGTGGTAAAGGCCATGAATTCTTTGTCAAACATCTCGTTGGCGGAGATAGCAATATATTGGCGGAACCGGAAAATTCCTGGCAGCCGACAGACGTTAAAACAAATGGCGATGCCCCAACAGGCAAGGCTGATCTGCTGGTCAGTGTAGATTTTCGCATGACAAGTTCAGGATTGTTTTCAGATATTGTATTACCGGCAGCTACATGGTATGAAAAATTCGATATCAGCAGTACAGACATGCATCCATTTATTCATCCTTTTAACGCTGCCATCTCACCTCCATGGGAAGCAAAAAGTGACTGGAATACGTTTAGGGAGATCAGTAAAGTATTCTCGGAACTGGCGAAAGAGCATTTGCCTGCTACAGAGGAACTTGTGACCATGCCGCTGGCACATGATTCTGAACAGGAGATTGCTCAAGCTATGGGGAAAATCAAGGATTGGCGAAAAGGGGAAGTCGAGGCTATTCCTGGTAAAACAATGCCATCCATGAAAATCGTGGAGAGAGACTATCCAAATGTGTACGATAAATTCACCAGTATTGGGCCTTTGATCAAGAAAGGATACGGTGGTAAGGGAGTGCTCATACCTGGTGAAGAAGTGTATGAGGAACTGGGTGCAAGGCTCGGAAAATCGAATCGTGAAGGACTGGGCAAAGATCACCCGGATTTATATACAGATAAAAAGGCAATTGATGCCATTTTATTAATGTCTGGAGCTACAAATGGAAAGCGTGCTGTTGCAGGATGGAAGTCTTTAGAAGCGAAAACCGGACAAAAACTGGAAGAGATTGCAAAGCCTAGGGCAGAAGAAGATCACACGCTTCGAGAAATAACGATCCAACCTAAAAACGCTATTTCCACTCCTGTTTGGAGCGGATTGGAAAAAGATCACAGGCGCTATTCGCCGTTTACGGTCAACACAGAATACAATATTCCATGGCGTACATTGACTGGGAGACAGAGTTTTTATCTTGATCATGAAATGATGCTGGATTTTGGTGAAGCACTTCCACTATATTTGCCGCCATTAAGATATGGGCCATTCCTTAAAAATGAAACAGAACCGGAAGCTATAGGAAAATCGCTGACTGTCCGCTATCTGACGCCACACCAAAAGTGGGGTATCCATACCATGTTCACAGATACCACCAACATGTCGACATTGTTCCGTGGATGGCAAGTGCTCTGGATGAACGAAGAAGACGGTAAATCAATCGATTTGAAAGATAATGATTTTGTGGAAGTATATAACCGTAACGGCGCCATTGCCGCCAGAGTCATACTGACATATCGATTGCCAAAGGGAATGATCTATATGTATCATGCCCAGGACAGAACGATGGGTGTACCTGCGACAAGCATCAATAGAAAACGTGGCGGAACCCATAACAGTGTTACGAGAGTTTCCTTAAAACCTACGCATATGATTGGTGGTTATTCGCAGCTCAGCTATGGTTTCAACTATTATGGCCCCACAGGACACCAAAGAGATACTGTCGCAGTCATCAGGAAGCTGAAGGAGGTAGATTGGCTTGAGAATTAAGTCACAAGTGGCAATGGTGATGCATTTGGATAAATGCATTGGGTGCCATACATGTTCGGTTACTTGTAAAAATACGTGGACTAATCGGCCTGGCACAGAATATATGTGGTTTAATAACGTGGAAACCAGACCAGGCACAGGCTACCCAAAGAGGTGGGAAGACAGAGATCAGTTCAAGGGCGGATGGGTATTGAAAAACGGTAAACTGCAGTTGAAAGCCGGCGGCCCAATTTCCAAGCTTGTAAACATCTTTTATAATCCCGATATGGCAACGATGAAAGATTATTATGAGCCTTGGACGTACGATTATCTTAACCTGATAGAAAGTCCGAAAGTGGATAACCTGCCTGTCGCACGTCCGCAATCGACAATAACGGGAAAATATATTGACAAACCGGAATGGGGACCAAACTGGGATGATGATTTGGCAGGCGGATCAGATGTGGTTTCACAAGACCCGACTGTTGAAAAACTGCAAGAACATATATCGCTGGAATATGAAAAAACATTCATGATGTATTTGCCGAGAATTTGCGAACATTGTTTGAACCCTTCCTGTGTCGCCTCCTGTCCGTCTGGGGCCTTATATAAAAGGGATGAAGACGGCATCGTTCTGGTTGATCAGGAGGAGTGCCGCGGTTGGCGATTCTGTATGAGTGGCTGCCCATATCATAAAGTGTATTACAATTGGAACACTCACAAGGCTGAAAAGTGCAATTTCTGTTATCCAAGAACAGAAGCAGGTCTGCCTACCATCTGTTCAGAAACCTGTGTAGGCCGCATCCGCTATATTGGTGTTGTACTGTACGATGCAGATAAGGTCAAAGCTGCCGCTTCAGTGGAAGATCCAAAAGAACTTTATCAGTCACAACTCGATGTCTTTCTGGATCCGTTCGATCCAGAAGTGATTAAAGAAGCCAGAAAAGCTGGCATCAATGAGGAATGGATTGAAGGGGCACAAAATTCTCCCGTATATAAAATGGCAATGAAATGGAAAATCGCACTGCCATTACATCCGGAATATCGAACATTGCCGATGGTATGGTATGTACCGCCACTAAGCCCGATCATGAACCATATAACAAATGAAGACGAATTAAGTACAGACGGATATATTCCTGCTGTTGATCAAATGCGGATTCCCATGAAATATTTAGCCTCTATCCTTTCCGCAGATGATACAACTGTAATTCGCAAAGTACTGATGAAACTGACCGCGATGCGTGTTCATATGAGAGGAAAAACAGTAGGCGGCGTAGATGCGTTCCGGCAAAGCGAACTATTAAAAGAAGCCGACACGACTCCTGAAGAATTGGAAGAAATGGCCCGCTTATTAGGAGTGGCCAAATATGATGAGCGCTTCGTCATTCCTACTGGCCGAAGAGAAACAGATGACGATTTATATTATGCCCAAGGTGCTTGCAGTCTTGAGGATATCGCCCCGCCGGAAGGACTGGTCACTTACCCATTTGGAAGGGGAGAATGAGTTATGGATCAACAAGCGCGTGCATTGCTACTGGTCACTTCAAGGCTTTTAGAGTATCCTGACATCGATTTGGATAATTTGCAAAAAGAAATTACCGACTATGGAAAAGAGCATTTCACTTCCCCTGAGCTGCAGGAAGAAGTCGAATTGGCGATCACAAGCCTACAGAATGAGAAGCTTTCTGATGTACAGATGCTTTACGTACAAACTTTCGATCTAAAATCTAAACATGGGCTGTATCTCACAGCCCATGAATTAGGAGACAGTAATAAAAGAGGAGCGGCGCTAATTAAATTGCAAAAAATTATCAATAAAGCAGGCTTCGACCGAATTGATGATGAGCTTGCAGATTATATTCCGATGCTTCTTGAATTTCTAGCTGTTTCAGATGATAGTAATGATAATGAAAGAATGTGCAAAAGGCTTGGTGTCGCTCTCAGCCGCATCTTGCGATTTCTGCCATCTGAAAATTTATATCACCCGGTCCTGTCTCTGTTGATGAAATATGTATTTCCGAACCCTACAAAAGAAGATGTGGAGAAACTCGAATTTGACAGGGAAGAAGCTGATTTAGAAGAGTTGCCTTACCCAATCATGTATCACTAAGGAATTCATTTGAGGAGGAAAAGGTATGAAAGACATTTTTTTATGGGTTATTTTCCCCTACATCACAGTAACGATCATGATTTTTGGTCTTCTATATCGGTTTGCATACCGCCAATTGACTTGGGCTGCACCATCTACTGAATTCTTTGAAAAGAAGTGGCTGAGAATCGGATCTCCTCTTTTTCATTGGGGTATTGTGTTTGCTTTTATTGGGCATATCATGGGTATGGTTATACCACAGGGATTCTATTTATCGTTAGGAATCACGGATGAGCTGTACCATTTTGGAGCCATATATGGTGGAGGCATAGCGGGGCTGATGGTAGTTGTCGGATTGATTATTCTGTTCATCAGAAAAATAGTAATCGATCCTGTTAGAATCCATGCCACATTCGCTGACTTCTTCACACTTATCGCCCTGATAATAGTAGCTGGTATGGGAGCGTACATGACACTGGTTTATAATACGACGGTATCTGAATACGAGTATCGGACAACCATTGGTCCTTGGTTCAGAAGTTTGTTCATTTTCCAGCCGAAATATGAATTGATGGCAAGCGTGCCAACCTTATTCAAGGTGCATATACTGGCAGCATTTGCACTGTTTGCTTCTGTGCCGTTTACAAGACTTGTTCACTTTTATAGTATCCCGGTCAATTATCCATCAAGAGCGCCACAGCAATACCGAGCCCGGGCACAATATCATAAATGATCGTTTTGATCGCAGCCGGGAAAAGGTAATATCCTTTTCCCGGTATTTTTAATTTATCTTGATCCTGAAATATTGAAAAAGCAGCTCGCTGCTGGACATTTAAAAATAAAAACAGGTAATACTACTAGCAACCAAGTTAGAAAAAGGTGATATGTATATGAACGAGGAAAAAAAGTTTTCAACTGGCACATCATACTGGATGGATTCTGTAACATTACCGGATTTTCCTTCACTAGAAGAGACAATTGATACAGATGTCGGGATTGTAGGAGCAGGAATAACCGGGTTAACGACGGCCTATCTTTTAGCAAAGAATAACATAAAGACGGTCCTCATCGATGCGAATGGAATATTAGAAGGAACAACTGGACACACAACAGCAAAAATCACTGCACAACATGGACTCATTTACGATGAGTTAATCAACCATTTCGGAAAAGAAAGCGCTTCACTTTATTACAAAGCGGCGACAGACGCAATAAGTATTATCGAGAACACGGTTAGGGACTTGCAGATTGAATGTGATTTCTCCAAGGAAGATGCCTATATTTACACAGATGATGAAGAATATATTTCACAGTTGGAAAATGAAGCGAAAGCTTATGAAAAATTAGATATCCCAGGGGGGATTGTTGATGATCTTCCTTTGGAAATACCGTATAAAAAGGCGTTGGTAATGAAAAACCAGGCACAATTTCATCCATTAAAATATTTGCTTGCTCTAGCAGAAGCTTGCAAACAAGCGGGTGTGACAATTTATACTGACACGCCGGCAATAGATGTAGAACATTACAAGCACCCGGCTATCATCACAAGAGCCGGCCATAGAATAAAATGCAAAAACGTGGTTGTTGCTTCACATTTCCCTTTTCATGATGGTCAAGGACTTTATCCGATCCGGATGTATGCTGAACGTGCTTATGTGCTAGCAGTTAAAACAAAAGAACAATTTCCCGGTGGCATGTATATTAATGCCGAAGATCCTACAAGGTCAATCAGGGCACTTTCTTCAAAAGAGGAAAATATTTGGCTGATCGTCGGTGAAAACCATAAGACCGGCCAAGGTGAACAAATGACAACACATTATGAGGCATTGAAAGAATTTGCCCAAAAACAATTTGGTATAGCAGAGGTGCTTTATCACTGGTCTACCCAAGATCTGACAACATTGGACAAGCTACCTTATATTGGACCAATTACTAAAACAGAAGATGCAGTTTACGTTGGAACAGGATACAGAAAATGGGGTATGACAAGCGGAACCATCGCCGGAAAAATCATTTCAGATGCCATTATCGGAAAAGAGAATGCGTATGCTCATATTTTTTCCCCATCAAGATTCAAAGCTGATCCGTCAGCAAGGAAATTGATAAGAGGGAACACGGACGTAGCCAAGCATCTACTAAAAGGAAAATTGGATTTTACAAAAGAACGGTTTGATGATTTATCTGTTGATGAAGCTGTCATTACCAGAATAGACGGAAAGCGGGCTGGGGTTTATAAAGACGCCGAAAATCAGCTGCATATCGTGGATACTACCTGTACCCACTGGGGTTGTGAAGTTGCATGGAATGATGCAGAACGAACATGGGATTGCCCTTGCCATGGTTCAAGGTTTTCGTATACGGGGGATGTGATCGAAGGACCGGCAAAACGGCCGTTGAAGCACATAGACGGGGAATGAAGGGAAATATTCGCAAGAGTGGATTGGACTACATGAACGTTATCCTATGTTATGCTTAAGATGAATGATTTAAAGGGAGATGAACAAAAAATGCTTGGCGTACATGCGAAAAATCCCGGTGGCCCAGAACAACTGGAACTGATTGATGTTGCTGTTCCGAAACCGCGAAAAGGGGAAATATTGATCAAGGTTCATGCAGCTGCTTTGAACCGGACAGACATTATAACCAGGGAAGGAAAAATGTCATACCTTCAAAACCCCATTTTAGGTGTAGAAGTCTCTGGCACAGTTATCGACTCCAACGGTACAAATTTTGTAAAGGACGAGAAAGTTGCGGGACTTGTTAATGGTGGGGGGTATGCGGAATATGCTGTAATGCCTGCAGAAAGAGCGATGAGGATACCCGACTCATTTACATTTGAGGAGGGGGCAGCAATTCCGGAAGTTTTCTTGACTGCTTATCAAACTTTATTCTGGCACGGCAGGCTGCAGCGGCGTGAATCAGTGCTGATTCATGCAGGAGGAAGTGGTGTAGGTACCGCTGCCATACAGCTGGCCAAACAAATTACAGGAGCTAAAGTAATGACCACCGCCGGATCAAAAGAAAAGCTAGCTGTCTGTAAGGAGCTTGGTGCCGATGTTTTAATCAACTACAAAGAAGAATCGTTCGACCACGAAGTACTAAAAGCAACTGAAAATCAAGGTGCGAATGTCATTCTTGACTTCATTGGTGCAAAATATTGGGAAATGAATACCAAAAGCATCAGCCAGGAAGGCAGATGGGTGCTTATTGGAACACTTGGCGGCAGTACAGTAGAAAAAATGAATTTAATGACGCTGATGTCGAAATGCGTACAAATTACAGGCACATTGCTGACACCAAGAAGCGATCAATATAAAGCAGATCTTACTAAAGAGTTTATGGATGTGGCAATGCCACTGTTTAAACAAAATAAAATCAAGCCGATCATTGATCGCGCATTTTCGTTCCAAGATGTACAGAAAGCACATCAACATATGGAAGATAATAAAAACATCGGTAAAATTATTTTGACGTGGGATTAATTTCTCACGTTATTTTTCATTTTTGTCTCAATATCACAAGTATACTTTAGAGTTGAGACTTTTTATCGTAAGTTCCTATAATATATATTATGTAAACTAGGATTAATTTAGGCCAAGAATAACGTTCTTCCCTATAGTTCCTATAATAACTGTACTTTGGAACATACCTTCGGCACATTCCTTATAATTATTTGAAATATTCATGTGTACGATAATCCCTCTTTTGAACGATAATGTTGAGTTTTTGTACAGATAATGAATTATCGTCTAATCACTTTACTTTTTTAGGAGGTTTTACCATTGCAACTAAAAGCTGCGATTGACGAATTCATTTTGTACATTCAGATTGAAAAAAATTACTCTACCCATACGGTTATCAGTTATGAGTATGATTTAGATCAATTTCTAGCCTTTCTATGTGATCATGATTGCTCTACCGGTTTGGCTGACATTACAACGACCCAAGTACGTCGCTTTATCCAAAATCAACTTGGTAAACAGAAACAAAAACCAAGGTCAATCAATCGGAAAATATCCTGTTTAAAATCGTTTACCAAGTATTGTATACGAGAAAAATTTCTCTCTAATAACTTCATGGACAGCATTGAAAAACCAAAGTTTGATGATAATCTTCCTGTCTATATGACACTAGATGATCTCAAGCAACTATTTCGATCAATAGAAAATGACGATTCTTCTTTATCAATACGAAATGAAGTCATGATTAAATTACTTGCTACGACTGGTATGAGACGCTCAGAATTAGTGGCACTAACATGGGAACAAATAAATTTATCGAATCAAACCATACGTGTTTTTGGTAAGGGGAAAAAGGAAAGATTATTACCATTACATGCAGCCCTTATTCCCTTACTATACGAATATAAAGAAACGCTGAGGGAATTTCAAATATATCCAACAGAGCCTGTATTTTTGAATAAAAATGGCGTTTCACTTAATCCGCGCGGATTACACTTAATCTTTAAGAAAGCATTAGAAAAAGCAGGTCTGCCCCCCTCTCGCTTTTCATTACATCATTTACGCCATACCTTTGCAACGCTTATGCTGCAGGAAAATAAAGAGAATATTGAACTCAGAACACTTCAAGAATTGTTAGGTCATGAAAGTATTACAGCAACGGAAGTTTATACGCATGTCGAGTTTGAACAAAAAAAGAAAGCCATTGATTCGTTTAACATCTTTTAGAACATCATCAACTTGTAGAGAAAATAACTACCTTTTCCGAGGTAGTTATTTTCTTATGAATAAGTAGTTTTTATCCATAGTTGATGGATAAAATCCGTTCGGAACCGGATGTGGTTGTTGTGCATTTACCGCCATTTGCATTCCCATCCCTGCTTGGTAACCATTTTGATATGGATTTGCCATGTATGGATGTGGTTCCATTGATGAATGTCCTTCTCTCATTGGAAACATGGAGGTTACATTATTCGGAACAGCAGCTGATTGCGTTAACGCCTGTTCCATTTTAGACATCGTGAATCGAATAATCTGCTCTTTAAATAAGTGTACCGCGTAAACATTTTTCATCTGATTTTCAAATGCTACAGGTAACTGTTCGTAGATAGCTTCTAAATCCATTTGAACGCCAAATTTCTCATCCATTTCTAATGCTGTTTCCAGTACAGTTTCTAATAAGAGTTGTACCATTCGTAATTGTTTTACTTCCCGTGTATCCCGTCGAAGATACCGTTCCAATGCACCCAACTCCGTTTTCTTTGAATGTAACAAGAGCAATCGAATGGCATTGTCTTCTACACCCATTTCGTGGAATATGGTTGCGATAGTATAGCGTAGTCCATGTGGTGTAAAATATTGATCGGTCTTTATTTCTTTCTTCTTTTTCTTATTAGTCGTTGATTCACTATTCTCGTCATCCTCTACTGAATACTTGAGCCAGCCTAAATGTTCACATATTCTTTTTACAATGTAATTCATTTGTTTATTTGCAAATGGCTTTCCTCTTAGACCGTACAAGAGGGAATCTTCAGGATCGGCTACTTTTGTATAATCGCTAAATACAGACAGTACCTTTGGTGGCAATGGGATGAAACTTTCTCTATGCTTAGAGTTGGGGGTTGTTTCTTCTTGATTATTTTCATCTGTACCTGTTTTCCCAAATTCAATTCGTAGTCCCCCTATCTCAAGATCCAGCGTTCGAACTTTTAATTGCTTCAAATTGGTCGAACGGAGTCCCGTATAGATTTCGATTAACATCGGTAGTAAAACGTTTACCCCTTCTGCTTGTAAATCATGTGCTGCTTTATAAACTTGATAAAGCTCTGTAAGTGTCAGGTCTTTTGATAAGTATTGATCAGCTGTATAATCGCTAATATTTACATTTAAAAATGGATTGCCTTCTATAATATTTGCGTTATTTAAATGTCGGAATATTGATGTCATTGTACTTTTTTGCTGATTTAATGTATTCGGGTTTTTTCCAGCATGATCTTTTTTCCACTGCATACAGTACTGATATGTTACATTCTCAATTGTCGGTTCTAATCCAACACTTCTCATATGCCCCGAGACTTTTTTTACATTTCTACGATATGCATTCTTTGAATTAGTGGACCAATCACTTATTTGTTCCTGATCTTTGTAGGCTTCTTCTAATGTGCTTTTTGGTATAAGACTTATTTTATTCATTGTGTACTCCCCTTTTCAAAGCAAAAAAACCCCAAGCCTAATACAATGGATATTCGAATACGGAATTCGATTACCTTGTATAGCTTGGGGTTCTCCCTTTTTTAAAAATATTTAATTATATTTCTAATCTTGGTATTATATTAACATATTATGATTAAATGTAACAAAAGAGTTATATATTATGCATACAAATATAAGGGACTAGTTTCTTGTTTGCATAATCTGACACTAACCATCACAGATTTCACCTACAATAAATCCCACAATGGAATGAGGTATAGTTGTTTCTTTATATCCTACTGCAAATTATTAATACTACGATAACTTTTTGCTTAAAGAACTTAGTGAATTATATTCCAAAGAAGAATGAATTTAACGGGTTATCAGTAATCAATTTACCTTTCACACAATCAAGAATAATTTCATGATCTAACAGTTCTAACACCTTATCCATACTAACCAACTTCCCATTTAATACTACTAGATTCTTATCACTCTGAATTTCTCCAAATGAACAAATTCTATTTGCTTCTTCCAATTGTAATACATACCGAATAGTTAAATTGCTGCTATTTGACCCAAAATCCACATCTATAATGGAGTCAATTAAAAACATATTTGCCACTGTTGAACTTACCTCTGCTTCGATACATTTAACATTCATTATGAAACCACCTGTTTAATTAGTTTCCATGTATTATGTACAGATAGAAGTATCGATATTCCTACTCATTATATCTACTCTCATTTATTATGAGATTGTGTTTATGGTATTGATTTACCGCTCTTGTCATGTTATTTACCACCAATTGCCAATGAGTGTATCAATGAATTTAATTGCTACAGATACTTTTACCATAGGATGATTCAGTGAGTATTGATACTGATACAGATACTAGCCCCATCACCCTTGACCTTGTTTGTGTCCGTGGTGGCGGTTTTGATGGCGGATGGTGGAAAAACAGCCTTTAGGGCTACATCCGCATCAGCAGCGTACCACGGACAATCACTTCTAAGTTCCGCTGGCGTGGCCCCGCCCCCTTCCAGCGATTACTAAAAAGTGGCACGGCGGTCAAGGGAAAGCAACTAAAGCTGTAGTTAGTAGTAAATTACTAGTGGGTTTGTAAATAGGCATTTAGTGGTAAATTTAATGTCATTCGATGGTAAATAATATGTCACAGGTGGTAAATTTCAATGGCTGTAATCACCTTATTGAAGGCTTAGGTCAGAATCCCTTTTACATCCCCGAAAAGCGTTTCGAATATATTCACATCGACTGATGTCGTTGTTCCATTCTCGTAAGGAACATTTTTTGCGTCTATTTATGATATGGTTCACCGTGGTGGTCTAAGGGGCAAAAATGTATAGACTACCTTCCTTTTTGAGATGTATTTTACATTGTGAGCAATAAATAGCTTATATAGGAGTTAAACGAAACGCTCAGGAATAAACTGAGCGTTTTATATTACATTTTACTTACGTAATACAATAACTATGGTAAAATTTGTATATACTCGAATGTCTGAATACATTTATTAGATTGTTATATTAAATACTGATTACGATTTAATCTATAAAACTAACTAAAGGGAGGATAAAGAAATGAATAATGAAATTTCAACCACCACTTCTGGAAATTTGAAAGAACAACAAGATACTAGTCTGGATCTATTTAAGTTTGAAAAGGGATTAATAACATATTTGCAAGAAAGTGGATTACCTTCTGACTCAGTTCTTGTTCCAGTTCCACAGCGAATTAATGTGTATAGAAATATCCCCGATGCGCTATTTAATCTTAGCCCAGAGTCTAGGAGTAATTCATTATACATATCTAAGTTTGTAGCAGCTGTAACCGCAGGACTATTTGATGCAGCTTTAAATTATCTATGGGACGAAACAATAAATGAATTGCGAAACAGAGTTGTCCATTATGATTTAAATTACTTTTTTGATAATGCGGTTAAAAGCCAAGAAAAAAGAAAACGCTTAAAAGATGAATCTGATTTAGACAAGATAGATGACAGTGAACTTATTCATGGTGCTAAAGAAATAGGATTGATATCCGAATTAGGCTTCAAACATTTAGATTATATAAGGTATATGAGAAATTGGGCAAGCGCTGCACATCCAAATCAGAATGAACTAACTGGATTACAAATTGTATCATGGCTGGAAACCTGTATAAATGAAGTTATATCTCTTCCACTCTCTAATATTACAATAGAAATAAAAAAATTATTAACAAATATAAAAGTAAATGTAATTAGCGAAGAGGAAGCTAAGCAAATTGCTTCTTTCTTTCAGGACTTCTCCCAAGAACAGTCCAATACATTAGCTCAGGGATTATTCGGAATATATACAAGAACAGATACTACTACTCAAGTGCGTGAGAACATACATCGGTTATTACCATATTTGTGGGGACTGGTTGATGAAAACACCAAAAACCTCTTTGGTATTAAGTATGGAAAGTTTGTAGCCAATAATGATCAGGAAGAACAGAATTACGCTAGAGCATTTTTAGAAATTGTATCAGCTGAATCTTATATTCCAGATGGATTGAGGGCAGCTGAAATCGAGACAGCCTTAGATGACTTACTAATAGCACATAGGGGAACTAATAATTTTTATAGTGAACCTCCCCTTGCTAGGGAACTTTCGCGTTTAATAGGTGATTCAAAAATTCCGGAACAGGTTAATAAAAAGTATGTTCTAACACTAGTAGAGGCTTTCTTAACAAATGGTCATGGAACTGCATGGAACGCTGACCCTATTTATACAGGTTTAATAAAGCAATTTGATTCTAATCAGGCCCTAATAGCAATATTATCCTTTAATGACGAAACAATATCTAGTAGTCTTCAATTCAAGTTGTGCCAAAGTAAATTTAGAGAGTTGCTAGAAGTTCTTAAAATAAAGATTACATCTAGTGCAGTAACAGAACTAATTAAGGAAATAGAATCATTTTCTGGACCACTTGATAAAATGAAGGATGATTCCCGTTTTAAGCAAAAGGTGTCAACTTTGAGAAAAATTGTTTCCTAATAAAGATTTAAATAACACAACTTAATACCCATACCATGAGCAGAGATCCATCAAGTTGATGGATCTCATTGTATTCCATTTCACCTTTTAAAAGACTAAGAGCTATTTGCTACTGGTCCATATACATAATACATAATTAGTATTAATCGAAATAAACTTCGTGTGTTATAAACGGTGTTTAGTTCCATATGGACAATCTGGATATGGTAGTCTATCTAAATGATACATGAGAAAGGCTAGGTATTTATTTGTATCAGAGACAAATTCTGAAAAATCCCCGATATCCTTATTCTTAAAGGCATGAATAATATTTCTACGTTGTTGTATTTTTAAAACCCATGCATCAAATTCCTCTGTTTCTATTGACTCCCATATTTTTTTATTAAAAAATTGCCTTAGTCTATCAAACTTGATAGAGTCAGGTTCTACCAGTCCTTTATTATTTTTTATACTATCTTCATCCTCGGAGTAATCATTGAAATATACAGAAAGAAATAACTTTAAAGTTCCCTCTACCAATGCACCAAGATTTACCCAAGCCAAAATTAGATCACCATCCCTTGCTCCATGTTGAGGTGAAATATCCCATCTTTTCAATGAGTAAGATAATGAAACTTGCCAATCTAATCTTGACTTGCTCAATAAATTCGCTGCTTCAATAGGCGCCCAACCAATACTATTAGACCAAAAATTGTTTGCAAAGTTATTTAATTCTATAATCTTATCAACAGTTTCCGCATAATCTAATTGATCAATTTTATCCATCACCTTACAAAGACACCAACCCTTTTTATAACTTAAATAAACACTATATATTATTGAAAATACTTCCATTCTCATTACCTAAGACTTATACAGCTAATAACCATAATCCGCCATACCTTTTAGTAACTTTCTTAATTTTATGAGTAATATTCCTCCAACTGATCTTGATAAAAGCCAAGATCGAGTATTTCTTTATTATTCTTAGGAATAGCTAGCACCAATAGTTCTTGTGGCCTTGAACATGCTACAAATGCAAATCTATTTGCTTCTGTTCCTTGCTGGAGCCATTGCTCAAAATGACCTCCATCGGAGTTTTTTGAAACTGAAGAAACAAATAGAACAGCCTTATAAGATTCGCCTTTTACACCGTGAATCGTATCCACTTTTATCTTTGAATTAGAACTTGCTTTTCGTGCCAAAAGGCTTTTAGAAATTGGAGTCTCAGTAAGTTTATTAGGGGATCTCAATCTTGCAGATACTTTTTCGAAAGTAATTTGAACTTCTTTAAGTTCACTCATATATAGATTAAACTCAGTCTTTAAGACATTTTTAATCCAATCTTTCCATGTCTGCTCTTCGACACCGTTTTTCATGAAGTCACTAGAATCAACAAGCCTATTAAGAAAGTTTTTAAGTATTAAACGCCATTCCATTGGTTGATAAGAATAAGGTGTCTTAATATTCTCTCTCCTAATTCCTTTCCCTTCATAAACCAAATCAACTAATACATTTCCATAGGTTTGTAAAGCATATTGTTTATCTAAAACATTACTTGCTTGCCAGTGTGCCATTGCAGAAGCTATCTTATATGTAATACTATTCTTAACCTTGTTTAAGTTATTATTTTCTTCATAGCCTTTTAGTTTATTTACCAATGAAGAACCTCTAGCAATTACTGCTGCATCCTCGATATTTATATTTCTCATTTTTAATAAATTGATAAAAGCATCTCTGATTTTTTGCATATCTTCATTTTTGTCATAAACCCAAAGCAAACAGCTTTTATTGAGACTTGATTTAGTACCAATTATTTGTTGTTTTTTAGATAACTTGGTAATCACATCACATATTTGTTGCACACTTCTATAATTAGTACTTAATTCTAATTCTCGTAAACCCCATGTTATAATTTTTCCTCTTACATTTTCAGGAAATACGTTCCTAAATTCATATATTGATTGGTCTAAATCTCCCACTAAATGGATTGAAACTCCTGCCTGTTTTAAAAGCTCAAAAATTTCAAGTTGAATCTCAGATAAATCTTGACATTCATCGATAATAATAAATGGGAATCTTTGTGCGATTAAATGCAATATATCAATTCTCTTCTGTAATACCTTATAAGTCCAGTATTCTATATCTGAATAAGTAACAAAACCATCCTTAGCAAACTTTAATTTTCTTTCTAATAATGTATTAATTGTATATGCATTATTGTCAATCCTTATTTTGTCATTGGTAGGCAATAATTCATCATTTTTATCAAATGTATAATCTAATATTGAAACACTTTTATAACTATAATTTTTTATCCACGGACCATGATTTCCTTCTTGAATTAATTTATGAGTGTAGTCATTGTTTTGCCCAATAAAACCGGTAACTTCTTTAGCAAATGGATGGAAAATATATGCATGTATCCAACTATCAATCGTTCCGACAAAGTGAGGGTAACCAACAGACTTTTCTTCAAGATAGTAATTTGCTCTTTTCTTTATTTCATCCGCAGCATTATTTGTAAAAGATAAAACTGCTATACCACTGGCTTTAGAAATCCAATTGTTTATTTCATAGGCAAATTTTAGACTAACAGAATGAGTTTTTCCACTTCCCGGACAGGCACTAAGGAAACAACCATAGTTTAATGGTTGTAATACAAAATCAGCTTGTTGTGATGAAGTATTTAGTATATCCTTATGTTTTAAAACGGATTGTACCAAATCAATTTTATTCGTTTGGTTTTTCAACAGTACTTGATTTACCAGCTGTATTCACTCCCTTTGCTTCAAGTTTACATGCCCATAAAATTGCATTTTCAATATATTTAGGTACAGTGAAATCAATATCATCTTTTGCGAGTTTATAGGCCAATTGTTGTGAAAAAATACCTTTACCGCAAATCCTAGAATCATCTATTTTGTCCAATAAATATTTAGCCATTTTAGCTTTTTCACTATCAGCGGCACTTGGAAATAGTTTCACATTCTCCTTAATTTGTTTTTTTACAGACCCTTCAGTTTCTATGATATCAAGAAGGATATTGGACATTATAGAAAAGTTTTCCTCGTGTAGAGCTAGATCATACTCAAAGGTTTTCAAATTACTAAATAAACGGCAATACTCACTTTTATTTATATTTGTTTGTAGCTTTAAAGCTGAATTATTGCAATCACATTGGTTTTCATAAAAAGGGGTCGAATCCTTTACTGGATCACAGTCTGTAATTCCAGCACATCTAATAGGGATTCCTTCTCCACTTTTTTCTGCATTTATAAATAACTGAAAGAATGAATCAAAATATATGCCTCCCATATTTATTATTGAAACACTATACTCTTCTAATGAGTACTCTGAAATTTTATCTTTTGAGTCTAATTTTTTGTGTAAAACCCTTTTTGCTAACTCCGGAACAACTAGTGCCTCTGCAATCCCCTCAACTAGAATTATACCTCTTGCAAAAAGTAAAGTTGATTTAGTAATATCCATCCATCTCTGTAAAAAGAACTGTTGCTTTGGTTTTAGCCCCACATTCTTTAAGGGTACTATAACGGGGCTTCTATTTAATTCATTTTTATTAACAACAAGCATATTATCAAGATCTATTGAAGCAGCTATTGTAGGGGAATGTGTAGTAACTATGACTTGAATCCCTTTAATCTCTGCTTGTTTCTGAATATATTCAAGAAGTTTTGTCTGAAGTTGCGGATGAAGGTGAGCTTCAGGTTCCTCTATAAGTAAGATTTCATTAGATATCTCTTGTTTACTTACGTCTTCTAATTCAGCAAGAACTGTTGCCAAATATAATAAATTGTTATAGCCCAGACTATTCTCAGACAGTTCTCTATAATTATCTATTGACGTGTTAACATCCAAAAATGGATAAAACAATAACTTTAGATTCTCAATAATTCTTTCAAATCGCGTATCTGAAAATGAAATACTGATATCTTGAGCGAGATTTTCTCCCAATGCCTCTACTAAACGTGATTTAATGTTAGTTTTTGCTTTTACAATTAATTCATCTTTTAACAGTTCCTGATTGTTTTGCTTAACCGTATCAACTAAACGTTCCTTTGCAGTATTTTCTGGGTCTATTTTTGTAATTAACCGGGATAATCTAGATCCCCTTACGTTCCTAAGACGATGCTCTGCATCTCTTAATGGCGGTAAATATGTACATTTAATAGATTTATATGTATCCCACTCAAAACTACTACTAGATGAATTTCCGCCCCATATCTCTTTTTTGTAGTGTTTATTTTGAGTTGTTTTATTCTGTACTTTTAAGTGTAAAGTTGCTGTACTTAAATCCTCCGTTTTTAACCAAGGTAAATATGCAACTTGTTCAATAGATCTCATTCCAGAAAACTCTATATCTATTTGAAAGCTTGCACTAGATTCATTATTTCCTTCATTACCAAATGAGTGCCTAAAGTCTCCTCCAGAGACCATTGATCTGCCAAACTCATCATCATTCAGAATTAATCGAATTGCATCAACGATTGCAGATTTCCCACTACCATTTTCCCCTATAATTACTGTGAGACCTTTATTTAAAGGTATTTCTGTTTTTTCGTTAAAACACCGAAAGCCATCGATAATTAGTTTAGATATGTACACTATTCTCCTCCTTATTTCTCATGTAATATTGCTAGAAAAGCCTTTACTTTAAACCCACAATAGTAACTAACCATCATAACATTGTAAAAAGTTTTAAAAAATTCCAGTTACCATAAAAGTTATTCATCTAACTTTTCTTTAAATGACTGACATTCGCTGTGATAATCTATATTGATCTTTTGAATCTGTTACTAGTTGTAGTTCTCTATCCTTTACTTCTGTATACCTTACTTGACCTAGTTGATAATAATTTTATTCTTTCTCAAAAAACTTTTAATAATCTATTGTTACCTTACACTTCCGAACGCAATGTCTTATAAACATCCGCAGCAATAAATGCATAAACAGTTTTAAAGTACGAATCATCTGTTCCTATTAATCGTTGGTAAGCCTCTGTATCTTTAGTATATTCATCCATTACTCGATCAAGGAACACGTCTTTAAACAAACTATTTTCAAACATTTCTTGGCTATTGTTTTTAGCCATGTTCACTATTTTCGCATCTCGTTCTTCTGTAAATACCTTATGCAATGTTTCTACTATAACTCTATCATATGGTGAAAAGTCATCTGGAAATCGCTCGTTAATTCGGTGGATAATCTCTTCTAACGAATCACGCTCTTCAACTGGTTTTACATTTGCATTAAATTCTTCGGGATGCTTTAATTGCCCACCTTCTTCATTTTCAGCAACAAGCATGATTTCGCCTTCAAAGTCCTTTTGCAGCTTATAATATTCAAGTTTTACTTTATCTGCAATATCCACCTTTTCACGCTTTTCTTTAGGGATAAATTTTAATAAATAACTTGTGTAAATGTTTTCTTCTAGTAATTCCATATCAAATGTACGATCTAACTGTGCAACATAGTTGTACCATTTCCCGAAGTTACGTAATATCACCCTGAACTCATATTTTGTATCTTCTGGTAAGTCCTCATAACGCTGAATGACAGGCTTGAATAAACTAGATATACGACCTAATAAACGCTCATCTTGCTTCTTTTGTGCCTGTTTAACTAGTTTCATCACTTGTGTAATATCATCGTCATTGTACAAAGCAAATTTACGTAATTTACTTTGTGTGTCGTATATTAGATTTAAGTTTACTTCTTCTTTTAATGTTGTCACTTCATAGAATGGTTGGAATGCTTCTAATATCTCTTCTTCTGTGTTCACAAAATCTAATATAAACGTATCTTTCTTTCCTTGCATCGTTCGATTTAAACGGGATAGTGTCTGTACTGCTTTCACACCACGTAACTTTTTATCGACAAACATCGTATGAAGTAAAGGTTCATCAAAACCCGTTTGATATTTCTCTGCAACTATTAATAAATTAAAGTCATCCCCATGAAATGTTTCTTTTAGCTGGTTCTCTTTAACCCGCTCGCCATCTTTCGTTACGTTCATATTCGACTCCGTGTATTCTTTATCATCATCTGTAACAGAACCTGAAAAAGCGACAAGTACATCAAGATCTATATAACCCTTTTCTTTAATATAAGCTTTAAATTCCTTCATATAGCGAACAGCATGGAGACGTGACGGGGTAACAATCATTGCTTTTGCTCTACCACCAATTGCCTTTTTTGTTACTTCTATAAACTGTTCAACCATTACTTCTGTTTTTTGTCGTAATACCCAAGGATGGAATGATTGATACCGCGCAATTGCTCGTACTGCTTCTGTTTTTGGTAATTCAGGGTTTTCCTCAATTTCTTTTGCAATACGATAAGAGGTTTTATACGTCATATAGTTTTTTTAATACATCTAAAATAAATTCTTCCTCAATCGCTTGTCTCATACTATAAATATGGAATGGCATAAAACTACCGTCAGCTTGCTTTGTACCAAACATTTCAATCGTTTTCTCTTTAGGGGTAGCCGTGAAAGCAAAGAAGCTTAAATTATGGTGTTGTCCTTGAGATAATAACGTTTGGACGAGTTGGTCTTGGTCATCTAATGTTTGGTTTTCTATATCTTCTTCAATTTCTTGATACTCTTTAAGTGATGCTTGTTTATCTGCAAGAGCTTGTTTTAACTTTTGTGCGCTTCTTCCAGTTTGCGAGGAATGTGCTTCATCGACTATGATACCAAATCTTTCTCCTTCTACTGCATCGACTTCTTGATAAATGACAGGGAACTTTTGTAGTGTTGTAATGATAATTTTCTTTTTATCGTTAATTGCATTTTTTAAGTCTTGAGATGATTTATTATCACCAATTGTTTCAACTTGTCCCATAGTATGTTCAAAACTTGTAATTGTGTCCTGTAACTGTCGATCTAATACTGTCCGGTCTGTAACGATAATAATAGACGAATAGATTGGGTTGTTCTCTCTATCATGTAAAGAAGCTAAATGGTACGCTAACCAAGCGATACTATTCGATTTCCCCGAACCTGCAGAATGTTGAATAAGATAATTTTTCCCTGAACCATGTTCTGCTACATCTTGTACAAGCTTATTTACGACGTCCAATTGATGGTAGCGAGGGAATATTAATATATTCTTTTTCACTTCAAAATTCATGAACCGTTCAATAATATCCATCAATTGATTACGATGCAGAACTTGTTCCCATAAATATGCTGTAGGATACCCGTCAGTATTAGATGGGTTTCCTTTTCCACCAACTTCCCCAGCACCATTTGATCCTTGGTTAAAAGGTAAGAAGTATGTTTTGTTTTTTTCCAGTTTGGTTGTCATAAATACTTCAAAGTGGTCAACAGCAAAATACACTAGAAAACGTTTATTAAATTGAAATACGGTTTCACTTGGATCACGATTTGTTTCAAATTGCAGTTTTGCATGTTCAACATTTTGTCCAGTATATTGATTTTTGGTAAATCTTTTCGTATCGATTAAAGATTTTTTTCTTTGCACCCAAGGTTAATAAGGTCTTCGACTATTTTTTTTCTGTATATACATAATTGTGCAGCTAAATATTCTTTCCCATTTTTACCTTTGACCTTTTTAGTCTTAATTGAATTATTGGCCTGTAGAAAACCTTTGAATTTTTCTACATGAGATCGATCTCCCTCTTTCAAACAAAATTCAAGGACGTTTTTAAAATTGTCTACATAAGCATCCGCATAAAGCATTCCTAACCAATAAGCTTTAATACTGGTATCAATTTTCTCAAATATTGATTCATCTACTTTATATATTTCCCTTTTTAAATCATAGCCTTTTTCTTCTAAATATCTACTTAGTACATAAAAGCTAACGTTTGCTTCCTTTGCAGATTTAAATAATGCGTTAGTTTTATTAAACAGATTCTCTGCTGTTAACAATTTTCTTTCTAAATCTATTGATTTAAAGTTATTCTTCGCCTTTATTATATGTCCCCTTTGTTTAAGCCAATTACTAAATCCCGCTCGACTAATTTTAAGTTCTTTAGAAGTATTTCTTAAAGACCTTCCCTTTAGGAACATTTCTTCCCCTTTCGTATATTTTGCTTGTATTTCTTCTTTATTATGATTTCCCGCTATAACTTTTACTTTTATATCTTTTGACCTCAAATAAGCAGAAACCTTTTTTCTATTGAGACCTAATACCTGTTCAATCTTCGTACAAGAATATCCTTCTTGTACATATAATTTTTCAGCTTCTTCATAGAGGTTTTCTGGAGTAAATTCCATTCAAATACACCACCTTTTTTATTAAGGTGTGCAAGAAAAATAATGGTATGAATGGTAATTTTTAGTAGTGTTTATTAATTGGATATTCTATATAAGTTTTTTATATAACAGTAATTCTGCAAATATGTATATTTTCTATAAAAGTTGTACAAATTATATTAAACGATAATATGCTTTATCTGTGCAAATAATCAACTATTCTACTCATAAATTATGTGAACGTCCCATAATTTAAAAAGAGTCTCCAAGGTATAAATATTATGTAAACTATAAATAATTAATTTCTTGATTTATACTTTATTGACCATTCTCCTTTTTGCCTTCTTTTTACAGCAATTTTATGTAATTTAAATCATTTGTCCATTAATTAATCCAAGAGAATAACTTAATTGTCCATTTCCACATCTCTATTTCTGTGTTTTGTTTCAAATCCCACACATGATACACCAACTCCTTTAACAATACTTATTAAAATTAGCTTCGCCAGTTAGTATAAAATCTCTGTTTTCGCTCCACAGTCGGCTCTTTTCTGGAATAAGCGTTAAGTCCTACCATAACGGCTCATCTTTATCGCTCAATTTTATACGGCAAATAATAAACGGAACGAATATCAGACTTAAATACCCTAATGTGAACATTCTTTGGGTTTTGGCAGAGACGTATTGTCTATGTCCGCAATTTGGGCAGTCTTTTCCATTCTTTGAAAATCCGAGTGACAAAACTTCTTTGAACTTCCATTCATCATTGCAGTTGGTGCAACGTGACATTGAATCGCTCCTCGTCAATAATTTATTGGGCATAAGATCTATTCATTAATACTATTCGCCAACCGTCTGGGTCTTCTATTGTAATCCCTTGCTTCTTCCAGTATTCATTCTCCGGTTCAACCCCTGTATACCCCATTTTCCTTAACCGTTCCGATACTTTATTAATTTCATTTTTATCAATTATATAAAATACTAAGAGATTATCTTTTGTTGGGGCAGGGCAAGGACTACCATCAATATGGCGGGTGAATTCTAAATGGTAGTCAACATCTGGCAATCCAAATATGACTCCTTCATAACCCCGGTGTCCTTTAAATTGTTGAATTAGTTTAAGCCCCAAGCCATTTTGATAGAAATCAATGATTTCTTCAAATTTATCAGTAGGTCTAGCTATTCTTATCTGTGCTACAGTGAAGTCGTTAAATTCCAAATTTAAAACCATCCTTTCTTAGAAAAATTTTTAACACCAGATTTCTTTTGTGTTCAACTAAATGGCTCGATAAATGAATAAGGTTGTTACACAAACGCACCTTGTTAATGGCAGATTAAAAGTAATAGGGATTCACCGTCCCTCCTATTGAATATTTGACTGTCCCATTATATGGCCCGATTCTGGAGTATAGGCTAATATTTAAGACCGATGTTTATTTAACTTTTCCTGTAGGTACTCTTCTGATTTCCCCTTGAAGATACTAAGGGTTTCCCAACTTTCATCTTTTAATCATTTACCTATATAAACAATTTGACCAACGTGATAAGCATAATGAGCCATTTGTCTTTCAATAGCTCCTAGTACAGTGTGCTTTTCACCTCGAATAGCTATATTCTTTAACAGGCCTTGATTCTCTAATCCATTTAATGTATCAAGAAGTGTGTTCCAGCCCTTTTCCCAAATAATCATCATTTCCTGTTTAGACGAGACGTCATCTTCAAATTCTTGATCGCGATTTCTAGAAGATTTCTCCCCATCAGTTGTCAATTAACCAGACCCCACAGCGCTTTAATGGATAGCATGTTGTAGGATTGGAACCGAATGAACCTGCTGGTAATCTCAAGGGTGAGGCAATATAACTATATTGGGTCATAGAGAATTTTTCCCCTCATAAAACCTTATTAGAAAATCCAGTCCGTTTGTACGATGCTGACAGCCATTGGTGAAAGCGCTTAACCTAGAAGTCTCCTGAAAATGTTGCTTTTTCATTACCCTCCCTGTTTTCAACCTGTTCGTCCAAAAATCTTTTAATTGGAATGTTTGTGTATATAAATAAGCCGGTAATTAAAATACTGAAGAACCAACCTGCAATTTGCCTGTATATTAGCATTTTATCATAACCGTCAATACCATATTTTTGTAGGAGGAGTGTGTTTAATCCAGCCAGAAAAAGACCCCTGACAATGAAACCAAGCTGAATGAACTGAAACCATTTAAAAATTCCTTCTTGATAAAATAGCCAGGTGCTATCTTTTCGTGCGTGCCCTTGCAGATATACAAAATCAACTGCAAAGTATAAAGCAAGAGGGCGTTTAATTATTAGTGCGATAAAATGAATAAATACAAATACCAAACTCAAATATATTCCATTCCACAACATTTGCTCGGCTCCACCAGACAGTAAGTCAACAACCGTTCCTACTACTAATGATCCCAGAATAAACAACCCAGCAATGTTAAATTGTTTCTCCACATAGAAACGATAGCAAGTGTAAATAAAACCAGGTACAGTTGAAATCAGCATTGCAGCATAATCTCCAAAGATATCCCTGCCGTATTTCCATATAATAAAAGGAACTGCTGCATAGAAAATTATATCCATTAAAACTAGCGTTTTACCTTTACTATTTTTCTTTTCCATCTTTGTATAACCTCACCTTTTGCACATTGTCTAGTCAACAACTGCATCTTTTTTGCTATCTAATCCATACTCTTTCATTGCATTCTGTAAATGTCTTTCATTAAAAATACGCCTAGTATTAAAGGAAAAACAATATAGAACCAAAGTGGCTGTCCGTGAGGGACCTTCATAAAAATAGCTGTAACACCTTTATCCCAGATAATAATTTCAAAAGATAATTTTTTTATTAGAATCACCTCTTCAGATTAATTGTCTAGCACCTTCTCTCTCCTTCGTTAAAGCAGATTTCAAGTTTATCATAAAACTCATGAAAGGAAATAATCACCGCGAATTAGACGCCATACTTTTATAACAATTGTGCATTTATTGGAAGTATTTCTTCATACCGCTTGTGTTCCTAATAACTTCGATCTTATTTTCATATTTACCATATTTGCTGAAAAAATTAACCTTAACCACCCTTTCAAAATATCGATTCCATTTAAACATTTTGAAAAATATCTTTACAGATGGTTTGTAATTTGATTTTTCCAATCGAAGTTTTTGTTTAAGGAACCTTTTTATAATTCTGTATATTCTTATCGAATAATCGGTATCCAAAAAGATAATCAACTCTGCATGATGAAAACAATTACTGACCCAATCTTCATTATGTACCCCTTCGATTATCCAATTATCGGATTGTATTATTCTATGTAGATACAGATCTCTTTCTTGACTGGTTCTTTTTATATCTCCAGATTTACACCTCTTCCAAACCACATTATCTAACTCGTAATACGGTATATCTAACCTTGAAGATAGCTTTTTGGCTAAAGTTGTTTTACCACTTCCAACAGAGCCGATAATATGTATTCGTTTAGCATTTGTTTTCAAAAAATCACCTGATCCATCATGAAATGACATTCAGTATAAATAAGACAGTAGCGAAGGATTATCAAGTTAATGTGAGTGAGGAAATTACACTTTTCAAAGCTGTCGAAAATTAATGCACTACATAAAATAATTTAATATAGATGTATAATTTTCTTCGGTGTGCTTCCTTGTCTTATCTTAATAAATAAAGGAGTTTATATATTTTTCTCATACAATGTCAGTTCATGTTCTACAACAAAACCCATTTTCTTATACATATGAATAGCTTGTGAATGATTAGAATTGACACACAGGGAAATTACTTCGATAGTTTCAAATGAAAATAACCATTGTAGCCCTGTAGCCAGAAGAGCATTACCGACTCCCTCGCCGCGTATCGATGGATTGACTCCTAAAAATTCAATGCTTCCATCAAAAAATTCCGGGTAAGCTTCTACGTAAATATACCCTAATACTTCTCCACTTTTATCCACTAAACCAAAAGCAGAAGTTTCTTCACCTAATCGTGCTATCATCTCTCTCCCATTTAGATATGTATCAGGGAAGATTTGGTCGTGTAACATCATTAAAGAACCATAATGATCCTTTGATAATGGGATTATGTTACTGTTTTCCTTTTTCCTTAAAGTTTTCTTAGTACAAGTCAGTATCGTTTGTTCACTAACTGAATTGAATCCAGATGAATTTGCAAAATCATGTACGTTTTTGTTTTGGTGATCGGGAAAAAGGGACACAGTATGGATATCATGCGGAATCTTTTTTATCAGTGATTCCCATAACAATTTCGAAACGTTCAATCCATTCGTTCCACAGACAAATGGGCCCCATATTTCCGCAGTTTCTCGTTCTATGTCAGCGTCAAATCCACAAAGTCCTATAATTTCATTCTCCTGTGTAACCGTCACAAATGCATCTTTCGCTGGTATATCTGTGAAGTCTTCCTGAAGCGTATGGAGAATGCCATCGGTTTTCTTTCCACAGAAACCGATATGGTGTTTATGAAAGGAGTTCATTTTTGCGATAAATTCTGCAACTTCCTTCAATTTAGGCTGTAAATGCGTCGTAGTCAATCAAATCTTCCCCCTCGAATAATGATTCCCTTCACAAAATGGGTATGTTCCTGCGAAGTTGCGTTTATAGAGGTGTGTAGCGTTTAGTTCTCTAATAATTTCTTTATGTTTTGGTTTTGTTTACTCTGCATAAATATTTTTGCTATGAGGCCCAAAACCGATCCCGGAGATGATATAACGTCCTTGCTCCTGAGAAATGATGATCTCGACAGCTAAGCTTGTCCCCCCGCTTCCACCATTCAACATCATTGACGCTTTTCTATTAGCTGTTCCTTCAATAGACGGTTAAATTAGCGTGATTATTTAAAGTTACTGCTGTATTATCTAAATAAGATTTCCGCATGTATTATCAAAAACAGGCTATGGTGACTCCTCACATGTTTGTCGGCTCCATCGTAAACTCCACACCATTTTCCAATAGTCGTTGGTGCTCTTTATGAATATCAACAACGCCGAACATGGTTACGGGAATTCCTTCTTCAAATAACTTTCCTTGATATTCTTTGACAGCTGGATGGTCATTCGGTTCAAGCAAGAGCCCGGTACCTTCTTGATCACCGGGAGAAACCGACGTTATCCATCGGAACTTCCCTAAGGGAACATCATGCTTTTTTACAAAGCCCAGGGTCTCGGTATAGAATTTCAGGGCCTTATCTTGATCTTCTACTATATACTGGTAACAATAATTTTCATACTATGTTTGTGGACGTTCCATCATCCAACAGCAACAATCACTTCGATACCCAAAGCTTTGAAAACGTCCATTTTTTCCTCTGAAATATGCCGATCTGTAATAATCACATCCAGTTTCTCTGCAGGACAAATCTTGGCGAATTTATCTTCATTAAATTTGTCACGCCCTGCAAGTGCCACGATGGATGTAGCATTTTCACATATATGTCGATAAAATAGAGCAATTTCCGGTGTCTCTGTAGTAAGACCTCTTTCCGTCAAAGCCTCTGTAAATAGGAAACAGACGTCATATCTCATTAGGCTGGTAAACTGATGAGCCAACACATCTGTCATGCTGCCGGACTTATTTACTTTACCTCCCATCAAGTAAGTTTCTATATTATTCATTTTCATAGTATAGCATGCGATTTCAACAGCATTTGTCACGATCGTATAGGGGATATCATTCGGCAGATATGAGAGCATTGCTTCATGCTTCGCTGCGCCACCGATAAAGATAGTTTGACCCTCTTTGATAAACCTTGCCGCAATTTTTGCGATCGCATGATCATCCGGACCGCCATTCATCTCTTCATGAGAAACATATTGATCCGGTGTATTGATTTCCTGTAACGGCACAGCTCCCCCGTGTGTACGTTTCAATAATCCCTCTTGTTCCATGCTTCGCAGATCGCGGCGAATGGAATCCATAGAGACTTGATAGTTTACAGCTAAGTCTTTAGCAAGAACCCTCCCCTCTTGATGCAATTTCCTGAGTATATCATTTCTTCTTTCCTCAGAGAACATCGCTGCCCCTCCCTGCATGCATAGGATTTTTCGCGTTTGTTCACATTTTTTCATTAAGTTGCATGTTTGTCAACGTTTTTCCGTTTTATTCATAAATACATATTTTTCTTCGTGTTTGTGCATGTTTATTCCTGATGATCTGCTTATGGGAAGACATCAAGGTTTGTTTATCGCTGCTATTAAAGTCTTGCGTGCAAATTTTTGTGCAAGAGGAACTTAACAAAACAAAAATACGTAAACTTTTCTTTTTTTACTTCAAAAAAGACCATCGCGAGAGATGGTCTTTGAAAAAGTTAGCCCTGTTTAAACTGCGGCTCTTCGGATTGTATATACTGCAAACGGGCATTCAAATTATCGAGGATTGTTTGTTGCTGCTGAGCCATATTTTGAAACATCTGTTTCGCATTTTTATCTTCTGTTTCCAAAGCAAATGTGTTCAAATCGGCTAGGACACTTTGGCAGCTTGCGACTGCCGATTGCATTTGTGTACCTACTGTCATATGAGGTCACCTCCTACATGATATATTTACCCAAAATAAAAATAACATGTAGCAGATCATCCGTGGTACAGTGCCAAAAACAGGAAGTCAACAACTAATTTTGATTGCCGGGTTTATATTGATGAATACCTTGATGACGTCTTTTATCTTTATTCGTATCTATTTCTAAAAAACCTTGTTGATTCAGTGTTGCCAAGGTGACAGAAGAAAGATCACTCATTGCCAATTGATTACCCTGCAGCTGGGATGTCAGCCATGACCTGTCTTTATTTACATATTTCAAATTATGATCGATGATTTCTCCATCAATGATCAGTGGGATCGGTATATATGCCGGGCTTGGCATTAACTGCAAATCCGCCGGCTGTACCGCACGTTTTTCCGATTTGGGGATTGCGCTAATATGGCCGGTCTCTTCCATAATGACAGAGGACAAATCCCCGATATTGGTATATCCCTTTTGTCTTAGAAGCCCCGTCAACCCCTCAACTGATATTCTCGCTTGGTGTAAACCATTTTCATCTATGTTGCCATCTCTGACCAATACAGTCGGTGAGCTGATCAGTATTTTTTTGAATTTATTTTGAATGGACAATAAAGAAAAAGCAACATATATCAACGCGATCGCCAGAACATAATAAGTCGTCAAGCCAAGTTTTTTAGACAAAAGCGGTCCTGTTACAGTCGTGCCTATGATGAAAACAACCAAAAGATCGAAGCTCGTCATCTGCGCAACCGCCCTTTTACCCATAAAACGTAATAAAATATATCCTACCAGAAAAACAGCGATGGGCGTAAATATGTATTTCAGGAAGATTTCCATTTTAACACCTCCATTGCTAGTCTTGACCAATTTGTTGCAATTCATAATCTGAAAAATGCCAGTCACGGGAACAAAAAAACAGACCAGAAACAAATAAACGTTCTGATCTGCTGAGGTTATTTTTGAAACACCGCGGCATACACTGCTTTAGACAAATCCTTTATTTCACAATATCCCGAAAACCGCTGCTCCCTAGCTTCTCTTTTAAATAATCTTACCAAACCTATGATTATAATGGAGGGCTATCTTCAGTCTCTACCTTATTCCACTCGACAATCAGGCATCCCCATTCGGCTTCATCACACGATAGAGCTTTTGAAGACTTTTTTCGTAAGTCCATATGCATCACCATGGAAGCGATCACTTTGTCCACAGACTCAACTTCCGGCGGAATATTTTCAACAGGCTCGTTTAACAAAGAAACGTTGTCGACATGTTCTTGTTTCAGGCGTTTTTGCAATTTCGCACGCATAGCCGTTTTAATATCGAACGTGTAAACAGAGGAATTCGTCCGTTTTGTGACAGTTACGTTCCTGTTTCTAGCCAAGTACTGTATGGTTATTTTTTGTGTACTAAAACGTCATTTTGCTATGGAATCATTCGCTTATTAGTTGTATTCTACAGGCTTATCTTCCTTTTTAGCATCTCTTTTTGTCAGCAAAAATTGTAAATGGTCATTGAAAAAGGCTTTATAAGCAAGATGTAAAAAAATGAGTACGGTGATAGAAACAGTACCGGCGACACCAAGCATCACCGCGATTTGATATTTTACAGCTGTTACTGGCTGCTGTCCCGCAATGATTTGCCCTGTCATCATACCGGGTAAAAAAACGATTCCCATCCCCACCATAGCATTGATTGTCGGCAGCATAGCTGAATCAAAAGCCTGGTTAATGATATCTTTAGTTGCTTGTTTTGGCGTGGCCCCAAGCATCAGTGCTCCTTCAATTGTATGTCTCTGTTCTTTCATGCCGTTGACAAGATTATTAACGCCAAGTGCCACACCGGTCATCGTTTTCCCTATTATCATGCCGCCAATGGGGATGAAATAACGTGGTTCATACCATGGGTCAAGCCGCAGCACTATAAGCATCATATAACAAAAACTCAAGCCAACCCCGACAAACATTGCGACACCGACCATTTTTTTTAGCGCAAAATGCAGCGTCGCTTTAGAACGCTGGTAGACATTGAAAACTGCGAAACTCAGCATAAAAAAAATAATAACTAAAGTAATCCATGGGTTTGGATATTTGAATATATAAACTAATAGGTATCCGACAAGGATTAGCTGTAATGTCATCCGCAGTGCGGAAATGACAATCAGTTTTTCGCGAGGTATCTTTTTTATTCGGACAATGATAAAAACAATCAATAAAAATATATAAGCAGAGGCAACCTGCCATAATGCTAAATCAACCGTCCCGCTATGATTCATGCGAATCCCCTTTCTTGCTATGTATCGCCAAACTGTAATCATCCATATTAATCGTTTCATCAGCGAATTGCCCGACTAAATTTTTATCATGGCTGACCATGATGACACTTCGTTCATTTTCGCTGGCGTTCTGGATAAAACCGCCAATCACTTCTTCCGCAGTTGTATCATCTAAAGCTGATGAAGGTTCATCAAGCAAATAAGCCACTGCGCTTTCCATCAACATCACTCTGCCAAGCGCAACCCGCTGCTTCTCACCACCAGACAAGTCCTCTGCATCTTGATCAAGCTCTTTATCCAGATTTAACTTTTCTAGCGTTTTTTTTAGTCTTTGATCATCAACAGGCTTTATCCGAGAAAATGTACAGCCTATCTGCAAATTATCACGAATGGTACCATCGAAAATGACTGGCGTTTGAGGGACCATGACAACTTGACTGCGCAGCAGCAAAGGATTTATTGCATGGATTGGTTTCTGGTCAAAATAAATTTTCCCTTCATCCGGGTCGTCCAAGCGATTCAGGAGTCTCAGCAAAGTGGATTTACCGCTGCCGCTCTGCCCAGTAATACATGTCACCTTATTTGTTCCAATTTCCATATCTTTGATGGCCAGAATATCGTTCACCTTTATTTTCTCAAGCTTGAAAATAGCCAAATAAAGCCCTCCTTTCCATCTTAGCAATACCCAATTACTAATCCGCTTAAACAAATCTTCGCGCCGGTTTTCATGCATAAAAATGCAACTTTGAAGGGAACCATAAACTCATCTGGAATAATAAAGGAGAGAGTGAGATGCAGGCTGTCACCTATCAAGGCAAACAAGAAATTGTAGTGAAAAAAGTACCGTATCCTAAAATTGAGGATCCGGAAGATGTCATCGTTAAGATTACCTCTACTGCAATTTGCGGATCTGATTTACACTTATATTTGGGGAACTTTCCATTACCCATCAACTACATTATTGGTCATGAGCCAATGGGAATTGTGGAAGAAGTGGGTCCGGAGGTTAAAAAAGTGAAGAAGGGTGACCGTGTAGTCGTCCCTTTCACAGTTGCTTGTGGAAAATGTCCATATTGTGCCAATCATCATGAGAACCAATGTGATAACGCAAACCCGCATTATGATTCAGGCGGGTATTTTGGTTACTCGGAAAAATTCGGTGATTTTCCCGGTGGACAAGCAGAATATTTACGCGTCCCCTTTGGCAACTATACCCCCTTTCTAGTTCCGCAGGATTGCGAATTGGAAGATGCTTCCCTGCTTTTTTTATCTGATGTGCTGCCGACAGCTTATTGGAGTGTGGAAAATGCTGGAGTAAAGCAAGGTGATACAGTTATCGTGCTAGGCTGCGGACCGATCGGATTGATGACACAAAAATTCGCCTGGTTAAAAGGAGCAGAAAGGGTGATCGCTGTAGATCATATCGACTACAGATTGCAGCATGCTCGACGCACCAACCTTACGGAGGTATTTGATTTCTTGGAAGATGAAGATATGGGCGAGACGCTTAAAGAAATAACTAAAGGTGGCGCAGATGTGGTGATTGATTGCGTTGGAATGGATGGCAAAAAGTCACCGATGGAATATATCGGTCAGAAGCTAAAGTTACAGGGCGGTACACTTGGTCCGATTCAAATCGCGACCAAAGCTGTGCGAAAATGTGGCACCTTTCAAATAACCGGGGTTTATGGGGGATTGTACAATATGTTTCCGCTCGGACCGTTTTTTGCAAGAAATGTCAATATCAAAATGGGACAAGCCCCGGCACGTGCTTACATGCAGGAGCTTTATGAGCAAATTGTTAACAAGAAGTTTGACCCGAAACAAATCATAAGCCACCAGCTTCCCCTGTCAGAAGCAGCTCATGCCTATGATATATTTCACGAAAAAGAAGATAACTGTATCAAAGTGATTCTAAAGCCTTAACTCATCCCAACAAACGGGTCAACTTCTCCAATTCCATTTCCCGAAATTTTTCGATTGTCTTTTCTCTTTCAAAGAGCCATTTCGCCTTTTCTATTTCGCATTCCAACGGCACATCACATTTGATTTCCGCAAGATTCCGTGAGAGATGGAGCATATCCATATTATTCTTGATTTTTGTCTGCAAACTCATTGGAAGCTTATCGACATGTTCCAGCAGCATGTCGATGGTTTCATGCTCGGCGAGGAGTTTCATGGCTGTTTTTTCGCCTATGCCCTTCACACCAGGATAATTATCAGCTGTATCTCCCATCAACCCTTTCATGTCGATGACCTGTTTTGGAGAAATGCCTCTTTTCTCATAAAAATTATCAGCAGTGAAAACCTCATAATTTCCTTGGCCTTTGCGCATGATGGCGACTGCGATATTTTGGCTGACAAGCTGCAGGATATCCTGGTCACCGGTCAGAATAGTGATATCATACGAGCTGGCGTATCGTTTTGCAATCGTCCCGATGCAATCATCTGCTTCATAATTAGCCAACCCAACATTCTGTATCCCAAGCGCATCGACCACTTCCTTCACAAGATCGAATTGTGGCACAAGTTCTTCAGGAGGTGCCCCCCGGTTTGCTTTATATCCTTCAAACATATCCGTACGGAAAGTTTTAGAGCCCATATCCCAACAGCAAATGATGTGGGTCGGTCCGAAGGTTTCCATAGCATCCATCAAATAGCGCAAGAATTGATAAACACCATTGGTCGGGACACCGGAGATGGTCCTCATAAAGTTTTTTCGAATGGCAGTGGCATAAAACCCCCTGAATAGGAGTGCCATACCATCAACCAGCAGCAACTTATTTTTCATCAAATCCCTCTCCTTTCAAGATGTTTTTTAATTGTTCCTGTTTAACCAGCAATACATCCTGATCCATCTCGCCTGCCATGGCTGCCAGACTGTTGTTCACATGAGATGTTATCTCGGCGATAAATAGTTGGGCACCGTTACCCAACGCATTCTCGAGCTGTTCTTGATACATTGCAGTCAATGTTTCCTGTGACTGCTGCAAATATTGCTCGATCGGATTGTCAAGCAAGCGGTACATTTGTTCTTTCATCTGTTCTTTTTCTTTCTTAACAAAGAACGCTTTCGTCCCGTTGAAACCTGCCAATGTTTCGCGAAAATTTTCTGATGTCAAAGAAGCAAAAGGCTGTTGGAGATCTGGCGTTTGAAAATTTTGCTCTTCTAGTGTCGACAAAGAGACATGGATATCTATCTGACTCACTTTTTGATGGATGCCGGCGCTATATTCCCGTAAAGTTTCGAGCATGAATTTTTCAATACGGAGACTGGCGGCGCGGACTTCCTGTAAAAGCTCATATCCTGCATAATCCAGCAGATTTTCCGTGGCCAACCGTAGTTCTTGCCTGCCCGTCTTTCCAGAATCAGTAATGGTGGTCGGATTGAACATCTCTTTGAACATATCATGAAAACGAATGCCGAACCGCTGCTTAATATAAAAAAGCTGTTTCTCGATTTTTTGACTGACACGGCCGGCATAAATTTGCACATCTATGTCGTTGATTGTCTGTTCCATTAATTCTTGGTTTTTCAATAACCGTGTACGCTGTTGTTGTTTTTCATTTTCATCCACGCGAGCTGCCGCTAGAAGGTTATCAACTGTACGCTTTGCTCTTTCAATATCAAATAATACACCCTTGACTAGCATGGTGGTCAGATCGTGATGGATAAAACGGAAAAAAGCCTCTTCAAAGCTGGTCATTTCCTGGTTAACAGGGCCACTCGTTTGCTTTTCAACCAGTGACTTCCTGCTTGAAACAGGAAAAATACGCGGAAAACGGATACCAAGCAATGTCAGCTGGTCTTTCACGTAGTGAATGACCATTTCTTCCTCTTCCTTACTTGCGGCAAGGTCTGATGCATTGATCATAAAAAACATCTTATCCAGTTCGAATGCTTCTTTCACCCTGCCAAGCTGCATCAGAAAATCTTTATCTGCCCGGGATAATGCATGATTGTAATAAGTAACATAGATAATCGCATCCGCATATTTGATATAATCAAATGCGACGCTAGTATGCCGGGCATTCATAGAATCAGCTCCAGGTGTATCTACCAATTGAATTCCTTGCCTCGTTATCTCACAGTCATAAAATAAGTCAATCTGTTCCACATAACAGGCTTTTGTTTCATTGGCTGCAAATTCCTGGAATACTTCAAACGTTACTGTGATCTCTGTTCCAAGCTGTTTTTCGCTGGCTGCATATCCTTTTAACAATGCAAGAAGATAACCCTCCTGCAGTTTTGTCAGTCCATTAGTTTCATTTAGAGCATGCTGCTCAGCCCAATTCAGCAGCTCAGCGAACGATTTTGCTTTTGGCGGATGGAGTACTTCAAGCATTTGCATTAAATCTTTATACAATATCGATTCCTGCTTTAATCGAATAACCGCTGTTTGGTGTGGGTGATCAACTGTTGGCGCCAGTATGCGGCTGATTGCAGCTGTTGTCGGATTCGGAGATGATGGTAAAACATTTTTCCCCATCAATGCATTAGCAAACGTGGACTTTCCAGCACTAAAAGCTCCAAACAAAGCTATCGTCACGGTGCGATTCTCCAAGCGCTCCCGTTTTACCTGCAAATCATTGATTACGGAATGGAAACCTTGCATGCCAGATAGGACACTTATTGTCTGATGCAATTTGCTCAGAACAGAAGGGATGGACTGCTCATGTCTTTTTAATACTTCACTCTTGTTATCTGCCATAGACTCAGTCACCTGATTGTTCTGGTTCGTGATGTCCCTGGCCATTTTTACAACAGTTTTTGCTTTTTTAATGGGCTTATCGAAAAATTCCAGCTGCTGATCCATTTCTTTTTCTGCCTGTTGGGACACAACCGGGCGTATAATCGCTCGGTGTACTTCTTCAAGCTGTTCATCCAATGCGGCTTTTTTCTGCGCTTGTTTTTCTGCAGTCTTCGTCTGTTTTTCAGCCACTTCTTTTTGCAGATTCAGTTCATTCACTTGATTCTCAAGCTGCTTTTCAGTCATTTCACCAATTTCTTCAATCAAAGGTAATATAAGCTGCCTGAATTTATTTTTGATATCAGCTGCAACGTCATTCGTATAATGTAATAAATAATTTCCGTTCAGTCTTGCTCCAGGCTTCATTTGATTTTTCAAGTCTTCTTCTTTATACTGCAATGTCAAATTTTGAATCAGCTGTTGCAAATGTTCATCGTGTATATCGAATTTCTGTAACAATTCCAGCATTTTGTCCCGCAGTTTCCATTGAATGGTAGAATCAATGGTTTCCTGCAAAGGCGACAGAAAACTTTGCAATGCTTCCTGTCTGGCAGCCTCTGTCTTTTTATGCGAAGCAAATAATCCAATTTTGAAATCAGGCTGCTGTGTCTTTAGAAAGGAGGCTGCTTTATCTCTTAGAACAGCTGGCATCAGATAAGCATTTTTCAACGTTTGGTTCAATTCATCCTTAACTGCTTCCTTTATTTCGCTGGGTTTCCGCGACAAGATTTCAAGCTGTACCTCGATGCCCGACAGCTTTTCTGCTGCGTCCGGATGGCCAATATTTTCTTCACTATTCGTCCCTTCACAGGCAGACTCTTTCAAAAAATCACGATGTGCATCTGCTACAGCCATTGTAGCGTCTGTGACACGAGTTTCAGTAGCAGTTTTTTGCTGCAGTAACTTCTCTATTTCTTTTTGCACTCGTTTAAATTGATTATGAGCGGCAGTATCTCTGACTAAAGAAGTGTAGTAAATCTCCTGGGGAAAAAGCTTCCACTGGGAGAGTGTATCGCTGATGCTTTTTTCGAACGCAGTAAACGGTAATTCCTGTTCCTCGTGTTTGTCAATTTGATTGATAATGATATAAAATGGCAATTTCATTTCCTGAATCTGCTGCAGGAAATGCAGATTCACTTCAGATTGCACGTGATTATAATCCATAACATAAAACAATGTATCCACTTTGTGCAAAGAGGATTCTGTGATCAGCCGGTCCGCGTCATCGGCAGCATCTATTCCTGGTGTATCAATGATCGCTTTTCCAGAAGGAATAATCGTGTCTTTCAGATGAATATCGATCTGTTTGATATCATCCTTGTCTTTACAATATTCCTTGACCATATCAATATCATAAGGCTCTTCATATTCAACAGGTTCTTCACGTTGGAAATAAACCCGGGCGGTTCCATTTCCTGATGCGATCCGCACAATATTGGCGCTGGTTGGAATCGGGCTTTTTGGTAAAATGTCCCTGTCCAATAAGGCATTGATCATTGAAGATTTTCCGGCAGAAAAATGGCCGGCGAAGCTGATAGTATATTCATTTTTTTGCATTTTATGGTACAGGTCGGCAATCTTTTTCGCATTCACCATATCGCCATGCAGAAGCATGGTGTGATGAAGTGCGATCAAATGGTTGATAGTAATCGAAACATCTGCAGTACTTAAAACCGGCAATTTGCACAAATCCTTTCTTCGTAGAAAACTCGGTACCGCCAAGGCTGGCGTGAATATCTTCGCTGCATAGCCAAAAAGCAATATCCTTCTCCTTTTTGGTTAGAAGAAACACTTCTTCCATTATACGAAATAAACTGCCGTGTATCTACTGAACAACAGAACTTATTTTCAGGCCATGGAAAAGCCCCCTTTCGCTATCCTGAAAAGGGGCTTCCAGTTATTATTTAATTAATTCGTTATTGATAAATCGGATGATGTCTCCTCTGCTGATGACACCGATTACCTTCTCATCCCGATCCATGACGGGAATTTTTTTAAAGTGATGCTTGGAAAAAATTCGCAAAGAACGTTCCAATGGTTCATCGGCATAAACAAATTTCAAATCACGTTTTCTCATAATCGTAGAAACCTCATGATCCAATGTATACGCTAGTTTTTCGGTGAAATCTTCTTTTTCGCTGACCATCACAAGTGATATCGCATCAAATATGGTTGTTCCCTTGGGTTGGATGTAGCGCAGGACGTCGCCGTCACTGATCATGCCGATCAAATGATTTTCCTCATCAATTACGGGCACACCGCCTATTTTATTATTGACCAGTTTTTTCAGCAATTCTTTCAAAGTCGTATCTCCGGTTACGCTAATGACATCGGTAATCATAAAATCGCTGACTTTCATTGTCGCACCTTCTCTTATAAGATATACCTTTATTATAAGCCTTTCAGCCTAAAATAACAATAATTGACAGATGCAAAGGACTTCCATGTAAAACGTGAAGAAGAATTTGTCATGTTAGTGTGCTCTTTTCTATACTGGATAGACGCCATGCTTTCGTTCGGTGAACTGAATCTGTTTGGCATCATAAATGCTGTAACGTTTCACCAGTGCTTTTCGCAGATTGTCCGGATGTATGATATCGTCAACAACCATTTCTGATGCAAGACGATAAATATCGATATCGTCTTGGTATTCTTTCTGCTTTTCTATGATGAATGTCTCTCTTTCTTTTTCAGGAAGTGCCGCAATTTTATTGGCATAAACCGCATTCACTGCCGCTTCAGGTCCCATGACTGCAATTTGAGCAGTTGGCAATGCAATACAGCAATCGACATCGAATGCCGGCCCTGCCATTGCGTAAAGCCCAGCACCATATGCTTTGCGTACAATCACCGAAATTTTTGGAACTGTCGCCTCACTCATTGCCGCGAGCATTTTTGCACCGTGACGAATGATTCCTTGCTGTTCCACTTTCGTTCCAATCATAAAGCCCGGTACATCCATCAGAAATAGCAGGGGGATATTAAATGCATCACATAACTGAATGAATTTTGCCGCTTTGTCGGCAGAATCAGGGAATAGAACCCCGCCTTTCATACGTGGCTGGTTGGCAATAATGCCTAAAGATTTCCCATTAATCCTCGCCAATCCTGTAATCAATTCGCGGGCGAATTTCTTTTTGACCTCACAAAAACTGTTTTGGTCGATAATTCGGTTGATAAAGTCCATCATATTAAACGGAGCATTTTGATTGGCAGGAATGATATCCGCGATCGATTGCTCAAATTGCGCTGGTGAGACTGGTTTTTCTGTCGCCGGCTTATTTCTGAAATTCGCTGGGAAATAGCTTAAATAGCTCCGAGCATAGGAAATTGCCTCGGGTTCCGTTTTTACCAGGACATCCCCACAGCCTGAAATAGAACAATGCATTTTCGCCCCGCCCATTTCTTCCAGAGAGACGTTTTCCCCGATCACTTTTTCGGCCATTCTTGGAGAGCCTAAATACATAGAAGCATTTTTATCCACCATAATCACAATATCACAAAATGCCGGGATATACGCTCCGCCTGCAGCGGATGGTCCAAATAACAGGCAAACTTGGGGAACACGCCCGGATAGCTTGATCTGATTATGGAATATTCGTCCGGCGCCTCGTCTCCCAGGAAACATTTCGATCTGATCTGTGATTCGTGCACCAGCTGAATCAACCAAATACAATAAAGGCAATTCCAGTTTCTCTGCTGTTTCTTGGATTCGGATGATTTTTTCGACAGTTCTTTTTCCCCACGACCCAGCCTTAACAGTAGAATCGTTTGCCATCACACAGACATCCTGACCATTTATTTGACCAATTCCGGTCACTACTCCGTCAGCCGGCAGATCATCAGCCATGCAATTGGCAAAAAAAGCATCCTCTATATCCATCCCTTCATCAAATAAAAGTTCCAACCGTTTCCTGACAAACAGTTTCCCTTTTGCCTCGTTGCTAAGATGATATTTTTCCTTGCCGCCTTGTTCAATTCTTTCTACCCTGGTTCGCAACTCATCTGTATATGTCATAAATGCCCCGGATTGTATTTATTTAATCCGGGGGTCCACCTCCCTGTCCAATATTTGAGGTTAGATCATTTGCCCTCATACACCGGTTTCCTTTTTTCTTGAAATGCTGCTAAACCTTCCAAACGGTCGGAAGTTGCGATCGTCTGTTGATAGCAGTCATGCTCGATTTGCAATCCATGAATTAAATCAGTTTGCACACCCTGGTTGATAGCTGCTTTTGCCTGTATCAAAGCGAGCGGACCATTTCCTGCAATATCCCCAGCAAGATCCAAAGCCCTTTTAAGCAAAGCATTCCCCTCAGTGATTTCTTGTACCAGCCCAATGTTCAATGCAGTCTCTGCATGTATCGGTTTTGCTGTAAAGATGAGCTGTTTTGCTGAACCGACCCCTATCAGACGAGGCAGTCGCTGCGTCCCGCCTGCACCAGGAATGATTGCTAGTGATGTTTCTGTCAAACCCATTTTTGACTCCAAAGCTGCAATGCGGATATCACATGCCAATGCGAGCTCCAGCCCTCCGCCATACGCCGCTCCATTGATGGCTGCAATGACAGGAACCTGCATGTTTTCTATATTTGTGATTGTCTGGCCGATATACGTTACCGCCTCGACAACCTGTTCAGGTGTCATGTTTTTACGCTCCTTCAAGTCAGCACCGGCACAAAAAGCTTTACCTCCAGCCCCGTGAATCACTGTGCAGTAAACATTTTTATCCATATTGACTGCTTCAATTGTCTTATTCAGTTCATCAAGCAACGCCCTCGACATGGCGTTGGCTGCCTCAGGTCTGTTTAAGACGATCTCAGCAATATGGGTATCACGGATATGTAATTCAACTAGTTCTGGCATAAGTTTCCCTCCTTTTCAATTTGGTTGGCAAAATAGGCATTCACTGAACAACAGGGAATGCCAGGCGGGTTATCATACACACATAAGGTTACTGCAGATTATTTCTTCCTGTTTCATTTATTCAAGAATAGCAATGACGTCCCCTTCATTGACAAAGTCTCCTTCTGAAACTTTGATTTCTTTTACAGTCCCGCCATCTTCAGCCGGAATAGGAATTTCCATTTTCATCGACTCCAAAATCGCTACATCCTGATCTTCCTCGACTTCGTCACCAATCTTTACGACAATCTTCCATACATTACCTGCCATTGTTGCTTTAACTTCTTCCATCGTCGTTTCCTCCTCCATTTTTAGCTATTGGTACATAGTAGGTCGGTACAAACGCAGTTGTTGTGTCGCCATTTTCGAAAGCCTCATGGAAGACTATTTTTTTCAACATCGGTATATTCGTTTTGATGCCCCCGACATGGTAGGATTGCAATGTTCCTCGCAATCTTTCTATCGCTTCCTCCCTGGTATTGCCAGTGACAATCAATTTGGCAATCATCGGATCATAAAATGGAGTCACATCATAATCCGCTGCCACAGCAACCTCGTGACGGACATACCGTTCTTTCGGAATATCAAATGTAGTAATGTGTCCAGGCGAGGGGAAAAAAGTGACTGGATCTTCAGCATATATACGTGCTTCGATCGCATGGCCATTGATGAACAAATCTTCTTGACGGATAGCCAATGGTTGCTTATCTGCAATCATCAGCTGCTGTTCCACAATATCCACCCCGGTTATTTCTTCTGTTATCGGATGTTCCACTTGAATCCTTGTATTCATTTCGAGAAAATAGAAATTTTCACTTTCATCAACCATAAATTCGATTGTTCCTGCATTTACATAATGCAACGACTTTACAGCTTTGACTGCTATTTCACCCATTTTACGGCGAGTCGCTTCTGAAATGAAAGCTGAAGGGGCTTCCTCGATAACTTTCTGATTACGCCGCTGTATGGAGCACTCCCTTTCAAACAAGTAAACAGCATTTCCGTAATGATCCGACAAAATTTGAATTTCAATGTGACGACCGTGTTCGATTTTCTTTTCCAGAAACATGGCTCCATTCCCAAAAAAGTTTTCTGCCCTTTTGGCGTTGTTCGCAAATGCTTTCTGCAATTCATCATCCGACTGTACAGCCTGCATACCTATACCGCCTCCGCCAGCGGAGGCTTTCAACATCACAGGATATCCAATCTTATTTGCGATCCGGATTGCATCATCAGCGGTAGTGACTGCATCCTCTGTGCCAGGTACAATCGGCACTCCAGCTTTTTTCATGGCATTCCTTGCAGCGATTTTACTGCCCATCTGTTCCATCACATCACTGCCCGGCCCGATAAAGGTGATCCCCGCAGCTTCACACTTTTGCACAAAGCTGCCGTTCTCACTGAGGAATCCATAGCCAGGGTGAATGGCGTCGACTTTGGATTCCTTAGCAATAGAAATGATTTTATCTGCATTCAAGTAGCTTTCGTTCACCCTGGAACCGCCCAACAGATAGCTTTCGTCGGCCATTGCTACAAAAGGAGCTTTGCTATCTGCTTCTGAATACACTGCAACCGTTTTGATACCCATTTTCATGCAGGTTCTCATCACTCTAATTGCGATTTCTCCACGATTGGCAATCAATATCTTCTGAAACATAACATATTGCACCTCCTAAACTATTCCTATCAGCACCCGAGTTGCCTGGCAATCACCATGCGCTGTACTTCGGAAGTCCCTTCGCCGATTTCCAGCAATTTGGCGTCACGCAAATATCTTTCCACCTCATATTCTCGCATATAGCCATAGCCGCCATGGATTTGTATCGCTTGGTTAGCAGCACGGAAAGCCGTTTCCGTTGCAAAAAGCTTGGCATAGGCAGCTTCTTTGGTAAATGGCTTGTGCTGATCTTTCAACCAGGCTGCCTTATATACCATGTTGCGGGCAAGCTCGACTTCCATGGACATATCGGCAAGCTTAAACTGGATGGCTTGGAACTTGGAAATGGATTTTCCAAACTGGGTTCTTTCTTGTGCATAGGCCAGAGCCTTTTCCAGCGAAGCTTGTGCAATTCCGAGTCCAAGCGCAGCTATGGATATACGGCCCCCATCCAGTGTATGCAGGAACTGTTTGAAACCTTTATCCGGATCTCCAAGCAGATTTTCTTTCGGCACCCGTACATTGTCCAGTACGATTTCTGCTGTATCAGAGCCCCTTACGCCCATTTTGTCATAGCCACTGTTAATGGTGAGTCCCTCTGAATCTGCAGGTACCAAAATAGCGGAAATGATATTCCTGCCATCTTGGTTTTTCCCTGTAACGGCTGTTACAGTAATCGTTTTTGCATAACTTGCATTCGTGATGAAGCATTTTTCACCATTGATGATGTATTCATCACCTTCCAGCACAGCTGTCGTTTTCGTTCCCCCCGCGTCAGACCCTGCATTCGGTTCAGTCAGTCCAAAGGATGCAAGAGCTTTTCCAGCAGCGATCGGTGTAAGAAAACGTTGCTTTTGTTCTTCCGTGCCGAAATAATAAATAGGACTTGCCCCAAGAGAAACGTTTGCAGCATAGCTTAAGCCAGTGCTGCCGCAGACACGGCCTACTTCCTCCACGGCTATCGCATAAGATAACGTATCTCCATTGGAACCGCCATATTCTTCGGGGAACGGAATCCCCATCAGACCGAGTTCCCCCATTTGTTCAAATATATCGATCGGGAATTTAGCCTCTGTGTCAATCTCAACTGTCCTCGGTTTGATAACATTTTCTGCAAAATCACGTACCATTTTCCGTATCATTTGCTGCTCTTTATTCAATTCAAAATCCATCTAATATCCTCCTTTAATCTAAACAAAGACCGACTGGTTGGTCTGTATTATGTATACGAGAATCATGTTTCATCATCCATACAATACAATCTTTTCAAATCTTTCCTGAGTCAACAGGTTTTCTTGCAGGATGGCATGCAAAATCAAATCATTGAATATGCAGGCAATTTCATCAATACTTTTGCTGCCGCTCCGCTTATACCATTTGTATGTCCAGTTCACCATTCCCAGAATTGCCATTGTTGTAATTTCGATGGAGAGATCGGAGCGTATTTCTCCTTTCGCTTTTCCATCCCCGATGGTAGCAGCGATAATATGCTTGAATTGATCTCGTTTTGCTTTAATTTGCTTCTCGTAGTCCGGCTTCAGATACAACTCTTCCTGGTAAAAAACAGCTATATGTGCCTTATATAAGTCAAAAACATTCACAAAGCTTCTGACGATTTCCTGTAGTTGTTTCATAGGAGAATCATGTTTCTCTCTTGCCAGCTGCGCTTTGTCGATTACATAAGTAATAAATGTGTCATGTATAACGAATAATAATTCGTCTTTTGATGTGAAGTGGTGGTAAAAACCACCTTTCGATGTGCCGACACTGCTCACAATCTGATTGACCGAAACGCCATGAAAGCCATGTTCTTCAAACAAGAGTAACGCTTGCTGAATTATCTTTCCCTTTAAATCCGCTGTCAGCACCTCCTTCAACACTAATACATTATAACTCTATCACATTTTTCTGAATAAAGAAAGCGTTTTCTCTCACATTCCCTTGGTTCCTTTCTACTCCATGTAGCCTAAAGATACGACTGGCAACAGTATCACTCGAAACCAAAACGATGCGAATTTCTGCTTGTTTGATAGCAAAAAACCTTGCCGATTCCGACAAGGTTTTTTCTGTTCCGTTACGGATGGTAACGTAAAACAGGTTTTCTAGCAGCGGTCGTTTCGTCCATCCGTTTGACAATGGTCGTATGCGGAGCCTCCTGGATCATTTCCGGATTGGTTTTTGCTTCCTCCGAGATATTTACCATCGCTTCAATAAAACCATCCAACGTTTCTTTCGATTCGGTTTCCGTCGGTTCAATCATCATTGCCTCCTCCACATTCAAAGGGAAATAAATTGTCGGTGGGTGATAACCGTAATCAAGCAGGCGTTTTGCCATATCCAGCGTCCGGGCGCCCAATTGTTTTTGTCTTTTGCCAGAAAGGACAAATTCATGTTTGCAATGCTGTTTGTATGGCAGTTCATAGACATTTTCAAGCTTTCTCATCATGTAATTGGCATTCAGAACTGCGTACTCGCTTACTTTTTTCAACCCTTCTGCCCCCATTGTGCGAATATAGGTGTAAGCACGCAAATAAATTCCGAAGTTCCCGAAATATGGCTTCACTCTGCCGATGGAATCCTTCCTGTCATCCTTCCATACAAATTGTCCATTTTGCTTTTCCAATACCGGTTTTGGCAAGAAACGTGCTAACTCCTCGCTCACGCCGACTGGTCCTGATCCAGGACCGCCTCCACCATGAGGTCCAGTGAAAGTCTTATGCAGGTTCAAATGCACGACATCAAAACCCATGTCTCCAGGGCGTGCGTATCCCATAATCGCATTTAAATTGGCACCGTCATAATAAAGACGTCCGCCGGCTTCGTGAATGATATGCTTCATTTCTAAAATTTCTTTTTCAAAAAGCCCCAAAGTATTTGGATTTGTCAGCATCAAAGCTGCTGTGTCTTTACCAGCGACCCGGCGTAAATCTTCTAAATCGACTAGACCCTGTTCATTCGATTTGACCGTAACGGCTTCAAAACCTGCTACAGTTGCTGAAGCAGGATTAGTTCCGTGAGCTGAGTCGGGCACAATCACCTTAGTACGATTATAATCTCCATTCGCCTCGTGAAAAGCCCGGATCATCATTAATCCTGTCCATTCTCCGTGAGCACCTGCCGCGGGCTGCAACGAAATTTGATGCATGCCGGTGATTTCTGAAAGTGCTTCTTGCAGATCGAACATCATTTCCAGGGCGCCTTGAACCGTTTCAGTGTCCTGGTAAGGGTGAATATGGCTGAACCCTTCCAATCTGGCAATATCCTCATTGATTTTCGGATTATATTTCATTGTACAAGAGCCTAATGGGTAAAAACCGGAGTCTACCCCAAAATTTCGTTTGGACAAGCCTGTATAGTGGCGGATGATATCCAATTCGCTGACTTCAGGCAGCATTGGAGCTGTCTTACGGACATAACGTTCATCCATTTCAGCCTCCAGGTCCAACTCCTCTACGTCCAACACAGGCAGGCTATAACTGGTTCTGCCTTTCTTACTATGTTCAAAAATGAGTGGAAAGTCTTTATTTGCCATGTATATCCCCCAATTCCTTCACGAATTGTTCGATCTCTGTTTTGGTACGAAGCTCTGTAATAGCGATTAGCATGTGATTTGTTAGTTCCGGATAAGCGTTACCAAGATCATAGCCGCCAATGAATCCTTTTTGCAACAGCTGTTTATTCACATCCGCTATACTGCCAGACAGCTTGATAACTATTTCATTGAAGTAGGCCCCTGTGAATGCCGTATAAAACCCTGCTTCCGCCAATCGTTTTTGCATATAGCGCGCTTTATTCATGTTCAACTTTGCCATTTTACCCAGTCCCTCTTTCCCAAGCGAACTCATCGCGACTGAACTAGCCAGGGCATTCAGAGCTTGGTTGGAGCATATATTCGATGTCGCTTTATCTCGTCGAATATGTTGCTCTCTAGCCTGCAGGGTAAGTACGAATCCTCGTCTGCCATTTTCGTCGACGGTCTGGCCGACGAGGCGTCCGGGCATTTTCCGCATCAATTTTTCCGTTGTAGCAAAATATCCGCAATGTGGCCCACCGTATTGCGCGGGAATGCCGAAAACTTGCGTATCTCCCACTACTATATCAGCTCCTAGTTCTCCCGGCGGAGTCAAAAACCCTAAGGCAAGCGGGTTACTTGAGGTGATCAGCATTGTTTTTTTCTGCTGTTTGACGAGCTCATTTATTTCTGCTAAAGGTTCGATTTGTCCAAAAAAGTTAGGATATTGGACTACTACACTTGCCACATCCACATCAAGTAAACGCTTCAGCTCTTCCAGATCTGTCACGCCATCTTTCCAATTAGCTTCGATGATTTCCAGGTGCTGCCCTTTTGCGTATGTTTGAATAACAGCACGCGCTTCAGGATGGACCGTTTTGGAGACGATGATTTTCTTTTTTCTTGTCTGACCGGCGCTAAGTGTTACGGCTTCGGCTAAGGCAGTCGGTCCGTCATACATGGATGAATTTGCAATCGGCAGTCCTGTAAGTTCACTGATCATGGTTTGAAATTCAAAAATAGCCTGCAATTCCCCCTGTGAGATTTCCGGCTGGTATGGCGTATATGCCGTATAAAACTCTGACCTGGAGATAACGTGATCAACAATGGAAGGGATGAAATGATCGTAGACACCGGCTCCCAGGAATGAACTGTACTGCTTCAGATTCGCATTTTTACCAGCCATATCACTAAGCTCTTTTTTCAGAGCTGCTTCGTTAGCGGGCGCTTTCAAATTCATTTTTCTCTTTAAACGTACTTCTTCCGGAATATCAGCAAATAATTCATCAGTCGCAGATATTCCGATATCACCCATCATTTCTTTTTTATCTGTCTCTGTCATTGGTAAATAACGAAATTCCATCTGTATCCCCCTTTATTTTTTCAAAAATGGTGTAGCGATGATCTTCGCCTTGGCTTTTCTTTTACGGATTTGAATGATCAGTTCCTGTCCTTCCTTCGCAAATTCAGACTTGATCAATGCCAGTCCAATATTTTTTTGCAGTGTAGGGGCCTGTGTACCTGTCGTTACAAAACCGATCTCCTCATCCTGATGGAAGACCTGATAACCAGTCCGGGGGATGCCCTTATCGATCATTTCTATTCCAACAAGCTTTCTGGCCGTGCCATTCTCTATTTGTTGTTTCAGGGCTTCCTTTCCTATGAAATCACCGTCCTTACCTATCTTAACGGCAAATTTCAGTCCTGCCTCAACCGGAGTGATATCTTTAGACAACTCTTGGCCATACAAAGGAAGATTGGCTTCAAAACGCAGAGTGTCTCTTGCGCCGAGTCCGATTGGCTCCAAGCCGTATTCCTTACCTGTATTTAGTAAAGCCCGCCACAAATTTCTGGCACAACTTTTATCCAAATATATTTCAAAACCATCTTCACCTGTATAGCCTGTTCGAGAAACAAGCGCATCACAAGATATTCCGGTAAAACGAACTCCTTTTTCGAAACGGAAAAATTTGATGTCAGCCAGATTGGTGTCAGTCAGTTTCTGAAGAATCTCTTCCGCCGCAGGCCCCTGTAATGCCAGCTGCGCATAGTCAGCCGATTCATTCTTGATTTGCAGCTCAGATTCATCGTATTCGTTATTTTGCAGCAGCCATTCGTAATCTTTTTCTGTATTGGCAGCGTTGACAACGAGTAAATATTCTTGCTCGCCAAGCATGTAAACAAGCAGATCATCTACAGTACCGCCATTTTCATAGCAAAGAAAAGTGTACTGTGCTTTCTGCGGTGTCAGCTTGTCGATATCGTTCGTCAGAACCCATTGCAGGAAATCACGGCTCTTTGGGCCAGAAACATGTATTTCTCCCATATGGGAAACATCAAATAGTCCCGCTTTAGTCCTCGTAACTTCATGTTCATGAATGATGCCGGAAAATTGTACCGGCAAATCCCACCCTCCAAAATCGATCGTTTTAGCGCCGGCTACGGCATATTCCGGGTATAAAGGGGTTGTTTTTAATGTATTGCTCATTTGTCCGACCACTCCTTTTTCCGTTTTTTCGGAACCTTTAAATATCTTTTGATAAAAATAAGAGATTTCACCATCAAGCAAGGTGAAATCTCTGTCCTTCAACCAGAAAGTTGCACACCAGGTTCCAAATCGGAAAAAGGTGTTTGCTTCGTGGGCGGTTTATATATGCATATAAACGCTCTCCAGAGGTGCGTCCTGCAAGAGTTCTTTTGCCTGAGAGATTCACAAGAATTTGTTTGCTCCTTCGGCGTTGCTGCAAAAAACAGCAATCTCTCCCCCTGCATTCATTCGCATTTATGAAAATCGACCTTTTTGGCTATACTATGTAGAACTGGTGAAATCACTATTTAATCAACATCATTATAGCATAGGTTCATTTCGTTGCCTATCAAAATCATGGATAAAACACAGCAAGAATAAAGGATGAGTGAATTGAATAATATCCAAATCACATACGATGAAACGTTCATCAATGAACTCATGGAAAAAATGGATAATAATGAAAACATGTCCTCTTGGGAGCTTTTCCGTATGGCATACGAAGCGGAAAAAACGACCATCACTACGGAATTTGACGGTTTGCTTTCATTGAAATACCTGCCACAGATGCATTTTCTGCATCATCAAATCAGTACTGCCAACCAGGTAATTGAGAAAATGCATGGCCGGGCTATTTTGGCAGATGAAGTAGGGCTAGGAAAAACAATTGAGGCAGGATTGATACTGAAGGAATATATGGTAAGAGGGCTCGTTAAAAAAGCGCTGATTCTTGTGCCTGCTTCCCTTGTCAGTCAATGGGCGAATGAGTTGAATCAGAAATTTTACATACCAGCAATCGCTCACCGCAAAAACTACGCATGGGAAAGCATAGATATCATGATTTCATCGATCGATACTGCAAAGCGGTCCCCACACCGGGAAGCGATTCTTGATATCGACTATGATTTCATTCTGATCGATGAAGCCCACAAATTAAAAAATCACCAAACAAAAAACTATGAATTTGTCCGTGCTCTAAAGAAAAAATACTGTTTGCTGTTGACGGCGACACCGGTACAAAATCGTTTGATTGAAATCTTCAATCTCGTTTCAATTCTCAAGCCAGGTCATCTGGGAAACTATGATGACTTTGTCAAGAAATACGGCAAAAACCGCAATCAGCTGAAACGGGATGAGTTGTTGAAACAATTGGTACAGCAAGTAATGGTACGCCATACTCGTAAAAATACAAATTCCGCCACCTCTGATATTAAGAGGTATATCCAAACCATCTGGGTTGATTTTAGTAAAGAAGAAAAGAGAGTCTATAAACAGTTGGAAAATCTTGCTTCAAATTTAGCGGCTTTTACTAAAATTACGCTACTTCGAGAGATTTGCTCATCAAGGGAAGCATGCTATCTATCTCTAAAAAAACTGGCCGACAAAAATCAGCCAACAGATGAAATCAACCAAATCATAGAAAGCATTAGTACATTGCCACAACATAGCAAGGCAGAAAAAGTCGTTTCATTATTAAAAGAACATCAAGATGAAAAAATGATCATATTTACAGAATACAGAGCAACTCAGGTCTATCTCCAATGGTATCTTAAGCAGCATGGTATTACATCTGTGCCATATCGTGGTGGTTTTAAAGGAGGAAAAAAAGACTGGATGCGCCAGTTATTTAAAAACCACGCACAAGTTTTGATTGCCACAGAAGCCGGGGGCGAAGGGATCAACCTGCAATTTTGTAATCTCATGATTAACTTTGACCTGCCCTGGAATCCAATGAGGCTCGAACAAAGGATTGGAAGGATCCATCGTTACGGACAGGAGAAAGATGTGCGTATTTATAATTTCGCTATCCGGGAAACAGTGGAAGAACATATCATGAAATTATTGTATGAAAAACTCCATTTGTTCGAACGTGTCATTGGTCAGCTGGACCACATTTTAGAGAAAGTGGAGATCAAGGATCTAGAGCAGGAAATTAAAATGATCATGGCAGATTCCGCGTCGACTGGTGAACTGAGGATCAAATTAGATAATTTGACCGCGGTGATCAACTCCCATGCGGATTCCTCGGAAGCAAAGGAGCTAGGCTATGGCAATATCTGACTTGAACCGGTTTTTATCGAATTTTTTTGAAGCACATCATTGTCAGGTGACTTCTGACGGTACCAAGGGTACGCTGACAGTAAAACTGACCGAGGAAATGGACAAAGCTCTGATGAACCGCCCGTTTTATTGGCATTATATAAAAAAAATAGGACAGATTGGCGAGCCCAAACAACTTACATTCAATACTAAGCCGGAACAAACACAAACATCGGGGGAGTACATTCACTTTGGCAGCCCGCGGCTGCAGCAGATCATCAGCCATTTGAAAACAAACGAACGCTTTACACGACTTTATCAATATTTGCCAGTCTCTGCCAGAACCCCTCTTTACCCTTGGCTCGTAACGAACATTAAACTGAGCTACATCGGTAAACAAAAAAAAGAGCAGTTGTTTTCCATTGGTTTGAATCTGGTTAATGGTGTAATGAAAACGGAAATGATGGATGAGCTGCGGACAATCACGTTACAGCCCGCGATCTCTGATTTCTGCTATGCCATTTCTCCCATGATCAAGCCAGGGAGCGGCTTCCGAAGGATACTGGCTGTCTTGGAACAGTTCGTCCATGACCAGGACCATGAATGGGCACAACAGTCTTTAAAAGCACTGGAAGATGAAAAACAGCTGTTGCAGGCTTTTTATGAAGGTGAGTCAGAAGAAGCCCGCAAGCAGATGGATCAGGAAATAACAGAAATTACCCAGCGATATCAACCTGAGATCAACATGGAGGTTGTAAACGGCGGAATATTTTATCTTGCCGGCAATTCGACTCACCCACTCAAATAAAGCAGACTTCCTTTACGAAGTCTGCTTTTCTCAACCGGATTTTTTCATGAATAAACGAATTGCAAGCGGGAGAACGCCGAACCAGCGGCTGGACACCCCAGCTTTGTTCCGGTTTTTCGTTTTTCGTTTGATTCGCTCCTCTTTAGGGGAATCCATGTAAGACACAACTTGTTGCGTAATGAATTTGATATAATCGTTTCCGGAAATCCTCACCACTTCCTTTTTGCATCGTATTATTTCTATTATTGGCAATCCTGAACGGGTCTATTCCCAAGCAGAGACACTACCTCAGCAGATATTTCCTCCACTGTTTTATGATCTGTTTCCACAGTTATATCAGCTGTTGATTCATACAATAAGCTGCGCCTTGCGAACAACGCTGCACGGGCTGCGGCCGGTTGTTTCCACAACGGTCTCGATTGGTCATCATGCAATCGGTTTTCAATGACATTTAAAGATGTTGGAAGATAAACGACTACCCCATTATCCTTCATAAAAGAAATATTTTCAGCCGTTTCCACAATGCCTCCACCGGTTGATACGACTCCTGAGGTTATTTCCTTTAGTGCGTTCGTTTCATACGTACGAAACGCTTTTTCTCCTTCTAAAGCGAAGATGTCAGGGATGGTACGCCCCGTCATTTTTTCTATGTATTCATCTGTATCGGTATATTCCATTTGCAGTTGCTCCTGCAGCTTTTCTCCAATTGTCGTTTTTCCACTTCCCATAAAACCGATTAAATAAATGATCATTTCCTAATCCCCAATCTTTAATTAATTTTTGAAAAAAGAAGGATTCTGCCGATGGATGTCGAATGATATATATAAGCCACCTGAAAGGAGGTGACGAATTGAATCCTGCATCCGTATTAGGCGAAAAAATTCTTGCGCATGCCATCGGTCTTCACGCTAGCGATATTCACTTTTATCCTTTTGCTGCAGAGACAAAAATTTACATCCGTGTACACGGGAAACGAATATTTTATCTAGCTGTCCCTACTATCCAATATGAGCTTCTGCTGACATATTATAAGTTTACATCAGGAATGGATATTGGGGAAACAAGAAAACCACAAAATGGTGTATTATTCCATCAAACTCCAACGAACCGGTACCACCTTCGACTTTCAACACTTCCAGTCAATAAAAACGAAAGCCTGGCCATCAGGCTGCTTCCCCAGGAAAAAAATATTGCCTTGAAAAATGCATTTTTGTTTCCCTACCAGTTAAAAAAACTTCAACAATGGATGCAGTATCGTGCAGGTTTGATTTTATTCACTGGACCAACAGGAAGCGGAAAAACCTCTACTTTATACGCACTTTTACAATCTGTCATTCAAGACGGCTCCTACCAAACCATCACTTTAGAAGACCCCATTGAAAAAGACCTTTCTGACATTTTACAGGTACAAATCAATGAAAAGGCAGGCATCACTTATCAGGCTGGATTAAAGGCTGCATTACGGCATGATCCTGATATCATCATGGTCGGAGAAATAAGGGATGATTACACAGCCCAATTCGCTTTTGAAGCTTCTCTTACAGGGCATCTGGTTCTCAGTACGCTACACGCTAAAAATGCACAGGGCACTATCGGCCGCTTGCTGGAAATGGGGCTCAAAGCAGGTGATTTGGAGCAAAGCCTTATAGGTATCGCTTCCTTACAGCTGCTGCCGCTGCATTTTGCCAATAAAGCACAAGGAAGAGCAGCCATCATGGAAACACTGGATGGCGATGACTTGCAAAGGATCATTTTACAATACAACAAAGCTTTTCGCCCGCTTGCAAAGTCGTTCAATCATTTGAGAAAGAAGGCCTATGCTTATGGTTACATTTCTAATGAAGAAATTCAGAAAAAATGGTCTGAGTGACGAGCTGCAGCTCCGCTTTTTACAGAGATTGCAACGCACACTCGCTAATGGTTATCCACTTTTGGAAGCACTGGATACCATTCGTTGGGATCGGCGGCTGGCCAACACTGCCGTGCAAATAATCGATATGTTAAAAAGAGGTCTTGCTTTGGATGAAGCATTGGAACAAACAAAATTTCATCCCTCCATTTGCTCTTATCTGCATTTGTCAAGAAATATCGGGAATGTTGCGGAGAGTCTGGACAAATGTATAGAAATGTTTCAAAAACGATGTGAATATCTCAGGAAATTCCAGCAACTCTCACGATATCCGTTGTTACTGATCATCGTTTTTTCTCTCCTCCTCTTCTTTATCAAAAAGAATGTATTGCCGGCTTTTCTGGATTTATTCCAAACAAGCTCACAAGCTTCGACAACTGTTACTGTTTCATTATTTGTAATCGACTTTTTGATGAATTTGACTGTCGTGGCCAGTATATTAGGAATAAGCGGTATCCTTTTTTGGAAATATGGTGAAAACCGAATCAGCATTGAAACCCGTATTCGTTTCTACCGCTCCCTGCCCATTTATCGCGTGTACCTTAGAATGAACACCTCCTTTCAATTTGCCAGCCATCTTTCTTCGATGCTAAAAACAGGCATGACTTTAAAAGATATACTAACCAGCTTGTCCAATCAGAGAAAATACCCTGTAATCTCCCACTATTCATCTATTCTCACTGCTGAGGTTTCAAAGGGCATGCAGGTACATCAAATTTTGCCTGGATTATACTTTTTGGATGATCAATTAACGTTCATCTTTCACAGACATGCAGATATGCTTGCATTGGAGAAGGACCTTGCTGTCTATACTGATTTTCTGGTGGAGGATTTACATCGTAAAATCATAAAGGCTATCACCATGATACAACCAATTTTTTTCATTGTACTGGCGTTATTGATCATTTTCATCTATGTCAGTCTGATGTGGCCCATGTTTCAACTCATTCAATCCATTTAAAGGAGCATATGTCATGTTTAAAAACGAAAAAGGATTTACATTGATTGAAATGCTGATTGTATTATTGATTATTTCGGTATTGATTATTTTGATTGTTCCCAATCTGGCTAGAAAAACAAAAGATGTAAATACCAAGGGCTGCAATGCACTCGTAACTGTCGTACAGGCCCAGGTGGATGCATATCATCTCGATCATGGTAATGTACCGGCGAGTTTGGATGTACTTCAGCAAGAAGGATATATCAATAAAGATCAACTTAGCTGTCAAGGGAAAGGTGCCCTGGTTTATGGAAGCGGAAAAGTTTCAGCTCCGGCAGAATAACATCTCTAATGGATTCACACTGCTTGAAACGATTTTCGTTCTCGGAATCCTATCTCTTTTCCTCGTATTGGCTATTCCCCTGTCATGGACATTTCTGCAAAAACAACAGGAAAAGCAATTCATTGACACGCTGCAATCTGATTTGTTGCTGATTCAAAGTCTTTCAGCACAGGAAGATGACCAGATAAAAATAATTTTCCACGAAACTGATTACACTGTTCAGACCAGCCGGGCAAAAAAAGAAACTCAGCGTGCTTATCCCCCAGGATGGATGCATCCGCCAAGACTTTATACAACTATTTCTTTTTCGGATGGTCAGGTACGGGAACCTGGCACCATTAAATTTAAAATTAATGATGCCAAGGAGTTAAAGTTTGTTTTTCCGCTTGGGAAAGGACGTGGTTATTTTGCTGAATGAACATTTTCAAAAAGGCTTTACACTATACGAAGTGGCAGCCGCAGCGGCAATTCTATTTACTGCCATCTCCATCGTCTTCCCTACTGTTTCTCTTATGGCAAAAGAACGTCAGGCACTTCAGCAAAAAATTCTGATTGCAAGCAGATTGCACGACGAACTCGAATTGCATACTGGCAAAACAAAAACTCTGCCAGAATCAGAAAAATACACCCTAAAACTAAATGAGGCTCTTGTCGAATTCACTTTTTCAGAGGACAATTCCACAATAAAAGGATGTGCTATCTGGAACAATGGAAAAAACAAACAAGAAACGTTTTGCCTTTATGGCTATTTGCCAGAATGAAGGTGGCTTTACTTTTATACATCTATTCGCTTCCATCGCGATATTGCTTCTGATCCTCCCTTTCATCGCAGGCTTAATCAGTGCATCACAATATCGCAGCAGCTATGAGATGCTTTCTATTCACCAGTTTTTTCAATACTTCCAAGCCGAAATGAATGAAGCTTCTGATTTCCATGTCCATGATAATATAGTCGGAATTCACCTAAAGAATGGAGCTACTGCGAATTTTGAGGAGTATCACCACCAAATTCGCCGTCAGGTTGCGGGAAAAGGGCATGAGGTGTATTTGCGTGATATCAAGCATGCCAAATTCAAAGAAATGCCTGAGGGCATACAGACAAAAATTGAAACCCAGGATGGTAAAGTATATGAAAAAATCATTTTCTTTTATAACTGATCGGCAAGGTTTCATTTTTCCATATGTTATGTTCATTATCGCTATTGTATTGCTGCTTGTGACCACAAGCAGCAATATGTACAAAAATGAGATTCATATTGCGAAACAATTCACGGATAATCTGCAAATGAATACTGTCTACCAAATGGGCTTCGCAAAGTTTAAGGAAGAATACGTTGGCAATCTTATGAATGCTGATTCCGACAAAGTTGACTATGAATTTCCACCTGGCCATGTTGCCATCCATTATTCTGAAAGTGATGAACAGATTAAATTGGATATGAAAATTACTTTGAAGGGAGGTTCTGCCAAAAGAACCATTAAACGGACTTGGGATCCTATTCAATAAATTGCTGGGGATGTGTACAATTTTCAACAATCAGCTGCACACCCCTTTTTTACACCTTTTATCGACTATAATGAATGTAACCATAGTGCAGAGGTGATAATCATGCAGCAAACATTGAAAATAACCAGTGTGTTAAGTGATCCGACCAGGTTCAATATATACCAGTATATGATCGAAAAACATCAGGATACCAGTGTGAATGATATTGCCAACAAATTTGATATCCATCCTAATGTTGCCAGAATGCATCTGAATAAGCTCGAGGATATTCAATTGCTTGTTTCCTACGCAAAGAAAAATGGCAAAGGAGGCCGTCCAAGCAGGCTGTTTCGTTTATCCGAAAAAGTTATCGATCTGCATTTTCCTCACAGGGATTATAAGCTTTTGTCCGCTATTACACTGGAAACACTTGCAGGTATGGGCGAAATCGGTAAACATGCCCTGTTTGAAACAGGCCGAAAATACGGTTATAAACTAATTGCAAACCAATACCCTTTTCAAGATGATTGGACGCCAGAGAAAAAGATAAAATTGCTCGAGGAGGCAAGTTGTATGCTTGGCATGTACGCCAGTTATACATACCTTCCTGATAAAAAAATGATCACTTTCTCCATCAGCAACTGTCCCTTTAAGGAATTGGCAGATATGGATCATGAGATAGTTTGTGAAATGCATCACGATTTTCTGCGAGGGATGTTAGAGGCTTTATTTACGAATATAGAGCTTTCAGAGACCCAAAACATGTTCCATGGCTGCGAAAACTGTGCTTATGTGGCAAAACTGGCAGATGTTTGATGTGTTTTATTTACAATCCCTATTCTCTCGTTTATAATAACAATGATAGGGAATCCTAAACGTAAAGCACTAAAGGAGGGGATAGCATGGATCGAATGTTTCGAGTGCTTAGCTTTTGGACAGGAATTTTCACTGTAATGTTTTATATTGGCGATATGAAAGGTGTTGCCTTGTTATTCCTGATTCAAACAGTCTTTTTCCTTACAGTAGGTCATTTGAAATTGTCTGAACGTATGTATATGTATTTGTTCGGCGCTTATTGTACATTATTCATGGTCGGCTTTACATGGTATTCTGAATTCATCCTTGTCCCTGGATTTGGACATTAAGAAAACCGTGGCAGGCAAAATTGCAATTGTAATATGATTTCGTACATAGCCTGCACAAAAAAACCACACAGCAACGTGTGGTTTTTTTGTGCTTGCTTGCATGACAGCTTGATGTGTTAGTCGTCGCAGTTCTTGGCTTTAAAAAAAGGATTATTGCTTTTTTCAGTACCGATAAAAGTTGAACTGCCATGCCCAGGATAAACAGCGTAATGGTCAGGCAATGCACACAACTTTCCGCAAATCGTTTTTTTTAATACCGTCATATCTCCGCCAAATAAATCCGTACGGCCGATACCTTGATGAAACAATGTATCCCCATCCAGGACGAAATCATTAAATACAAGACTGATACTTCCTGGTGAATGTCCAGGGGTATGCAGGACATGGAATGAAAAATCCCCAATGCTTACTTGTCCTTCCCCTAATGACAGGGGGCTGACCTGAACGGTCACTTCATGATGCAGCATCCCGCTTGAACCATTTTTATGCGGATCTGTCAGCCAACTATGTTCTGCTTCGTGCAAATAGACATTCAAATCATACGTATGTTGCAACTGTTCAACTGCACCGATATGATCGAAATGTGCATGCGTCAGAACGATAGCAACTGGAGTTAGTTGATGTGTTGCGATATAGTTTGTTAGCACTTCTGCATCCCCGCCTGGGTCAACAATTAAAACTGCCGCGTCAATTTCTAATAAGTAACAATTTGTTCCAATCGGACCCAATTGGAAAGTAGTGATATTGATATTCATTTAGGAATCTCCCTTCTCTCTCATCTTCATGTTATGTCTCGACAAAAACGCATTAATATTATAAAATAATTAATAGTGATTAGGTACATATTAAAATAACCAGGCACTAATAAACAATTGTGAAACCTAAAATAACATAAAGGAGGATCAATAACGATGCAACATTTCATTTTAGCAGTAATCTTGCTTATCGTCGCTATAGTATCCGTCATTTCTGTGTTCCGTCAATTTAAGATTAAAAACATGCTGGCATTGTTTTTTGCCGCCGTGTCTGCAGTGACATTCGGTTTTTTCTCCATTGCTACAATGGTTGACGTTATCCAAAAATCGTTATAAAACAATGATTTTCGGCAGTGCTCATAAGGATTGACTATCATTAAAAAAGCTAACAAACGTTAGCTTTTTTATTTTACCATTTTAATGCGGATTTTGGTTGAAAACCAATGACGCCGCACCAATCAGGCCAGCATCATTACCAAGTTTTGCAATTTTAATTTCACAAACCTCAGCCAGTCTCTGCAGAGCATACTTCCTGAACGCCTGTTCAAGCGGCACACGCAATTGATCATTTGCTTTGGAAACACCACCGCCGATCACAATGCACGAGGGATTGATGACAGCTGCAAGACTTGCCAGCGTCCTTCCCAGTACATCAGTTGTCCTATCGATAATCCTTTGGCTTTCTGCATCATTTTCTGCGGCCAATGCGAATACATCCTGCGCCGTGATACCATTTGATTTGTGAAAGATATCAGCTAGACGACTGAAAGGAACTTTCTCAACAATCTCCATCGCCTGCCTGGCAATCCCAGTCGCAGAAGCGATCGTTTCCAAGCAGCCCCGTCTCCCGCAATTACAAGGATGTCCATCAGGGTCAATCGTAATATGTCCGATTTCACCTGCAGTACCGTTGACTCCATCAACAATTTTCCCGTTGACAATGACACCACCGCCAACTCCCGTCCCTAGCGTGATAGCCGCCATATTAAGCGCACTATTTCCTGCTCCAGCCCAGTTTTCCCCAAGGGCAGCGGCATTCGCATCATTTTCAATACTTATTGGCAATCCCGTACGTTTTTTGAAAAGTCCTTTTAGATCTACATCGCGCCACCCAGCGATATTGACAGCCTGGTATATAAAACCCGTTTCTCCGTCAATAAAACCCGGTGCTCCGACGCCTATACCTTCCACATCCGCGAAGCCCCAACCATACTGGTCAAGTTTTTTTTCAATAGAACTGCAGATATCGTCTACTATGGACGTACTTGTACCATTTTGATCAGTAGGGATTTCCCACTTCTGCAATATTTCGCCTTTTTGCTTCACAATGCCAATCTTGATAGATGTTCCCCCAATATCTATGCCAATTGCGTTTTTCTCCATTTTCCAACCCCTCTTTTTTCTAATCTCTTGCTTCCTTTCTCAAAACAAGCAACGCATTTTGATACTCACTACCAGTAATGACCTTTGCGCGATAGAGCTCTGTCAGTTCTATCTCCATCAATTCCAAATCCGCTTTTCTGTTTCCAACATAAATGAATATGCCAAATCTTTTTAACAACTGTTGTACATCATACATCGTTTGCAAATTAGATCACCAGTTATTATTATACCAAAGACAATCGAGAAAACCATCCGCTTCATGCTCATAAATACTTGTTCGGCCACATACAGTGATATCAAGCGGAATGATACAGTGCTCCAATTTTTGATCGGTTACTTTATAACCTGAAATGGATACCTAAATAACCGCGAATGATCGCATGACATTCAACATACGGATAGCAGGAGATATACCAGTAATTTTTTGAGGCTTTTTCCCGCTTACCAAAAACATTTTAAATTAAAGGGAGATTATCATGAAAAAATGGCTGCCCTACCCCATCGTGTTTTTTGCCGTCCTAATGATAGGCATTTGGTATATGGAATCCCTGAAAACAGTGCCAAGTATTACATACTTCCCTGAGAATGAAACAAATCAGTTCCGTTCAGCGTCTACAACATTAAATCTGGTTCCTGGCAAGGATTCTTCTTCCCATATCAGCTGGCAGACAAAATCCACGACTGACAAACCAGCATATTTACGTCAGGATATTACTTTTTTGTTTGCGAATGGTGAGTTGCGTGGAGTGCACAGTTCTTGGAAACAGCATGTCCGGACATTAAGCTATGGACTAAGCCTTCCTGCCCGTGAAGATGCATTTTGGCAAAGCATCTCATTACATCATGCTGAAATACATGAAAGCCCCGATTCCATTACAGGGATACAGCAATCTACAGCGGACAAGCTGTATGTTTATACAGATGCTTCTAAAGAGCATTCTTTCCATGCACCAAACAGCAAGGGGGAAAAGGAGATCCAAACGAAACTTCAGCACTTGACAAGCCAACGATTGGAGTCAAATTGGTCTGAGCTTGCCCGGCATTTCGGTCTGCAATTGCATGATTATATTGTATTCGGACTTACAGACCTGCAAAAATATGAAACAAGTGCTTTACCAGGAATGGGGCAAAAGCAAACCCATGAAATTGTCGGGAAACTTTGGGAAGGAATCTATAAGAATTATCTTCTTCCAGCAGTGAAATATAAACAAAATGGCCTTACGTCACATATGCCATGTATATTACTGGATACAAAAAACAGCGAGATCATCGTACTTTTCGATTTCAACGGCAAGCCCTATAAGTTGATACAACAAATACCCCCGCAGAATTGATCCGCATAGTATAAAAGGAACAGCAGAAAGGCCGGTATCCTTTCTGCTGTTATGACTATCCATCTTGTTTTAGTTGATTATACAGTTTTTCAAAATCCTTGTGATCCGGCTTAATATCATAGGCCTTTTTTGCCGAAATTTTCGCCTTTTCCATCTCTTTCTTATCCATATAAAGCAAGGCCAGATTATAGTATGATTCAGCAAGATCCGGGTTAGCCTGAATACTGTTCTCATAGTCGGCAATTGCTTTGTCGGGTTGTTTTGTGGCTGTATACGCATAGGCTCTTTTAAATAACAACACGGCTTTTAGCTCTTCCTGTGCTTTTTCAAGTCCTTTTGTTGCGTGTCTGATCGCACCGTCATAATCCTGCGCCTCCATAAGCTCATTCACTTGTTCCCATTCATAAACCGCAGAATGCTTTGTCTGATGTGTGCCGTAAATATAAAATGTCACAAACAATACAATACTCAGGATTAACGCAAAAGCCTGATGTAGATATTTTTTGGCCTTTGGCAGCTGAACAACCATCGCTGCAAGAAAGCCTCCTGCTAATCCTCCTAGGTGCGCTTGCACATCTACACCAGGAACAAAAAATCCATACACTAAATTGATGAGCAAGAGAAACAAGATATTTTGTCCCATCGTACGTAAAAATACATGCCGATGGTATAACCCAAAACAAATCAAGGCACCAAAAAGCCCGAAAATAGCACCGGATGCCCCCGCGGATACATTCATATTAAATGCGAAACTGGCTATTGCCCCACCGGCTCCCGCAACCAGATAAATGACAAAGAACCTGCCTGATCCAAACATCTTTTCAACGAGAGAACCAAGGTAATATAAAACAAGCATGTTCATGAACAAATGGAGGAAACCGATATGTAAAAACATCGAAGTCAGAAGCCGCCACCAGTCCCCGTCGATGATACTGACATTATCTTTTGCCCCAAAACGGACCAGATTTTCGGTTGATTGGCTTCCCCCATTGAATTCCATGAATAAAAACATGATTATATTCATTGCCATAAAAAGATATGTAAAGATTGGCTTGCCAAAATCGAACAAGTTTTTTTCTTCTGTTTCTCGTTGGCGTAATTCAGTTTTTAATTCATTCTTCCATTGCTGAGCAATCTGTATCTGATTATCTGGATCTGGAGATTCCCTATCGGTTTTAAGCTGAGTAATGTGTAAATTTGCTTGAAGTCTTTGTAATTCTTCACTGAACTCTGTCCGGTCCAAGTAATATACATGCATCAGAACAGGCTGCTTATCATTCAGCTGCATCGGTTTTTTTAAGATTTCCCAATCATCAAGCGGTTTTTCATCGGCAATATATACATTATGTACTTCAATCTGCTTGTTAGCAAGCAGCTTTCTGGCAGCCCTTATTGCATGGAAAACTTTCGTGATATCTTGTTTCATGTGATTTTTCCAATGAAATTCTCTTGGAAGAAAACGGACAATTTGTGTTCTCTTGCCTATTCTTTTCTCTAGCCACACTTCATCCGTTTCTTCGTCAATCAGCAACACCTGAAAAAAATATTCGCTGACCAACTGCCTGACTAATTTGTACATCAAATACTTTTCATTTTCTGCAGACATTCACTTCCCCCTTTCCTTCATGAACCGATATAGCGATCATACTGCGCTCTTGCCAAAACAATATCCTCTGTCCCTTGGACAAGAACCCTTCCGTCAGGAAAAATGGCAAATTCTAATTGATTATCAAAGAATACCTTCAATAAAAAGGGAGTTTTTTTAACTGTAGCAACGTTGGAAAGTCTTTGTTCCCATTCCGACAAATCCATCTTTTGTTTACGATGGATCTGAACCGTATTCCTGCCGCACAAAACAGTTTCTTCATCAGCCGCGCTCGCCTGTAAAGCGGGATACCGCCTTTGCACACATGTCGGACAACTCGCAGACTGCTCAGAAAACTTCACATCATATTGCTGGTTTTTCCAAATATCAAGCACATGTAAGCTGTTACGCAGACTCTCTTTATTGCAGGTCAAGAATTTTAACGTCTCCATTACTTGGAAGGAAGCGATCATATTGACAGCTGGAGCCAGTACACCAACCGTATCGCACGTCTGGCCGTTGGCCCCGCCTTCTTTCATCAAACAGCGCAGACACGGTGTCTCCCCAGGTATGAAAAAAGCTGTCATGCCGCGTGAGCTGACTACACCGCCATAGGAATATGGAATATTATATTTAAAACATGCATCATTTAACAGAAATCTCGTTGCAAAGTTATCTGTACCATCCAATACGATGTCGATGTCTTGTAATAATTGATCAATATTTTCCTTGGACACATTACCTGTGATTGCTTCGATATGTACGCCACTGTTAGCTTTTTCCAATTTCTGTTTCGCTGCTACTGCTTTTGGCATCGTGGCTGCTACGTCATCTTCATCAAATAATGTCTGCCTTTGCAGATTGTGCAGTTCGACATAATCTCTGTCGATCATGCGGATGTACCCTATACCTGCTCGAACCAGCTGGTCACAAATAACTGTCCCCAAAGCTCCGGCGCCGACGACGAGAACAGAAGATTTCGTGAGAGCTTGCTGGCCCGCTTCCCCAATCTGAGGAAACAGCATTTGTCTATGATAGCGATTCATATTTATCCTTCCTTTATGTACAATAGCTTATTCTCTGTGAGAATGTATGAAACAGGTATGTCGAATGATTCCCGGGGTATTTGATCCATCAATTGCATGGAATGGATGATTGATATCGTATCATTGGGAAAATCAGTTAAGAACCGATCGTAATAGCCACCTCCAAAGCCGATGCGATAACCCTTTTTATCAAAAACGATTCCTGGAACCAGCAACAAATCAATAACATTTTTTGAAACAGTTTCTGTCACTTCCGGGATAGGTTCCAATAAATTGAAATGTGCTTTTTCCAATTCAGAAAAACTAGTCAATCGATGAAATGCCAGCTTTTTTTCCTGGGGAAGGCATTTGGGAACACAGACTGTTTTTCGAGATTGCCAGGCAGCTTGTATGATAGATTTGGTTTCCCATTCGAATCCTCCGGAAACCGTAATCCCGATAGTTTTCGCATTTTGCCATAAACTGGTCTGTAACAGCCCTTTTAAAAGCTGGTTTTCAATTTGGGCTTTGTCATCTGCCGACACTTCAAGTAGTTTCGCGATCATCCATTTCCGAAAACTTGTTTTTTCCATATGCATCCCCCCTTCATTCTATGTAAGACAATCATATCCCATAAGCTGCGTTGTTTCCAATTTGCGGTTTTTATGAAAAAAACTCCTATCTGTATGAAGGATAAGAGTTTTTGGTTGAAAGATTTATTTTGTTTCACGATGCAACGTATGTTTTTTAAGACGTGGGCTGTATTTCATAAGCTCCAGACGCTCTGGGTTAGTACGCTTGTTTTTAGTAGTGATGTAATTACGATCACCGGTTTCAGTGCAAGCCAATGTAATATTTACACGCATGGTTTTCCCTCCAGACTAACAAAACTTGTTTTCACTGTAGTATTCACTTCAGACCTACTTATCATAGCAGAAGTTTTCCATTCAATCAAGAAGTACAGTGTAGAAATTTGGTGTTTTCTCTTTGCTTCATATATGATATAACTATTAATGGGAGAGAAAAATTGGAGGTAAAGTTAAATGATTTATACAGGAATTACAATCATTGCCATTGGTATCGTCCTGCTGATTGCGTCTTTCTTTATGAAGGACAAGCTGGAAGATTTGGAAAGTGAGATTGAACATCTGACTATCACCACATCGCAGGATGTATATCAGCTGAAAAAGAAAGTCAAGACACTGGAAGAAGAGCTGCTTTCCGACAGCATGCCAGATGAAAAATATTTTACTGAACCACACAACAAATATTGAAAAGTCAGGGTGAATAGATTTGAAACACTACATACGTTCTTTCGCGCTGGGACTCTTGGTCAGCGGTGCACTGATGTTTGCTGTCTATTATTTCTTTGATGACTCCGTCAACGCCGGCAAAAATATGACAGTTGACGACATGAAGGAAACGATGGCTGAAAAGGGTTATCGCGTGATGTCGGAGCAAGAATACATCGACTTGTCCGTCCATAAAGACGAACAGCAGAAAGAAAAAGAAACATCCGACAACACCGCCGCTGGTGATAAGAATAGCAAGGATGCAGATGAAGAAGCTCAGAAAAATACTGACAAAGAAAAAACCGCTGATAAAGAAGATAAAACTTCCAAAGAAAAAGAAGAAAAGACAGATAAGGAAACTAAAAAATATACTCTTCACATTAAATCAGGCATGCCTGCATCTGAAATAGGAGATATGCTTGAAGAAAATGGTATTATCAAAGATGCGGATAAGTTCAATGCTTACCTGGAAAAACATGATTACAGTCCAAAGGTGCAACAGGGAAAATTCAAAGTGAACAGCGATATGGACTTTCAACAGCTTGTTAAAAGTTTTACAAGAGATTAATCTAAGAGCTTCCAATGCCGGGAAGCTCTTTTTTTATCGACAAAAAAAGCTCCAGGTGCATTTCTTATGCTCCTGGAGCTTCGCATCATTTCTCTTTGGCTCGTTTTTCTTTTAAATCAAAGTATGTTTTTATTAACCCTTGGCCAATCTTATGGTTAATATCATAGTTCGCTTCCAGACCCGCATTGGGGACGACTATCGCGAAGGCAATTTCCGGATTATCATACGGAGCGTAGCCGACAAGGGAATAGTTTTCAGTATCTGCCAGTTTTTTTCCGTCCTCGTATATCTCATTTTCCGCCGTACCTGTTTTGCCGGCTATTTTATATGAGTTATAGGGTGCGAAATTGAAACGTGAGTACGCTGTCCCTTGCGGGTTGTGAAACACTTCCCAGAAGCCTTCCTGCACCCGTTTCAAATATTTATCATCCATTTGTATTTTATTCATGATGGTTGTATTCACAGATTCTTTTACCGGTCCAAGCTTTTCATCCTCAGAGTTTGAGTCACGCACTTCTTTCAGAAAATGTGGACGAACCCTGTAGCCGTCATTGGCAATTGTCGATACATATTGTGCTAACTGGAGTGTCGTAAATGTATCGTACTGCCCGATAGCGAAGTCAAGCAAATTACCCGCTTTTGGGTGATCCCCCTTATAGCCAGTTGCTTCAAATGGGAAATCGACACCTGTTTTGACCCCAAGGCCAAACTCGCTGAAATAATTACGGAATTCATCCATGGCTTCTGGGTGGAACGTAATGCTCTTGTCACGCTGATAATTGTATTCTCCGCCCATGCGCATAGCAATATTAAACATATAAACGTTGGAAGATCGCCTCAAGGCTTGTACCTCATTTAGCGTACCTAACCCATATTTCATCCAGGAACTTTTCTCTGGAGTACCAGCAATCTTTATCGGTGCATCATGGAACATTGTACCAATGTTGATAACACCCGATTGTAGTCCGGACAACACCGTTGCCCCCTTCACAGCTGATCCTGGCTGTCTTGCGTCGTATAATGCCTTGTAATCAGCATTTTCATATTTATGCTTTTTATCGTTATAATGTGAACCGGAAACCGCTAATAATTCACCAGTCTTAGGGTTCATGGCGACAGCCATAGCATCGGTCATAAATCTGTTCAAATATGGTGATTTATCCTTGGTAGATTTCAGCGCATCTTTGACAATCTTGTCCAATTTCTTTTGGAATTCCATATCTATCGTAAGTACAAGATCCGATCCGCGCTGTCCTTGCACGATTGTTTTGGTGTCTACAACTTCTCCCTGTTTATTGGTCGTATATTGTATCTGTTCTTTGCGACCGCGAAGCAAATCCTCATATTGTTCTTCGAGTCCGCTTTTTCCGATCCGGTCATTACGATTGTAGCCCTTGGCAAGAAATTCTTTCAATTTCTCGGATGGGACACCTTGCTTTTCAGAGGTGATAGAACCGAGCATATTCTTAAATGTATTCTTGTATGGGTATTTACGATCCCAGTCGGTTGTCGCATTGATTCCCGGTAGCTCATGCAGGTGCTCAGATACCTTCGCATATTCATCAGCAGTGACATTTTCATTTTTAATAATTTGCGGTGTCAAAGAATAGGCCTTGTCCATCTCTTTTTTAATCAGCATTACTTTCATGTCTTCTTCTGTAAAATCGCTGATTTCCTTTTTGGTGATACGATTCAAAATCGTTTGATATTGATCCCCATTGTCCATTTTGGATGCTTCTTCACTGGAGAGCCGTTTATCAGCTTCTTTTTGATGAAGCAGGTACCAATATTCTTTTTTATCCCGTTCTGTGATTGTTTTTAATTTCATTTTCTTTGTTTTGCTGTCATACATGGATATGTACTTGGAAAGCTTTTTAGCCACATCCAGTTTTTCTGTCGGCTGCACACCTTTTGGCGGTGTATAAGTGATGGAGTATAATGCTTTATTATCCGCGATCACATCATGATTACGGTCATATATTTTTCCGCGTGGCACAGGTACCTTGGTGACATCTTTCACTGTACTGTTGATTTTATCCTGGAACTCCTGACCATTTAGTATCTGCACGACGCCAAGCTGGACAATCAACACCGAAAACAATAAGAATACTACAAAAAACAGTATATTTAACCGGAAAGGAAGCTGTGCTCTTTTCTTCCTTTTTTTCTTCATATTTCTCCCCCATTTACATTTGACAATAAACATGATCGATAGGTGAATCAAACTTGTTTCATTATAGCATTTTTTGCATAGAGTTCACACGTCATTACCTATTTTTTTCATCAGATAATTGATCTTTTATGGGAATATCCTTTTTATTTTTCGGTAAAGACGTCAGGTAAATGTCTTTTATAAAAATATACACAAGAAAATGCCCCGCACCAAATATGATCAGCAACACTGGAATGATTTTCACTGGATCCATGAACATGATAGCCAGGAGAAAGATAAGAATGGAAACGACGCGCCCGATATTAGCAAAAAGTTCTCTGACTACAATATATTCCACTCTAAGTTCTTTCGCTTTAGAAGCCTTGCCAATCACGTCAAATGTCATCGAAGTATAGGGAACGGTCAAAATCGGATAAGCGATACCGATAATGACAGCATAAATGATCAGTGTCGTATAGTTCATATGGATGAGAATGATAAATAAGGAAAAAAACAACATACCTGCTCCGAACAGTATCGCTTTTTTTCGTCTGGATGGTTTGATATACTTCGTTGCTAAAAAATAAGCAACGAAAGACAGACCTGAACAATATAAATTGAACATACCCAGGGATAGTTCGCTTTTAGTTACCAGATAAACCCAGATTGTAATCACAAACCCGAAGATTCCCTCACGTAACCCTTGGAACAAATGAGCATCTAATATCTTTCGCCAGTTTTTGTTTCGGGATCGTTCTTGCAGCACACGTTTAAAATAAAAATCTCCCTCTGCCTGCCTTCTTTTTAAGAAAAAACTGCAAACAACCGCACCAATGAAAAGTGCAAATGAAACAGCGAAAATCACTGTATAACCGATGTCATCTGATAAATAAACAATGATCATTCCTGCAGCTAAAGGACCAATCATACCGCCTAGGGACTGTAAAACCCCCAAAAACCCATTAAAGAAATCACGCGTATCCGGTTCAGTAATCTCAAAGGTCAAAACATTATAAGCCAGCCAATAGAAGCCATAGCCGATTCCGAGCAAGCCACCTAAAAGGAAATTGTATGTGGCGGATTTTTCAGCCAGGAATAAGACAGCCAAGAAAAAGAGTGACAAAAAAGAAACGCCTAAGCGCAAAACAATGATTCGATCAATTTTTTTGGCAATGATGCCTGCAAAAATAAAAGTGATTGGCTGAAATATGAAAATAGCCAGGTTATAAACAGCTATTGTGGTGTAATCGCCTGCTTGCTTCCACAAATACACATTCACGAATGTATTGGATAAAAATATCCCCAGTGAATACAATCCGCCAATCACAAGTAAAAAAATTAAGTCGCGATTTATCTCTGTTTTTCCTAATATGATTTCCATACCTTTACGCATACGAATTGCTCCTTCGTCTTTCATCTTAGTGTTACGCAACTCGCTGCTAGTTATTCAATTCACTTTTGTGTCATAGACATTCAAGGTTGGCTAATATTAATAATAATGAATGAAAAAAGGCATATCACCCAAACGGGCAATATGCCTTTCTGACAATTCCATCAATTACTTAGCTTCGTTGTAGTTTTTAGCCACTTCATCCCAGTTAACGACGTTCCAGAATGCTGAAATATATTCAGGGCGTTTATTTTGATATTTAAGATAGTATGCGTGCTCCCAAACATCCAGGCCAAGCAATGGTTTTTTGCCTTCCATAACAGGATTGTCCTGGTTTGGTGTACTAATGATGGAAAGCTCTCCATTGTCAAGAACAAGCCAAGCCCAGCCTGAACCAAAGCGTCCAGCCGCTGCTGCTGCAAACTCGTCCTTGAATTGATCGAAGCCTCCAAATTTATCGTTGATTTTATCAGCAAGTTCACCTGAAGGCTCACCGCCGCCATTTGGTGAAAGCAATTTCCAGAACATGCTGTGGTTGGCATGTCCGCCGCCATTGTTGCGAACTGCAGTGCGGATATCTTCTGGAACAGCATCCAGATTGCTGATCAATTCCTCCAATGATTTTTCTTGAAGATTTGCATGCCCTTCAAGCGCACCGTTAAGTTTTGTCACATACGTATTATGATGCTTTGTATGGTGAATGTTCATGGTCTCTTTATCAATTGTAGGTTCCAATGCATCATAGGCATACGGTAGTTCTGGTAATTCAAATTTAGCCATAATATAACTCCTCCTCGAATAATCATTGTAAAGGATGGAATATTCATCCTTTTAACTTTAGATTATCAAAGGGGACATAGCGTTGCAACATATATGCACCAAAGATTTTCAGATAATCTGCCAATGGTAATAAAAAAACAAGCCTATGCTTGTTGAAAGGAGATGGCTCGGGACGGAATCGAACCGCCGACACAAGGATTTTCAGTCCTTTGCTCTACCGACTGAGCTACCGAGCCATGGTATAAGGAATCAAATTTGTTAATTGCGATTGTACGGCTATTTTTCCATAAAAGATATTGCACTACGAAATTATGTATGGAGGAGGTAGAGGGATTCGAACCCCCGCGGGCTTTGACACCCCTGTCGGTTTTCAAGACCGATCCCTTCAGCCAGACTTGGGTATACCTCCAAAATGGTGGACCCTGCAGGACTCGAACCTGCGACCGATCGGTTATGAGCCGATAGCTCTAACCAACTGAGCTAAGGGTCCCACTATTTTGTGTAAACAATTTATACAATTTTTGGTGGCGGCAGAGGGGATCGAACCCCCGACCTCACGGGTATGAACCGTACGCTCTCGCCAGCTGAGCTACGCCGCCATATGGCTCCACAGGTAGGATTCGAACCTACGACCGATCGGTTAACAGCCGATTGCTCTACCACTGAGCTACTGTGGAATGTTTCAGATATGTAATGAGCACAAAATATAATTTATCATGTTCTACAAATAAAGTCAATAACTTTTTTGAAGTGTCGTCCCTCGGTAACAAAATGCGTCATCCTTCGACAACAATAAATACTATACCATGATGTGATATGGAATTCAATATAATTGATTAAAAAAATAGCGTATCATTTTAAAACCCGGAACTGCCGCCCCGGGTTCAAAGATATTACTTATAGATGATCTATTTTTCCAAGTACCTCCTCAGCGATGTTCACCGCGTGATCACCGACTCTTTCCAGGTTGCTGATTATATCGACAAAAACGATTCCTGCTGCTGGTGTGCACAATCCTTCATTCAAACGTATAATATGCTTTTTGCGGTATGTCCGTTCCATCTTGTCTATTTCATTTTCTTTTTGCAGTACAGATAATGCCATTTTGCGGTCAACATTTTCCAACGCCTTTACAGCTTGTCTGACTGTCATGACAGTCAGATCGTACATATTATTAATATCCTCCTGTGCTGGCTTTGTCAGTATCAGCTTGTTCGATATCTGATAATTAACCAATTCAATGATGTTCTCATAATGATCACCTATTCTTTCGATATCGCGAACCGTATCCATAAAAGATGTATGTCTGTTACTCTCCGCTTCTGACATCGATTTTCCAGACAGCCTGATAAGGTAATCAGTTATTTTCCGATCCAGATTATTTAAAGCTTCCTCTGTCTGGAGTGCGATTTCTGCATGTTTTTGTTGATGGGTCACCAGAAAGTCATTTGTTCTCTCAAGCCCTGACGAAGCAAGCTCTCCCATACGTATAATTTCAGCCTTTGCCTGGTCCAGTGCGAGTGTAGCTGACCGTTCAATAAAAATCGGGTCCAAATGCTTTGGTTTATGTTCAATAATCATGTCTTCCCCAGGCACGAGCTTCGTCACTGCCCATGCTAATGTTCCAATAAAGGAGAACTGTATCAGCGTATTAGCGACATTAAAGCTGCCATGTGCAAATGCAAGGGTCATTTCCGCATTCAAGTGCAAATGCTCCTGCAGGTAAATGATGTACTTTGTAAACCAGCCTAGAACAAGTAAAAATATGATGGAACCTATCACATTGAATAATACATGTGTTAATGCCGTTCTTTTAGCTGCAACAGAAGCCCCGATCGATGCAAGAACCGCTGTAATGGTCGTCCCGATATTATCCCCGAATAAAACCGGGATGGCTGCATGTAATTCAATCGCATTTTCAGCATATAAGCTTTGCAGGATTCCAATTGTCGCACTGGAGCTCTGAACTATCAATGTTAATAGCGTGCCTACCAGTACCCCTAGTACAGGACTGTCGCTCATATCCAACGTCAGTTGCTGGAACGCCTGCAAGCTGCTAAGTGGTTTCATGGCTTCTCCCATTAACTCCAGTCCAAAAAATAAAGCTCCAAATCCAAATAACGCTTGTCCAATCGCAGTAATTTTCTTATGTTTGAAGAAAAACAGCAAAAAACATCCGATAGCGAGAACTGGTAATGCATACTCCCCCACATTTATCCCAATGATAAAAGCTGTGACGGTCGTGCCGATATTCGCCCCCATAATGACACCGATCGCTTGACGCAGCGTCATGAAACCGGCATTTACCAAGCCTACTGTCAATACGGTTGTACCTGAACTGGATTGGATCAGAGCCGTTACAATAATACCAGCCAGCACTCCCATGAAGGGATTACTCGTGAATCTATCCAGTATGTCGCGGAGACGATCGCCTGCGGATTTTTGCAGTCCTTCTCCCATATATTTGATGCCTAGTAAAAAGATACCCAATCCACCTAAAAATTCGAAAACAAGCTTTTGTACATCTACATCCACGATGATACCTTCCCTTCAACAACAAGTTCTGTAACCAATTATGAATGAATTTAAGAAGTTGTAAATATGATTGCGTATATCTTTACATAAAATTTACAAACAAAAAAGCAGCCTAAGATCCTATCTGAAGCATGTATCTCCATTTCCTGCCAGTACAATGGGCGCTTAATTTTCGGTTACTTCATAAATGGTGTGTAGTCTTTATCAACGCATGTGCAATGGGCTGTTTACATAAAACAAGCGTGCTCCCCGTATGACGGAAACACGCTTGTTTCAAAAATGTTTTGCTTCTATGAGTATCCTGGTACCATCCACCTGAACAATGACCACATTTGTCCCTTTGGCAATCCATTGGCCATTAGACACAGCGCTGTAATCTTTATTGCCAAGCCTGATCGTACCAACAGGACGAAAATCTGTCAGAGTTACAGCCTCTCGACCTACGAGCTGCTCATAATCAGCGTTCATGGAATTATATCCCGCTTCTTTCGTAAGTCTGTCTTTTAACGTGATTTTCGACCACATATCCCTGCGTTTGAATACTTTCAAAAAAAGAAAAGAGCCTGCAGCACCGATTAGAACGCCAAGAACTGCATATACTCCTGCAACAACGTTAGGAGCTGGTAATGCAACAGCCAGTAACATACATGCGACTCCGATTGTAGCCAGGGTGCCATCATTTAACAGTTTTCCGTCGATGATTATAAAAGCAATTCCAATAAAATAAATAGCAAGCATCAACATAAGCGAATCAGCTTCCACATAAACTGAAAAATATACAGTCATAAATCCAATGCCAAGCAGTGCGAAAAGGCCGCGCGCGTTCACTAAAATTTCGCCGATTAAAAATAAAGTTCCTAAGCAAGTAATAACAACAGCAATCCAATCATAGGTAAAAATATCCATATGCTGCCCTCCTCTTATTAACTTATACGTTTCACATTATACAATGTTTCATAAAAGGAGTCCCGAAATGAGCTTTTTTAAAAGAATTTTTGTTTATTTCATTATTTTTCTTTTCATATGGAGTATACGCGATGATCTGACTAATAAAACCATGGAGCCAAACACGGATTCTGTCCACCACGTACAAACCATTTCCGGCGGGGAAAATACACAAATGAATGAGGTGGTCAAATTTAAGACAAAACATGGGGATACGGTATTGTCAGTTGCAGAAAAATTGAATGGGGGTTCCCTTCCTGTTTCTGCTGAACAATTGATGGCGGATTTCAGAATAGCGAACCCCAAAATCGATCCTTACCATTTAGAATCGAATACAATTTATTATTTTCCAGTATATTAAAAAGGCTGTCTAAAACTTGATTAGACAGCCTTCGTGTTTATACAAACGGTCTGATGAAAAGAGCTAATACGACAGATATTGCGCCAGCTGCAATCGCTATATTGCCAAGCGTGTTGGCATCTCGTCCCCTGGCAACAAAACCTACAATGATGCCTGCCGCCCCTAATATAATCGGCAGCCAGAAAAAGGAAATCACAGACAAAGCCAAGGCTATCCATCCGACAGCTGCACCACCAACGTGAATATCATCGTCATCATCTACATCAGCGGTACGAAAATCGTCTGCTGTGATTTCAGCTGCAGTTTCTTCATCACGATCATTATAAGAAGAAACAGTATCGGCCTCATCAGCCCTTTTTTCTTCGATATGGTTTTCATGATCATTTTTATCCAACTGCAAGTCCTCCCTTACACCTTAGGTTTGGTGCACGCTTAGTTTATGGAGAGTTACCAAGAATACTTACGTTATTTTTTGCCAATGGATAGGGGCTGATTCAGGTACAGATACTGTTCAACCTGCATAGGCTATAGGAAAGCACGGCTGATTTAAATTCATTTTAAAGGAGACCGAGTATGTCCATTTTGTTTAAAGAACTGATTAACCAGCGGCTTAGAAAGATCACTGTCACCGAATTGCTGGATTATAGTAACCAATATGGTTTTTCACTGGACAGAAGCCAGGCAAAGGATATTGTTTCCTACTTAAAGACAAATAATATTAATCCCTTTACTAAAAAAGAACGACAAAAAATGCTGCGGCAGCTTGCCGAAATAACGGATGGGGAAACTGCGGAAAAAGCGAACCAGTTATTTATACAGCTAGTCGAGTCCTATGGGCTCTCAAATTTATTCGAGTCCTGATGGCTGATAAAAAAGGATAGCATCCGCTATCCTTTTTATTGTTCCATGATTTTCGTTTTCAGGTCTTCATCAAATTTTCCGGATTTGATCATGTTTATTTCAAATTTATAAGGTGGTTTTTTATTCTTCTTATCCTCACCAACATATGGGGTTTCAAGAATTTTGGGCAGCTTCTTCAGCTGCGGATGATGAATGACATAATGGAGTGCCTCGAAGCCGATGTGGCCGAAACCGATATTCTCGTGACGGTCTTTATGGGCTCCACATTCGTTTTTACTGTCATTGACATGGACGACTTTGATACGGTCTGTCCCGATAATTTTATCAAATTCGTTCAAAACACCATCAAAATCATTCACAACATCATAGCCGGCATCATGCAAATGGCAAGTGTCAATACAAATGGACAGCCTGTCGTTATGTGTAACACCATCTATAATGCGGGCAATCTCTTCAAATTTCCTGCCGACCTCTGAACCCTTCCCTGCCATCGTTTCAAGAGCAATTTGAACATCATGGGAATTATCCGTCAGGACTTCATTCAAACCTTCAATGATTTTGTCTATTGCTGCATCTGGTCCTGCACCAACATGCGCACCTGGATGAAGCACGATTTGCCTGGCTCCGATTGCAGCGGTCCTTTCGATTTCACTCCGTAAAAAATCCACACCAAGTTTGAATGTCTGTGGCTTCGTCGTATTTCCAATATTAATGATATAAGGAGCATGCACAACGATATCAGAAATACCATGTTCTTTCATATGCTCTCTTCCGGCCGTGATATGGAGTTCGTCAATATCCTTCCTGCGGGTATTTTGTGGCGCACCTGTGTAAATCATAAACGTGTTTTCTCCATAACCAGCAGCTTCTTCACTGGAACCGAGGAGCATCTTTTTGCCGCTCATAGAAACATGTGAACCTATTTTCAACATTTAACATTACCTCCCCAATTTATTTCTATCATTGCGTGTTACCGTTATTACCTTCCACGCTTTTCTTTCCTGATTAAATTCTTTTTTATTTTCTCTTGTTCCTGCTTCATTTTCTTTTTATAGCCAGGTTTAACCTTCTTATTTTTTCTGACGTGTTTCCATGCCTCTGTTTCAGCGTTTGAAGATGTTTTGGGGCGCAGGTTTCGTTTATTCCAATGTTTTGCCTCGCGCCACTCACCGTCTGCAATATCTGTAAAAATGAATGGGAGGCCTTTCTGTTCAAGTTTATCGATGAGCCTTATATCATCTTCCTGGTAAAGGCTGATAGCTGTTCCTTCCATTCCTGCCCTGGCGGTACGGCCCACTCGGTGGATATAAAAATTTTCATCCTTCGGCAGCTGGGCATTAATGACATGGCTGACACCTTTTATATCGATGCCGCGCGATGCCAAATCGGTCGCCACAATATACTGAAAGCGCAGACTTTGTATATCTTTTAAAACGCGTTTTCTTTCTCTGGGCGTCAGCCCTCCGTGCAACAGTCCGACATTCAATCCCCGTTCGTTCAACGCAGCATAGAGTTTATCTGCCTCTTCCTTGCCATTAGTAAAAATAATCGCCAAGTACGGCTGAATCACGGTTGTTATTTGCATCAACACATCTATTTCATTACGATGCCGAACTGGAATCAAGCGATGTTCCATCGTTTCAGGTGACAGTTCCTGCTTCACTTTTACATGTAATGGATTTTCCAAATACTTTTTGAAAAAATGAGCCAGTTTTTCGGGTATGGTTGCCGAAAAAACCAGTAGCTGAACATCGGACTTACAGCGAATAAGCAATTGATCCACTTCGTTAATAAAGCCTAGATCGAGCATTAAATCTGCTTCATCAATCACAAAAGCAGAAGCCGAAAAAATGGATAGTGCCTCCTGCTTGACCATATCCAAAATTCGGCCGGGAGTGCCCACGATGATCTGCGGTGTTTCTTTAAGCTTGTCCATCATACGCTGCTTATCAGTTCCCCCGATCAGAAGCTTCGCGGTAATTTCTTTTTCTTTTTGGGCAAGACGCAGCATCTTTTTCACTTCTTCATGGATCTGCATTGCTAGTTCCCTGGTCGGCGCAGTGATGACAAATTGCACTCCTTTTACATCTTCACGCAGTTGATTAAATAATGGAATTAAATATGCATGTGTTTTGCCCGAGCCAGTCTGGGATTGTCCAATTATACTTTTTCTTTTCATAGCAGCTGGAATGACTTTCGCTTGAATTTCCGTCGGTGTTTTAAATTGTAATTTCTCGATTATCTGAAGTAATTCAGGTTTTAGTGTAAATTCTTGAAATGAGTGTTTCTTCATGATAGGACTCCTTTTTATGTCAAACCTTTTAAATGAATTGAAATGGTTCAGTGTCCACTTTTGATGTGATGATTTCCACTTCGTTATTGGCAAATTTATTTTGCAAATATTCCTGTGTAGCTGTCTTCATGATTTTTTCCACGTGATGGCCTGGATCAATCACAGCAAGACCGGCCTGCTGAGCATCTTGCGCCGCGTGAAACGTCATATCTCCTGTAACAAATGCATCTGCACCTTTTTGTTTCGCCTGCATGAAGTATTTTTCTCCACTCCCGCCAAGAACAGCGATGGTTTTGATCTTTTTTTCCAGATCCCCAGTGACGCGGACTGTCGGCACCTTTAATGCTGTCTTGACATGCTCGCAGAATTGCCGCAAAGACATTAGTTCGTTCAACTGCCCAATTCTCCCTATCCCATTGTCATCACCTTTATTTTCCAGTGGATAGATATCGTAAGCGACTTCTTCATAAGGATGTGCTTTCTTCATTTTCTTTATAGTTTTCGACAGATATTTTTCTGGTACAATTGTTTCCATACGTACTTCGTTCACAAATGCTAATTCATTCTGTGTGCCAACATATGGATTGGTTCCTTCCAATGGCTTAAATGTACCTTCTCCTTTTGTACTGAATGTACAGTGACTATATGCACCAATATGACCGGCTTTGGTTTCGGCCCATGCCTCCCTGACCTGTTTTTGATGTGATTGGGGGACATATACAACTATTTTATAAAGCCGATCAAAGCCTGTACTTGAAAGTATTTCTGTATTTTGCAGGTTTAATGCTGCACTTAACATATCGTTCACACCGCCTTTTGCAATATCGAGATTGGTGTGTGCAGCATAGACGGAAATCTGATTAGACAGCAATTTTTGGATGGTACGCCCTTTAGGCTGGTCTGTATCAAGACTTGATACAGGTTTGAAAAGCAGTGGATGGTGAGCGATGATCAGATCCACTTCATTTGCTATCGCCTCATCCGCAACCGCCTCAAGCACATCCAGTGTGATCATTACTTTTTTGACAGACCGATTATTCGAACCGATTTGCAATCCGACATTATCCCAGTCGTAAGCTAAGTGTTTAGGGGCCCACGCTTCCATGGCCTCGAATATCATCTTATTTGTCATCTGTCCGACCATCTGAAAGCACCTCCTCAATCCATTCTAATTCCTTTCGGTATTGTGTCATTTTAACATGGTCTTTGACTTTGGCCTTGCTCATTTGCTCAATGACTCTTTGGTAATGTTTTCTTTCTGCAGTCCACTTTTGATAAAATATTTCTGACCTTTTTTTTAGCAAAAGCGGACCGAAAAGCATTTCCTTTTCGGAAGGTTTTATAATAATATCGTCTGTTATAGGTTCTGCTACAATGACCTCATAAATGTGGCCATTTTCTTCAACAATTGTTTCCGTGCCAATTTTGAATGAATGATTTATAAGAAATTCTCTGACATCCCGCCCATCTATGTTCGGCTGAGCAATGATCCGGGATATATTTCCCATTTTATCCATGCCTTTTTCCAGGATGGAACGAATAAGAGATCCTCCCATCCCAGCAATAACAACTTGCACTATTTCCCTATCATGCAGGATGTCCAAGCCATCGCCGAGCCGAACATCCACCTGTTTTTCGAGATTAAGTCTTTTTACTGTGTGCCTGGCACTATTAAATGGTCCAGCATTCACTTCTCCGGCAATCGCCCGGGCTCCACTGTTTTGCTGGCAAATGTAGCAAGGCAAATAGGCATGATCAGAGCCGATATCGGCGCATAACTGATTTGCATCCACGAAAGACGCCACTGTTTCCAATCGCTTAGATAAATTGATTTGTTCTGTCATTACAAATTCCCCATCCAGATTATTTTTCGAATGACTGCTATAAGAAAAGCTTTCTGTTTATGGCAGAAAGCTTTCTCAGTCGACCTTTTTTATTTTTTTTCACTTAACCATTTAGCCAAGGTTTTCGCTTCGTCATCGCCAACCTGGGATTGCGCAGGCATATTCCCTTTACCTTTATGGATGATATTTACAATATCATCCGCAGAAAGCTGGGAGCCGATCTTAGTCAAATTCGGGCCGACCTGCCCAGTCAAATCTGAGCCGTGGCATGCTGCACAATTCGCTTGGAAAATGTCATTTGGATCTTTTGATCCACCTTCGTCTTTCTTATCCTGCTGCTCTGTGTTCTCTGAACCTTTATCTGCTTTTTGGATATCAGCTCGCTGACCAACACCTGCAGTAGATAAAACAATAACAGCTAGTATTCCGATAATCGCAATAATTGCATAAGGGATGACCGGATTTTTTTTCATTATGTTACCTCCTTAAGTAACCCCTATGATCTATGTAGACAAGCTATTTATTATTGTACTTCAAAAAGCTTTATTTTTAAAGTATTAGCTAAAAATATCTTTTTTTGTAAAATAAGGGATACCATCCGTTGGACTACTGGAGCATACATGCTCCAGATGAACCACCGGATCCCGGCATCTGCAGGTCAAGTCATAAAGAATCTGTAAATTTAGTTGCAAACGGAACAGAAATTGCGTAAAATAGAATCAAGAAATTGAAAACGCTATCACGCGATCAGCAATGAGGAGACTCCCGTCATTTAGTCTCAGCTTGCCCTGCCAACAAGCACGAGGCTTGAAGGATAGTAAGGACCTCAATCAATCCATAAAATCCTTCAAGCGTTTGCTTCTGCTTGGGTGACGCAATTTACGCAAAGCCTTGGCTTCAATTTGACGAATTCTTTCTCTCGTTACGCCGAATACTTTGCCAACCTCTTCCAATGTTCTAGTTCTTCCATCGTCCAGACCAAAACGCAACCGAAGTACGTTCTCTTCTCTGTCAGTTAATGTGTCTAAAACGTCTTCCAGCTGTTCTTTCAACAATTCGTAGGCAGCATGATCTGAAGGGGAGATTGCTTCCTGGTCTTCAATGAAATCGCCAAGATGAGAATCATCTTCTTCGCCGATTGGTGTTTCTAAAGATACTGGCTCCTGGGCGATTTTCAGAATATCACGTACCTTATCAGGAGATAGTTCCATTTCTTCTCCGATTTCCTCCGGAGATGGTTCCCGTCCGAAATCCTGAAGCAGTTGACGTTGTACGCGAATCAATTTATTGATCGTTTCAACCATATGGACGGGTATACGGATTGTTCTTGCCTGATCCGCAATGGCCCTTGTGATAGCCTGCCGAATCCACCAGGTTGCATACGTACTGAATTTGAACCCTTTTCGGTAGTCGAATTTTTCAACAGCTTTAATCAGACCCATGTTGCCTTCCTGGATTAAGTCCAAAAACAGCATGCCTCTGCCAACATATCTCTTGGCAATACTGACAACCAAACGAAGGTTCGCTTCTGCCAATCTTTTTTTGGCTTCTTCATCACCTTTTTCAATCCTTATCGCCAGCTCAATTTCTTCTTCAGCTGAAAGCAGGTTCACTCTGCCAATTTCTTTCAAGTACATTCTGACCGGATCATTAATTTTGATACCAAGCGGAACACTCAAATCATTCAAATCGAATTCTTCTTCTTTTTCGATTTCTTTCATATTCGGGTCTTCTTCTGATTCCCCGATTACTTCGATTCCTTGTTCCTGCAAGTATTCATAATATTCGTCGATTTGTTCGGAATCCAAATCGAAGTGGGAAAGACGATCAGCTATTTCTTCATATGCCAATGTGCCGCGTTTCTTTCCGATCTCCAACAGCTGTTCTTTCGCCTGTTCAAGCGTCAATTCACTTCCGTTTGCTGCCTGTGAAGCTTTTTCTTCAGCCATCAGTCCGCCTCCTTATACTATTTACCCTCATTTAGGATTGCCTCAACTTTTTTTGAAGCTCTATTATTTTCACAGCAATTTCTGCTGCTGCAATCGGATCACTTTGCTGTTCTGCCATTCTCTGTTGCTCTTTTAGAAGTCTGATATCATTTTTACTTCCTGATTGAACTCTGATGGCTTGAACATAGTCCCTTAGTTCCTGTTCACCAATTTCAGTATCGATAGGCATCATAGCGATATCGATGGCCATCTGCTGAAGTTCCTGCTCTTCAAGTCGGTTGATGAACAAGCTTACATCTGCAGGATTCCCTTCTTCATAATATGCATACAAATGGGTTGCAATTATCTTATGTTCATCAATATTGAATGAAGCGCCCAATTCATCACGTATTTTTTCAGTGATAACAGGGTTATGAAGCATGTGGGCAAGCAAATATTTTTCTGCATTATGGAACGCAGGAACCAGTTTCTTTGGTTGGATGAAATTGATCTGTTTAAATTTCTTGTTGCTTTCTTTCTCTTTTGTGACGTTTTTTCCATGTTTTTTTTGCAGTATTTCCATTTCACTTTGCAGTGATTGCATTGAAAGATTGAATTCACCGCTCAGCTCCTGTAAATAGGATTCCCTTTCTATGGAGCTATCCAGCTTGGCTATTTCTTTCAATATAATATTTATATAATCCATGCGGTCCGCTTTCAGGCTCAAATTATAGTTCCTTTTTAAGAATCGCATATAGAAGGATATATAAGTGTCACTCGCTTTGATAATTTTTTCGATGAAAGTCTCTCCGCCATATTCCCGGATGAAATTATCCGGATCCAACCCTCCTGTCAGGTTAGCTACCCTGACCTGACAGCCGGTACCCCGCAATATATTCGCTGCCTTATAGCTCGCTTCTATCCCGGCATCGTCTCCGTCATAACAGATAATCACCGTATCGGCATATCTGTTCAGTAGACGGGCCTGTGATTCAGTCAATGAAGTCCCCATTGTTGCCACAACATTTTTAATGCCTGCCTGATAAGCAGATATGACATCCATATAGCCTTCGAATAAGACCACTTCGCCGGTCGATCTGATCTGTTTTTTTGCCAAATCGAAGTTGTACAAAATCTTGTTTTTTCGGAAAAGCTCGCTTTCTGAGCTATTCAAATATTTAGGTCCATCGCCAGTGATAGTTCTGCCTGCAAAACCCACCGTCTTACCTAGATGGTTTCGTATTGGAAAAACGATCCTCCCGCCGAAACGATCAGCCGCACTGCCATCATCCCTTACGGACAGCAATCCAGCCTTTGCTAAGGGCTGCGGCGGAAATCCTTTTTTCTCAAGGAAAGAAGCAGTGAAATTTGCAGTGGCAGGAGCGTAACCAAGCTTAAAAAGATCTGCTGTATCATCAGAAATGCCTCTGTCTTTGAAGTATTGGTACCCTTCTTTACCATCCTTTGCATATCTTAATAAATGATGGTAAAGTTTTGTAAGCCAATCATATGCCTGCAAAACCTGCTGGGCTTCATCAGATAAATGGCTTTTAACCGGTTGTGAAGCTGACACCGGCAAATCTATGCCGCCACGATCGGCAAAATGTTTCACAGCTTCGAAGAAAGAAAATCCTTCCATTTCCATTAAGAAACCGAAAATATTACCACTTTTTCCGCAGCCGAAACATTTATATATTTGTTTGTCCTGGCTTACTGAAAACGAAGGTGTTTTTTCATCATGGAAAGGGCAAAGTCCCAAATAATTCTGGCCCTGCTTTTTTAACTGTACATACTCCTCTATGACTTCCACAATATTATTAGACTTTCGGATTTCCTCTAAGACTTCATTTGGGATGTGATTAGCCATAAAAACCACCACTTCTATATAATTCGATATTCAAAGTGAAAAATCCTTCATTTTTCGACATATTTTTTGGGGAAGCCGAAAAAAATTCCTTCTTCATAATAAACCAGGAGAAGGCACTGTTGTTTGAGGATTTCTCTTTATTACGTTATACCCGTCATAAGCATTCAGATAAACGCTTATCATCCATCTCCTCCTCTTGATCTCAAACCAGTTATACGGAAAGAAATCTTACCTACCTCTTTCATGTATAATCTATATTTCCTTATATAATTAGTTCTACATCAAGGAGGTAAAATCCTTCTAAAAAACGGATGTTTTATTTTTCAGAATACCAAATCCTTCATCAAAACTGAAAAAACGGGAAAAATAGACATGAATAAGTAAATTTGTTCGTATGATATTTATAACACTATTTTTACACAACAACATATTTTAATACATTTTACGTAGATTTTCCAATAAAATGTACGAATTGAGGATAAAAACTCAGCGTAACATCGACTTTCCCACAATGATCCGCTGAGTACTCACTGCCACTTTTTTGTTTCCTTAAACAAGAGATAGTATCAAAATTGCCAGATTATAAAATAGGTCAGAGCCGCTTTATTTTCTCATGCCATTTTCACTGTTTAAAAGAATGCTTCACATCCGATTGGTATTCTTATGGTACGCTTGCAAAATTACGTTTGCAGTTTCTTCAACAGCTTTATTAGAAACATCAATAACTGTACAACCTATTTTTTCAACAATCTTATTGAAGTAAGTCAATTCTTGATGAATCCTTTGCAAATTAGCGTACGTTGCCTGATCCCCAAGTCCTAATGATTTTAATCTCTCTTTTCTAATATCATTCAGTTTTTCGGGACTGATTTGCAATCCAATACATTTACGCGGATCTACCATGAACAACTCCTCTGGCGGTTCGACCTCAGGCAAAATTGGTACATTGGCCACTTTCAACCTCTTCAGTGCAAGATATTGAGAAAGTGGCGTTTTTGATGTCCGCGATACCCCAAGTAATATGATATCCGCACGGGAGATTCCCCGTGGATCCCTTCCGTCATCATATTTCACAGCAAACTCAATTGCTTCCACTTTTTTGAAATACTCTTCATCCAGCTTATGGACAAGCCCCGGCTCCATTCTTGGTTTTGTTCCAAATACTTTTTCCATCGCCTGCATCATCGGCCCCATGAAGTCGATTGCTTCAATGCCTGCGATAGCTGCTTGTTCATTAACATATTGTCTCAGTTCAGCATCAACAATGGTAAAACCAATAAGTCCCTCATTTTCTTTTGCAAGGATGATGGCGTCATCAACTGTTTCTTTATCTTCTACATAAGGAATTCTTTGTATCTTATATTCTCCATTATTGTATTGACTCAAACCGGCTTTTATAACTAATTCCGCTGTTTCTCCCACAGAATCAGATAATACATAAGCAATCGGCCTTGCGCACATGGATATAACCCCTTTCTCCCCTGAACGAATGAAACATTCGTTGTTTCGATTACTCAATCATCTTTCGTCTGCTGTCAGTTCAACAAAGACTTTTGTGATGGTACTCTTTGTAATCCTGCCTGTAACTTCGAATCCGCCATCTGAGTCTTTTACAACAGGCACACCGTCGATTTGCTTTTCAATTAATAACTTAGCTACATCGATCAGTAAATCTTCCTTTTTGCAAACGGTGATATTAGGCATTCTGGTCATAATGATATGGACCGGAAGCTGATTCAAATCTTTTTGTCCGATAGTAGCACGGAGTAAATCCTTCCGCGAAACAACTCCGCTCAAGTATGACTTTTGATCCACCACGAATAATGTACCGACATCCTCTAAGAACATAGTGGATATCGCATCATAAACGGATACACTTTCCTTGACGACTATTGGTATGGATTGATATTCATGGACTTTAAATTTTTTGATCTTTTCAGTCAGCAGCTCGGAACCAGTTTTACCCGTGAAAAAATAACCGACGCGGGGCCTGGCATCCAGAAACCCGGCCATTGTCAAAATGGCCAAATCAGGACGCAGTGTGGCTCTCGTCAAATGTAATTTTTCAGCAATATTCTCACCGGTGATCGGGCCGTTTGCTTTCACAATCTCGACAATCTCTTCCTGCCTTTTTGATAATTCCACATTTATTCACCACCTGTCAGTCGCTAATATGGAAATTGACTTTCTTAATGATGCTGTTTCCAGGCAATTGCTGCAAAATCTGCAAACTCATAAATCATATTTGCCAGGTTTGCAAGCAGTGTCAAGCGGTTTTGTTTAAGTGCTTCATCTTTCGCCATGACCATATTATTGTCAAAGAAATCATGTATCGGCAATGCAAGTTCATCGAGCATAGTCAGAGCTGCGGCAGCATCATAACTATTATTGGCAGTTTCAAATGCTTCCCGCTTACTTTGGAATGTATCAAACAGCAGCCGTTCACTTTGTGTTTCAAAGCTTTTTTCATCGATGGTACCAGACTTTCCTTTGGATGCGAGATTCAACACACGGCTCAGTGCCTCTTGCGTCGATTTAAAGGTTTCATCATTACGTTTTTTTGAAAGAATACTTGCTTTTTCAAAGGTGTATGGCAATACACCGATACCGTTCGCAGTTACAGCTTCGATAACATCAGGTTCGATTGCCGCTTCTTTCAGCAAATAGACAACTCTTTGCGCGATAAAATCATGCAATTCCGTTTCAAAAATCTCTTTTTCCATTCCCTGAATTGAACTGGAAACAAACAATTCGCTGCACATAGCCAACAATTCTTCAACAGTGACAGACCAGTGCTGTTTATTCAAAATCCGCAATGTCCCCAGTGCCTGTCTGCGAAGTCCGTAAGGATCCTGTGAACCAGTAGGACGCAGTCCTGCATAGATGCCTCCTGCAATACTATCGAGTTTATCAGCTACACTCAACACTGAGCCGATGCTGGTCTTCGGCAATGGTCCTTGCGCATGATCAGGCAGATATTGCTCACCGATCGCCGTGCAAACCGTTTCTTCCTCTCCAAAATGTTTGGCATATTTTCCACCCATGATACCTTGCAAATCGGTAAACTCGTTTACCATATTCGTACTAAGATCGAATTTGCAAATCTCTGCAGCACGGATAGCCATCCGGGTTTGCGCTGGATCATATTGCAGCATTTTACAAATGGATTTTGTGATTAGAACGATACGATCCACTTTATCCTGATAGGTTCCAAGCTTCTCTTGAAAAACGACATTCGCCAATTTTCGTTGATAGAAGGCTATGTTTTGCTTGCGATCGGTATCATAGAAAAATTTGGCATCTGCAAGACGGGCACGCAATACTTTTTCATTCCCCCGCACTACTGTATCCAGATGCTTACTGTCTCCGTTACGGACACCAACAAAATAAGGAAGCAGCTGCTCTTTTGAATCAAAGACGGGGAAATAGCGCTGATGCTCTTTCATAGAAGTGATCAATACTTCTGTCGGTACTTCTAGAAAATCTTCAGAAAATGCACCGTGGAAAACAGTTGGATATTCGACAAGATTTCGCACTTCCTGCAGTAAAGAAGAATCCATCGGAACATGAACCCCTTCTTTTTTCTCCGTCTCCTGAATCCCTATTATAATCATCTGTTCTCTTTCTTTTGCATCAGCAATAACATATTGATTACGAAGAAGTGTTTCGTAATCAGAAGGGTCATCTATCACGATCTTGTCACCGAGGAAACGGTGGCCGTATGTGAGATTTCCTGTAGGCACATGGGCAATATCAAAAGGGATCACTTTTGAACCATATAATGCGACCAGCCAGCGAATCGGACGCACATAGCGTAAATGTTCCGCCCCCCAACGCATATTTTTGCCAAATTGAAGTGAAAGAATGACCTCTTTGAACGCTGGGAGCAGTTCAACAGATGGTTTCCCCGCAATCTGCTTATTGATAAAAATATAAGATACACCTTTTATTTCTTTAGTATAGATGTCTTCTACTGTTTTTCCCTGTCCTTTTGTAAATCCGATTGCAGCTTTCGTCCAATTCCCATCGCCGTCTTTCGCAATTTTTAATGCTGGCCCTTTTACTTCTTCCTCCATATTATCCTGGTATTCCGCTACATTGCAAATCTTGATGGCAAGTCGTCGAGGCGTTGAAAAAGATGAGATTTCTTCGTATGAAATCCTCGATTCTTTCAGCCACTGTTTTGTTTTTTCTAAAAGCTGTTGTTCAGCCTTGTCTATAAAGCGTGCAGGCATTTCTTCCAAGCCGATTTCAAATAATACATGCTCACTCATTAGGCTTCCTCCTTTTTGAGCATTGGGAACCCAAGCTTTTCTCTTTCAGCAACATAGTTTTTGGCTATTTCCCTGGCCAGGTTTCTAATCCGAGCAATATATCCTGTTCGCTCGGTAACCGAAATAAGCCCTTTTGCGTCCAGTAAATTGAACGTATGGGAACATTTCAAGACATAATCATATGCAGGGAAAACCAGCCCTTTTTGCATCGTCTGCTTAGCTTCTTTTTCATACATGTTGAAGAGCTCAAACAGCATTTCCTCATTCGATTCTTCAAATGTATATTTGGAATGCTCATATTCCGGCTGATAGAATATATCCCTAAGCTTAAAATCCCGAGACCATTGCAGATCGAAAACATTTTCTTTGTCTTGAATGTAAGAAGCGAGGCGTTCAATCCCATACGTCAATTCGACAGTAACCGGGTTTGCTTCCAATCCGCCTATCTGCTGAAAGTATGTGAATTGCGTGATTTCCATTCCATCGAGCCAAACTTCCCATCCAAGGCCAGCAGCGCCAAGTGTTGGGTTTTCCCAGTTGTCTTCTACAAAACGAATATCGTGTTCTAAAGGATTTATTCCAAGCTTTTCTAACGAACCGAGATACAATTCCTGAATATTTGCAGGAGAAGGCTTAATAATAACCTGGAACTGGTGATGCTGATATAGGCGGTTAGGATTTTCGCCATATCTGCCGTCAGCCGGCCGCCTTGATGGCTCTACGTAAGCGACACGCCACGGCTCAGGACCGAGACTTCTTAACAATGTCATTGGAGACATGGTACCTGCGCCTTTTTCAACATCATATGCCTGCATCAGCATACAGTTTTGTTCAGACCAATATGTTTGCAAAGTCAATATCATTTCTTGCACATTCATCATTCGCAACCTCCGATTTTAATGTCAATTAAAAAAACCGCCGCTATGCCTGAAAATGGCATAGGGACGGTTTTGATCCGCGGTTCCACCCTATTTGCTCCCATTTATGAAACGGGAGCCGCTTTATTAAACTGCTCAGAAGCGCCTTCTCTAATACACTGACATCCGGCTTTCACTACCCCAGACTCGCTTTGGTCAGAGACTATTAGGTACTACTCTTCATCATAGCAAACAATTTTGATTATGTAAAAATCATACGCCATGCCAGCGGGTTTTGTCAACCATGTGTTATTTCAACTTATCTAACTGATTCAGGAATCTTTTTGTTTTGAGAAAGTACCCGCCATACTGGTCATAATAAGCGTCCAGTAACATTCGGAGCCGATTCAGATTATCTGGTTTAACTGAAATCTGCCCTACTCGTTTCAAATCAGCCTTCGTAAAAAGATGAAGCAACTTGGCAACAGCGTCTGGAAGACCTATGGCATGCGGATCTTTGTATCTGCATTTCGGACATAATAAGCCGCCTTCTGCGATGGAAAAAGCAAAGGGGAATTGTTTCGATTCGCAGCTTACACAGTGATGGACTACTGGTGCGAACCCACTGACAGCATACAGTTTCAATTCATACATCATGATTGGAACCGCCATATCCTTACCGGCCGCAATCCATTCCAGTGTCAAATAAAGTTGCTGGAACAAAAAAGCATTTCCCTGCCTGTTTTCTACCAGTTTATCAGTAAGTTCGAGAATATACGAGGCATAAGCCGTTTTGAATATATCCTGCCGAATCTCACGAAAAGAGTGGATGACTTCTGCCTGTTGTATTGTGCCCAGTCCGGAAGACAAATAGGCCATGAATTCCCCATAAATGAATGGCTGCGTTACGGCAGCCATTCTGCTTTTCGGTTTTTTCGCTCCGCGCGCAACGGCCGAAACTTTTCCGGCATTTGCACTATATATTGTTACAATTTTATTGGTTTCTCCGTAATCTTGTGTCCTGATTACAATTCCCTTGACCTTATCCAGCACAACACTCAACCTTCCCTTTTTAAAAAGGTAAAATGCTACCAACGCATTTCTTGTTAGCTGAAAGAGCCTGTATGCTTACTCGTCCAGCCAGCCATTAAGCATCATCCAGTGCTGAAACCAGCATATCCCGTGTCAGTCCGATCCCAGAAAAAGAAAAGCTTTTCCAGCCTTGGCAGCTCCAATGGGAGCAGTGTTTCTATTTTTTCTAACTGTCTTGAACGAAATGCTTGGTCTTTATTCTCCTTTTTGTATCCACACTTAAAAAATCCATATTTCTTATCTGAGGCTGGGCATTTTAATCATTATTCGTCATTGCTGTGTCTATTTCATTATCTTCTCCAGCATCCGGCTGTGTTTCCAGTTCTTTCATCAATAAATAAGTCTCGATATTGCCGGTTTCACTGAATACTTTCCATGTTAAATCAATCAATTGAAAAACCACCTTCCTATACTTCAAAAGTATAATCCCGTGAGGCTTTAACAACCACATACAACATTATTTGTATACATTTAGAATGACCCCGATCGCTCAAACAATGACTCTTAATTTTTTCCAGTATAGATTTCCGCTAAGAAGGATCTATTGATCAGCATACAACTCTTGTCTGACTAAAAATCAATATTCGTCTTCCCGAAACCCGAATTGATGCAGTTGACCTTGCTTGTTACGCCAATCGGTCTGTACCTTCACCCATAGCTCCAGAAAAACTTTCGTGCCAAGCAGTGCTTCAATATCCTTACGCGCTTTAATACCGATTTCTTTCAGCATACTGCCTTGTTTGCCAATCAAAATCCCTTTTTGTGATTTTCGTTCTGTAATGATTGTAGCTTGTAAATATACCGCGTTTGATGGCCGCTTTTCAATACTGTCGATTGCGACAGCAACTGAATGCGGAATTTCTTCCCTCGTCAGCTCAAGTACTTTTTCTCTGATCAGCTCACTGATGATGAATCTTTCCGGATGATCAGTCACCTGGTCAGCTGGATAATACTGTGGACCTTCAGGAAGATGCTTTTTCAAAACCTCCAGTAAATTGTCCACGTTGTTACCTTCAAGCGCAGAAATCGGAACAATTTCTTCAAAGTCACATTTTTCTTTATACAATTCAATCAATTCCAGAAGTTTATGCGGATGTACCAAGTCAATTTTATTAATGACGAGGAAAATCGGGCTCTGAATGTGTTGCAGACGGTCCAATATATATTGGTCACCTCTGCCATAACCCTCTTCCGCATTAATCATGAACAGGATAGCATCCACTTCATTCAATGTGTTTTCAGCAATTTTCACCATGAAGTCGCCCAAACGATGCTTGGGCTTATGAATCCCTGGTGTGTCAATAAATACAAATTGTGCGTCATCCTGCGTTAAAACGCCTTGTATCTTATTTCTGGTTGTTTGTGGTTTATTGCTCATGATTGCTATTTTTTGACCGACAACACGATTTAAAAATGTTGACTTACCAACATTTGGCCGGCCGATGATAGCGATAAATCCTGATTTATGGTTCATTTTTCTGTTTCCTCCAAGGCGTCAAGTTAATACTTTATTTTATCATACTATAAAATAGCTTCCCTTTCATCCATTCGACAAAACCTTTAAAAACATCACAACATCAGACAACATCCTGTCCATAAAAAAAGGGTGAGACAAAACCCTGGGAAATGTAAAAAAGTTGAACGGCACCATCTTGACATGGAACCGCCCAACTTTTTTTATCTAGCTTAGTAATTTCGTTGATTTGCACGCCAGGCGCCCCGACAAGGGGTGTGCAGGCGTTGGCGCAAAGGCCGTATGCAGCTTTCCTTCCCTCATGTACTTTCTAAGAAAATCACTTCCTGCGGGGGCTTCAGACTCGTGCTGGGACTGCGATTACGCTTCCCAGCGAAAACCATTGTTCCCGCAGGAAAGGAACGCTTCGGCAGCATTCACATCGCACGCAGAAAAAGCGAATTTCTTTTTCAAGGAGTCAGCCGCCTTTCGCTCCAATCAACTAGAGGTGAAATGGCACTTTATAGCTGTTTTTGGATAGTTCTGTCCCTCCCTCTTTGAAGAAACTAATGCAGCAAATGGAGGAATTTCGGAATGAAGACAAGCAGACCAATGACGGCCGCAGTCAGTGCGGCCATTAGGACAGCACCGGCAGCAATATCTTTGATGGCTTTTGCCTGCGGATGTATTTCCGGTTTCATATAATCAATTAACCGTTCTACTGTTGTATTAATCATTTCCGCGACAAATACCAAACCGCTTACCCCGAGCACAAGACACCATTGAACGGCAGTAAGCTGCAAACAAAATCCAAAAATGACAACAAGCAGAAATATGAATATATGGATCCGAAAATTTCTTTCCGTCCGAACGACCTGCCAAATACCATTTAGTGCATACTGAAAACCGATCTGCTTTTTTTTGCTATCTTTCAAGCTTGAATTCCCCCAGAATATCATCTTGTTTTTGAAACATGATCTTCTCGTCTTCTGGAGTCATGTGATCATAACCAAGGAGATGCAGCAATCCATGGACAGCTAAAAAGCCCATTTCCCTTTCCAAAGAATGCTGGTATTCAACAGCTTGTTCTTTCGCTCTGTCTACAGAGATGAGAATATCTCCCAGAATAAGTGGCAAATTCTCCCCGATAATTTTCATTTCTTCCTCTGATTCTTCTTGAAGGGCAAAGGAAATGACATCAGTCGGCTGATCTTTATGACGATAATCGCGGTTGATCACCCGGATTTCTTCATTATCCACAAAGCTGACGGATAATTCTGCTGTATCTGCTATGTTTTCGTATTTTGCCGTGAAGTGTAACAGCCGCTTGATTAAATCTAGCATATCTTCAGTAACGGAATCGGTGTGATCCTGAAAATCAATGTGCATTTTTTGGTCTCTCCTTTACTGGGTATTTAATTCTTGAATGAAAAATACCTTTTAATGTCTCGCATATTGTCTGACGGACTATCTTTAATTCTCGAATGGACAGTGGGCTATCATCAAGCTGGTGATCCTGAATGCGATCAGTCACAATTGATGCAACAATTTCATCGATTTTCTGTTCTGTGGGCTCTTCCAATGATCGGACCGCAGCTTCAACAGAATCACAAATTGAAATGACAGCGACTTCTTTTGTCTGTGGTTTCGGCCCAGGGTAGCGGAAAAGTGCTTCCTTCACTTCAGGATTAGACTTTTTTTCCTTGTAATAAAAATATTTCAATAATGTAGTACCATGGTGCTGTGTGGCTATATCGATAATTTCTTTTGGCATTTTCTTTCGTTTAAGCATCTCAGCCCCATCATAGGGGTGGCGGATGATGATTTCTGCGCTTTGCTTAGGAGAGATGTAATCATGCGGGTTTTTAGTTCCCATTTGGTTTTCGATAAAATAAAGCGGTCTGACTGTTTTCCCTAAATCATGATAGTATGAACCCACCCTTGCCAGCAAGCCGTTTGCCCCAATTGCTTCACAAGCTGTTTCACTAAGGTTGGCAACCATAACAGAATGATGGTATGTACCCGGTGCTTCAGTCAGGATTTTTTTCAGCAGTAGTTGATTTGGATTGGATAACTGCAATAGCTTTATATCTGATAAGATGCCCAAAACTGATTCGAATAAAGGCAGCAGACCAATTGTCAAAATGATTGAAGCCAATGCTGAAGCAAATCCAAATCCTGTTTGTAAAAACAAATCTTTCACTGAATATTTTTCAAATGAAATGAATATAAATATCAGTACCGACAATACATTTACGATGGACAAGCCCAACCCGGCTTTTACAATAGCCAGACGATCCTTGACATTTCTTAGAAAAAGCACCGCTGCCATTTGCGAGAAGAAAAAATAGACTCCGGCTTCCACGTTCAGGGAACCTGGAATTTGGCCATTGAAAATCATCATGCTGAAAACAGCGTACAAACTCGCAAAAATGATCGCGATCCGTTCATTGAGCAATAATTTCATCAATAATACGCCAATTGCTGCAGGAACAATGTAGAACAATTGATTTGTCGGAGACATATACACACTGACCAGTTTCATCAGCGAAAGCACAATGACGCTTAAAAGTAAAACTGCCGCTGTTTTTCTCTTTACCATACTGCTGCTTTCTGCCAGCACATAAAATTCGTGTGCGATGATACCACATGTTAAAATCACAAAAATAGCCAAACCGATCAGCGGATAGATATTGCGTTCCTTATTCAGCAAGCCTACAAGCTTCAATTCTTCATATATTTCATTTGTTATTGTCTGGCCTTCCCGGACAATAATCTCCCCCGCGCGAATCATGACTGGTTCGACATTACCGGCAGCTGTTTTCCTTGCCTCGTTCGTTTTGTTGACATCGAAGAAGGAATTTTCTTCTACAGCAAATTCAGCAAACTTATAAAGCACTTGTTTCATCGCCTCATCAAGTTTCGAATATTTCACTCGGTCGCGTACTTCAGTTATACTGCTTTGCATTGTATCAGGGCGAACACCTTTTTCCAGCACCTGTTTCAGAGAAGCAAGAAATATTTTTTCGCCTTCGAACCGCTGTTTTTCAGGCAGCATCAGCAAGCTCGCAAAAGCACTGTCATTAATCTGTTCTGTGATTTCAGGTGACAATATCTGTTTCAGTTTTTCTAGTTTTTCCTGATGGGTGGGAGACACTTTCTTTTCTTTATTAGCAGAGCTGTTTACTTTTTCAGAGTCAAGCTTATTAACCGCGTCAAAAATTTCTTCGATATAAGCTATCCTTTCCGTTGTTATTTCACTTGATATATCATAACGATCCTCCACAGATTGAATCGCTTGCCTGGTTTTGCGCTCTGTTTCCTGCTGGTTTTCAATTGTGATTGGCGCATATATTGTCTGCTTAGCGATATTGAATCTTTCTATATTATAGGTTTTCGTATACACATTATTGATAGTAAGCAAGAATAGAAATAACGCAAGTATGCCTACAGGTAAAATGACTGTCAAACTTTTCGTACGGATAGTATGTATCACCAATTTTATTAGTCTTTTTATCCTGCCTGCCAATTGGTTTCCCCTCCCCATTAAGTGAAAATCCATTCAACGGAGGGTCTAACCTCTCCAGCTAAATGCCTGCCCCGCGCAATGTTTTACAAGTTGTTTCCACACTCTGACTAGTACGCCACTGTCCCAAGAGCCGCTTCTTGCATTCCGCCTCTACTGACATCGTGCTAAGTCGGGGCTTTTTTTACTCCGGCCGCCTAAATTGCCTTCCTCTATTGGGGTTGCGGGCGCTTTATGCTTACAAGATAAAAGAATACGAGAACCATTACCGCAATGGACGACACCTGATTATAAAAATCAGACTTCCGGACGAAGTCTGTTTATTGCTGTTTATTCTCATATGCATTGATTATTTTTTGTACCAGCGGATGTCTTACTACATCCGTTTGGTTCAAATATATAAATGATATTCCCTTCATATTCGCCAGCATTTGGCTGGCGGTGATCAAACCGGAATGAACGCCTTTAGGCAAATCAATCTGCGTCACATCACCCGTGATGACCATTTTGGATTCAAATCCCAATCTCGTTAAGAACATTTTCATTTGCTCAGGTGTCGTGTTTTGGGCTTCATCCAAAATAACAAATGCATCATCCAGTGTTCTCCCCCGCATATACGCAAGCGGCGCAATCTCGATTACCTCACGTTCTATCAAGCGCATTGTATGTTCTGCTCCAAGCACATCATGCAAACCATCATATAAGGGGCGTAAATATGGATCGACTTTCTCTTTTAAATCACCAGGCAAAAACCCCAGGCTTTCACCAGCTTCTACCGCGGGTCTGGTCAAAATTATCTTCTTTACCAGACCATTTTTGAGCGCATGGACTGCCATAACAACGGCCAAATAAGTCTTCCCTGTTCCGGCAGGGCCAATCCCAAAAACCAAGTCATTTGATTTGATGGCGGAAATATAGTTTTTCTGGCCAAGTGTTTTGACGCGAATTGACTTACCTTTTGCGCTTTTTGTAATTTCATCTTCAAATAAGGTTTCAAATTGTGCTATTTTTCCTTGTTGAGCCAAATCAGTTGCATACACGATGTCTCTCTGTGAAATAGCTAATCCTTTACGGATTACTGAGAGTAGTGCGGAAAGGATTTCTTTTACTGTTTGCTTATTTTGTTCCGTTCCTTTGACAGCCAGCTGTTCACCTCGTGTAATGATACTGACATGTAATTTATCCTCAATATATTTCAAATGCCGATCGTTGTTGCCGAATAATGCAACTGCCTCATCTGGTCCGCTTAACGCGAGGTCTATCGTTTGAAGTTTTTCTGACATAATCAATCTCCTTGGGACATAAATGAATATGATCATTTATTGTTTCTCATCATTTCCACTTATAGCTTGTGTTTGTACAATATTTTCTTCTACAGTCATATATATGGTTAGTTTAACTTTACCATGGTCTGTAGATTCATGCAAAATTTTTTCGGAGATGATCTTCGCGCCTTCTGGAAGCTGCATCCGCAACTGATGTTTTGCCTGGTTGACTCCTATTTTCATCGCTTCGGATTTCGTATGAGAAACATGTTTCGAACGCTTCTCATTCAACACCGACTCCACAAACGAAACTGGCAGTTTCCAATTGAAAAAATATATTGGTTTTTTATCGTTGTCCACTTGCATTTTTTCGAAATCCGGTGAACCAAAATGCCATACTGGCATTTGAAAATCAGCCAATTGTAAATAGTATTTTCTTTCTTGTTGCCCTGTCAATTCTTCTTTCGAGGTTTTCATTGGTACGGTGACATTGACCTCATACCACGTTTTAGCAATTACTTCTCCTTCAGCAGAAACAAGGATTGGGCTTTTTTCACTTTGCTTTGCCTTTTTATCGCTATTGTTTTCCTGTAAATTTCCAGATACAAGCACATCTCCCGGTTCGACAAAATCATTGACATATACTAATGGCCTTCCTTTGGACACGTACATTTTCTTAATAATCCCTTTTTTAGCTGCGATAAGATTTCTTGGTCCTGAGACAGGATCTTTTTTGACGACAATCTTTTCCACCCCTTCCAAATGGAAGGTTGTCCCCATTTTTTCTACGCCAACCCATAATAGTTCGGGAATATCCCGAAGCAAGTCCTGCTGTATATCACTGGCGGGTTCCAAAGAAAAAGTCCACGCGCCAGGATGAATACCATAGTTATTCAGTTCCTTGGCAATTTTCTTTTCAATGTCGATTGGAACACCGGTAATCTCCACTTTCCACACGATATTGGAAAGCAACAAGATTAAAAGTCCACTGAGCAGTGTAGCTGCCACTAATTCCTTTTTGCCAAGGAATCGCCCTATGATGAAGGGCATTCCTTTTTTACGGGAAAAAATTACTTTATAACCGGTATTTCTCCTTATTCTTCTCATCATATGGATGTCGCTTAATCTTATATTGCCTTCACATGTTTTGGGATTAACCTTTTTTACATTCCAGACAGGTATTTTATGATCGACACAACGTTGAAAAAATAATTCCGGCATCGACCCTTTTACCGCAATTGTCACATAACCTGTTAAAAGAGTTGCTTGTACGTGTTTCATCGTTTCCTCCTATCCTATTCCGGAATGAATCTGATATCTGTAATTTTTCCTTCTACCAGTATTTCTTCGGGCAGCATCAGCTTTAATACGAATGAACTGCCTGTCAGTTGAATATACCCTTGCGTCGTCTTCAATCGCAGTTCCGTGTCCGTAAAGATGGAAATTCCATTATGGTTTTCAATATAAGCATGTATTTGCCCGATCATGGTTACACGCGGGAGTTCATGGACTGCATCAGAAGGAAGTCCGAGATATTTTGTAAATAAAGGACGCAAGTATTGATGGATTCTTTTCAAAATTGCGGCCTCCTCTCACATTCATGTTTATGAAAATGGGAGCGCATTAAGAACCAAAAAAAGCTGTGTATCTGTGAGCACAAGCTCAACAGATACACAGCTTTTTTATCTTCCCCGTCGTTTTGCAACGACATTTTTATAAGGCTTTCTGCCTCTGGGGGCACCAAGAACCTCTGACATGATGATTCCTTCGATTAAACCATTCCTGGTCAATTGTCTTTTCATTTGTTTTCTAAAAGCCCTTTGGGTTTCACTTTCCAGTTTCTTCCCGTCTCCCAGTCCGTGAAGGGCTTTATGATTGTTTTCATCCATTTCTTCCATATTCCTGATGGCTTCAATTGTATGCATACGTCCTGCAAGGCGTTCCATTTGCTTCTGCTGCTGTTCCTCAATGGAAGAGGAAGACGCAGTCGAAATCTGTTTGTCGTACTTTGGTATCGAGACAGTATCCGACGGCCCAGAAGGTGTAGGCGTAGGTTTTGGAACGCGAGCAGTGCGTTGCTGGTTCTGCTGGCGCGAGGATGAACCTGGGCCCGGCCGATGCATTGGCGTATGTTTTTTTCTCTCATCAGTTTTGTTGCCAGCTTCCTTATTTCCGGACAAGAACTTTAAAATTCCGGCCCCGATTGCAAGGATAAGGATGAGGTTGCTGAAGATGAAGTCAAAAAAACTGTCCATAGAAACCCTCCTTACTTCATATACGGCAATCAGTTGTCATTATCATCATGGTCATCTTTATTGTCTGTCAGTTTTCCGATGGAATCACGCATATCCGTATCTGCATTGATATTTTCGTAGTTCAAATAATCCATCACACCCATTTTACCGGAACGAAGAGCTTCAGCAAGCGCTTTTGGAACTTCCGCTTCTGCTTCAACAACATGAGCGCGCATTTCTTGGACACGAGCAACCATCTCTTGTTCTTGTGCGACAGCCATTGCGCGTCTTTCTTCCGCTTTGGCTTGAGCGATATTTTTATCAGCCTCTGCTTGATCCGTCTGCAAAATCGCTCCAATGTTTTTACCGATGTCTACATCGGCAATATCGATGGATAGAATTTCAAATGCTGTGCCCGCATCAAGACCTTTAGCAAGTACCGTGTGCGAAATAGAGTCTGGATTTTCCAATACCTGTTTATGAGAGTTTGAACTACCAATTGTGCTTACTACACCCTCACCAACACGCGCGATAACCGTTTCTTCTCCAGCCCCACCGACCAGACGATCGATATTTGCTCTAACAGTGATTCGCGCCAGTGCTTTTACCTCGATTCCATCCATCGCAATACCGGCAATGAACGGCGTTTCAATCACCTTCGGATTTACACTCATCTGTACAGCTTCCAACACGTCTCGGCCAGCTAGATCAATAGCTGCTGCTCGTTCAAAAGTCAGTTCAATATTTGCCCTATGTGCGGCAATCAAAGCATTGACGACTCTGTCAACATTACCTCCTGCCAGATAGTGACTTTCCAATTGGTTTGTTGTCACACTCAAACCAGCTTTGTGTGCTTTAATCAACGGATTGATCACCCTGTTCGGGACAACCCGACGCAATCGCATACCCACTAAGGTAAAAATACCTACTTTTACTCCAGCTGCTAGTGCGCTGATCCAAAGCATCACAGGAATAAAAGTGAACAAGATCGCTACTGCGATCAAGATCAGTGCAATAATGATAATCGGCATCAAATCAACGATGTCCATTACGCAAACCCCCAATTATTTTTAATATTTCGCCAAATGGCAGCTTAATGTTGCCACGAATACGTAAAGCAGCAATTCTTTTTTGTTATGCAGCCTGGATTTTGGCGAGGCCAAACCTTCTTCCTAGATATATCTTGCTGTAAATAACCAGATACGTCAAGCGTTATATCGCAATATGCAACCATTTTTATACCAGGCTGGTTAATTATCTGGTTCTCTATCCGAATTTTCCCTTACAACAACTCGTGCTCCTTCAACTTTAATCACTGAAATAGTGCGATCCTTAGGTATGAAACTTCCTTCGGATACAACATCAATGCGCTCACCATCCACCAGCGCAGTTCCTGAAGGCCGCAGATTAGTCAATGTTTTACCGGAAAGTCCAATCAATTCAAGACGATTCTCAGAAGCGATATAGCCAAGCTCTGTTTTCGTGCTGTCACGAAGTATGATGTGCCTGAAAAGTCCTTTTTCCATTCCAATTACTTTGAATAAAATAATTGCAGCAATAACCGCTACCAAAAAAGCGATCCCAATACTGATGGACATGCTTACGATATTCGCCCCTGCTAAAAATAGAGAACCGACTACTGCAGCAGTTCCAAGCAGTCCAAGTATTCCTCCCGAAACAAAGAACTCGGCAATAATCAAAGCCAATCCTGCCAAGAGCAAAATGATCGTTTCCATACCAGCGAGCCCCGCCACCACGTGACCGTAGAAAAAGAGTAACAATGCAGCAATACCCATTGATCCAGGCACTCCAAAACCAGGGGAATATAATTCAACAATCAGACCAAGGCTGGCAATTGACAGCAAAATTGGCACAACCACAGGATTGGTCAAAAACCTGGCTATCTTTTCAGCGATTGTTGGCTGCGTTTCAATGATTGTTGCATGATCAAGATCCAATTCATGCAATAAGGCGACACGGTTAGGTGCGATTGCTTCGGCATAGCCTACTTCAACAGCCTCCTTTGGACCTAGTGTCAAAAATTTCCCTTTTGGAGCGCCGTACGTTGGTAGATCGACATCCTTATCCGCCATCGCAGCTGCGTATAAGGGGTCACGACCTTTGGATTCAGCTGCACTTTTCATTGCTGCCAGCCAAGCCGATTGTGCTTTTTTATCCGCTTCAGTGCCATCTTGATTGATCACCCCGCTGGCTCCTATGGTGGCTTGTGGTTTCATATAAATGCTGTCCGTATTCAAAGCAATATAGGATCCAGCAGATAACGCATCATTCACAATATAAGCGGTTGTCGGTATATCAGTGCTTTGCAATAGTTTTCCGATTTGTTTTGCGGCGTCTACCCTGCCTCCAGGTGTATCGATTTCAAAAATCAGCTGTTCAGCACCAGCTTCTATTGCTTCATTGATAGACCGCTCCAAGAAAGCCTCCAAACCACGCTCAACTTCCTGCTCAATCGGTATCACATATACCAGCTTGCCCTGCCCGTCTGTTTCTTTTGCCTTTGCATTGACGGGAACCGTCATTTGAGTAAAGATGAACAGCACGGCCCCAAAAAATACAGCATATGTAATCCATTGGTTCTTCAATGCACCACCCCCGTACGAATATGTCGGATGAATCTCGTCAAAAATGAATGATCCGGGCAAACAATTTACTGTGGGTTATACAACCCTTATGTATATATACGAATTTGTAAAGAAATGGTTTCAAAAAGGACGAAGTTATGTAAAAAACACATCCTCTATGGAATGGTAGCTGCCCTTCTAAATTAAAAGGGCCCCTTGAAAGGAACCCTTGCTCATTCATTAAATTAAATTGCTTAAAACCATTTTATTCACTTTCGAACCATCGGCTTTGCCCTTCACTTTAGGCATGACAGCGCTCATCACTTTGCCCATATCCTTTTTGGAAGATGCTTGGACCTCCAGGATGGTTTCCTGAACAATCGCCTCCAGCTCATCATCGGTAAGCTGTTTTGGCATGTATTCTTGTAAAATATTGATTTCTACTTCAAGTTTTTTAACAAGATCTTCGCGTCCAGCCGCTTCAAATTCATGGAGGGAATCTTTTCTTTGCTTTAACTCTCTTGATAAAATCGTTAATTCCTCATCTTCTGTGAGGTCGTCTTTACCAAGATTGATTGATTCGTTCTGCAATGAAGCCTTCACCATTCGGATTACGCTCAATCTTTCCTTGTCTTTACCCTTCATGGCTTGCTTCATATCATTGTTCAGTAGTGCCAATAATGACATTTCGTGCACCTTCTTTAAAATTTGCGCTTTCTAGCAGCTTCAGATTTCTTTTTGCGACGAACGCTAGGTTTCTCATAAAATTCACGCTTACGATATTCTGATAGTGTACCGCTTTTTGAAACACTGCGTTTAAAGCGACGAAGAGCATCCTCAAGAGACTCGTTTTTACGAACGCGAGTTGTGTTTGACATGCTAATTTCCCTCCCTCCGAAGCATAAAACAAATTGTACAAGCATATATTGAGAAATATGCCTTTAGTAATTATAATATATCCACTCAATCAGGTCAACTGCATATTTGCCCTGCATGTATAGTTTTTATTCATTTTCGCCGTTTTCTTTCATGATTGCCACGCCTGCACTAGCACCAATTCGTGTTGCTCCGGAGGCAATCATGCCTTTGACAGTCTGCAAATCACGCACTCCGCCAGATGCCTTGACGCCCATATCTTCTCCAACAGTCTTACGCATCAACCTGATATCCTCCATCGTTGCTCCTCCTCCGGAAAAACCTGTGGACGTCTTTACGAAGTCTGCCTGAGCTTCTTTTGCCAACACACAAGCACTCACTTTTTCTTCATGTGTCAGAAGTGATGTCTCAATAATCACCTTTGTCCATGCTGATTCGCCAGCAGCTTCAACTACTGCAGCGATATCTTCTCGAACAAGCTCAAAATTTCCGGATTTTAGTTCACCGATATTGATTACCATATCAATTTCTGTTGCCCCATCGGCAATGGCTTTCTTGCTTTCATAGACTTTTGTGGCTGTGGTGTTAGCGCCCAACGGAAAGCCGATTACTGTACAAACCCTTACATCGCTTCCCTTTAGCCCTTTAGCGCAATATGGTACCCAGTACGGATTAACGCAAACTGAAGCGAATTTATATTGTTTGGCTTCTTTAATCAGCTGATCCACTTGTTCTTTTGTCGCATCCGGCTTCAACAATGTATGATCGATATATGAAGCTAAATCTTCCATTTCCAGACTTCCTTTCCTGTTCATTAGCTAGTACATTTACAAAGGCATCATAGCATGTTACAACCAAAAAATCTATTTTCAAGAAGATGGATGGTAAATTCGGTAAAAAAGGATGCTCCTTACTGCAGGAACATCCATCTGTTTAATTAGCCTTCATCACACGTTGTTCCATGCCATCTTCTAAAACCCTGACGAACACCCCTTCATTAACAGGATAGCCAGATTTTAATATTTTAACGCGGACGATTTTGCCAATCATGTCATGGCTCCCTTTAAATTGCACTTTCAAGTAATTATCAGAGTATCCCACAAGCATATCAGGATGGTTTTCATCCGGTACTTTTTCCTCAGGGATTACTTCTAGTACTTCATTTTCATAACGAGAAGCGTATTCCTTGGCCAACTGGTCAGATAGTTCGATCAGTTGATGAACTCTCCGCTCCTTCACATCATCATCCACCTGATTGTCCATTCTCGCCGCCGGTGTACCGGTACGTCTTGAAAACGGAAAAACGTGCAGCTCAGAATAGCCAACTTTTTTAATGAATTCATACGTTTCCATAAACTCATCTTCGGTTTCCCCTGGAAATCCTACAATCACATCAGAAGTGATTGCCAAATCAGGCAATGCTTTTCTGATCTTGACAACCTTTTGATAATAATAATCAGAAGAATATTTTCTCCTCATTCTTGAGAGCACACTATCAGATCCGGATTGTAGTGGTATATGCAAATGGCGGACAATTTTTTCCGATTTATCCAGTACATTAATTACTTCATCAGTAATTTGGCTAGCCTCAATAGAAGATATTCTTATCCTTTTCAGCCCGTCCACTTTCGTTTCCAAGTCCCACAGAAGCTTCGCAAAATTATAATCAGCCATATCTTCGCCGTACCCAGCGGTATGTATGCCTGTTAAGACAATTTCTTTATACCCCGCATCAACTAATTTCTGTGCTTGTCCGATTACGTTTTCCGGGTCTCTGGACCGAAGCAGTCCGCGCGACCATGGAATGATGCAAAATGTGCAGAAGTTATTACAGCCTTCTTGTATTTTCAAAGAGGCACGTGTACGGTCAGTGAATTCAGGTACATCCATCTCTTCGAAAGTACGGTTTTTCATAATGTTCTTGACACCATTCACCGGTTCTCTTGTTTTTTGGTGCTCTTCAATGTAGCCAATCATTTCTTTTCTATTTTGTGTTCCACATACAACATCCACACCCGGTATCTCCAGTACTTCACCAGGAGAAGTTTGCGCATAACAACCTGTCACACAGATTACACCTTCAGGATTTTTACGAACGGCCCGACGGATAACCTGCCTGCTTTTTTTATCCCCGGTGTTGGTTACCGTACAAGTATTGATGACATATACATCGGATTGGCTATCAAAATCAACTCTCTCATAGCCAGCCTCCATGAACATGCGCCAGATACCTTCTGTTTCATAATGATTCACTTTACAGCCTAATGTATGAAATGCCACTGTTGGCATGAAAATACACCCCTTAATTTTCAAATTGATAGGAAATGCCTGCCAAGATATACATAGCAGCCGTTTCAGTCCTTAGTATGCGCGGACCAAGACGGACAGGCTGAAAACCACTTTCTTTCAGCTGCTGCGCTTCTTCGGAGGTAAATCCACCCTCAGGACCAATACAAGCCAATAAGCTTTGGCCCTTGTTCATTTCTTTCATTATTGTACTAAATGAGTTGAATTTTGCAACCTTTGCTTCCTCTTCATAAGCGAATATGCAGGTATCGAATTGTTTTCCGTATATCATCAGCTCATCGATATTCATCTGGTCGTGCAAAACAGGGATATTGCTGCGATGAGATTGTTCACTAGCTTCTTTGAGGATTTTTGTGAATCTTTCTGTTTTTTTCGCCATCTTTCCTCCATCCCATTTTACGACACTTCTCTCCGCTCTAAAAGGGATGAAGGCTGCTGCACCCAGTTCTGTACCTTTTTGTAAAATCAACGCCATTTTATCACTTTTGGGCAGGCCTTGGGCAATGGTTACTGCAATCGGCAGTTCAGGGTTATGCTCAAGCCACTGTTGAATCTGTAATTCAATTGATTGGGGACTTATACCGGTGATAGCGCACTTTGCTGCCCGGCCATCCGGATGAACACATATAACTTCATCGCCGATTTTTTTTCGCATCACTCTGCTGACATGGTGTACATCCTCATTTATTATGTTTACATGATCATTAACCCATTGGGATGCAGAAACAAAATATCGTTGCAAAGTATTACCTCCTACTGCTTTTGGGCGACAACGGAAACCCAATCATCCATTTCGTTTATTTCTTCGATGGAAAATTGATTTGCTCTCAGTTCATCCAGTACGAATTGTTTTTTTGCTTGAATGATCCCAGAGGTAATAAAATAGCCCCCTGTTTTTAAGTTGTTTCTCGCATCGTTCACAAATTGAACAATAATCTCTGCCAAAATATTGGAGACGATTAAATCGGCTTTTAACTCCACGCCTTGCAGCAAATTATTTTTCTTTACATTAATTTTTCCATGGACATGGTTAGAAAGGGCATTTTCCGTCGAACTTTTCACAGCTACATCATCCAGATCATACGCATGTACTTCTTTAGCTCCAAGCATCGCTGCAGCAATGCTCAGTACACCGGAACCCGAACCTACATCGATAACCAAATCACCAGACTGCAAGTATTTTTCAATTGCCTTTATGCTCAATATGGTAGTCGGGTGCGTGCCAGTTCCGAAGGCCATGCCCGGATCCAATTCAACTACAAGTTCCTCCTCTGTGGCAGCTTTATAGTTCTCCCAGGAAGGAGCGATTGTTATCCTGTCTGAAATTTTCACTGGTTTATAGTATTTTTTCCACGCTTCAGACCAGTCTGTTTCATCCACTTCGTTCAGCATCATTTGGTTGCTTCCTAAATGGATTCCATATTTTTCTAACTGGTCGATTTCTTGTTTTATTTCATCTGCTGTATCAGGACTAAAACTATTGATTGGAAAATACGCCTTAACATGGACACCTTCTTCAGGGTAATCATTCGGATCTAATGCAAAAATCTCTCCATAAACAGGATTTCGATCAATTACGAGATCCAGAGGGTCTTCAATAACGACACCGCTAGCTCCATTTTCGTGAAGAATGTTGGAAATTGGTTCAATCGCCTCGTTCGTAGTATGGATGCAAAATTCGGTCCATTTCATATGGTTCACACTCACTTATTTATTCAAATTTATAATGATTTTTCATGCTTATGTAAAATAACGGTAAAGAATTACCGTTATTCTCCCTTAAAAGCTTTTTTGAATCGCTGGAATAGTGTATCTTCCTGCTCATCAGTTGCAGCTTTTCCGTCGATTTCGTTGAATTCCCGCAACAATTCTTTCTGTCTTTCCGTCAATGCTGTTGGCGTCACTACCCGTACTTGAACGTGTTGGTCCCCATGGCCATACCCTCTTACGTTCGGAGCTCCTTTTCCTTTTAACCTGAAAGTCTTTCCTGTCTGCGTCCCAGCAGGAATTTTCAATCTCACTTTTCCATGGACAGTCGGGACCTCCACTTCATCTCCCAAAGAAGCTTGTGCGAAGGTCAGTGGCAGTTCGCAGAATATATTGTCCCCTTCTCTTTGGTAGAATTCATGACTTCGTACTTGAACGACTACATACAAATCACCACTTGGTCCGCCATTGCTTCCTGCTTCTCCTTTACCGGAAACGCGAATTTGCTGACCTTCATCGATGCCTGCCGGGATAGAAATATGGATTTTTTTCTGTTGTTTAATCTTTCCGGTTCCGCCGCATGTCGTACATTTCTCCGGTATAATTTTTCCAGTTCCGCCGCAATAATGACAAACCCTGCGATTGACGACCTTGCCAAACGGTGTGTTCTGTTCCGTGTTCAATTGTCCTGATCCATGACAGTGGGAACACGTTTTTGGTTTCGTTCCTGGTTTGGCACCTGTGCCATGACAAGTTTTACAGTCAGCTTCTGTCGGAATGTTTATATCCGTTTCTTTGCCGAATATGGCCTCTTCGAAATCAAGTACAATCGTATACTGCAGGTCTGCTCCCTGTCTTGGTGCATTTGGATCTTGTCTGCGTGAACCGCCGCCACCGAAAAACATATCGAAAATGTCCCCAAAACCGCCAAAATCCTGAGCGCCCCCGCCAAAGCCGCCAAAACCCTGACCCTGTGCTCCGGCATGGCCGAATTGATCATATTGGGCACGCTTTTGATCGTCACTCAGTGCTTCATAAGCTTCTTTCGCTTCCTTGAATTTGTCGGAGGCTCCTTCTTCTTTATTAACATCCGGATGGTATTTTCTGGCCAATTTCCGATATGCCTTTTTTATCTCATCTTTTGAAGCGTCTTTGCCAACGCCCAGTACATCATAATAATCTCGCTTGCTCACTTGTAAATCACTCTCCCGATCTCGGTTGCATACGTTTTATCTTACCATCTTTCTTTACTGATTGACAAACAGGCTCAATTCCTAAAAAAAGCCAAAGCCAAGATAACCCCGACTTTGACTTTTTTATAACTTCTGGATCAATTATTATTTATTTTTTTCGTCATCATCGACTTCTTGATAGTCCGCGTCCACTACATCGTCTGCCGAAGAAGCTTCATCGGATTGCTGAGCCTGGTTATCCTTAGCCATTTGTTCATAAAGTTTTACAGAAAGCTGTTGGACATGCTCTTCCAATGCTTGTTTTTTCTCTTTGATTTCCTCCATATTATCGCTTTCGAGTGCTTTTTTCAAATCAGCTTTCGCTGTTTCAGCTTTTTGTTTGTCATCTTCTGAAACTTTATCGCCAAGATCCTTGATTGTTTTATCTGTTGTGAATACAAGCTGATCAGCTTCATTTCGTAAATCGACTTCTTCACGGCGTTTTTTATCTGCTTCCGCATTTTCTTCTGCTTCTTTTACCATATTCTCCACTTCTTCATCAGAAAGCCCTGAAGAAGATTTAATGGTGATGGATTGTTCTTTGTTCGTACCCATATCTTTCGCACGTACGTTTACAATTCCGTTCGCATCGATATCAAAGCTTACTTCGATTTGCGGTACTCCTCGTGGTGCTGGTGGAATATCAGTCAACTGGAAGCGTCCTAATGTTTTATTGTCTGCCGCCATTTCCCTTTCCCCTTGCAGCACGTGAATATCAACAGCAGTTTGATTGTCAGCTGCAGTGGAGAATACTTGCGAATGACTTGTCGGAATGGTTGTGTTTCTTTCAATTAGTTTCGTAAACACAGAACCCATCGTTTCAATTCCGAGTGAAAGTGGTGTAACATCCAACAACAAGACATCTTTAACGTCTCCTTGCAATACGCCGCCTTGAATGGCTGCACCTAATGCTACCACTTCATCCGGGTTTACCCCTTTGGAAGGTTCTTGTCCAGTTTCTTTTTTGATCGCTTCCTGGACAGCTGGAATACGGGTGGAGCCGCCTACCAAAAGTACTTTATTTATTTCAGAGGCTGACAAACCTGCGTCAGATAATGCTTTTCTCGTTGGAACCATTGTCCGTTCAACAAGTTCAGAAGAAAGTTCTTCAAACTTAGCACGGCTCAATGACATTTCCATATGCAAAGGACCAGCCTCTCCTGCAGTGATGAACGGCAGTGAGATTTGTGTTTGTGACACACCTGACAGATCTTTTTTCGCTTTTTCAGCTGCATCCTTCAAGCGCTGCATGGCCATTTTATCTTTGGATAGATCAATGCCATTTTCTTTTTTGAATTCGCCAATCATATATTCGATGATAACATCATCAAAATCATCCCCACCGAGACGATTATCCCCAGCAGTCGCAACAACCTCGAACGTGCCGTCGCCGATATCCAAAATGGATACATCGAAAGTACCGCCACCAAGGTCATAGACCAAAATCGTCTGATCTTGCTCCGCTTTATCAATTCCATATGCAAGCGCTGCTGCTGTAGGTTCATTGATGATACGCTCTACTTCCAAGCCAGCAATACGTCCCGCATCTTTTGTGGCCTGACGTTCAGCATCATTGAAATACGCAGGGACTGTGATAACCGCTTTATCGATTTTTTCGCCTGTATAATCTTCTGCGTATGATTTTAGGTGCTGTAAAATGATTGCCGAAATTTCCTGAGGCGTATATTCTTTGTCATCGATTTTGACTTTGTAATCAGTACCCATATGGCGTTTGATGGATTGAATTGTATTCGGGTTCGTGATCGCCTGTCTTTTTGCCACTTCCCCAACTTGTCTTTCCCCATTTTTAAACGCTACAACAGAAGGTGTGGTGCGGTTGCCTTCCGGATTCGGAATGACGACTGCTTCACCGCCTTCCATCACTGCTACACAAGAATTCGTTGTTCCTAAATCAATACCAATTGTTTTACCCATAGTTTACTCTTCCTCCTTGAACGCTTGCTTCAAATTATTTATTTACTTTCACCATTGCCGGGCGAATTACTCTGTCTTTCAACAAGTAACCTTTTTGTAACTCCTCAACAATGATGTTGGATTCGTAATTTTCGTCTTCAGCTTGCATGACAGCATGGTGCATGTTGGGGTCAAATTCTTTCCCAACCGTTTCGATTTCTGAGAGACCTTCATTTTTCAGTGCTTCGAGAAGCTGGCGGTACACCATGTTCATGCCTTCCATAAATCCTGCAGCCTCATTGGAAACTTGCGTTTTCAATGCTCTTTCGAAATTATCCATAACTGGGAGCAACGCTGTCACTAAATCCTGCGCTTTGTACTTTTGACTCGCTTGCTTTTCCTTTTGGGTACGCTTTTTAAAATTATCGTACTCCGCCTGGATACGAGCAAGCTGATCAAATAATTTTTCTTTATCCTCACGAAGTTGCTCCATCTCTGTTTCAAGCTCTTGTTCTGTTGCGTTGAGCTCTGCGGCGTCACCACCATCTTGTTCAGATTCCGCATTTACGGATTCATTTTGGTTCTCCTGTGGCGTTTCCACACTTTCTTCCGTATTTTTTTTCATTTCTTCTTTTGTTTCTTCTTTTTCTAACTCTTCCATGAATGCCACCTCCATCTCAGCCGATGGTAATATTTTTTTACTTGTTTTCTTATTGTCCATTGTTTTTATACCATAAATACAATGCCTCTGTCATTTCATTCGACAATGCATTCAACAGTGTAATCACTTTGCGATATTCCATTCTTGTAGGACCAAGCAATGCGATCGTACCCATTTGCCCTTCATTAATGTCGTATGTTGCAGTTATCAGGCTCAAATCCTTTATAGCCTCTAATTTATTTTCGTGGCCGATAGAAATTTTAATGCCCTGGGTAGTCTGCTTCAGCAGATTAGCAACCTCATCTTCATTCTCCATCATTGCATAGAAGGTCCGTATTTTTTCTAAATCCTTGAATTCCGGCTGCATTAACATATTCGCTTTCCCGCCAATGTACAGTCTAGCCGGTTGCTCGCTGAAAAAGACTGTTGACAGATAATGAAACGCCTCTTGATAATCATTCATATACATCTTCATCAAAGAAAAAATTTCATTCTGAAGGATGTCGTGAAGACGGGTAAGTGGGACACCTTTCAGCCGGTCATTCAGTATGTTGATCATTTTTTCCAAATCGGAAGCATCCATTTCCGCAGGAATGGAAAATGATCGATGTTGGACATGTCCTGAATCAGTGACCAGTATTGCAACGGCTGTGTGCTGGGATAAAATCACTATTTGCAGCTGCTTCAATTTGGTTTCAACAATTTCCGGTCCCAGAATGATGGAAGTATAATTCGTCAGATGTGACAACACCTCAGCGGCTTTTTGTACCACTTGTTCGACTTCGTAGAACCCGCCTTTCATAAACTGTTTCATGATGCTAAGGTTGTTTTTTTGCAAATTCGGCACAATGATATGATCCACATAATAGCGGTATCCTTTTTCTGAAGGAATACGTCCGGAAGAAGTGTGTGTTTTTTCAAGAAACCCCATTTCTTCCAAATCGGCCATTTCATTGCGGATAGTTGCCGCACTAAAGTCAATGCTGTCTTTTTTTGAAATCGCTCTGGAGCCTACTGGATGCGCAGTCTCAATGAAATCATCAATAATCACTTGCAGAATTAATAATTGTCTCTTCGTGAGCACGATGATCACCTCTGTTAGCACTCCACTGCATCGAGTGCTAATGCTAATAATAAATTATCAAATCAGCATTTTTTTGTCAATAAACACGCTCCAAATCTTCCATTCCCAGTAGAAATTGCTCGAAAACATCATTCCCAAATAACTTGCCTTCTTCGGTCAAACGGAGAAAATCGTCTTCCAGCTTGACCCACCCCTTGTTTTCAAGATATGCAACTTCCTCCTTGTATAAATCAAACATCGAAAAACCAAATTTGTTCGCAAATAGCTTTATATCAATTCCTGCAGTTTTGCGTAATCCTAGGAACATCTCTTCCTCCACTTGTTCTTTTTTCCCGATTTTATCGACTTTTAAAACAGGACGTCCGTCCAAATTCGCCTGTTTGATATAAGCCGGAAGCGGTTTGATATTGATGGTACGCTCACCGGGCAAATATCCGGATGCTCCAGCTCCAAAACCATAGTAAAAGTCATTATTCCAGTAAGTGAGATTATGTTTGCTTTCGAAACCTGGTTTTGCAAAATTGCTGATTTCGTATTGGGAAATACCATGAGCAGCCATTTTTTTTATGAGTTCCCGATACATTTCCACTTCTTCTTCCTGTTCCGGACGGTGAAGCTGACCTTTTCGAAAACGGTTATAAAAAATTGTTTTTGGTTCGATCTGCAAGGCATATGCCGAGTAATGCGGGAGCTGAAAGGATATCGCCTCTTGCAACGTATCCGAAAAATGGCTGACCGTTTGTTTGGGCAAGGCGTAAATCATATCGATGCTGATATTTGAAAAACCATGTTTGCTTAAATTGTTTACCGTTGCATATACATCTTTGACTTGATGAGCCCTTCCCAATTCTTTCAGCATGGCATTGTCCAAAACCTGCACCCCAAGTGAGATCCTGTTCACTCCATACCCCTGCAGCAACTTTATTTTTTCTTCCGTTAAATCACCAGGATTTGCTTCCATTGAAAATTCTTCACATGTATCCACCGCAAATTTAGAATGAATGGTTTCCATCAGTTTTCGCAGCTGCCCAACGGTCAGTGCAGATGGTGTGCCCCCTCCGATGAATATTGTTTTCACACGGTTTTTGGAGTCAGATACAGCTGTAGCGATTTCGTTTTTCAAAGCTGCCAAATAGTCATCAGCCATTCTTTCATTGTAAAAGAACTTTGTGAAGTCACAGTAGTGACAAATATGATGGCAAAAAGGTATATGAATATACACTGAAGGTATCATGATAAAATCCCCTTAAAAAGAAATACAGGTTAGCCCCTGCTCGATAGCCGACAGCTAACCCTGTTGCAACCAATAAGTCTGCTTATTCATCATCCATTTGCAGTACGGCCATGAAAGCCTCTTGCGGTACTTCAACCGAACCAACCATTTTCATACGTTTTTTACCTTCTTTTTGTTTTTCCAACAGCTTGCGTTTTCTGGAAATGTCTCCACCATAGCATTTGGCCAAAACATTTTTACGCATCGCCTTGATGGTTGATCTTGCCACAATCTTGTTGCCGATCGCGGCCTGTACCGGTACTTCAAACTGCTGTCGCGGTATTAGTTCTTTCAGCTTATCGACAATCTGTTTACCCCGCTCATAAGAAAAATCCCTGTGAACGATGAAGGACAAGGCGTCAATCGTCTCTCCATTCAGCAGGATATCCATCTTCACCAGCTTGGACGGACGGTAGCCGATCAATTCATAATCAAAAGAAGCATAGCCCTTCGTATGAGATTTCAACTGATCAAAAAAATCATACACGATTTCGGATAACGGGATATGATAAATGACATTCACACGGATATCATCCAGATAATCCATATTGATAAACTGACCGCGTTTTTTCTGAGATATCTCCATCACTGCCCCTACGTAATCATTTGGTACCATGATTGTTGCTTCCACATATGGCTCTCTGATTTCCAGAATCTGCTGCGGATCCGGCATCAAAGATGGATTATCTACAAGAATGGCGTCTCCATTCGTCTGTTCAACTTCATAAATCACACTTGGTGCAGTTGTGATGAGATCAATATTGAACTCTCGCTCAATACGTTCCTGAATGATTTCCATATGCAGTAATCCCAAAAAACCGCAGCGAAAACCAAATCCTAAAGCCTGGGAGGTTTCAGCCTCATATTGCAGCGAAGAATCATTCAATTCCAATCTTTCCAGTGCTTCTCGCAAATCATTGTATTTTTTGGCTTCTATCGGATACAGTCCGCAATAAACCATTGGATTCATTTTTCGATAACCAGGAAGCGGTGCTGCAGCCGGCTTACTGACAGAAGTTATCGTATCGCCGACATGTGTGTCGGATACGTTTTTAATAGAGGCAGTCAAGTACCCTACATCTCCTACATGAAGCATCTTCCTGGCATCTGGCTTAGGATTAAAGACCCCGACCTCATTGACTTCGAATTCCTTGCCCGTCGCCATCATTTTGATTTTGTCCCCGACTTTAACAGTTCCTTCCTTGATACATACATAGGCAATCACCCCTCTGTAGGGGTCATACAAAGAATCGAATATCAGTGCCTGTAACGGGTTTTCTTCATCACCAGCTGGTGGCGGGACGGCTTCCACGATCCTCTCCAATATTTCATCAATACCTATATTTGCTTTCGCAGATGCCAAAATGACATCATCCGGATCGATGCCGATGACATCTTCCAATTCTTTTGTTACTTTTTCCGGATCAGCATTAGGCAAATCGATTTTATTGATCACCGGGATGATTTCCAGTTCATTATCAAGTGCCAAATAAACATTTGCCAAGGTTTGCGCTTCTATTCCCTGCGCGGCATCTACTACAAGAATGGCACCCTCACAAGCTGCAAGGCTTCTTGACACTTCATAGGTGAAATCGACATGGCCGGGAGTGTCGATTAAGTGAAATATGTATTCTTCACCGTTTTTACTTGTGTAGTGGAGCTGGACAGCATTCAATTTGATCGTTATCCCACGTTCTCTTTCCAAATCCATCGCATCGAGGAATTGTTCTTTCATTTCCCGGTGTGTCAATGCTTTTGTGTTTTCCAGTATTCGATCGGCCAGGGTAGATTTACCATGATCGATATGTGCTATTATTGAGAAATTCCGCACATTTGTTTGTTTTTTTGTCATCTATGTTTTCCACTCCTACATATCGCAGCTTCAAAATTCACATTTGCCGTCATTCATTCCTGAGTTTGATTTACAGCCGTTAACTAGCATTGATTATAGCAATTGGCCAACAGACTTTCAATAAGAAAAGCACAAGTGCTGATTGAAATAGGCACCCGTGCTTATATCTCAAAAAAATGCTTTTGCTATTTGATACAAAATGGAAGCAAGCATTTCAAAAATGTGCTGTACTCCGGAGCCCAGCAGCGATGCTGTCTTTTGCATCATGGAAGGTGATTCTTCCATGTCCACAATATCTCTTGCTGCGTCTGCTGTTTCCACCTTGTAAGTTTGTCTATCTTTATTTCGGTCAGAATTACTATTTTGTTCACTTATTAATACATCATTATCTATCATTTGATTTGAATCAGTAGCTGGGTGGTTGCGGTCGATCCCAAACACGGCGCCAGCCAGAAAAAAAACAACGAATAGCAGCAGTATGATAAAATAACGCACGCTGTTCAGCCCCCTTGTCATTTATTGACTTTTTCAGCATCCCAATAGTACTCACTGAATACATCTGCTAAAGCATCTGCAGTATGGTACACTTCCTCTAGTTTGTTATCAATTCCTCCAACCTCAAGTAAAATGGAATTGTTGGATAAATCCTGGTTGAAGACCCCATTTGTGCCCTTCCCTTTTTTTGTTAATACCCCTCTGCTTAGACCAGGATATTTCTTCTCCAAAAGGTAATGAAATTTTGTAGCAAAAGCGAGATTTTTCTCATAGGATGCGTATTCTTCTCCTATGACAATCATCACTCTTCCATACGTTTTTCCGTTTATTGTTTTCGTTGTATTTTCCCTTCTGCCCGTATCCCGATGGATATCGAATACATACTGGATATCTTTGTTGTTCGCAAAAGCATCTTGTACAACTTCACGTGAAGCTTGGTATGATTGAGCATATTGCCAGCCTTTTTTGTTAAGTATCCCCATAATATCCGCATCGCTTATTTCAGTACCGATTCCCTCAGCCTTTAAACCTTGTGAAAAACGTTTGCTGATTTTAGTAACGTTCACCTTATTATCGTAAGCCTGGTCCGGATTCGTCACGCCTGGCAAATTTGGCAAAAAAGACTCCGTATTATGTGTATTGTAAACATAAACGACTTTCTTATTTCCCGTACTAGGGGCATTTTTCTCCTCATTTTCTCCCTCTTTTTCCACCTGCTTTTCTTTTTCATTCACTATCGCATCGCGATCTTTCGAAACCTCCTCAAGGGGCGGGGACGATTCAATAGGCAGATTCGTATAATCCGTCCCTTCCCCAGCAATTAAAATGTTGTTATCAAAAATCGCGAACCCTGGAAGTTCATTCCCAAGCAGGCTTCTGGGATCATTGGGTTTTATACTCGTCGCCAGATGCAATACTGTTGCAGTTACTTTCGGCATGTGGTGGTCATCGGGATATGCCTGCTTGAATGCTTTATTTTCCATACCGAGCAAATATAAAAAAGTAGGGCTCTCTATTTTTTTGGTCCATTCAGATATCGCTTGAGATGAAAAACGGTAAGCAGGCGATATAGTAGTCAGAAGTCCGATCAAAACGAACAGAACGACCATGCAAAGAAAATAAAAACCGCTTCTTTTCATCACTTTTGGGATTCGTATCTGTATATTCATTTTTTTTCGTTTCATGGTCCACCTCTTTTAAATTTCGTCCATATTCAAATCTATGAAAGTGACAAGTTAGATAGAACCATGATTTGCTAGATTTCCCAGCTGGCATGAAAAAACATGTCCCGGCTGTGCCAGAACATGTCGTGTTCATCTTGTATAGAATGAAAAGTTATCCACATCTACCTTCTCGTGCATTGCGGCGTTAATCCCCGACGCTATTAAATGAGCCATGTCTATCATGAATCCATCCACTTCTTTTGGTGTAACCATCATATTTTGTCCTATTGGGGTCAACACATCTGATATCAAGGCGCGCTTTTCTTCGTTTGATAAGTTCCCCACCAACCCAAGAAATGTTTTCCGTTGTTCTTCATCTGGCAAATCATCTTGTGTGAATTTTTTGCTGCCAAAAGAGAAATTCCCTGGTGTCAACGCCTTAGAGGGACGACTGTTTTCTTTCCACTCCCTGCCAAAATGTTTAAGCAGAAAATCGATTGTATCGCTTGCAATCGTAACAGCATCAACCACAGTTGGAACCCCTATAGCGAAAGTTGGAATCCCCAGCGTTGCTTTGCTCAATTCCTTGCGTTTATTTCCGACCCCGGACCCAGGATGAATACCGGTATCAGATATCTGGATGGTCTCGTTAATACGTTCTACTGATCTGGAAGCCAGTGCATCTACAGCAATAATAAAATCCGGCTTATATTGTTCGACAATACCGAAGATGATATCGCTGGTTTCTATTCCAGTAACCCCCATCACGCCGGGCGACACAGCTCCTACTGGCCGATATCCGTCTGCAACAGTTTCATGCTCCAATTTGAATAAATGGCTTGTAACCAGAATCTTTTCAGTTGTCATTGGCCCCAGCGCATCCGGAGTTACATTCCAGTTGCCCAAACCGACAATTAATCCGACCGCATCGTGGGTGATTCCACTTTTTTGCAACAGCACCTCCAATTCTTCCGCGAGGACTTTTGCAGCGTTTTCCTGTGCTTTTGTGTCCTGACGCTTGACACCGTCTGCATATATTGTCACGTATGTACCTGGTTTTTTGCCGATCAATTCGCCTCCCGCTTCATCAATAACAACATCCGTGATTTTAATGCCATTGTTAACTCTTTCTTTTGATAGCACACCTTTTATTTTTTGTTCTTGCTGTTTTTCTTTTTCAACATACATATCCTTGGCTTCGACAGCCAAATCTGTTCTGACCTGGCGTGGCATTTCCTGATTGTGCATGAATTAATACACATCCCTTCACTTTCTTGAGGTAATTCTTTTGTTTAGGCTTTGCCATTTACCTTCAATTCATGCAAAAACATTGCTTATATGATTTATTTATATTGAAAACAGCAAAAACCTTTGATAAAATATCATTTGTCCATATTGTGATGTAAACGATGTGTACTTCGGGAGGTGAAATAATGGCTAATATCAAATCTGCTAAAAAACGTGTTGATATAAACAACAAAAAACGTGCCTTGAATCAATCTGCAAAATCTGAAGTACGTTCTGAAATCAAACATGTCGATAAGCTGGTAGAAGCAAAAGACGCAGAACAAGCAAAAGCAGCTTTGCTTACTGCAACTAAAAAAATCGATAAAGCTGTACAAAAAGGCATTATGCATAAAAATACTGCGAACAGACAAAAATCTCGTCTTTCTAAAAAGGTTAACAACCTTGGTGCATAACCTGATTAAAAAAGACCCCGACGTGGAACTTCAAGCGCGTCCGGGTCTTTTTTAATATGTTTTTCGAAAAATCTTCTTACGAGGCGGTGATCAAATCATGAACCAGTAATTCAAACGCTATATTTTTCTCCATTTTCCCCTGCTTCATATCACTGTCAGCATTTGCCAATTTATCCATAATAAAATGCAGCTTGTTCAGTGTAAACTGCTTCTCCCTGTTCCAAGCCATTTTGATGACATAAGGGTGAGCCCCGATCGTTTTTTGAATTTGACTTTGTCCATAACCTTTTTCTTTCAACAGTTTCACCCTGAAAATCATGCGAAATTGGAAGGCGAGCAAGCCGATCATGGCAATTGGTTCCTCTTTTGTTTTTTCCAAATCCTTCACAATAGCAATTGCCTTATACAAGTCGTGATCCATCACGGCATCAACCATTCTTAGGGATGTACTCGCAACTGAATGGGAGATAAGTCTTTCTGCAATCTCCTTTGTGATTACCCCCTCTTCTCCTGCATAAAGTGCTAATTTATTCATTTCACTTTCCATGAGCTGGAGGTTCGTAGACAATTCCTCTTCCAGGATCTGCATCGCTGATGAATCAATCATGATTTTCATTTGCTGGGCAATCGTCTTGATCCATTTGTCCAGTTCATACGGTTTGACCTGATTACATTCGACCACCGTCGCAGCCTTTTTCAGAAGCTTTGCTATTTTTTTACGTTGATCTATCTTTTCATAATCTCCAATAAAAACCAGTGTCGAGTAATCGGCAGGAGAGGAAATATATTCCTGAAGTGTATCCAGCTTATGTTCAAAAGGTAATTTGTCCGGGTTCGCTTTTAGAAATACCGGATTGCTTGCAATAATTAGTTTGTCACCGCCAAAAAAAGGATATGTCTGTGCATCAGCAATTACTTCCTGCACAGGCACTTCCTGAAGATCATATGTAATGAAATTTTCTGGATCCGTAACCACGCTCTGATAAAAGCCTTCCTTCAGCTTTTGGATAAAATAGGGTTCCGTTCCATATAATAAACAGACACGCGGAACTTGTTTTTTTTTCAATTGCTGCACCAGTTCCATATAATTCATTATTTACACTCCCCGCCTTTCTCTTGCAAATATATTATATCTGTAATATGCGGAGAGGACAAATGGAGGGAGAAAATGCTGGTCACAGCATTTTTTTCTCCCCAATCTATAGTGAACATTCAGCGCCCAGCCCTAGAAACTGGGCGCCAAACGATATTTGCTTGTACCTATATATTAACCAGGCAATGCAAAACTATAGCTGACAACTCTTTCTAATCTTGGTGCTTCTTTGGTTTTTACTGAGTTAGGTTGTCACCATCTGAGGCTGTGGTGGATTTTTTTAGCCTTTTCGTTTATACTGTTAATGAAATAGGAGGGATAAAAATGAATGAGTTTGAAAAAGATCCACAGTCAAAAAATCTCGATGTCGCTGATTCCATTAAGGGATTCACATTCTCTTTTCTTTTCTTTGTTATCATTTTTGCGATTGGTGTCACCATTAGTGTCATGCATTAAGAAATACTGTATTTGTTTTTATTGTACATACCTAAAGAGACTGGAGGAACAGTCTCTTATTTTATTGTGTTCTGCACTGGTAACATCAATTATGTTTAACTAAGATACTTTATGGCATATAAGGAAAAAATGTTCCTGTATTTCGCTTATATTTGTAAATTACCGCTCCGTTTTGATCTGTGCGCCATATGATTACTTGGTTCTCGTTTAAAACATCCAACACTTCCTCATGTGGATGGCCGTAACGATTTTTCCTGCCAGCTGAAATGAGTGCAAATTGCGGATTCAGTTGTTCGATAAATTGGCTATGTGACGAGTTTTTGCTGCCATGATGCCCTACCTTCAATACGTCTGCCTGCAAATCAGGATAGGTTCCCATGATTTTTCTCTCTGTATCTTTGCCAATGTCACCTGTAAACAACCAGGATTTCCCACCGAATTCTGTCCATATGACAAGGGAGTTTTCATTGGCTGACTCCGTTTTAATTATGGGGGATACGACTGCAAATGCCTGTCCGGCCAGTTCAAGCCGCCTGCTTTGGCTAATATGATATATTCTGGTACCGTGCCGGTTCCATAGGTCCCTTTGTTTTTGTCCCAACTGATAAAAATGGCTGATAATAATTTTCTTTACATGCATGTTTTCAACCATGAAATCGACACTCCCCATATGATCCACATCCTCATGGGAAATGAATATGCCGTCAATCACAGTAATGCCTTCTTTATCTAAATACGGTTTAATGATCCTCATATATACACTTTCGTTGGCTTCGCCAGTGTTAAAATCAAATCTGGCCCCCGCATCAATAAAAAATACACCCTTTCGATGCGGCAACTCTAAAATGAAAGCATCACCTTGGCCGATATCGAGCATGGTCAATTTTCCATATGGGGAAAAGTAAGGCCCTGATATTACTCCTATTACCAAACATACCATTAAAATTCCTTGCAGGAACGCCTGGTTTAGTTTGTTTCTCTGTAAACTCACCATCAGTAAAATGAGCAGAAAATAATAAATTAATTGTGCAGAGCCCGGGAAATCCCCATATACCCAAGGATACGATGCCACCTCATTCATATAATTCAGTAAATCAAGAAAAAACGAATGGATTTTTTGAAAGAGTATGTCAAGCCAGAAAAACAATGAACTGAATGGGGAAAGCAACAGTAACATGAACATGAGTGGAATGACGAAAAATGAAAAATACGGGACGACAAGCACATTTAATAAAATAGATAACGGTTGAAAGGAAGAAAAATACAGCATTTGTATCGGCAGAATCACCATCTGTGAAATAAAACTAATGAAAAGCATTTGAAACAATAGGGTTGGGGTCTTTGCGAGCCACTGCCGCGATAAAATCAAACTGAAAGTAACTAGAAAAGACAATTGGAAACCCACATGAGATACGATGTACCTATCCACGAAAATGATCATCAAAAATACAATTGCAATAATATCTGAAATTGTCATCTTTCTGTTCGCAACAGAAAATAAAATTAGCAGCATACCCATTAAACCAGCCCGAATAACAGAGGGCTGTGCACCCGCAACGATACAGTATACCGGTAAAAAAAGGAGAATGCTCCATTTTGCTGTTTCTACTGTGGCAAAACCAGTTTTGACCAATAGGAAATAAATCAGTCCGGTGATCAAACCAACGTGAAGTCCAGAAATGGCCAACAAGTGAGATAAACTCCATTCCCTAAATATATGGATTATGTTCTCAGGGATGGATGCATCCTCACCAAGCACAAGTGCTTTAAGCCAGGCGGAAGTCATTTCGCTATAACTGTCGTCAGCCGTTTTTAGCAAATCTTTACGCTTCTCGTCAAACACATGCAGAATGGATGAGCCTTTGCATGTTATATCGGACGCTTCTGAGAGTACCATTTGAAAATCGATACCTTGATCTTGAGAATACTTTTGAAAATCAAATTCACCTGGATTAGTGCCAGAATCCGGGACCTCCAATTTACCTTTTATGGCGCAATCTGCCCCACGTTTAAACGACTGTATCTTTTTTTCAAATGCCTTTTTCGTTTGTTCTGTTAAAAACAAAATTGTCTGAATTTTTTTATGGGTTTTACATTCTTGCAGAAGGAAGGAAATTTTCTTTTCATCAGTTTCAACGGGAGAAATAATTTTTCCGTTTAAAGAGGTTGTTGTCATACTTATCGTTGATGGGGCTAAGTCAGCAGGGGGTTGTGGGGATGGCAAGTATACATAAAAAAATGAAAATGCGAGGACAGTTATTACCACTGGCTGTTTGCCCAACCGCTTCCAGAGCAGTAAAGCAAACATCCAGATTACGATGATGAAAAAAAGTGTGTTTTTTTCAATACGGAGACTTATGAAAGCGGCCGCGGCTGCAATGGCAGGAAGATGCCAGTATCCTCTCATCTCGTACTTTCTTGCGGGATATTGCCAAACAATATTTCCTCTTCGGTCCGCAGCTTATCATATTCATCCTGACTGACGGAATTTCTGAGTTTATCCAGCAATCCTTTCACAAACTCATGCTTTTCCTTATAGTGTGTGTCGACAGCCAGGTAGTCGAGACTGACTTTTTTTGTATGAACGCCAGCTTCTTTATATAACTGAATCGCATATTCATTATTATGATAGTCATCTGCATAATAAACATTTTTGATACCTGCCTGAATAATTTGCTTACAACACTGCAGACAAGGGAAATGTGTTACATAAATATCTGCATTTTTCGTAGGGACACCAAATTTGGCGCACTGCAACAGAGCATTTGCTTCAGCATGGACAGTTCTGACGCAATGACCGTCAATTACATAACAGCCTTCATCAATACAATGAACACTGCCTGACACACTCCCATTATAGCCTCCTGCGATAATTCGCTTTTCCCTGACGATGGTCGCCCCAACCATCAAACGTGTACAAGTACTTCGCAAAGCCAGCAGGTGACTTTGTGCCATAAAATATTGATCCCATGATATTCTTTCCAAATTTTGTCACCTCTTGTCAACTTTTGCATACCATATGACCAGTTTACAATCAATTGCAAATAGCCGTCAATATCCCAGTTATTGAATTATCCTTAAAAGACAGCGAGTAATTGTCGATGGTGAAGAGAACACTTGAACATACCATGAGCTACCAGCTTCTTTTAGGGTACTTGAATAGATTCGCGTATATTTTCAAGTGTTTTCTCTCCGATGCCTGGAATTTCCAACAATTCTTCCACTGACTGAAACATGCCATTTTCTTCACGGTACTGTAAAATCGCATTCGCTTTCGAAGGACCAATGCCGCTTAACGATTCCAATTCTTCCTGTGTAGCTTGATTAATGTGTATTTTTTCTTCGCTTGTCTCATTCATAGCTGCTTGGACAGTTGTTTGATTATTATCTTCATTCTTCAGTGGCACGGCGATTACCATTTCATCTTGGACTTTTTGGGCGAGGTTGATCTGTGACTCATCGGCGTCCTTCGTGAAGCCCCCGGCAAGCTGGATAGCATCGTTCACTCTCGCGTCCTGGGCTATCTCATAAACTCCCGGTTTCACAACGCTCCCTTTGATGTCCACCATGATCATTTGATGAAGCTGTTCCTTTTCGTTCAGAGAGGAGGATGATGATTCAGGCTGGTCAGCTTGAATATCTGTAAATGGCGTCTCCGTTATGTCTTCTTCATCACTTTTCATTTGGGATAAGAGCAAAAATACTGCAACCAACAGACCGGATGGTATAATAATGAGGAATTTTTTAGGCAGGCTGTTCACGGGGCACCCCTTCCTTTTCAGGCAGTGATTCGGGATTCCTTGTGAAGATGGCAGCTCACTATATTATATAATTCGACATCATGGTGTAAAATCCTGCTTGCAAACAAAAAAGATCGGAAATTTCCGATCTCCATTAGAAAACTTTTTCAGCGATAAAAAAAATCCGCTCTGTTTCATCAGAAACAGGATTATTTAATCCAAAGTCTCCGCATACACTCTTCACTGCAAAACCACTTTCAAGCAGCAATGATTTATAAAATGCCACATCGTAAGTTCTCTGGTGATGTGTTTCTTCAAAACGCCGATAAAGCTCACTAGACTTTTCCCTGACAAAAAAAGTAAGGTCATGATACATTTCACCAGGCATGTCCCCAGCAGTACAAAACCAAATATAAGAACAATCCGCTTCTTCCAAGGCAAAAGTATGATCTATCAGATCAGCTTCCACATGAGAGATGGAATGAACATCGAATACGAACAGTCCTCCTATTCTCAGGCTTTCAGAAGTGGCTTGAAAAACTTTTCGTAAATCCTCTGGCTCCACGATGTAATTGATGACATCACAAAAACTGACAGCGGCGTCCAATTCAGACAACCCCTGAAGCTCCCGTAAATCCTGGTGGAGGAATTCGATCGGCACTTTCTGTTTGTCTGCTTTCTGTGCTGCAATCGACAGCATATTTTCAGAGTTGTCAATAGCTATGACCTGGTAATTTTCAGCGGCAATGCGCCAGGCGATTTCCCCTGTCCCACATCCCAAGTCTGCAACCCGCTTTCCAGACAGTTGATATTTTGAAAAGACCTCTTTCATGAAAGTCACCCATTCATCATAAGGGGCGTCAGCCATGAACCGGTCATAATAAAGAGCAAGCTCTTGATATGACATATACAATCCCTCTATTTCATTTCCAGTGCCAAACGAGGTGCGTCTCCCCATAGGCGTTCCAAATTGTAATATGAACGTTCATCACGATGGAAAATGTGACAGACAATGTCTCCAATATCCACAAGAATCCAGCGAGCCTGTTCAAACCCTTCCATGCGTTTGATTGAGATATCATTTTCTTCCATTTTTTCTTTGACTGCTCTTGCAATCGCTTGAACTTGCCGCTCATTGCTTCCATGACAGATCAGGAAATAGTCCGCAATCAGAGAAATATGCTCCATATCCAATGCAATGATCTCTTCTGCTCTTTTGTCGTCACACGCTTGTGCTGCGAGACTTAGCATCTCTTTTACATTCATTCATTAATTCCCTCCATTAATTCTTTTCGTTAAGTCATTATATGCATAAAATGTGTCGGGGTAAATCGGATTCCCTTTTTTCAACAAGTATGCAATCGTGTTGCTTGAAACCATCCATGCAGTTTTGACCAAATCGTGTTCTGCCATCTCCCGTATCTTATCCAGCCCGGGGAAATCTCTGCCCGGTTCGATATAATCAGCGACAAAAACGATAAGTTCTAAATCGGACATATGTGCTTTGCCAGTTGTATGATAACGGACAGCACTCTGAATTTCCCGATCCTTTATACCGTGCTCCCGCTCTACCAAAATGGAACCAACAGGCCCATGCCATAATTCCGGATGGTAATACAATAAATCTTTGGGCAATTCAGGACTCTGTAAAATCCAGCGCTTCATCTCATTTACTGAGCGGTATTTCGCATAATCATGAAAAACCGCCGCAAATTGTGCTTTATTCTTTGAAGCGTGAAAACGATCGCTTAATTCAGCGGCGGTATCAGCTACACGAAGGGTGTGTTCATAGCGTTTCGTTGTTAAATAAGGCTTAACAGCTGCTTTAGCTTCTTTGAGATCCATATATATCATGCTCCTTTATAAAATCATGTACAGCATCAGGAACAAGATATTTCACAGACTCCCTCTTCTTGAGGCGCTCACGGATAACGGTGGATGAAATTTCAATCGTCGGGACTTCTACGTCCATCACCGGATAGGGAGTCTGAAGCGTGTATCCCTTCCTTTTCACACCCACAAAGTCAATTAGTCCAATCAATTCATCGATTCGATGCCAATTTGGCAGATACTGTACCATATCAGCACCAATAATAAAGTGAAAATGTTCATTGGTAAATTCTTTTGTCAACGTTTGAATCGTTTCAATAGTATAGGATTTACCTAATCTTTTCACTTCTATCGTATTCATATGAAATGCCGGATTATTCCTTATCGCCAGTTTCACCATTTGCAGACGCTCATCGACACTCGCCCGAGCTTCCCGTTTGTGTGGCGGTTGATTAGAAGGGATGAACCACACTTCATCAAGCATCAGCTGTGATCTGACTTGTTCCGCTATAATTAAGTGTCCCATATGGGGCGGATCAAAAGTTCCTCCCAATATTCCAATTTTCATGCTGTCATGTCCCCTATTGGTTTGTGCCTCATGGCAGTTTAATTTGTTTATTTTCTTCCGATTCCCTGTATAGAACAATCTGATTCCCGATAATCTGTACAATTTCAGCTTCTGTCCCAGCCTCCAGCTGATTTGCAACCTCGGTTTTTTCTTCCATATTGTTCTGCAAAATATGCACTTTGATCAGTTCACGTTTTTCAAGTGCTTCACCAATTTGTTTGAGCATATTATCGCTCACCCCTGATTTCCCTACCTGGAAAATGGGTTTTATATGATTTGCTTTTGCTCTTAAAAAACGTTTTTGTTTTCCATTCAACATATTATCTTCCTTCCAAGACAGCTTTTAATTCGATATCCATCGACTGAACATCCACTTTACACTCCGTCCATATTTCAAATGCGTACCTCGCCTGATGCAAGAGCATGAGATGCCCTTGATGGATCCTGGCTCCTCTCTGTTCAGCTTGCTTTAACAGTTTGGTCATGATTGGCTTATAAACAATGTCACTGACAATGGTATTCGTACGAAGTTTCCCTAATTTGACAAGTTGGCCCTCGTCATCTGGTTCCATACCGACCGAGGTAGTTTGAATGATCAGATCATATTTATTTATTGATGCTTCTGCATCTTCTAAGGAAAGCACTGCACTACTAGTATTACCAGAATTTAATTGAGACAATTTTTCTGCACTTGCCCTCGTTCTGTTCGCAATATCTATGACAGGCATGCCTGTTTGCAGCATGGCGGCATAAATACCTCTTGCTGCTCCCCCTGCACCCAAAATCAAGATTTTTTTGTCAAGCTCATCCAAAAAGTCAGGAAATCTTGTACCAATAGATCTGAGAAAACCAATGCCGTCAGTATTGAAGCCCACCCATTTCCCATCTTTTTTGGTAACTGTATTGACCGCCCCAATAGAAGCGGCATTGTCAGCTAATTCATCCAAAAAAGGAATGATAGCCTCTTTATATGGAACCGTGACGTTGAAGCCATGCATATCTCCTGATAACAATTGGGTAATCTCCTGAGCAAAACGGTCCGGAGCAATTGCGATTTTCCGATACGTTCCTTGAATCCCGGATTTTTGGAAAAATTGCTGATGAATCCAGGGCGATAATGAATGTCCAACGGGAAAACCAATCACACCAAAATGCTGCACCATTCTCCTAACTCTCCCCTCATTAAATCAAAGAACTTCTGATTGAAGCCCCCACACCTTCCGGACTGTGGGCTTCCACAGTCACATTTCCCAGAACGCTTATCCAGCCCAGCCCCGGAAAAACGATATCAGTCTTTTCGTCACCAATTCGAAAAGCATGCTTTACCAATTTAGGCAACGTCTTCATAGTTTGTTCGTCAGGCGGAAGCAACAACTCCCCGCGATGATTTGCATACAGTTCGTCCGCCTTTTCCAATTTTGTCCGATGAATCGGGAGATCATTGGAGAAATAGCAAATGAACGACTGCTTGTCGCCTTTTACAAAATCAAGTCTGGCCAAGCCGCCGATAAACAACGTTTGCCCGCTATTCAACTGGTACACTCGCTGTTTTATTTCCTTTTTAGGATGTATCTTCTTCAAATCCTTCTCAGAAACATAATGGGCCATTTGCCGCTTATTAACAATACCAGGAGTATCAATCATCGCAGAGTGTTGATCAAGTGCGATGCGGATAAAACCCAATGTGGTACCAGGAAAATAAGAGGTTGTAATCACATCCCCGATGCCTGTGGATTCTTTTATCAAGCGGTTGATGAACGTCGATTTCCCGACATTCGTTGTACCGACAACATAAACATCTTTATTCTTGCGATAAGATGCCAATGTCTGAGCCAGTTCTTCTATTCCAGTACCTTTAGTAGATGAAATGAGAAAAACATCCTTCACTTTAATGCCATACTCGTTAACCGTGCTTCTTAACCAATTCTTCAGTTTTTGTTTATTTGTCGATTTTGGCAGCAAATCAACCTTATTTGCTGCCAAAATGACTGGATGGTCTCCTACGATCCTTGATAAGCCATGAATTAAGCTTCCAGCTACATCAAATATATCAATGATATGAACAACCAGGCCCTCTTTATCCTGGATGCTCATGACCATATCCAAGAAATCCGATTCATCCATTTCCACATCTTGAATTTCATTATAATGCTTCAGACGGAAGCAGCGTTTACAAAGTAAATCTTCATTTTGCAAAGAAGACTCTGGGGTGTACCCCGCTTTCCCCGAATCCGAGGTTTGTATTTTGGCACCACACCCTTGGCAATACAATTCATCCATGTTTATTCCTCCCATGTGATCTTACCTTTCTTACGGAGTTTTCCTAAAATATAACGCTCTATTTTACGATTTAACTTTGTGATTTTCCCGTCAGTTTGTACGATGGGGACGACTAGTATGGTATAGAGCCCTGCCATATTTCCACCAAGAATATCGGTCATTAGCTGATCGCCAATGACAACCACCTGTTTTTTTTCAAGCTTCATTTGTTTAGCGGCAGTTTTAAAAGCTCTTTTCAAAGGTTTTCTAGCACTGTACAAGAAAGGAGCAGACAGTGGCTCACAGAAGAATTGTACCCTTTCTTGATTATTATTGGAAACAATTGTTATTTTTATATCGTGTGCTTTCATTCGTTCAAACCATTCAGTCACTTCTACCGTTGCCTCTTTTTGATTCCAGGCAACAAGTGTATTATCCAAATCAGTAATGATACCTTTGATCCCGTTTCTTTTCAAATCCTCAGGCTGGATCTCGAAAATGGATTTCACATGTTGGTTCGGCAAAAATAAATTTAACAATTAATCTACATCCCGTCTATTAGTTCGTATAAAAGTACATACTAATCCTATTATAAATCTTCGAGAAGATAAAGTGAAACTTTCATTGTCCTGCACAATATTGGTCTTTCGAACGGTCAACAATTGCATTGGCGATTAATATTTTCATGTTTGCTAAAAATTCCAGTTTTTCAAAGGATATCTCTTGTAACATTATGTATAAACAGCGGTTTTCTTGAAGAATCGTTCGACAAATTACTGCAAATTTCGAATTGTGGATAACTTTATCAACATTATTCACCTTGAAATACCAATATTTACTTTACTTTTCACTGTTGTGTTCACAAGTTATCAACATCCTATTGTAGACAAACTCGCCTTGTTTACCCTACTGAATCGTGTTAAATTATTAGTAGTTTTAAAGACTTAAATGAAGCAAACATTGAAAATGTTATTGAATACCGCTGTTTTAAGTATACAGGCAGAAACATCATATTTCTTGTACTATTTTGCCGCATAGCACTATTCATATAGGAGGGCTGAAAAATGGCAATGGAGTGCTTATCGAATGAACTGCTTCTGGATTCTTATCACAAAGCAAATGAATTAAAATTGAGCCCCGATTTCATTTTATTGATAAAAAAAGAAATCGAGAAAAGAAATTTAGCTCATAAAGTACATGCAATTGCCGAATAAAACATAAAATGAAACTGACATTCAGCGCGATTCATTTACGCTGAATGTCAGTAAAACACTCTGGTAATTACCGCGGCTTCCTCTGACAGCTGAGGAAAAGAGTCTACAATGCTTATACCGCTAATCAATTTCCCGCCAAAACCTGTCGCTTCCCTGCAGACAGGTTTTTTAGCATAGAAACAAACATCAACTCATCCGTCATGACTGCCCCCAGTCCAGCTCTTCTTTAGCAGGACCTGATATATAACCAAGAAGGAGAAAAGTATAGGGACAGACACATGACAAGATATGCCCACATACACTCTTATTATAGGCTGGTTGCCTAATCAAACAGGAGGTGTATGTGTTTGTCCGCTATTTTAAGCGCGCTGGCAGTGTTAATCAAAGAAGCATTATTCTTCGTATCATACGTGAAAAATCACGCTTTCCCACAACCACTGTCTCCTGAAGAAGAAGCAAAATATATTGCTGAAATGCAAAACAACAGCGAAGAGGCAAGAAATAAACTCATCGAGCATAATTTGAGACTTGTCGCGCATATCGTGAAAAAGTTTGAAAATACTGGCGAAGATATGGAGGATTTGATTTCCATCGGTACAATCGGGCTTATCAAAGGAATCGAAAGCTATTCCGTCGGCAAGGGAACAAAACTTGCTACATATGCTGCTAGATGTATTGAGAATGAAATTCTAATGTCTACAGGGCACTACAAGGCAAACTAAAAAGTAAGCACATTGACAGTTTCCGGATCAACGACTTCCACTTCACGAATAATCATTCGTAACAGCTTTTGTCTCTGCTCCACTTTCAGATTTGTTCCCTTCACAGTCAAATAATACTTAACAGCCTCTTCTAATGCATAAACACTTTTCTCTGTTCTGTTTTCTTCTATTATATTGTGGTTCAACTCGTCAAGTTTTTTCTGAAGTTTTTTTTCCTCCTTCTGCAGCTCTCTCATTTTCTCCTTGATCTCTTCCATGTCAATTTCATCATCCTCTGTAATACTTACCAAATTGAGCAACCTTTTTCGTCCATTTCTAGATTTAGTGACTCTTTCTTCTAGGTGCTTTATTTCATCCTGCACATATGTTTTTTGTGGCGCATCTTTATGTTCGTTTAGTTTTTCGGGATTATCCAAAAGTTCTACAACCATTGGCCAGACTATGTTATTTAATTTATTTTCCGACATCATTCGACCGCAACCCTTGTCTTTAGCACCAGCATAGTTCCTCCTGCATTCATATACGTAATGGTCTTTTCCGTGTGACTTTCTTTTCCTTCCGGTCATGGTACCACCACAACGTCCACAACGGACCATGCCAGATAATAGATATTGGTGATGTATTTGCGATGTATGTCTTCTCTTTATTTGTCCTAGTAATGTTTGTGCATAGTCAAATTGCTTTTGTTCAATAACTTGTGGGATTTTGCTTTCAACCCATTCCTCCTTTGGTCTGATCCTGCCTTTTTTATATTCTTCTCCAGCCTGTTTTTTGACGTAATCTCCAACTGTATCGTATTTGTTCTGATAATATGTACCTGTGTATGATTCATTCAACAAAATTTGTCTTACTACTTGACGATGCCATACCCTGCCGCCCTTTTTGGTTGGGATACCTATTTCAGTCAAATGATGCGCAATGCCGTTGATTCCTCTGAGTGGAGAATTTGGGTCGGTAAAATAATTGAAAATCATTTGAACAGTTTTTGCTTCCTTTTCATTAACAATGTAGGTTTTCTTTTCTCTATCATAATCGTATCCATACAATTTGTTATTTTTCACCACAAAACCTTGCTTTGCCTTACGATATCGTCCGGTCATTGTATTATGCTTAATTTTAGCCTTGTCAAATTCTGAAAAAGCACCACGCACCTGAAAATAAAGTTGACCTTCTGCATCGTTCTTATAATCACTTTTAACAAATGCCAATGTGACATTATGCTTTCCTAGCTTTTCAGTAATTAATAATTGGTTAAGCAGTTTCCTTGATAGCCGATCTGGGTCATAACAAATAACTTTGGTGACTAAACCTTTCTCTACATCTTCCAGAAGTCTGGTCAACTGTGGGCGGTTTAGTATTTCCCCAGTGTAGCCATCGTCAATATATTTAAGGACTTTTTCTGTCTTTGCAAGTTCAATACAATCTTCAATCTGTCCCTCTACGCTGTACCCCTTTAACTGTTCCTCCGTTGACACCCTTACATAAATCGCAATCATCTTTTTCTTCAAACTCCTTCCTATATAATTGCAACAAATATTCATAGCAAGAATTTATATTTTTTTCGAAATAAGGACCTTTTATAATTTTTACGTTCATGATGCATCACTCCCCCATTTAATGGGTATGTGATAGCTGTTTGTCCCTATTCATGAACGTTTGTTCTTATTATAGCATAAAAATAGGGGGGCTAATCTCCTTCTTCGTAATATCCTGCCTTTGTAAATCTTTTATAAAGAAAGCTTATTCTCCATTTAAAACAGATATTCATCTTAACTCATATGGTCCATACCTTAATAAATTTTAAATTTAATTCCTTACTTATTACATGCAGCCGATAGTTTATCTTTTCGTAAATCAGATAAAGTGTACCAAATTAATGTTGGATGATTGTGGAACTGCTGAAACATGGCATTGAAAAGACTCTTATATTTTTTAATCTTATCCTGGTTGTTGCGCATCGTTTGTTCATTATCAATTTCAACAAAATAAACACCCCTTTATCTTTAAACAACGCATCAGAAACAATCTGATTATCTCCCCACATGGCCGGTACTTCAATACGCCAGCTTTTTGGCATACCCAGCTTTAAAACAGATCATTCCGCATTAAAGTGTGAGTGATCCAAGAGCGCTTTAATTCTTTGTTACTCCCAACGTGTTGCTGACCCTTACTGGATAGCCGATCATCCCACCAATCCGGAACTTGCGAGCCTATTCCTAATAGCATAATAGCATACTATCACCCCTTCGATTTCATATTCTAGCAATGAACAACGGTTTGCCATATGCAGAAGTTAAAATATCAATGGTTTGAGCAATCAAGACAAGCATGTAATTTCCATATCAATTAAAAGAAGAAGCGAAAGCAGATGAGTTTAAGGGTTTCGAATTCGCATATACAACCGACTCAATAAATGTATATACATTCATTTACCACTTATGTATAATTTTTTTACCTTTTTTGGTGAATTATTTTTATTTAAAGGATTTAATTGCTTGTCCGTAGAATTTATAATATAGGTGATGAAACGGTGAAATTAGTCATAGGTGAATTAATTGAAAAAAGCGGATTGAAGAAGAAGTATATTTGTGAGCAACTGCAGATAACCAGGCACACATTGAAAAATTGGATTGAAGGCAAGACCTTCCCCAGACTCGACCAGGCTGTCCAACTCGCTGACCTGTTACAATGTAAGGTAGACGATCTATACGAAAGGGATTCAAATGATTAACTTTCCGGAAGAAGATGAAAAGATCCTGAAAAGGAATCTGTTTTTATCGAAAGCAATCAAACAGATTGAAGAAGATAAAGCATGTTTCGAAGATGCTCCACTGAAGATCAACGACCTTTATGTGGACATGTTGGACAGGATGTTAACAGCCGCCAAGGATGAGCGCAGGGAATTAACTAAGACTATGCAGGATAACAACTTGAAGTATGTATTTCGAGATGAGGACAGGTTATATACGGGTTACGAGTTTTTCAGTAATGCTAAGCATAAAGAAGTAAGATATTTTAATCCGATGATATTAAAACATACAAAGGATGTTATTGGAAAATTGATGCAGAAGGACGGGGAGCCCCACAGGCCTGAGGGCTTTTCGGTTTATTTTTATTCAACAATCGCGCCCGTTTCTTAATCAAAGGTTTTTTTATTTGCCCATCTATAAAGCCATATCAAAGGAATAATAACAACAAACGGCAATCCAATGATTAGAAACAAAAAAGGTATAATATATGCACTTCCGCTAAAAATACCAAAAAAATCATTAATGTCCGTTTCCACACCAGAAAGAACAGCATCAGATACAATCCTAGCTAAAAAGATCATAAAAAAACCAGAAATACTTAGTTTAAGACCGAAATTAAATGCTCTGTACAACATAGAAATTCTCCTTTAATTTAACAGAATTAATCACCTATAAGATTAGCATATTTTACAAAAAAAGTAATTATTTAATTGTAAAAAAAGATGGAGAACAACACTGTTGGGTTTTCAATCAATCTATTTTTCGATAGATTACAGAGAAAAGTTGACACCTCACCTTTTAATATCAGCATGCAGCCGCAGCACCAAGGGCTAATTAATTTCGTGATTTTATCCTGCCAATTAATAAACCCACCGAGATTAGAATAATAATTGCCATTCCTTATTTTTTAATTGTAACAAACAATATATGCTATTGGAAACTGATAATACTTGGACCACAATTACATATAAATAACATTTTATGATAAAATAAATTACGTAATACTCTCGTTATAATAAAGATACTCATATTGAAGGAGATAAAATTTCATGCTTTCAAATATTGGTGTACCTGGGCTTATTTTGATCTTGGTAGTTGCATTAATCGTCTTTGGACCAAGTAAACTTCCGGAGATTGGCAAGTCTGTAGGACAAGCATTATCAGAGTTTAAAAAATCAGCACAGCAAATAATGAGCGATGAGAAAAAAGATAATGACGATAATGATTCAAAAGGCTAATGACAGGAATCAGGAATGGGGAGGGATTAGAATGAAGGAAAACAAACAATTGGATAAACACATCAATGAAAAAGACCAACTTGACAAAAGTGATTCTTTTACAGCTAATTTTTTTGTAATTGCTTTGTTTGCGGGACTTGTTATAGCCGGAATTGTGTTCTCTGGAGTAGCGAGTTAAGGTAGAAGTGAAAGCCCCTACATGAGTGAGGGCTTTTTTACTTTTATTAAACAATTGCGCCCGATAGTTGAAAAGGTCATATTCCAGACATTCCTGCAATTATAACAAAGGTAGTCCAAAGAAAACCACAAATTAATATAATAAATGTCGCTATCCCCAACATTGACAGTCCAAATATTAAATTTCCTTTCACGTTTACTTTCCTAGTAATTGCTACGACTATGAAAACTATACCCATCAACCAAATAAAATAAGTGAAAGCAACTCCAACCCAATACCAAGTCAAATCATTTCCCCAGTATGCCATACTTTGAAATGCACTACTCATTAAAAATACGCCTATTGCACATAACAGCGATAAAAACACAAAAAATTGTTTCGTTTTGATTAAGTTCATCTCATTTCCCCTTTTACTTATGCCATAAAATGGCCCAATTCTTGAATACTGATATGCAGCAAATGCTCCCGATTGTTTAAGATTTTCTTTTACCTGTTGCGAACATCCCAATGATTAAAATAATAATACCTATAACTCCTCCTAGGAAATAAGAAATATAAAAAGCCGAATCTCGTATTAAGCGAATTAAAAATGATCCGCCAAAACCAATGGTCACAATAATACCAATGGTCAATAGCAAACTCTTCATGGTTTCGCCTCCCCATTAAACACTGTTCAATAATCTGCCCTGTTTACGAATTATTAGTATTTAATTTACTGTATATCTTATATACAATGCTGCCAAAAGTAAACTTAATAATGAGATAATAATAGCAACTATTTGGCTGAATGTCTTAATTACTCCTGTCAGATGTAACTTATCATTAATCACATAATTCGCTAATTGAATTAAACCAAACACAATACCACCGAGACCGCCAACGCAAATAAGATCAAAATGACTTGTGATATCGTGAGTTTTCTTAATTTTTTTATGCTACCATCACTAATTGAAAAGCATATATAAGACAATGGAAGTAACAACAAGTACCAACTTGCATAACTAAATGCAATCTAAGAAATCCCAATTACTAAAAGTAGAATCCATCCGATTATGTTAAATGCTTTTCTGTTCATTTTTCCTTTCGACCTTTCCTTTCTAACCCTTATACAATCTAGCCCGTTAATTGAATAACCCTATATCACTTTTATCCTCAATAACTATATTCGACATTTAGCGATGAATTCCTGCATGAATCAAACATTCCACTCCAATGATTATAAATACGCGAAGGATGTTATTGCGGAATTGATGCAGATGCTTGACCACGAACCTTGTCGAGAGAATATCCTTACAAAGCATAGATCTAAAGCATTATAATCAAGCTGGTACATAAAACATTAAAAACAAATCGACTGAAAGGACGTGACTCAAAGTCACAGGTCTAAGGAACACGCTATGATGGCTGGGCTGCAGAATAGGAGTGAACATGCAGAAGTTAGACGCTGAATGGATGGAACTCATTATTACTGCGAAACAATTAGGGTTGAATAAAGAGGGTGTAAGAGAGTTTTTAAAAGAGAAGTTATACAATCACAATGAAGGATAGCCCCCACAGATGTGAAGGCTTGTTCTATTCCATCAATAGCAGAACCGAATAAGCATTTTAACAGAATATAAAAGAACAGCATTACTTTTATTTCTAGGGTATTAGTTTCTTCTATAAAACGGTATCTTTTCGTATTCAAAAACTTTATGTTTTTTTATTTTATATTCGTAGCTTTGTAATTTGTTTTCAGTTCGCAACACAACTCTGCCACCATATTTTTCTCCATGGGGTTCCTTAAAGTTATAGTTACCTTTTACTGATATGATATCTTTATCTTGATAGCCTTTTTCTTCTTTTAGATAGTTTAACATAATGTTTTCTACATCATTAATTTTTTTTGGATTACCATAAAAAATTAGAAGATAACCGCTCCGTATACTGAACACTAAGAGAATAATTGCTAAAATTGCAACTAATGTCTTTTTCATTTTATCACCTGAATTTTTTGTTTGTATCAAGTTAGCTTAAAAGAACTTGTTATAAATCTCCCTTACCAATTAGACCTTTTTTATATACCAATTTAGGCTTCGCGGACGAAAGATATACTCTACTGTTTAAAAAGTTATACGGTGGCCAAATTGTAAGTTTGCCTTCCATAGCAGCTTCTACTGGAAAAATCCCTTGTGTATGTAATGCATAAATTTGCCAAACAAGTTTAGAGCAATACGTGTAATGGTTATCTAATAAATTATTAGTTATTTTATATGGAACTTTCGCACCATCCCATGTTTTAGCAAAAGAAGCTGCATCTCTAGCTGCTTTTACGTTGCCAATTCTCACAACTTTAGTGGTGCTTCGATCTGAGAACCAAGATTTCAAATTATAGATTTTAGGAAAATATCCTGGACCTTTAGTTTCTAGGTATCTATTTTTATCCACCACAATCCCTGCATGTCCTAAAATACCGCTTGATGATGTATCACTTGTCACCAATATATCGCCAGGTTTTGCTTCTGTGCCATTGGGGTAATTATATGCCAATGCAGGGGTAACAAAACATGACAAAAAAACCACACAAAACAAAAGAATTCTTTTTCCCATTATTTTAGACTCCTTCTCTTAATAATATAGATAGATTTTCTGCTCTCCTTTCTGTTTTTCTAGGAACATTATTTTTTCTCACAAATCAAAATATAACATATAAAATAGAAACTGTATATTGGGAAAGTCAATGATGATGGAATCCATCATGAAAAAAATAGTCTAAAAGCACGTATTAGCTCGCTTATTTTTTGCCCTTTGAATGGTGAGCCCTCACTCATGTGAGGGCTATTTTATTTCACTCTTAATTTTTGACCAATCTTTATCAAATTCACGTCGGAAAGTTTATTCCAAGATTTTATCTGTGCTTGTGTGCTGCCATACTTAGCAGCCAGCCCCGACACTGTATCTCCTGACTTTACCACATGATATTTCTTAGCCGTTGCTTTCTTCTTGGGTGAAGATCCGGTTACTTTTATTTTTTGACCAGCGTATATCTTATTTGCATTCTTAATGCCATTTAAGCTGACCAGCTTGTTAACAGTAGTTCCATACTTTTTGGCAATACCGGACAGCGTGTCTCCCGATTTGATTATATAAGTTGATGCTTTGGCAGCAGGTTTTGAAGCTGCTTTCTTTGCTTTCAACTTCAATTTTTGTCCTACCTTGATAACATTTTTATTCTTAATCCTATTCCACTTAACCAGGTTGGCCACACTAACGCCAGACCTTGCAGCTATCTCGCTTAAGGTATCACCAGACTTTACCGTATATGTGGCACCAGTAATTTTATTGCTTACTTGCTTCGAACCGGTTTGTGTTTTAGGTTTGTCTACATGTTGGACAATCTCGCTCCACGCTCCAGGCGCTTTCTTAATATCGTTTCTATCAATGGCAACACCAGCTACAACAATGTCATTTTGGTATTGGTGCATGTGGATGAAACCAGCAATTCTGCCACCACTCCAAGCATAGGTTTGCCAATAATAGTCGCATAAGCCTTTAACAGCTTGGATGACATCAAAAGAGCCATACATACCCACCTTATAATCCTTTAAGGTTGCTTTTAAGGTTTTGACATAACTTTTAATTGCAGGCATATGCTTTTGCTCTGCCCCAAAATCTACAGCAAAATAAATAGCCGACCCTGTAGGCTGGCCGACTGTTTTTGCATATTTCTCTGCTTCTTTTGCATCTAATTTCGCTTGGCTCTCGGTATGGTACCCTGCATAGTTGGCACTCTTTTGAAAGATGCTTATTAATTTCAGCCCAGCGTTTTGAATAGCTTGCGCTTCTGCTTTATCAAATGTTTTCCAGTTGTTACCCAGATACCTGGCTACATAGTCGAATCCTTGTTGCTTTAACCTCTTTGCACTTGCCGCCGTTAGTTTGGTGGCGCAATCGAATCCTTTTGTCATTTTTCATCGTCTCCTTTTTCTGAAGTGAATTCTTCTCTGACTTCTTCTGGAAGTGTTTTGCTACTGTTTTCGATATTTTTTAGCTTTTCGGCCAGACCAGTTGGTACAAGAACACCAACGTCAGCTAAATTTTCAATGATAGATAAGCCTTCATTCGTCAAATAAAAAAGAACAGTCGCATATGCAACCATCCCATTTAAATCCAACACCTGATCCACTACATTTGCCAAGATGATAACAACCAATACAAGCACTTTTCTGGCATAGCCAAACAGCGATTTCCGACTCCAAAGATTACGGTTTTTCCAAGCTTTGAACAATCCGGTTACGATGTCCAGTGCCATCAGCAGCAACAACAAATGTAAAAATTTTACTTCTCCGAATAAATACAGTCTAGCAGCTTCTAAATGTTCCAAATTAAAACCTCCCACGCAATCATCTCCTTATTCATATTTGATTGACCCCCTTTAAACATTATCTATCTCGTACCATATAAATAAACCGTCACAGATATCCCATGACGGCTAGGGCAGTGTACGCTGCCCTTTTTTTGTATTAAAAAAGCACCTCGTGTAGGGTGCTTAATTATCTTTTTGGTTTGCAGAAATAAATTTATAGTCATTAGAATTAAGTTTGGAGTCATTGAAACCTGCATCTTTCCTCATCTCCAATATTGTTGTGGCATATCTTTGTTGAAGTATTTCCTGTGTATCACTTGCCAACAATGCATCTATAAAATTATTTAATGAGTTCATTACCTCATCTGATGCCCATAAATGCATAGTGTCAAAGTTTTTAAAAAAGTCGTTCATAGAAACTTTTTGTTCATTTTCAAAAAGCGCCCTCATCGAAACCGCCATTTTTTCATATACTCCTCTTTTTCTTAACAGTAAATCATTTTGGTCGTAATGGATATTTCTTAATCTTTCTAATTCGAAGCTCCCTTTTTGTCTAAGTTTCTCTAATTCTTCTTGATATACTTTCTTTTCTTTCTCAATTATTCTTTTTGCCCATAATTTACCTAGCCATCTTGATAATCCAAGAAGAACAACAGTTGATCCGCCGAAAGATAAGATTATAGCTCCAGCAGTTTCAAAAATAATTTTAGCTCCCATTTAACCCCTCCCAAATACTACATTCGACAAGAAGGGACAAAAGTCCTGCATTCAACATAAAAAATGAACAACCTATTAATCCTTGATAAGCTACTCACCTTAATCATTAAACTCTTTCATCTTCTCTTCTAGTTCTTTCATGATGGTTTTTGTTTCAGATTCCAGTCTTCTAACTTTGACCGCTGAATCCAACATTTCGCCTTCTTTAGCTTTTAGTTCATTTCTTAGTTTATTGATATCTTCATATATGGGATCCATAATCTTCCCCTCCAGCCTTTATATCGACAGGAGGGAGAATGTATTCAAATAAAAATAACGCCAATTAGGCGCTAATCAAATCTTCTCGACCTTCTGCTTTCAAAAGCGCTCGTACATCTTCTCTCCAAATGCCAGGAACACGTTTGAATGTCCAGTTACCTTCAATGATCTCTGTCGCAAACAGCATAGCCAACATTTACTCACCTCCTTCAAGTGCCGCGATTCTTTCGGCTAGTTCTAGTATTGCAATTGACCGGACTTCCTCTTTCGACGGCTTCTTTTTATCGTTTTCCTCAAGTAGCTCTTTATTACGTTCTTCGTCAAAGATAAGATTACCTTCCACGTATTTCCAAGCATGGGAGTCACTTTCAAAGAAATCATGACCCATGTCGATTTCTAGCTCGACCTCATCATCTTTTGAACGAGTGCTTCCCCAACCGTCCACATAACCCTTGTCATCACTCTCAAAATATATTTTTACCATTCATACACACCTCTCAGTGCTAGAACACTGTTTTTGTCGTTGTTGTTGTAGCTTCTTCCTACAAATGATTCGTTCTTGATGTACAGATACTTATACACTGCATTTGAATCCCGTTGTAAGTTAACGATGACACCCATACTATTGTTAAACCAAGCGTGGAGCTTAGGAATGAACGTGTATTGGAAGTTATGTTGCTTCAACCCGTCTCCTTTATCGTATCCGGACCATTCCAAAACCCACCCATTCTGACAATCCATAAGCGCCTTGCTGGGAGTAATTGTCTGTGTTTCCGTAGGATACCTCTCACCGCTCCATAAAGATTGCTGCTGGAAATCGATTAAATACTTACCTTTCGTGATTTCCCAAATACTATCCTCCGGTTGATAAACCGCAGCATGTTCATCGGCAATCATTTGCACACCATCGCACTGTACCCAATTGCTGTCTCCTCCGGAGATAATAACTTCTAAAGAGTCCCCGATACCAAATGATGATGGTACTTCAAATGTTGTGGCGTGCCGTTCAAATGCGTAATCATCGCGAACCCTATCAAAAGTAGAATTAACAATTTTACTTTGACGTGTACCAGCTGCGTTAATGTGCCATATTTCAATTCGAGGAATACCACCATCTAGTTTCCACTGTCGTTTAAAATGTGCTGAAACAGTGTATTTAGAACCCGCTCCCACACCGTCAAACACGTATTGTCTAACATAATGAGCATTCCGAACAACAATCGCTTTATCGCCGAATATCGGTAAGCCATCTTTACTTGCGGGTCCAAACTGTACGGCTACTTTCGGGCTTCCCACAGTTTCCCAGTTTGTCTTATCATAGGGATCATTATCTATACCGTGGTCAATCCAGTTATGCTCAACACTATCACTCTGCAAATCATCGGCCGTTTTAACAAGTTCAAACGAGTGGTCTTTAATGACGTTTCTTTTTGGAGTGACACTGTACAGGGTGGATGTATGGTCATCCTGTATTTTCAAGTCGTCATTTAGTACAGACACTTTGCCGAATGTACCACTAGCGCCTTCTAGATCACCAGCGTATTTTGCGTTTCCCTTTGTATCGAAATAAAGAACATCTTCCCATGGGGCTGTCTTGCTTGCCCGACGTTGGGTGACATAACCCAGCGTGCTATTCATGACAGTACGAACCAGACCATCACCACGGGCTGTCATGAAACCTTCTTGATTCGTGATAGAAACCCCGTTATAGTCCTTACCTTGCATAATACCGTTAGCTTCAATAAAATCCTCTGCATCGTTTAAAGCATCAATATAGGCAGCTTCAGAAACTTCGGTTGCATGTTCTTTGGCGTTTTTTTCCGCTTGATCGGCTTTCTTATCGGTGTATGCTTGTTTATCTTCTGGTGCAGAATCATAAGCACTGGCAACATTACCTTCTTCAAGCTGTGGCTCAAACATAGAAAACTTGGTTGTCGTTCCTTCTGGTTTTGAATTGTCGTAACGGATATACAACCTTGTTTCTATAAGATACTTGTCACCGGTTTTGAAGTGTATTTCGCATTTTTGGTAGTTGTTCGTTACTTTTTGGCTTACAAAAGTACCACCCATTGAAGTTCTTCCTGAGCCGTCAGAATCGTATTCCCAAGGAACAAAATAGATATTGTCAATTCCAGTTCCGTGATAAATCCACGCTGAAAACACATATTCCGTATTAGGTTTTAGAGTCAGATAGTGGTTTCCATTTTCTTGTGGATTCAAGACATATTCTTTTGAACTGCCATCGACTTTCGACCAATATCTCAGTGTCTTCCTTCCGTCAAAAGGACTTCCGACCAAGTTAACCGTTGTTATTTCCGGTGTACCAGCACTTTTCGTGTACCAGTAGTTTGATAAAACATCTTTAATATCCACTGTTTCATAATCTGTGATTGGCCATAAGTTTCTGCCCCCGGGCTTGACGTTGTCATACAATGGGGACCACGTGTAGTCAACAGGGTTATTGCTTTCCGTTGCGCTCGTCTTGTTATACGCCAACCCCAAATACCTTTTGTCATCTGGACTGTCGCTCATGCCATTTCCTTTATCATCATCGGCATATTTAACCCAGGTAAAGCGGGGCTGTCCATCCTTCCCCGGTTCACCCGGAACACCTTTGTCACCTTCTATTTTTGCCCACTCATAATCAGCATACTTGGTTGATTTAGTTGGTGTCGTTTTATTATAAGCCAGACCAATATACTTCTTGCCGTCCGGGCTATCTGACATACCCGATGTCGGTGTATCGGCATATTTAACCCAAGTATATAGTGTTTGACCATCTTTCCCCGGAGGACCTTGCACGCCTTCTGGACCTGGTTCGCCATCCTCGCCGTCAAACACGTTACTTATCGTGATTCTACCGATTGACATCGTTGTTCCGCCCTGTGAAACTTCAACTTGATACGTCGCTTTTTCGCCGATATCAGATGCTGCCACACTGACTAATTTCCCCGAAGCATTCCAACCGCTTACAGGTACGCCGCGTTTATCTCGCTTTGTCCAGTAGTAGTTATAGATGGAAGCGTCTTGGTCAACTTCTTCACCGGACAAGAACGTTTTAACAGTTAATTCTGTTTCCCCTTCACCGTTTTTAAACACGTCACCAGCACTGGATAAAACCGTTACACTGATAAGCCTTGCCAATTTGCGGCGGATCTCCGCTTGCAGCTCCTTCCAGATTGAACGAATTTCTTCTTCGGTGTATTCGATATAATCGCCAAGTGTAAC
>NZ_JBHUIZ010000004.1:0-27862 GCF_042683165.1 Tigheibacillus halophilus
TGATTATGTATTACTTCTCCTTCAGTAAGGCAATTTTGACCATCATAAACAACTTTATAGCTTTTCCCCATTGAAATATCTAAAGCCATTACTGTTCCCATTCAACTACCTCTTTCCTTTGTTTTTTATGAAAGACCTTCACTTATTCATTTCGATTCCAATTTCCTATACACGAGCTCTACGGCCCCAACATACTTAAACCTGATTCAAAAATGAAAGTGAAGAAGCCCTGTTTTTAATTCGGATTCGTAATCCCCGAGGCTTCGGTCGAGCTTTCTTTCACTTCTCACTATAACTAAAAAACAAATAGTGGGTAAGGTCACCCGTCGATGACCTTACCCACTAATCTTAGTATGTTTTTATCAATCCTCAAAAGAAAGCTTCGTACCGTCATCAAATGTGAATTCCACTTCGAACTTTTCATAATCCGATTGAAGATCGAAAGCTTTCAATACCTGGTCGATAGCATCTTGTTTTTTTGTATTTTTGTCTATATTGAGCTTCTTGGCCTTAGGATAAACACTGTTGAAAGCTTTCACATCATCACTGATATCCTCATTATGGATTTCGTCTTCGACTTCCGCTTCGATGTTGCCGTTGTCATGATGCTCAATTTCAGCTTCGTATTCCTTGTTCTTGCCATAGGAAATTTCTACTTCAATTTCTTTAAAATCGAGGTTTTTCATCATTTTTTTCATATCGTCCTGGTTCTTGGCTTCATCTGTTGAGGAAGTCCCATTGGATTCGTTATCAGAGGTGTTTTTATCATCAGACTGATTGTCATCAGCAGGTTTTTGACCATTGCCATTGTCAATATTGTCTTCCGATTTCTCGGAATTTTCCTGTGTAGAACCTTTTTCCGTTTCGTTATTGGACTGGCTATCATTTTGCCCGCATGCAGTCAGAAAGACAGCCAGCAGCAAAGCACTGCATACCGTCATAAATTTCTTCATTGTTTTATCCACCCTCCATTATTACTTTTGTTTAATAGGATTCCCAATTTTGGATGGAATAAAACGACTCAACGAGGTTCATCAAAATTATTTGAGGCGGAATAAATTGAGATAACAAATGAGAAAACCGCCTGGCTCTATGCGAAGAGCCAAGCGGTTTTTGCTTTTCTAATTAAGCGGCATGTTTGGAAACATCCACATGTTTGACATGATTATGATTGAGTACGATCACGGAAACAGCTAGAAAAACGAACACGGCACCAACAATGAATGGCACATGCGGATTGAATATTTCTGATAGTTTGCCGGCTAAGAACGGAGCAATCGCCCCTCCGAGAAAACGCAGAAAACTATATGCAGCTGAAGCGGTCGAACGCTCGACATCGGTTGCATTCATGACAGCGGTCGTAATCAATGTGTTATTATTGCCAAGCAAAGCACCAGCAAGAATCACACATGTAATCAGCAGCCACTGGGTTGAAGTGAAGATACCCATGACTGCAAGCAAAACCCCAAACAGTCCGAGCATCAGACACATGGATTTTACCGTACCGACATGCTGCTCCAATTTTGGTGCCGTGAATACGGATGTCAGAGCCAGCAGAATGCCCCAGCCGAGGAATACAAATCCAAGGCCATGTTCACCAAGACCAAGTACAAATGGTGCATATGCCAATAATGTAAAGAATCCGAAGTTATACAGTGCCGCTGATATGCCAAAAACAAGCAAAGAACGGTGTTTCAATGCACGAAATGGATCCAAAAGAGAAGTCTTTTTGACAGGGCCATTTCCTTTTTTCTCCGGTCTCACATCAGGCATGACAGAAATCAGGAAGATAAAGGCAACAACCATTAAGACAGCGACACCAAAGAAAGGTCCTCTCCATGACATGGCACCGAGCCAACCCCCGAGGAGAGGCCCTACTGAAATGCCGAGGCCGATGGCGGCTTCGTATAGAATGACTGCCTTGCCGTTACCGCTGACCGATAACGTAACAATAGCGGTCAGGGCAGTTGCTACGAATAATGCGTTGCCAAGCCCCCAGCCACCTCGCATCCCGATAATTTCCCATACACCGCTTGAGGCGCCGCCGAGTGCGGAAAAGACAGCAATGATTATGATACCGGCGAGCAAAGTTCGTTTCATACCAATACGGGAAGTGATGACACCGGTGATGAGCATCGCTATGGCCATAACCGCGTTATAGCTGGTAAACAGCAGTGTCACTTCACTCGTCGTAGCATCCAGCTGGCTGGCGATTGCGGGTAAAATGGGGTCTACTAAACCTAAACCCATGAAAGCGATAATACAGGAAAAGAAAACAGCCCAAACGGCTTTTGGCTGTTTTAGCAAGCTGGGATCGTCCTGGATACCGATCTCAGGTACTCTTTCAATAGATGATTGTTTTTGGGACATAAATTAAACTCCTTATGATAAGATTAAAAAAGACAAAATTAATTGTAACATACAAGTATATAGTTGTATATAGCAATCAATTTATTTGCTGAAAATCGAACCGCTTGGCATGTACATCTGGAAGGCGAAAGCAAATGGCATCTTCCTGCTTATATTTGCAAAAAAGTTATAGGAAGGACAATACTTGCTTAGCACGACAATAGTGGATAAGATAGTGGAGGGGTGTCCGCATGGAAGAAAACACGTTTACCACTATTGAACGGGAAATTGATAAATTTGTCCGACGGATTGTGCTATCTGAAAAAAGAAATGATAAGCTGGATCGCTCAACATATATTTTGCTGGGATTATTGCATATGCATGGCCCTGCAAGCGTTAAAACATTGGCTGATAGGCTGCGGCTGGATATTTCGACTGTCAGCAGGCAAGCTGCCGGAATGGAAAAGAAGGGGCTTGTACAAAAACTTCCCAATCCGGATGATGGCCGTTCCTATTTTTATCAAATCACTGATACCGGGTCGAAAGCTTTGCTGGAGAATCGGGCGACACGGCTAAAACGTGTCAGAAAGGCGCTAGAGGATTGGACAGAAGAAGAAAGCGCTGCATTCGGCAAACTGCTGGAAAAATATAATAAAACCGTGCAGGAAAAGCTATGATGCGAATTTGTTTTTTAAAATATGCATCATAGCTTTTTGTTATTTCACTTGATATAAATAGATCTTCCACCAACCATCTTTTTTTACAAAGCTGCGTCTGTAAGTCAGCCCTGTCTCCTCGGCATTTTCAATCGGCACTGCAGATAATACATACGCTCCGCCCATTTCTTTCAATGGACTCGTATTTAAATCCAAATGATGTATCACCCGTTTGCTTTCTTTGCCCAGCATATAGCGCTTGCCAAGTTCGCTGGAATACACATAAAGCCGCCCGCCCCAGTCATCGAAATAGCTTTTGAGCTCTTTACTCTTATCCAATTCGCCGGCAATAATGTGCCGAAAACGATGTTTATAGGAAATGGGAAAGCTGTTGTTGTATGTATCCAATGTGTATAATCCATTGTACTGAGCGATGGTTGGATGCATGCCGATACTGACAACGCGGTAAGATGCAGGGTCCTGACCGATATAATCCTTTATGTCGTCAAATTCATCCTGGGCATAAAATTGCCGGAAGCTCGGATTATGAAAAGCGGAATATTTTTCTTCCTCATTCAACTGATACAGTGTCCAGCATTGCAATATTAATAAAGCGATCATAATTGGCCGGAGAAGCTTGACCCGCCGCCACATGAACACCATGGCGAGCGCCATCATGATATACCAAGTGGGTGGATCCAAAAAATGAATTCGGCTGAAATTGAATGTATTTGCCAGTTCAAAATGATTCTTCAATAAACGCATGCCTTCCCAATACCACAGGGCATACCAAAGCGACAGCACGACATTGAGTCCGAACAGTCCAAGCAATAGCTTTGGCACCTTCCTGCTGAACACAGCTACCATCAGAGAAAGCGCGATCACAGGAATGATAATTTCTTCGTGGATAGACAAATCATGTGTATGTCCTTTGAATAAATTATGCAGAAACAACATGAATGTTCTGGAAAAATCATTGTGTCCCAGGTTGTATTCATCTCGATGCGATGTATCACCATTCCCAAAAAACATAGAGATAACCAATAAATATTCCTTTGCCAAATAGATGATGGTCATGGCAGCAATCGCAGTAAAAAAAAGCCAATTCGCTTTTTTCAACCGGATCCAGTCCACGAGCCACCAGATACCGAGCAGTCCCAAAAAGAAAATGAAAGTGAGAATGAAGCTGGAAAAAAACGGGATCAGCAATAGAAATACCCAAACATATTTCGGCGCGGCTGCTTTTTGCTTACGGATGACCAGGAAAAGGTGGAGGGCAAGCGGCAGTCCGGCGATAGACAGCATACCTGACGGCCAAAATGGTAAAATAGCAAAGCATAACGACACACCTGTGGTGAGGATCGGGACATTCCGCTCGCATAGTATATGCTTTTCGAGCAAAAGCTTCATGCCGAAGAACGCAACTAAACGCATGATGGTCTGACCGATGGCATAGGCAGCCATGGGTGGCAGCAGCGCATACAGCCAAACCATCCCGTCGAATGCTGAAGGAAGCGCACTGCGTGGCAACCCATTGATGATATTTGGAATCATGACATCTTTCAGAGTGAAAATATGACCGCTTTTTGCAAGCAATTCATACCAAACGATATTGGAATCCATATTATCATGCACACGGATATGTGCATCTTCCCCAAGTAAATAGTATGGTGAAACATAAAGAGCAATAACGATCAGGGAGAGGGTAGTCCAGCTATGATTTTTGATAAAACGCCATAATGGATTGGCATACATAAGCAATGTCCTCTTCTTTCATTCCATAGTACAAAGGCAGGCGGATCAACCTGGAGCTGTCTGCAGTCGTATAAAGATCCCTGCCGATAAATTTTCCGAATTTCCTGCCCGCCGCTGATGAATGCAGCGGCACATAATGAGTCACTGCTATGATATCTCGTTGCTTTAAAAAAGACATCAGGTTATCAGCTGTCTGTTCATCAGTTGTTTTGAGGTAGTACATATGGGCATTATTAGAACTGTATGGCGGAATGACAGGTGTTTCGAGCGATTGTAAATCTCTTAATTCGGCATCATAATGCGCCCAGGTGCGCAGCCGGTCTGCAGTGATATCGGCAGCATGTAAGAGTTGGACGGTTAAAAAAGCAGCGTTTATTTCACTTAATAAATACGAAGAGCCAATGTCGCACCAAGAATACTTGTCAACCATGCCACGCTTAAACTGCGAGCGATTTGTACCTTTTTCTTGGATGATTTCTGCACGTTCGACAGCTTTTTTGTGGTTAATCAGCAAGGCCCCGCCTTCACCGCACTGAAGATTTTTTGTATCATGGAAGCTAATCGTTCCGAAGTGGCCGATGGTCCCAAGCGGTTTTTGATGGTAAGCACTCATTAATGCTTGTGCAGCATCTTCCACAACCCATAGCTGATATTTCTCTGCCAAAGCCATGATTGCGTCCATATCACACGCCACCCCGGCATAATGCACGACGGCAATCACTTTTGTCTTTTCGGTAATCGCTGCTTCTATTTGTACCGGGTCGATATTCATCGTTTCTTTTTTCACATCGACAAATCGTATTGCAGCCCCCCTTAAGGCAAATGCGTTTGCGGTCGATACAAAGGTGTAAGAAGGCATGATCACTTCATCACCAGGGCCGGCATTGGTTAAAATAGCAGCCATTTCTAATGCAGCAGTACAAGAGGGAGTCAGCAAGGCACGCTGTGTTCCCAGATGCTTCTCCAGCCATCCGCTCGCTTTTTTGGAAAAAGGACCGTTGCCAGACATGCTGCCGCTTTGAATCGCTTCTTGTACTGCCTGATATTCTTCTCCAATGACACAGGGTTTGTTAAACATAATCATCGTTGTTCCCCCCGATTATAAAGATTGACTTGTCACAAGGATGCCCAGCACAATCAAAGTGAGTCCAAGAACCTTTTGAATGGTCACAGGATCCTGAAATAGAAAAATTGACAAAATGAACACGAGCACAAAAGACAAGCTCATAAATGGATATGCATAACTGATGTCGAATTTGCTCATGGCAGCCATCCAGAACAAGGAAGCAATAAAGGCGGAGAGAAATCCGGAAAGGACAATCGGGTTCATCAACAGCTTTGCCATAAAGAAGAGTTTGCCAAATGTCTCATCAGGCAACGCGCCAGCCTTGTCCACCTGCCATTTTAATACAAGCTGCCCATATACGGTAAAGAAAATAGTTGCGAAAATATACGCATAGCCCATCAAGATGCCCCCGCCGGTTCTGGCCCATTCAATTTATGGTACACATCGACTGTATTTTTCAATCTGAAGCCCAAAGAATAGAATAAGTTCAAGGAGGCCACATTAGCTGCGGAAATCGATGTGCGCAATTCTTCATATCCTTTGTCGAAAAGTAATTGACAGCATTGGCTTGTCAATGTTTTTGCCAGCCCTTTATGACGAAATTCTTCGTGCATGCCGAGTAATAAAACATGATTTCCAGAAAACCCGAAAAAACCTGCCAGTTTATTGTGTACGTACAAGGCCAAAATTTCTTTGCGATCATGCAAGTCCCTTACCCAATTCATATAGCGTAAATCAGCCAATTGGTTAGGAATATGAAAATCACGATGAAAACGGCCATGCATGAAAGCTTGATTGGCGATAGTGAACACTGCATCGGCATGATAGTCTTGAGAGACAGATATGCCTGTCTTTTCCAGCAGCAGAAAATCCTCCTGCTTGCAAACTGGCTCCATCAAAGTATCCATATAATAGAATCCGTGCTGAATCAACGGACGCGGGTTCTCCAGAGGCGGCACCTTGATGGTGAAATGCCCCTTGATTTTATCTGCAGCTTCCAGTGCCACATCGTGCATGGAGGTGATTTCATACGTATCAATTCCGAAGTTACGTTTATCCCACGGCGTTGCTTGCAAATAATCCGGCATTGTTCATTCCCCTTTCATTTGAAAATCGTTGTTATAAGTCAATCGTTTTTCCTTAGTCCATTTTCATTGGTCATTTCCTTAATCAAATACAGGGGTCTCCCTTTTGTTTCATTAAACACTTTGCCGATATAAAGTCCAAGAATGCCAAGATTGGAAAATAACAGGCCGCCAAGGAAATAGATAGAGACCATGACACTTGTCCAGCCATGTACTGGCTGATTTAAAAAGAAGTATCGGACAAATAAGTATATCCCGTAAAGCAATGAAATCAGTGATATAAAGAAACCGAACTGGATAGACAATCTTAACGGTTTGTTGGATTGCGAAATAATGGTATCCGTTGCCAGCATCACTAGTTTTCGTATGTTATAGGATGATTGGCCTTGTTTCCTTACACAGTGTTCAACATTGATCGTTGCTGTGGCGAAGCCCATCCACTGAATGAACAAGGGGAAATTACGGTTTTGCTCACGCATGCTGCGAAAACCATCCACAACCTTTTTATTGCTGATGCTGTAATTGGCAATCATATGATCCGAAGAACGTTCCGTGAAATAATCAAAGATCTTGTAAAAGAGCTGGGATCCTTTACGTTTTAGCCACTTATCCTGACGTTTGTAGCGTTTCCCAAAGACAATGTCATATCCTTCCAAAGCTTTACGGTACAATCTGTCAATCTCCTCCGGCTTGTCCTGCAAATCGCAGTCCATGACAACAACCCAGTCGCCCGCTGCATGGTCGATCCCTGCGGTAATGGCGCGGTGCTGACCGAAATTGCGTGCAAAGTTGATACCCTTGATGCGCGTGTCCCGACTGCTCATTTCATCAATCAAGTCCCAGGCTCCATCCGGACTGGCATCATTGATAAAAATCAATTCCAGTCGGGCTGGTATTTTGTCTACCGTTTCTGTTACACGATGCGCGAGTTCCTTCAAACAAGTTCTGCACCCGTAAACAGGCACCACCACAGAAATCAGCGGTATATCATTAACAGACATTGAAACATCACCACCTACATATAATGCGGGGACAACCCCACCGTTCTATCCCTTTCATGCGTTAGTGCTTCGGGGGACAGCCTCCATTGCTTCCAGATACCATGCGACTGTTTGGCGAATGCCTTGCTGGAAGTCCGTTTGAGGCTGCCATCCCAGAGCGGTGCGAATTTTGCTGTCATCCACTGCATACCTGCGATCATGTCCCTGTCTGTCCGCTGTATAGGTGATTAAATCTTGAAAACTCTTTTTTCCAGACCTTGCAAGCAGTTCCGGATGGAGTTCGTCCAGGATGTGGCACACTGTTGTAGCAATATCGATATTGGTACGTTCATTATTTCCGCCAACATTATAAGTTTCCAGTCGTCTGCCATGATGAAAAATCAAATCAAGTGCCTGTACGTGGTCCTCCACATAAATCCAATCCCGGATATTTTCCCCGTCCCCGTAAATCGGTATCGGCTCCAAAGAAAGAGCTTTGAAAATGATGGTCGGAATGAGTTTCTCGCGGTGCTGCCTTGGACCATAATTATTGGAACAGCTGGAAATGATCGTATTCATGCCATACGTATGAGCAAAGCTATTGACCAGCAAGTTGGCACCAGCCTTGGAGGCACTATAAGGATTACGGGGCGCATAAGGTGTTTCTTCTGTAAATTTTCCTGTGCTTCCTAAGGAACCATAAATTTCATCTGTGGAAACTTGGTGAAAGCGCCGCTCGCTTAACACACCTTTTTTCTCCCAATCCTGTTTGGCTGCCTGCAACAGTACAGTAGTTCCAAGCAGATTCGTTTCCACGAATTGCTTCGCATCTTTGATGGAACGGTCAACATGGGATTCGGCGGCAAGATGGATCACACCATGTATGTCGAAATCGGAAAATAACTGGGAAACGACTTGCTCATCAGCAATATCTCCCTTTACAAAATGATAATTCGCTCGTCGTTCTACCGGTGCAAGATTGTCAAGCGCTCCAGCATACGTCAGCTTATCGAGATTGACAATCTGGTAACTTGGATATTTCTCGACCATATACAAAACAAAATTGGAACCGATGAATCCCGCACCACCTGTAATGAGCAATGCGGGTTTTTCTGCAGTCTTATTCTCAGTCATTTTCCACCAGTCCTAACATTGGTTTATGCACCATTTCCTCCCAGTATTGCTCGGTATGCTTTCGACTGGCAATGTCAATCAGATACTGCCCATAATCCGTTTTCACCATCGCTTTTCCTTTTTCGTACAACTTATCCTTTGAGATATAGCCCATGTAATATGCGATTTCTTCCAGGCATGCAACTTTGAAGCCTTGCCGATCCTGTATGTTTTTAACAAATTCGGATGCTTCGAACAAAGAATCATGGGTTCCGGCGTCCATCCAGGCAAACCCGCGACCTAAGAGCTGGACATCCAGTTCATCGCGCTTTAAGTATTCTTTATTTAAATCGGTAACTTCCAGTTCACCGCGCTTGGAAAAAGAAAGTTTTCTTGCAAAGTCAACTGCTCGATGGTCGTAAATATATAGCCCAGTAACAGCAAAGTCAGATCTTGGATTTTTCGGCTTTTCCTCGATAGAGAGTACGTGTTGCTGGTGGTCGAATTCCACCACGCCGAATCTGTCCGGATCCTTCACGCGGTATCCAAAAACGGTGGCATGCTTATGTTTTGCTAACGCCTCACGGAACAATGTCGTGAATCCTTGCCCATAAAAAAGGTTATCGCCGAGAATCAATGTGACATCATCTTTTCCGATAAAATCTTCCGCAAGCAAGAATGCCTCCGGAATACCCTTTGGTTCAGTCTGTTCTTTATAAAAAATAGAAATTCCGAGCTCGCTCCCGTCTCCCAGCAGCTCTTGAAATCGCGGCAAATCCTGTGGTGTGCTGATGATCATGATGTCTTTCAGACCGCCTAGCATCAATATGGAAAGTGGGTAATAAATCATTGGCTTGTCATAAACGGCGAGAAGATGCTTGTTGATGCTGTCTGTACTGGGTGAAAGCCTTGTTCCGCTTCCGCCGGCAAGTATAATTCCTTTCATGTGAAGTCCTCCTCCGGTAACCAAGTGGAAAAGCAAAAATGAAAAAACCTATCTTAGTTTGTTATTGCCATTTTTATCTAAAAATAATCTTACAATTTGATTGCAGGAGGGATAGGGGGAGTTGAATGTTGATTGTTTACATCGTTGCTTATGGCGGAGCAGAGGTTTTACTTATTTTATCGAGGCTTAATTTGCTACTTTGGATGCTTTACTTGTGATATATGCTCCTTTACTCTTCAAAACGCACTTTATCATGCCAATTGCCGGCAAGTTCTGCTCCTGTCAGCATATGGACAGTTATTCACGTCCGGCTAAGTAACCATTGACATGATGGCACATTGTATTAACCTGGATACAGGTATCGACTCATATATGACATTTGGAGGGGAAAAAAACGTGGGTAAACAAATATTACTAGTCCGCCATTGTGAGGCAGAAAGTCAAGCGGTTGAGGCCCCATTGACCAAAAAAGGGAAGCGGCAGGCGCAGCAGTTAAAATTATTTTTAAAAAATCATTCGATTGACCGCATCATTTCCAGCCCTAGCACGCGAGCAATACAATCCACCGAACCATTTGCACAAGATATGTCTATACAAATTGAAACAGATGAGCGTTTATTAGAAAGAGTGCTAAGTACGAAAGATATGACCAATTGGATGGAAAAGTTGCGAAATAGCTTCGATGCCATGGATTTGGCTTATCATGGCGGAGAATCGGGGACTGAAGCGACAAAGCGTGCTATGAAGGTTATAGAGGAACTGTGGGGAGATGGTAATCTTGCGACTGTGATTGTAACACATGGTAACTTGCTGGCGCTTTTGATTAAGCATTACCAATCATCATTTGGTTTTGACGACTGGAGGCGGCTTTCCAACCCGGACATGTACAGGCTGGCTCAACACAGAGAGGAAGTATCCATCCAACGTTTATGGGAGGAAATAGACTCATAGGATGGGCAGTGCAAAAGTCAGTCTTGTCTTTCATCGTGGTTGACAATCCTCCTTTATTCTGACATAATGATCTCAATTGAATTGGTACCTTTAATTCAGCCCTGTGAGGCTGGCAAGGACAGCGGAAATTTTTGTTTCGGTTAACGACCATGCAGGAAGACAGGTGTATTCCACCTGCACCTGCCTGCTGGTAATCGGGCAAAACAGGCTACTTGCCATCTACATGGCAGCTAGCCTGTTTTTTTTATGGCAAGAGGACCGTGATGGCAAATCCAATTTTCCAACTAAACGAATTGGTACCAGTTTGTATAAAAAATTTGACGGACTGGGGGGAAGGTGGAATTTGAATTGCTGCTGCATATATGGGCAATTTAAAACCGCGTTACACATGGATAAAGAATTTTCATTATCAGCAGTACCACAGACATATCGCAAAAGTTTCTGGAATATGCTGGTTGTCATGCTTGGGTTGACATTTTTTTCCGCAAGTATGTGGTCGGGAGGCACACTTGGTGAGGGACTGACATTCTGGCAATTCATCGGTATCATTCTGCTCGGTAACCTGATTTTAGGTGCATATACGGGGGCTCTGGCATATATGGCAGCTAAAACAGGGTTATCTACCCATTTGCTGGCTCGCTATGTATTCGGAGAAAAAGGATCTTATCTGCCTTCATTTTTGCTTGCAACGACGCAAATCGGATGGTTTGGTGTAGGTGTGGCCATGTTTGCTGTTCCGGTTCACAAAGTAACAGGAATTGACATATATTTGCTGATTGGGATTTTTGGCATCGCTATGTCACTGAGCGCATATTTCGGGATGAAGGCATTGGCGATTATCAGCTTCATCGCTGTGCCGCTGATTGCCTGGCTTGGTACGACCTCGATGTTTAAAGCAGCAGATGCAATGGGAGGCTGGCACAGCCTGTTCAATTATACCCCCACAAACAACATTGGTTTGGCAGCAGCGCTGACGATCTGTATCGGCTCCTTTATCAGTGCTGGAACCTTGACTCCGGATTTCACCCGTTTTGCAAAAACGAAAAAATCAGCGGTTGGCGCGACTGTGATTGCTTTTTTCATCGGTAATTCGCTTATGTTTTTATTTGGTGCAGTCGGTGCGATCGCAACAGGCAAATCAGATATTTCGGAAGTGATGTTTCTACAGGGATTGATCATTCCTGCTATCATTGTTCTTGGGTTGAATATTTGGACGACGAATGATAATGCTTTGTATGCTTCCGGACTGGGAATCTCGAACATTACGAAAATACCAAAGCAAAAAATCGTGATTTTTAATGGTATTGCCGGAACACTCGCTGCCATGTGGCTGTATAACAACTTTGTCAGCTGGCTGGATTTGCTCGGAACAGCCCTCCCGCCAATCGGTGCTATCATTCTTGCTGATTATTTCATCGTCAAGAGGGGCAAATATCAAGCGTTTGAGAAAATGAATTTTCAGGCAGTCAACTGGATCGCCATTACTGCTTGGGTATCTGGCGCCGCAGCTGCGAACTTTTTGCCAGGAATCGCACCAATTAACGCACTTGTTACAGCGGCATTGGTTCATGTTGCAGTATCCATCGCCACAGCACGATTATATAGAGAGAAACACGTAGCCGTATCAGAAATAGAAAAGGTGGGTCAATAATGCTCGTTACAAACGCAAAACTTCGAGGTGAAGATGGTCATTGGAATATAACTGTCAAGAATGATTTGATCGCAAATATCACTCGGGACACCATCAAGTCCGAAAATGAAGAAATAATTGATGCAAAAGGGCAGTTGGTGCTGTCACCGTTCATCGAACCACACATCCACCTGGACTCTGCCTTAACAGCAGGTGAACCAGCATGGAATCAAAGCGGCACATTGTTCGAAGGGATTCAACGCTGGTCGGAACGTAAACAGACGCTTACAGAAGCGGACGTGAAATCCCGTGCAGTGAAAGCTCTAAAAATGCAAATCGCCCAAGGTATCCAGCATGTGCGTACACATGTGGATGTAACGGATCCGAGTTTGACTGCTTTAAAAGCTTTATTGGAAGTAAAGGAAGAACTGAAGGATTTTGTGGATTTGCAGCTTGTCGCTTTTCCGCAGGAGGGCATCCTTTCCTATCCCAATGGTGCTGAACTGCTGGAGGAAGCGTTGAAAATGGGGGCCGATGCTGTCGGTGGTATTCCACATTTCGAGTTTACGAGAGAGTATGGTGTGAAATCATTAGAGATTGCCTTTGATCTTGCGGAAAAATATGACCGGCTTATCGACATCCACTGTGATGAAATTGATGATGAACAATCACGATTTGTGGAGGTAGTTGCTGCAGAAGCATATAAACGCGGACTCGGAAAACGTACTACTGCCAGTCACACCACAGCGATGGGATCCTACAATGATGCGTATACATCTAAACTGTTCCGTTTGCTGAAGCTATCGGAAATCAATTTCATCTCCAACCCACTGGTCAATATGCATTTGCAAGGCCGTTTTGACACTTATCCGAAACGTCGCGGTCTGACACGGGTGAAGGAATTGCTTGATGCCGACATGAATGTCTGCTTCGGCCATGATGATATTTTTGATCCATGGTATCCACTTGGCACCGGCAATATGCTGCAAGTATTGCAGATGGGCATCCATGCCAGCCAGTTGATGGGTTATGAAGAGATCACGAACGCGATTGATTTAGTCACTGCCAACAGTGCAAAAACATTGCATATCACAAATCATTATGGCATGGAGGCAGGCAAGCCCGCCAACTTCATGATTATGGGCGCCATAGATGAATATGAAGTTGTCCGAAAGCAGGCTTCAGTCTTGTATTCCATCCGAAATGGAAAAGTGATTGCCCAAACGAGACCTAGTGAAACAACTATTGACCTGGGGGAAAAAGAACAGATCGATTTTGATAGATAATAAATAGAGAAAAAGGTGAATAGTGGAAGGGCAAAGCGATACAGTTTGATTTGTATCGTTTTTTCCTATATCAAAGAGACAGATGAAGGTGCCACAATTTGCTTGCTAAACTGCCGATGTTTCCATAAAGCTTGGCAAGCTGGCAAAAAGTTATTTCAATTCCTTCTTCTTTTTCATACAATAAATACATGAACAATACCATTGGATTACATACTTAGGAGAATGTATATGATTGTGCTGAATATCGAACAAGAGGCAGCATCTGATACCCTGCTGCCAGCATGTAAGATAGATATTGATGAATCACAGGTGAAATCCATATATAGTGATGTAGACCTTCAAGCAGGGCTTGCCGGGGCGTTGCAGAAGAACACTGATGTAACCTTTTTTGACTATAATGAGGGGTTGTATGAGCGGATATCTGTTCAGGATAACATCAAATTTTATCATCGGTGGTTCGGCTGTAAGATGCCGCTCCCTGAAGTGCTTGTCATGTTCCAACTGCAAAATTGTACCAAAAAAACCTTGCAGCGATGCAGCGATTCTGAAATCTGCAGGGTATATTATGCCAAACATTACATGAGAGGTGCCCAACTGAACGTGTTCCAGGAGCCAATCAATCGTGTGGATATACTGACAATCAATACATTCATCAATATGGTTAACCAGATGATGATAGAAAAAAGATCTGTACTTCTGCTTGTTACCAGTATGGAGCATGCGCTGCTGCTTAGTGACGACGCATATCATTTACATGAGCAAGGATTGCTTCAGTTGGAAGTAGACAAGGAAACGTCTGAACAAGAGGAAGCAAAAACAAGACCAACCAGCTTAACAGTGGAAAAACTATTTAAAATTCCCGCAAAAGTTGGGGAAAAAGTGATTTTGTTTGACCCGACTGAGATTGATTATATTGAGAGTCAAGAGGGAAAGGCCTTCATTATCATCAACAATGATTCTTTTGCACTTGACTTGACATTGGCGGAAATCGAAAAGAAATTAGAGCTTTACGGTTTTTATCGGTGTCACCGCTCTTACATTGTCAACTTGCAAAAAGTCAGGGAAATCATTACATGGTCCAAAAATACATATTCATTAAAAATCAATAATAAAGTGCAAGCCACCATTCCATTATCACGGACGAAGCTGCAGGCCATCCATGAAATATTCAACCTGAAATAAGTACATTTAACCCTATATACTTGAAAAACACGAGCAATTTTCAGCCCGGAAAGAGTACAGTTCAGCTGCAATGACACACATCTCACCTTGATATGACTGCGTTCATTGGAAATATCCTATATGATGCAGGCAGATTGGCAGGGGAGGATTTGCAAATGGGAAATATCATTGAAGTGAAGGGTTTGCGAAAAAATTTTGGCAGGAAAAATGCGATTAACGGTGTGGATTTTTCGGTGAAAGAGGGAGAGATTTTTGGCCTGCTTGGACCAAGCGGAGCAGGGAAAACAACTATGATTAAATTGCTCACAGGGGAGCTTGTAAAAACAGACGGTGACATTCAGGTGCTTGGGAAACAGCCGGTTCACTTTCGAACTGCAGCCTTTAAAGCACAAATTGGCATATTATCTGATAACAGCTCTTTATATGAGCGGCTGACAGTTTATGATAATTTGAAATTATTTTGCAAGCTGTATCATGTTCCATTAAGCCGGATAGATGAAATGCTGACACAGGTCAATATGAAGGAAGAGAAGAAAAAAATTTTTTCCAAGCTCTCAAAAGGGATGAAGCAGCGTGTCTTATTGGCGAAGGCATTGATACACCGGCCAAAGCTTGTTTTTCTGGATGAACCGACATCTGCATTGGACCCAGGCAATATCGCGCATATACATCGTGGGCTGCAACTATTGAATGAAGCAGGCACAACCATTTTCCTGAATACGCATGATATGGAAGAGGCAAATGTCTTGTGTGATCGTGTCGCATTTTTGCATCATGGTCAGCTGCAGGAACTGGATACCCCGGAGAATCTGCGATATAGATATTCTACACATGCATTCCATGTAGAAACATTCAAAGGTGAAAGATTGATTATTGAGAACGGCGAAAGCAATGCCGATAAAATTGCCAGCTTGATCAGGAACGGAGTGGTCAAGTCGATGCACACAGATAACCCGACGCTGGGGCAGATTTTTCTCCAGGTTACCGGAAAGGAGCTGGTTTGAATGAACGTACAACGTATCCAGGCCATTTTTGAGAAAGATATGAAGGATTTTATGAAAAATACCATGATGTTGTTTACCCCAATCATACCTGTCATACTGGCAGTCTTATATAGCCGTATGGGGGAAGCGACAGATGAAGCAATGCCGTTGATGATCATCTATATAGTCGTCGGCATTACATTTTCAGCAGTTACTACTGGAGCGATGATGATGCTGATGGCAGAAGAGAACGAAAAGAAGACACTGCGCGGGCTGATGCTCTCGCCGGCATCTTTTATGGATATCATTATCGGTAAAAGCCTGGCGACAACACTTCTGACTGTAGTCAGTCTCTTGATTTCACTGCTCATTATGGGAAGTGGCGCATTACTGAATCTGCAAGCAATCATTGGTCTGTTTTTGTTGTTTTTTTTCTTCTTGTTCCTGGGTGTCGGTATCGGTTTGTTTGTCAAAACAGTTGGAATCACGACTGCATATCTGATGCCGATTATGTTCGTTTTCGGATTTACACCGATGATTGATTTTCTAGGCTTTGCAAAAGACAGCCTGACAGTGAGAATAGCCAACATCCTGCCAATCCCGCAATTGATCGAGATGGGTCATTCACGCTCCTGGATGCCGATTCTCTGGGTGGGCATATGGATGCTTGCAGCGGCCATTTTCTCCTTTATTTGTTATAAAAAAGTGAGAACGGATGAATAGAAAGAATGCTCCTGTTATGCCTGGCATCAACGGGATCATTCTTTTGTTTTGGTTTTGTTGCTAGTCAAAATTCAAATATAAATGACCGCTTTATCACTTGATGGCCGTGCCAGGGGAGTATTTTGTGTGCAGGTAAATGAACTGGATTTCCAAATAAATTCCCATGTCACAATGCTTTAAGTGTAAAAGGGTCACCTATAGAAACAGTCTTTTTTTCCAGCAGAATAAGGTACTTTTTTCTCGAATTATGGTATGATTTACCCAATACATATTATTGAAGCTGCGGAATCTTTTGTACTGTATCGGGGAGAAGCCTGTTTCTTCATCCCACCTGACAGTGTTGGGGTTTTTGTTCATTTCCATGAAAAGCGATCGGGTTCGCAATGGGGGGATTTGCTAAACATCATGCATGCTGTAATATTTCTTGGAATGGATGGCAATACTGTTTCATAGAAATACAGTACACTGTTAATAGATTCACAGTTTTACGGAAAGAGAATGGCAGGAATAAACAGCAGTAAGGGGAACAGTTTATGGAGGCTTTAACGAAATTTTTTCAGAAAAAGAGTGTGAAACGGGCGATCATCTTCATCTTGATCGTTGTGGTCCTTTACAGTGTCAGAAGCATGATGAATCTTATTTTGCTGACCTTCATTTTTTCATTTCTGCTGAATGGCCTGGTCGAATTCATCCTGGCACGTGTCCGATTCAACCGGACCCTGCTGGTTTTGATCGTGTACACGCTTATCATCAGTTTACTAACCGTCGCGCTTGTCAATTATCTGCCGCTGATCACCTCAGAAATAAGTCAGCTGATCAAGCAAATCACCAATTTTTCAATTAAATCACATGATAATCCAGTCATCAACTTCGTCGAATCTGTCATATCGAGTAATAAAATCACCACTTATTTGGAAAACGGCTTTTCCTTTTTGTTGCAATATTTTTCCGATATTAGCAAAACAAGTGTGCAAGTGCTGATTGCATTGGTGCTGAGCTTGTTTTTCCTCATTGAGAAACCTCGGCTGATCAATTTTACGAATAAGTTCAAGCACAGCAAAATCGAACCGTTTTACCGTGAGATTGAATTTTTTGGGAAGAAATTTTCCCGCACATTCGGCAAAGTGATCGAAGCACAGTTCATCATTGCGATTATCAACACTACCTTATCTGTGATTGTACTAAGCGTGCTTGGCTTTCCGCAAATCGTCGGGCTGGGCATCATGATTTTTTTCCTTGGTTTGATTCCAGTCGCGGGTGTGATTATATCGTTAATCCCGCTGACACTGATTGCTTTCACAATTGGAGGCATCTGGAAGGTTGTTTATTTGTTTATCGCTGTCATGGTCATTCATGCGATAGAAGCATATATTCTGAATCCGAAATTGATGTCATCCAAGACTGACTTACCGGTGTTTTATACGTTTATCGTATTGATTTTCTCGCAGAATTTCTTTGGTGTCTGGGGATTGATTATCGGAATTCCTGTCTTTGTATTCCTGCTGGATGTCCTTGAGGTGACGGAAAGCAAATAGGGATCGGCAAGGATTAAAAAAGCATTACAGAACGATAATAACGAGACGGCAGACAGAAGAATATGCTTTATAGGTGCAACAAAGGCATTCGCTCGTGCTGTAGCGAATGCCTTTGTTTTTTAATGATCCCGTATATTCGGCGGCTCTTTCACGATTCCTTCTATGCGGTCATCAGTCACGTGTACTTGACAGGTTTTTCCGTCTTTATTAATGAACTTGAATACACCGTTATTAAAATCTGTGCCAGTCTCTTTATAAAAAATGCCCTCGTACAGATTTTTGCTTGAACGACTGAAGGCAAGGTGATAATTTTCATCGTTTTCTTTATTCAAGAAAGCGCGGACACCCTTCTCGTAATTCGTGTCAGAAACACTTTTCAGACCTCTGTCTATGGAAACAATGTGGATATCAACAAACGAAATCTCCCTTAAAAGCACGTTGGAAAATGATCCCTTGGTAATTTCTTCCCATCTTTTTTGCGGACTTTGGCCAATAATGATTTGTGTAATATTATGGTTGTGTACTTCTTCGGCAATCACTTTGGCAGAGCTGCGTTTTTCATTGTCACGGATGACGAATTCATCCACATCTAATTCGTCGCATAATTCCTGCCATCTTTCCATATAGCCGGATTTTTCGGCATCGAATTCGTCGTAAGGAAATGGGTCCACAGTGAGAACATACAGCGGACAGTCCAGCAAATTGGCCAGCTTATGCCCGCGGCGGATGAGCCTTTCTCCATTTGGTCCATAGTATACACATACGAGAATGCTTTCGTCCATGCAGCTTTTCAATCTTTTCATCACAGATTCACCTCTGTTGTATAATCGTGGCAATCTGCCCATCTGTCATCTATCAAGAAACACAGGCTATCATTCTTTTCTTCTGACGTCTGCATATATCATAAGGCATTCAGCACTAAAATGCCATAGGCTGAGACAATTTTAATATGACATACTGTGAATTTGTCTGACAAGCCTTTTTTGCAGCTGATTGCAGTCATTTTGTGATGGCACAGATGAGGAAAAAGTATGTCCATTTTCCGAAATCACTGCCTATTCTGTGCAGTGCGGCCGGTTTTCATATATAATAGGACTATATGTACAAGTACAAAAAGGAGCATACCTCCTCCTTGTATGAACATATCTATTCAACGTTTCCGGTGTACTGCGCTGGTCAAAATATTACCGCTTCATCACCCCAAAAGCAGCATGAAGACAAACTGCTGACTGCTTTCACATTGTGATTAAAATCCTATGATGACCTGAAAGACCAAGCTTTTGTCCTTCGACACTGCCTATGGTGCTGTTTATTTTACGTGCACCATCATTGAGCAAACGTAAATTTTTGCCGGAGGTTGATATTATTGACGTTAAACATAGCCATCATGATTCCGTTTTTTGCTGCAGCGGTCATTGCGCTGCTGATGAAACACGTGAAAAACAACCGAATTGGCTGGTTCGTACTGATTATTCCAGTCACACTTTTCCTATTTCTATTTCGCTACCTGCCTGAGGTCGCCAGAGGGGAGACCTTTCACAGCACATTGTATTGGATTCCTTCCTATGGTATACAATTCACCGCCTATCTTGATGGCCTCAGTATGATTTTCGGCTTGTTGATTACAGGCATGGGCGCGCTTGTGGTACTTTACTCCATCTATTATTTATCTCCTGAAGAATCAATGAAGCATTTCTACGTATATCTGCTTCTGTTCATGGGTGCCATGCTCGGTGTCGTATTTTCCGATAACCTGATGGTATTGTATGTATTCTGGGAATTGACCAGTATTTCCTCTTTTCTATTGATCGCATTTTGGTTCCATCGGAAAAAATCGCGCGAAGGAGCTTTAAAGTCGCTTTTGATTACTGTCACTGGCGGTTTTGCCATGCTTGCAGGTTTTCTCATGCTCTATGTGATGACAGGGACGATGCGTATTCGGGAAATCATTGAAAATATCGGAGCATACACGGATCATTCGCTTTTTTTGCCGGCGATGCTGCTGATCTTATTGAGCGCTTTTACAAAATCCGCTCAATTCCCATTCCATATCTGGCTGCCTGATGCGATGGAAGCTCCGACGCCGGTGAGTGCCTACTTGCACTCTGCCACGATGGTCAAAGCAGGTATCTATCTTGTAGCCCGTTTTACGCCCGTTTTTGGGGGAGAAAGGCTATGGTTTTGGCTTGTCACCGGTGTGGGGCTGCTGACATTATTCTGGGGATCCTTTCAGGCGGTACGGCAAACTGATTTAAAAGCATTACTGGCATATTCCACAGTCAGTCAGCTGGGGATGATCATGGCGATGTTCGGTCTGGGATCCGCAGCTTTGAAGCTGGGATATTCCACCGAAACGCTTTTATATACGCAGGCAACTTTTGCTGCATTGTTCCACCTTATTAATCATGCCATGTTCAAAGGATCGCTATTTATGGTTGTCGGGATTATCGACCATGAAGCAGGAACGCGCGATATCCGCAGACTTGGAGGATTGATGTCATTGCTGCCAATTACCTTTACCATCGCGTTGATCGGCAGCTTTTCGATGGCAGGTCTGCCGCCATTCAATGGATTTTTAAGCAAGGAAATGTTTTTAGGTGCTATGGTGCAAATCACTAGTTTGGATATTTTTTCACTTGGAACCTGGGGGAAACTTTTGCCGGTTGTCGCTTGGATCGCCAGTGTGTTTACTTTCATTTACAGCATGATTCTCGTTATGAAAACATTCTTGGGAGTTCCAAAAGAGTCTCTTCCCAAAAAAAATGTACATGAACCAAAGACTGGCATGCTGATTCCTCCGGCCATACTTGGCGTTATGGTCATCGCGACCTTCTTTGTTCCAAATGTGCTGGGAGATTATTTACTGCGCCCTGCGATGGCTGGTATCTTTCCTGGATTTCCGGCAGACCTGCTCGGTACACGGATCCATTTCTGGCATGGCATCACACCAGAATTGCTTATGACACTTGGCATTATCTTGTTCGGTGCATTGATGTATTATACCATGCCTTATTGGAAAGGCGTCTACCGTTTGTTCCCTGAAGAGGCTTCTTTCAATACATTATACAATGTTGCTCTTGGCCAGCTGGAAGATACATCCAAAAAAGCAACCAGATTGTATATGACCGGTTATTTGAAAGACTACCTGGTTTATATTTTCATCGCTTTTCTGCTGCTTGCAGGCGGTACGTTATTCATTACGGATGCTTATAGGTTTCATGTGTCTGGAGGTGCATATATTTCTGTCTACGAGTGGATCATTGCCCTGGTAATGGCAGTAGCAGCACTGTCCATATTATTTGCTAAATCAAGACTGACGGCAATTATTTTAAATAGTGTTGTCGGTTATGCAATCGCGGTGTTATTCGTTTTATTCCGAGCGCCTGATCTAGCTTTGACACAATTGGTCATAGAAACAGTCACAACAGTTCTGTTTCTTGTTAGCTATTACTTTTTGCCGGAATGGCAGAAAGAGGCTGCGCCGAAAAGAACGAAGCGTTTCAACGCGTTGATTTCAATCATGACGGGAGCTTTATTCGTGGTGATTGCCTTGGCAGTCCAAAACGGTAGATTATTTGCCAGTATTTCCTCCTATTTTGAAAATGCGTATGAACTGACAGGCGGTAAAAATATCGTCAACACGATTTTAGGTGATTTTCGTGCTTTTGATACGATGCTGGAAGTGGTCGTATTGCTGATTGCTGGTATCGGTGTGTTCACCTTTATTAAAACAGGCAGAAAAAAAGGAGATGAGCAAGCTTGAAAACAAATGATGTCATTTTGCATACAGTGACAAAAATTGTCGTCTACATCATATTTACGCTCGCCATCTATCTGTTTTTTTCAGGGCACAATTCTCCAGGAGGCGGTTTTATCGGGGGATTGGTGCTGGCATCAGCATTTGTTTTGCTTTTTCTTGCCTATGATATCGAAACGGTGAAAAGAGCGCTCCCGTTCGACTTCAAAAAAGTGGCAGCACTCGGTGCTTTCACCGCAGTGGCTACCGGACTGGTATCTGTCGTATTTCATGAACCATTCCTAACGATGGGACATACAGTATGGACGCTCCCATTTTTTGGGAAGATAGAAGTGGGTACAGTGATGATTTTTGAATCCGGTGTGGCTCTGACAGTGGTAGGCGTGGTGGTAACGATCATCTTGAGTATTGGAAAGGATGTGTAGCGATGGAGACAATGATTATTATTCTGGCGGGGATATTGATTTCTGTCGCAACCTATTTGCTGCTAAGCCGAAATGTTTTGCGTATCATCCTTGGCACAGCGATTTTATCCCATGCTGCCCACCTGATTATCATGACAATGGGTGGATTGGAGCGGGAAAATGTCCCATTGATCGGCGGCGGACAAAAGGGTCCATATACCGATGCCCTCCCGCAGGCGCTGATTTTGACATCAATTGTAATCAGCTTTGCAGTGACGGCGTTGCTGCTGGTGCTCGCCTACCGCGTCTACCGTACTGTGCATACGGACAGTCTTTACAAAATGAGAGGTTTTGATGATGAATAATCTGCTTGTGCTTGTAATGGTGCTGCCTGTACTTGCAGGCATCCTCCTGATTTTCTTTCGAAATAAATTATATTTCCAACGTTGGCTGAGTTTTGGAGTCATGCTGGCAAACGCTGGTATTGGTGTATATCTGCTGAACCGTATGCAAAGAGAAGGTATTCTTCGGCTGGATTTTGGTGGGTGGAAGCCCCCATTTGGCATCTTGTTCGTTGCAGACTCTTTCTCCATGTTATTGGTGGTAACGACAAGTATTGTTGCTGCGGTTTGTCTCTTGTATGCATTTTATTCCATTGGTGAAAAACGTGAGAAACTGTTCTTTTATCCATTTGTCAATTTCCTGGTGGCGGGTGTGAACGGGTCTTTTCTAACCGGGGACTTATTCAATCTTTATGTGAATTTCGAAATCATGCTGCTCGCTTCCTATGTGTTGATAGCTTTCGGCAGCTCACGCACGCAATTGAAAGAATCCATCAAATATGTTGTCATCAATGTAGTCTCCTCTTTCTTCTTTTTGATCGGCATCGCTTATTTATATGGGGCAGTCGGAACACTAAATATGGCACATATTTCATCAAGAGTTGCAGAGGTTGGGCAAACACCCATTTTGACAGTTATTGGCATGATGTTTTTACTTGTATTCGCTTTGAAATCTGGTTTGCTCTTGTACTATTGGCTTCCTGGTTCATACAGTGCACCACCAACAGCGATTGCTGCGTTATTCAGTGCCCTGCTGACAAAAGTCGGCATCTATGCGATGTTCCGTATATTCACCTTGATTTTCTACCATGAGACAGTCATCACCCATCAATTTATCGGTATCATGGCGGGGCTGACAATGATTGGCGGCAGTATTGGCGCTGTCGCATATAAAGATGTTCGTTTGATTGCTTCATACAATGTCGTGATTGCAGTCGGATTCATATTAGTTGGTCTTTCGGTGGCCACTCCCGCCGCTTTAGAAGGCTCGGTTTATTATTTGATCCATGACATGATTGTCAAGGCGCTCCTGTTTTTAGTTATTGGAACGATGATCACGTTGACCGGCAGCAACAAAATCAACCAAATGAGCGGGCTGATACGAAATTATCCAGGACTAGGATGGATTTTCTTTATTGTGCTGCTTTCGCTCGCAGGTGTACCTCCGCTAAGCGGCTTCATCGGCAAGCTGCTGGTAGGGCAGGGGGCGATAGAGGGTGATTCCTATGTGCTGCTTTCGCTTGCTTTCATTTCCAGTATTTTTGTCCTCTACTCGTTGTTGCGTATTTTCCTGAATTGTTTTTGGGGGGAATCGACCATCAACATCGACGAGAAAAAAACGATAAGAATTGGCTGGCTTGTGCCCTGCATCATTTTGATGATAGGTACCATAGCCTTGGGAATATGCGCTGAATCACTGTCTGTCTATGTGAAAGACGCTGCGAATACATTGCTCCATCCGGATATATATGTGGATGCTGTTTTAAATGATTAGGATGTGCGGAGAGAGGTGAACTGTCTTGCCAGCTCAGTTTTTGCTGAATTTATGTATTGCGTTGCTTTGGGTAATGTTTAAAGATGAGGATGTCTTTCGTTTGTCAACGTTTGTGACAGGCTATTTGATTGGAATTGGAATTGTATTTCTCATGTATCGTTTCTTCGGCAATAAATTTTATCTGTTTCGGGTTTATGCTGCTATTAAGTTGATCATTCTTTTCGTTTCTGAATTGCTGCAGTCTAGTCTTCATGTAATGAAACATATTTTGAGGCTGGATATCAGGATCAGCCCGGGAATTTTCAAATATGAAACAGAACTGAAAGGGGATTGGGAAGTAACTGCACTTGCTCTGCTGCTCACTCTCACTCCTGGATCAGTCGTGATGGAAGTGACACCGGAAGGAAATGCATTTTATATACATGGTATGGATGTGAAGGAATCGAAGGACATGCTGCTGAAATCATTGAAGAAATTTGAAAAAGCTATTATGGAGGTGAGCCGATGATTGACAGTATGCTGTTGATATCCTTGGTTTTGTTCGGCATTGCAGGAGTGATCACATTAGTACGCATCATCATTGGGCCGAGTCTGCCGGACCGTATCATCGGTCTCGATATGATTGGTGTGATATTGGTTTCTGTTATAGCGATTGTCTCCGTTTTGCTGGATACGAATGCTTTCCTTGAAGTCATACTTGTTTTGGCTATCCTGACCTTCATAGGCACGATTGCTTTTTCAAGATATATTGAAAGAGGTGTTGTCATTGAACGCAAGCGAAATCGGTGAATTTGTTGCGGCATTGCTCATTTTGTGCGGTGGTGTCATTGCTGTCATCAGTGCGATTGGCATCATTCGCTTTCCAGATGTGTATTCTCGTTCACATGCCGCAACAAAAAGTGCAACGTTAGCGGTTTTATTGACATTATCTGGCGCATTTATATATATTTGGATCACTCAGTCTATCATCAGTGTCCGTCTATTGCTCGGAATCGTGTTCGTGTTTTTGACTGCGCCGGTTTCCGGTCATATGATCACGAGGGCAGCCTATCGAAAAAAAGTACCGATGTCTGATATAACAGTAGAAGATGAGTTGTATCCTGTACTGTATGATGAAGAGGATACCAGCAGAAACTAACTGACTGTGACGATATGGATATTGATCACCTGGATACGGGCTTGATGGATGTTCAAGTACAAATATGGGCCATCCTTGGCGACGCCGCAGCGCTGCTAGGATTGAAAACACCGAAAGTAACAGCAGGAATTTCTTTCTGATCTCATGGTGATGAAATCCTTACGGGAGAAGGAAATTCCTGATTCTTTTCGCAAGCCTGGGGAGGCGGAGCATATCTATATTTGCGAAAATCACTGCCCCGTAAGAGAATGCAGGGACCATTTCAATATAGCTGCTTCCTCCCAGCTGATTGCCTGAGAGCGACCATATTTGTTTCCCGTCTTCCTCCTCAATATGCCATCCTTGCATGAAAACAGAAGGGGTGTCTTGTATGAAGGCGCCTGTTGCTTGTTTCGATTGCAGCAAACAATGTTCAAGGAATACAAGCATTTCATTGACAGTGGAAAAAATGGAAGCAATCGGAGCCCCCAATGGGTTATATGGTACCGGTGCTTCTATCGGCTGGCCGATCGCATTGATATAATGACTTGATGCTTCATTTGCAGCTGCTGCATCCAGATGTATCCGGGTTTTGTTTAAGCCCAGCGGCTGAAAAATATGGGTTGTGATATATGCTTCCCATGTCATACCGGATAATTTTTCCAATATAATGGCTGCTAATAGGAATGGCTCGATATTATATTCAGTCTGGCTGCCGGGGCGATGCTTCAGCGGCAACTTGCTGAACGAGCTGGCAATGTCCTCCCTTGATTGAATAGCGTGTGTGCCAATAATTCTTTGCATCTCTTCCAAGTTTTCCTTATATGCCGGTATATCCTGGTACCATAAAGACATTTCGCTATCGAGCGAGGAGACGAGGGGGAAATCGCCTGTGAAGCCAGTTTCATGGGACAGAATATGCTTGGTTGTAATTGATCTCAATTCTTGCGAATCAAAACAGGACAGATGATCCTTTAAAGGCTTGTTGATGCTGAAGTCAGAATGCTGTGCCAAGTGCAGCATGGATTGGGCGGTAAAAAGGGAAGTCATGTCCTGTAATGCGAAAAGGGTATCTGCTGTGAATAAACGATAACTACTTGCATTGGTGGTGCCAAATCCACGAATATAAAAAATCTGACCATTTAAAATGATTCCGGCAGCCAACCCGGGGATACGGTGACCGATTCGATAAGCGTGTAATATATTTGTGATTTTTTCGATTTGTCTTTCCATGAAGCAAATACCCCCATCCTACCTTTCTTGACGTGGGAACGTTTTTTCAAGAGAGGATATATCTTCTTCCAAATTCATCATTTTCTGTTCAAGCATATCTTTGGCATCCCGGACACCTTGGTTATAAAATACCGGTCCTATTTCCCGGGCAATGAAATCAGCCATGTTTTCAGCGGCCAAGTCACCAATTTCCTCTGAACGCTCCATGTAAAAATAATCTTTCACTTTCGTGAGGAATGCCTCTCGTTGTTCCTGCGGGAATTTTATGTACATGATATAACCTCCATAAGTCTTTATTCAAATGTTTTCAATATAAGTGTTATCACTGTCTCTCGGAAAACGGACAGAATGCTCATTACAACACATTTGATATCCATAGTAACAAACGAGATTCGAATTGAGTCTTTACATAACTGTACCATATCTGCAGACAACAGATACAGCAAAAAACAGGTCCTTCGTTGCGAATTATCGGAAATATATAAAATCAATAGACTTTTGTTGGAAAAATGATAAGATAGATAATAGGATCATAGAAAACGAGGTAATAAAAATGAAATTATGGCTCCGTAAAATAGCGGTCTCGTTAGTTGCCATCGTGACACTGGGATTGTACGTCCCGCCATTGCATATGGGTGCTGAGGCCGAGAATGACAAAAATACGTTCACTTCAAAAGCAAATGATAGCGAAAGACAAGCAGCCCTTGTGGCTGTCAAAGAAGAAGATGAACAATCATCGCCTCATTTCTCGACTAAAGACAAGTTTGATAAAGACGAATACATCCATTCACTGACGGATTTGGCGAAGAAACAGGCAGTGAATAAATTGGGACCAAAAATTGCCAGCCAGGTGGAAGATGAGTTCACTACCATTATTTTGCCAACAATGGAAACCGTATTGCAGTCTGTGCTTGAAGAAGCGGATGACGAGGTAGCCTATTACGCAATCACACAACAGCCTGCCAGCGGAATGAGCGAAAGGATTTTTCATGTATACGATGAGCGTAATGAAAAAGATGTCGCGCGTTTTCATGTTCGCCGTGACAATCGTCCGATGGAAGGCTATTGGTTCAATTTCCATTACCATCTGAGCAATGATAATTTCGAAAAACATCACGAGATTGGTGAAATTTACTGGGATAAAAATATGCCGCCGAAATGGATGGCTTGATTAGTCAGTTGAAAAAGCTCCTCATGCCCGAGATGGGGTACCGACCCCCGAAAGTTAGAGTAAAAATCTAATTTTCGGGGGTGTTTTTATGACCAAATATAATG